>SIHQ01000023.1 GCA_004762125.1 Oceanospirillales bacterium | reverse complement strand
ACACCTACCTGGTTGACGTTCTACAGCGTGTCAGCCTGCATCCTGCCCGTAAAGTAGAGGAGCTGATTCCAAGAATTTGGAAGGAACGCTTCGGGAATAATCCGTTAAAATCAGATTTGGACAAGTAAGGGAAGTCCCCCCTTAATTTGTTCGGTTACATTGATACGTAGCCATTGATCATCACGAAGAGTGGTGCGAGGCATGGGCAATCCAAAAATTGCAAGATTATACCCTAATCGACAGATGTCTTTTAATTGTCAACGCTCCCTAGCCTTTAGAATCAAGATACACAACAGATTTTTGGTAACTAGTAACCGCATGATCTAGCTCGGCAACCTCTTTCCAGTCGATAGCTCCACTAGGTAAACTCACTCCCTCTTTTCCCAGGATAGCATCTAATAACTGCTTAATATTGGAATACATATATGGATCAGTTTTGATATTATTTATACAGTTCTCAGGTTTATCATTCGCAACTGTTTTTGAAAAATAGGCTTCTTCAAAGTTAATAATTGATGCTACAACTTTTGATTCCGGTTTCATCTGAGCTTGAATTTTTCCGTTATTTGTCCATGCTGGATTATTCATTTCAAAAACATCGTAAGCAATACAACCGTCTTTGCTTTTTTCTTTGTTTCTTCGTTTTGACATACACTTTTTTGTATCAGTGTCATGTAAAACAAAATATTGCCCTTTGAAATGATTTAATACTTTCATCATAGATGCGACTGTTACTTTACCTCTAGCTCTTATAATATTAAGGTCATGGTATTCTAAATTCCCGTTGAATGTTTCTTTGTCTTTAATGTAGCCAAATGCTGAATATTCAGTATCTCCTTCGACAACTAACACTCGCCCCCCAAAGAAAGCTTGCGATATATGAGAATCAAATAAATTTGTTAACTTCAAATTTTCTTTGTCATCGTTATCTAATTTTGCATCTTCTGGTCTATAGAGAGTGGTAGTTTTTATATCCCTATGCTCATTTTTTTCTACTCTGATGACTGTTGTATGGTCTTTACTTAAATCAATAAAATTTGGTGAATGGGTAGCTATCATGACTTGCCAATTATCGCTTTCTGGCAATGAGTACAAAGCGTCTCTAGCGCTATCTATAGCGGTTGGATGTAAACTAACTTCTGGTTCATCTAATAGTAATACATGAGAAGTATTATTACCCAATCCTTCATGCTGAGATTTGGCCGACTTAGATGTTGTATTTTTTGCTTTAATACCTCTGTCAGCTAAAAGCTTGAGAATAGTCCATAATGCAGTTCTACGACTACCGCTTCCTTGTTTATTTAGAGGAAATTTTTCACCACCTATAGCTCCCATTTGTACATCAAACTCATCCCCTAGGAGATCCACTTTGATAGTGGAATTACTCTCAGGCGCTAAAATTGATAATTCGTGATTTGGAAAAATTTTACCGATAATTTCATTTGCAGTACTTTCTAAATTTTGTACGCTTTCATTTTGACTTGCCTTCGTATCATTTCGTAGCTTATTTAACGAATCTAGTACTTTTTCATATACGGTTTTTTCATCTTCATCATTTTCTTTGTATTGTTTGATGCCTTCATCTAACAAACTTTTTAACAAAGATTTAATCGCTCTTGCCTGTATTTCAGGATCATCAAATGTACTTACACGATGCGGCTTAGGTCTTTTAGATTTTGCTCTATTATTCATCCCCCAGGGCATTGTTTCATCATCACCTTCTTGTGCATACCTTCCTAGATTCACATTGAATCCTACCCGTATTGGTTCAACATTAATTCCATTCCATGTCCACTTCTCTCTAACTAATAACATCCCTTCTTCTTGCTCTAAACACCATTCATCTCCAGGTTTAGTCTCTTCCGTAGATAAAGAGTACACATGAATTTCAGGGAAGGAATTAGGGGTAACTTGTTTATTATGAAAGTCATCTTGATCTAGTTTCATGCAATCTGTAACTACTTCAAATGCTCTTAAAATTGTACTTTTACCTGCGTTATTTGCCCCAACTAAAACAACTATCTTGTCGATATCAACTATAACTTCATTAGCACCAATGCAACCGAAGTTCTTGATAGTTATTTTTTTAATTTTAGGAATCATTGAAAACCCTTTTGATAACATAGAGTTGATAGAGCGATATAACGTCCAAATCATGGGAAGTCGCCGCAGGTGGATGTCCCATAGATTTTGTTAGCTGTTTCTTATCAGTAAGTAATACCGTCATCATCTCTGTCTGGTTTTTGATTATCTTCCTTCTCATATTCAACTATTTCATCTGATTTTTTTCCATTTTTATTATTGTTTTGTTCTGCAGGTATGAATGCTTTTTCGTAAAGTTTTTTTATGTTTATCTCATCAACGTTAATGAAATTATCAGAATTTTTTTCCCCAGTATTTTTAATCTTTTCTCTTAAATTCTCATAGAACTCTATATCTATTTTCTTTTTTTCTATTTCTTTCTCTTTCATATCTTTATCAATCATTTTCTTACGTTTCACATCATGTATGAAACTAGTTATGCACTCGACATCTGACTTGCATTTCAAAATTGATTTTTTTAAATCACTCTCATCACAGTTGAGTTTTGAGCGTAAATCTTGAAATTCTTTATCTGAAAAATATTTCATAGATGTATACTTTGTCTTTTGATAAACAGCTGACGTTTAATAGACTTACCAATACAGAAAACCCGCCAATTCTACTGACTTTCTTTCCTAGGCAAGATAATACGCATTCTTGGGATTTTTCTTGTTTTTCTAAGATACGCTACCGCCCTTCCAGGCAGTTCCAGAATATCAGTTGGCGACCTTACTAGACTAGCTTCGTCGCTTTATTGATGTAATGGTATCATGGTACTTATCTATGGACTATCGGCTCCTGCTTCGTTGGTAGACTTCCAGAGCTATCAGCTCTATGGCGACAGATTTCTGTATCTCCTCCCCCTCTCTTGAATCCACTGTAATCGTGACTCACATCGTTCTTACTCAAATAATTCTGTTCCCTTCTGGAAAACAATTATTTGACACGTCCTCCAGCCAGTCATACCTCAATTACATTCAAAAGAGAGGTAAACACCATGAAAAATTCACTGACTAACAGCATGCTTTGCACTTTGGTTCATCTGATCAAGAATCAGCTCGAAGCTAAACGCAGCGAAGTGTCACAGCTTTCCCAGTACACCACCAAGGTGATCCGTGAGAGTTACACGACTGAAGTCGAAGAATTAGTAGCCATCAAGTCACTGCTTGATAGTGAACTTAAACAGCAAGACGAGCCTCAACGTCGACTCACTTCAGCTAAAAAGTAATTTTATAAGGGAGTTCGCTCCCTTTTTTATTTTGTTTTTAAGTTCTGTTTATTCAGATGCCATAGCCCAATAGCTCTCTTTCTTTATAGGAGTCTCGCAATCGATCCATAAGCTGATGCTCCGTCGTTTCTTTCTCTTCGTAATGAACCGTTATGCTGTTCCAGATGGTAAGAGACTGAAGCTCTTCAAGTACCGTATCAAATGGGATCGACTCTCTGGCACAGGCCGACAGGAAGTTACCTAGAATCAGCTGGTAGTTTTTACCTGTGAAGGAGGTCGCTTTCTTGTAGTAGCGCTTGTAGTGCAGGTTGTCCTTGTAGGAGGACTCTGGGTACTTGAACACGACGTCTTCTTTGAGGATCGTCCAAACGGGATCGAGGTAGTTGCGATTGAAGGTCAGTTGGAACGACTTCAGACCGTACTGCCAAAGTGAGTGGATATGCTGGATAGCGTCAGAGTAAGTGTTCATTTTCACCCCTATTTCACCTGTTTTGATGTCACAACTGCCTAAGGCAAACTGTTGAACCACTGAGTGATGGAAGCGAGTTTCAATACGGAACACTTCTTTGTCGGAATCATACCCATGAGTGCCATCTTCAAGCATCGTACTGTTCTTCCATTTGTGTTCCATGTAATCGAACTTGTCGATTTTCTTGGCCTGAATGGTTTTGTTGTACACCGATAGCTGAACGGCATTGGCATGACCAAAGGCAAAGGACTGTCCTCTGTCATAGGTACCTGTGATCTCATGGAGGTTGAACTCAACAATCTCCAGTCCGGTGTACTGGCTGCATTTCTTGGATTTGCACTTCATCTGGTGAGTAAAATCTCTTTCTGGTGCCCAACCCTGAACATCTACGGCTAAATGGATAGCAGGATAATAAGCTTCAGCGCCTACCAGTATCCGTTCTGACAGTTTTTTGAGGTATGCATCGACTTCCTTGGGTTGTCTGTTATCCAGGAACCAGGGAGAGCATTCGATCTTCAAATGAGAAGCCGGTGTCTCAGCCTTTGCATGGAACTGTTTGAACAGGATAACCAGACCCAACTGGTTGTTTTGAAGCCGATACTGATAGCCGGAGTTCTTACCACTCTTCGCCAATATCCAATCCTGACCTAATAATTGATAGGTTTTCTCCTTAAGCGTTAAGGAATACTCGATATCGGTATGGAGATCAGGGTTCAAGCGCCCTCGAAAGAGCTGTCGGAAGGTATCGATATAGGTACCCACGATCTGGAAGCCCTGCTCAGCGAAATCGGCAATGTGTCCATAGCGAGGATGCCTGAACACCAAACCCTTGTCAGAGAGCTCCAGTTCCTTCTTATCTTCGTTCCATTGATAGCGATCCAGTGCTTTCATTGTGTCTTCCTTTTCATACGACAGTTAACGTGAGTGTGTTTATTTTCTAACGTGCTACAGGGACGTCTCCCTGTGTGCGCTGCCGCAAGCGTTGCAGTCGCCCACAGGCCGTAACCGGCGACGCCCAGCCCTGCCGGACAGAATTTCGAACCGGATGGTTGTGTAAGTGAAGGTTGATCAAGGTGGTGTGAAGGCTGGTTCCGTGTGTTGGCGGCCATTGGATTCACTGGCGGCTGGCTCAGAGACAAGAGCGCCTGCTCAAAATCGGGAACGGTTATTGTTGAAATGGCGCTCATGGTTAATTCACCACCTGCTTTTTGGAATCAATTTTTAATTAAATAAAAGCACCCACCGTTATTAACCAACAATGGAATAGAATTGACTTATATTGACCAATAACGACGTTTTTTAATTCAATGGATTTTGGAGCCTTGTCACTGTTCTTAATTAATTTTTTGCTGCGATGGGCACATCGCACACAAAAAAATTAAAGCACAGTGCCATCCAAATTCCATTGAATTAAACGATAGCGATTATCGGCTAAAGACACTCTCATGATCTATAATTACCCTATATTTTCAGATGTTTTCGCTCTCTTTTATCATTTCCTTGAGCTTGCCGATATTGATCAAACGACGCTTACCAATCTTGAATGAAGGGATTTTATTCTTACGAACCCAGATTCGAACTGTCTCTGTAGAAACACCCAACAATAATGCAAAGTCATCCATAGTTTGAAGGAGTCGTTCATTATTATTGTTTTCCATTTCCAATTCCTTTTTGTTATCTATATTAATAAGAATACAAAACAAAATGATTATTTCAATTGAACAAATACTCAAATCCTATTGACAAATCTATCTCGCGTCTAATGGGGAACAATGGCGAACAACGGCATAGTTAGAGACAAGATACTTACAGTATCTTTACATTCAAAAGAGTAAAAAGGAGGCAGTATGGCGATCAAGAAAGAAGGTCAACAATGGAAAATCGATTTTAGGATTGGCGAGAAACGATATCGTCATACAGCCACCACTAAAATTGAGTGTATCCAGTATCGGGACAAAGTTGTCACGCAGAAGAAGTCTATCGCTGCCGGACACGACCCCAGACATCTCGATGAAGTCATTATGATCTGGTACGAATCCCGAGGCATAGAACTGTCTGATAATGAACGTACCCTGAAGAACCTGCTGCGCTTTTGTACCACCCTTGATAATCCCATAGCCCAGAGCGTCACACCTAAAGACTGGCACTCCTCTAAGCGCATCAAGCGTGATGAAGGCATGGGTGACAAAACCCTGAATAATATTCTGGGTTATGTGAACGCTGTTTATAACTTCCTGCACAAGAACACGTTGATCGAATACAGCAATCCACTGCGCTCTATCACCAAGATCAGAATCCATGAGAAGGAGCTGATGTATTTGAGCCGTGAAGAGATCGCTGTTCTGTTCCATGAGATCAAACAAGGCTGCATCAACAAGCATGTCTACCTGATCACTAAAGTCTGCCTGAGTACCGGCGCACGTTGGGGAGAGATAGAAAGCCGGAAAGCGCATCACTTTCAAGATAACCAGGTGCACCTTTCCTACACCAAATCCAAGAAGAATCGGGTCATCCCATTAGAGCCAGCTCTGTTCAAAGAGATTCTCAACCATATAGAGGAACATGGAGAGTTCACCAACAGTCAGGAAGCGTTCAGAAGGGCTTTATTGAGATCTGGAGTCAGAACGGTAAAAGGACAAGCCAGTCATATCTTGAGGCACACTTTTGCCAGCCACTTCATAATGAACGGTGGAAACATCAGGGTATTGCAGACTATTTTGGGGCATTCGGATATCAAGATGACAGAGAAATACGCGAAGTTCAGCAAGGATCATCTGACAGATGCCGTACGATTGAATCCGTTGAGTGAACAGAATGGACACATCGTGGACACTTAGGTAAATCTGAATATTTGTTGGGATTTTTTTGCTTTAGAAACAAAGACTTAGAAGGGGAAATTGGCGGTGAGGGAGGGATTCGAACCCTCGATACGTTACCGTATACACACTTTCCAGGCGTGCTCCTTCGGCCACTCGGACACCTCACCGTAACTCTCAACAACTTAGCTGCAGCGCTTGGTGCATTGCGTTGTTGCAAGAACGAGGCGTACTTTACACAAGCTTCTGAACAAAAGCAAAGGAGGACAAATACTTATTTGATGTATTTCAGAACGATAGAGCCTTATCAGGCTGTCTGGGCTGAAACTTCAACCCCATTGATAGTAGGTTCACTTGATAAGCTCTCGATTGATCAGCCGGTTTTAAATTCTATTTCAATCTGTTCAGGCCAAACACGCTTGATAAAATGCTCTCTCTCAGCACAGTCGGAAACCACTGGCCTAGCACGGTGAGTGCCCAACTGCCATTTCCCAGTCTGATCACTGATGAGATCGGTTGGCTCTCAACCTTGTTCACCAACTTGCGGCAAAATGACTCAGCGGTGGTCGGCCTTTCCTGAGAGGCATTCGCTCGTTTCCTGACAAACGACTCTATACTTTTATAAAAAGAATGTTCACTCCACACTCTTTCCAAAGCTGCATTGGCATTACGGGCAAAATCCGATTGAATAGCACCGGGTTGAACGGTAAACACCCGTATACCAAATGGCTTCAATTCCATTCTCAGACAGTCAGATAAACTATTCATGGCTGCTTTGGAAGCACAATAAGTACCAGAAAAAGGCGTTGTGCAGACTCCGGAAACACTGCCAATATTGATAATAGCGCCCGAAGATTCATCGATCATTGCCGGTGAGAAAGCCTGAACAAGCGCCATAGCGGAGAAAACATTGGTTGAAAACTGCTGCTGTAATTCTTCTATAGATGTTTCAACCAACGGCCCCATCGACCCATACCCGGCATTGTTCACCAACACATCAAGACGACCATCTTCTGATAATATTTTGTTGGCAATCTCGTCTATTTGTTGCTGACTATTCACATCCAGTCTGGCCGTTACAATGCCAAGCTTTTGAAGGTCGTTTATGCTGTCAAGGTTTCTGGCTGTCGCCCATACCTTGTAACCTCTTTTGTGGTATTCAAGCGCCAACCCCCGTCCAATGCCTGTTGAACAGCCCGTAATTAATACATTTTTTTTCGAGTTCAACATCGTGACTCCAGCATGATCATAAAACCATTTTTACAAAATGGATGGTAATCAGGAAGCGTTAACTCTCTAACAGGTTACTTCTCACAACAAGAGGTGGCCCCAGACCGGAGCAAATAAAGGTCGTGGAGTTACCCTGCACGGTGAATGAAACTGTTTATCTAGTCACCAAGACCCATCGGCCATTGGCATCAAGATACAGTTTTCTTTTCGACAGCCTCTTCAGCCGCTGACAGGTCTGCTTCAATGGCGATATCAGTGCCCAGGTCTGCGGTTTCCAGAGTTTGTCTTGGCAGCTCTTTCTTGACTCGAACCCCCAAAGTCAGAAACTGGTCAGCTTGAGATATCAAGTTACCGCGACCGTATTTCAGGGTACCCAGTGCATCGTCGTAAGTAGCCCGGACATTGACTAGTTGAGTATCCAGCTTTTCCATTTTCTCGACGAAGATTCGTAGTTTGTCATACACCTGTCGAGCACGATCAGCCAATTTTCTGGCATTGGCATTCTGCCGTTCAATGGTCCAGAGGTTGGATACTGTTCGCAGTGTTGCCAATAGTGTTGTCGGTGTCACCACCACAATACGGTTTTCAAAAGCTTCATTAAACAACTGCTGTTCATGCTGAAATGCCACCATAAAAGCGGGTTCAATCGGCATAAACATAAAGACAAAGTCCGGAGCTTTCATTTCTGGAAGGGAAGGATAGTCTTTCTCATTCAGACTCTTGATGTGGTTGCGAATGCTTTGAACATGTCGTTTAAGAGCAACCGCCCGCTCTTCATCTTCGTCCGCATTTACATAGTTCATGTAGTCTACAAGCGATACCTTGGAATCAATAATCAGGTGTTTTTGCTCTGGTAAATAAACGACAAAATCTGGTCTTTTGTTTTGGCCTTCTTCGTCCTTGAAATTAGGCTCCCGCTCATACTCCTGACCTTTGATCAGACCACTGCTCTCCAGAATTTTCTCAACCTGCAGTTCACCCCAGTTACCCTGCAGTTTTTTGTCACCTTTCAAGGCGTTGGCAAGGTTACCGGCCTCATCGGTGATTTTCTGGTTAAGCGTGTAAAGCGTTTCCAGTTGCTGCTTCAGTGCAGCACGCCCTTCATTATCAGCCTTTTGAGCTTCTTCTACTTTGTTTCTGAAATCACCTAACTGCTCTTTGAATGGTTTCAGCAGGTGCTCCAGCCGCTCCTGTTGTTGTTCAGAAACCAGTTTGCTTTTAGCGTCCAGAATATCATTGGCCAGATTACCGAACTCTTCTTTCATTACCTGTTTGTTTTCTTCCAGCTGCTGAAGAGAGCGGGTATTCTGTTTCTGTTGTTCCTCCAACCGAACCTTCAGTTCTCGCACCTGCTTTTCAGCGAATATGCGACCGTCCTGTTCTTCCTGCTTTGCAGAGAGTGATTGTTGAAGTTGATCGTTTCGCTCTGTCACTCTCAGTTTTTCATTTTGCAGCAGGGTTTCCAGTTTGCCCTTGATAATTTGTAGATCTCGAACATCCTGTTGCAGCTTGTCCTGAGTACTTTCCAGACGATTGTTTACACTGGTCAACTCAGCGATTTTAGTGCCCTGCTGTTGTATCAGGTTCTCAGCCTGAAGGGTCTCACTTCCCGCTTTTCTGTTAGCAATCAGCCAGCCAAGGGCAAAGGAAACCAGGGCAACAATCAGAACCATGCCCAATGTACTCAAATCCATATGTCATTCTCAGATAGAATAGGTATATGACAAGAGTGCTGGACAAGTTCAGCTAAGGTCAACCACATACAAGGATTCAGATTGAATAAGGCAGACGTTCATTCCGCCCTGATCAGTGAGCTCGAGAAACAGTGGCAGGTAGCCCTGACCGCAGCAAAAATAGCTCAGGAGGCTGCCAGTGACAGTGAGAACAAGCCGGAAAACCAGTATGACACGCTCGCACTGGAAGCCGCCTACCTGGCTCACGGACAATCGGAACGAGTCATGGAACTTGAGCAGGCGTTGCATATCTGTAAAAAAATGCCACTCAAATCCTTTCAGGACAGTGATGCGGTCAGTCTCGGTGCTCTGGTAGAACTGACCGATGACAGCAACACTCTCTGGTTCTATCTGAGCCCTGTTGGTGGAGGTATTGCTCTCACCATTGATAGCATCAAGATAACGGTTATCAATCCGAAAGCACCTGTTGCCTGCCTGATCACAGGAAAAACCAGCGGAGACGAGATCCAGCTTCCCAATGGCAGTCTCTTTGAAATTCTGTCAATCTACTGACCGCATTCATTTTGTCAGTATGTATCTCTATGTCAGAAAATACCTCAATGCCAGAAAGTATCGCTGTACCAAAAAATATCGCTGTACCAAAAAATATCACCCTGTCTCAGGAAAGCGAAGCCGTAAAACAATGGTTGCAAGATGTGGTTATCGGGCTCAATCTCTGCCCGTTTGCGGCCTGGCCATGGAATAATGGCCTGATTCGCATTGAAACCACAGATGCAAAAACTGAATCGGATCTAGTGATTAAACTGCATGATGAATGTCGTGCATTGGAAGACTGTTCAGCCAGCGAACTGGAGACGACGTTATTGGTGATACCGAATTTGCTGTCTGACTTCCATGACTACAACCAGTTTCTTGATACGGTTGATCAATTACTGGTTGAGTATCAATGGGAAGGTATTTTTCAAGTAGCCAGTTTCCACCCTGACTACTGTTTTGCGGGAGCAGAACCTGATGATGCCGAGAATCTCACCAATCGGTCACCCTATCCGGTTCTGCATATCATCAGGGAAGAGTCTTTGGAAAAAGCAGTGCAACAGCACTCTGATCCAGACGGCATCCCTGATCGAAACATTGAGACCATGGAAAAGCTCAACAGTACCGACAAGAAAAAGCTTTTTCCTTATCTCTTCAGAGCCTCCTGACTCCAAGAACAACACAATCAGCTACCGCTATTAACAGCTGTCATCGAAGCTCCAAATCCAGCTCCGGCTCCACCTCGGCCGGAGTCAGGATCTAAATCATCCCGTCTATGATCCGTTTGTTTACTGATACCAGATCTTTCCATCAAATATGCCAGAAGTTGATCCATATTCTCAGGATCCAGTACCCAGTTCATATGCTCAAGCCACTCTCCCGGAACCATTGTCACAACCTCCCCATTAGGCGCTGTGAATGTTAAAGCCGGCGGCATATTTTCACCGTTACTGTTCATGAAACTGAATATAACGCCACTGGCATCCAACTGCCCCATCAATCGAATATTACCTATGCCAAATTTATTCTGAAAGACCTGGATTGATGGTGAATTTGTCTGACTTCCAACCCTGACATTTGAACCGGAGAGCTCTCTTTCCGAGGCAAGGTATCGAAATAGGCCTGAATCCCTACTTCTTTCTTCTACGCTCAGATGTCCTTGGAGTTGCGAGCCTTGACCTCGTAATTGCTCAGCCATCAAATTTTGAAAGAACTTCAAACCTCCTGACGATGCAGAGCTTGCAGATCGCCATCCTGCAAGCAGTCCTCGAAGACTCCCAGGTAGATTTGCTGCACCGTTGCCTTGCTGTCTGATCCTCTGCAACAGGCATGCATCTTGAAAATACCCTGCTAACTCCAAACCACTGAAACCTTGTCCCACCACATTGTGAGCGCCTTGAAATAAGCCCTCACTGTCAGCATTCACCCTGAATTCGGGTGAGCAATCTTCACCGGTAATTTGAATCGTTGCACCCGTACTGTCCTCTAACGCAGCTATATGACTGTCTATATAGAGCGGTAACCTCTGTGTTCCCCTACCAGGCCAATTGATCAAGTCAAATCGCAGTCGCCTGGGCATCTGCTGTCCATAACTTGGCAAATTTGAAAGCCCGACATGGGAAACTCTTTGCCCGCCGGTTATAAAGAAGTGGAATCGTAGCCCCGACTGAGCAAGGTCAACTAACGATTTAGTCAGCCTACCGGTTGGACCGGCATAGCTAGGGGGAATAAGACTCATACTGATGAATGTTGAAAACCCTAACAAACAGAGTGTTCGGCATCTCATACAAGTCTCTCCTATGTGCTTATTCTGAAGCTAAACAGCATAGTTCTGAAACGTATAACACGCAGGATTATTAGCGTTAGTTAACTTAACGGAGGGCGTTCAAAGGCTTCCATGCCAAGGTAGAAAAGAGAGCTAAGTCGATACTTATGTATCTTTAGTACTGCTCAGTCACTTCAAAGTGTTCTTTGGAAAGTTTCCAGCGTTTGGGATCTGTTTTAACCCACTCTTCCAGAGTGATAATCCCTCGCCCGACATTCATGGTCCAGTCTGCTCCAAGATGAACCGTTGAATCATCAAGCTGTTTCAGCCAGATGTTATGATATTCCAGGTCAGAAGCGCCCGATTGAAGAAAGGGTCTCCAAAAGTGCTCTATGTTTTCACTGCCATGAAAGCTGCCCATGGGCTTCACTTCCATTTCTGCATCAGACTGATAGGCCGAGATACAATAATCAGCATCGCCACCGTTGAAGTGCTTGACCCACTGTTTGCTGGCTACCAGCACTTCTGTAAGAGCGTTATGGCTCATCTTCAACACCTTGTAAGCATCGCAAAAGGTGGCTGAAGTCTAGTACAGGAATTATTTTTCCTGAGCGGGAATACCTAAATGATGGTATGCCATAACAACAACAAAGCAAAGGTAGCTGGCAGCACTATAGTCTGGCTGGTATCCACAAAGTCTGGAAAAAAGACCGCACCAATAATTGGCGTTAAGAACACCATTAATGTGAAGTCGTAGAACTCCAGAGCTGCGCTGAGGATGGTGACCCGTCTGAGTCGAGTAGGTGATTCTGTTTTTATAGCTTGTTGCTATCAATTAATAGCAACTAATCCAGCCAGGCTATGAAAAAAACATTCGTCTCACATTAAGAGGTTTTCAACAACTGCTTTCGAAACTGTCCTGGTGGCATTCCATAAAATCTCTGAAAAGCTTCATAGAAACGACTGTTAGAGCTAAAACCACACTCAAGCCCAACATCCGATATTTGTCGTTCACTGTCCATCAGCAACAACTGTGCTTTTTGTAATCTCTGAAACTGAAGATACTGTTTTATGGACGTTCCCATCACTCCAGAAAACAGGTTTGTCGTATAGTTTTTGTGGAGCCCAAGATGTTTAGCCACATTAGAAGTGGAAATGGGTTTATGCAAATTTTCAGCAATAAAACGCACCATTTCAGAAACATGCTGGGCACCTTTTAATTTTGACGTTGCTGCTTGAGCTTCGGCTTCAATACCATTGGGATGATCCCAACCCATCAGAGCAACCCGTTTCAAGCAGAGAGCAATTTCACCCAGAATCAGTTCCTGAAACTCCGTTTGCTCAAGATTATATTCCCTGAACCACCTATCTAATGTCGCGTGCAGAAGCGTTGCATCCAGTCGTGCTAGAGCCAGGTTGCCGGAAAGGATATCCTGCCGAAATCGTTCAGGCAGAGACCACTCCAGAAAAAACGGGAGTGGAATATAAAGATTGAACAGCGTCCCTTCACCCTGAATATCAATCATCTGGTGAGGCACGTTCGCCCAGAAGATCGCCAAACGATTTTCCGGAACCTCTTCTTTACGACCATTGATGATATAGGTCGCACTGCAGTTAATCAGAAAATTCAGTTCCACATGACCGTGTACATGCCCCCGTTCCATCACATAGGGAGTACGGGCTTCGATATAGAAAATATCGCCCTGGATGTCAGAGATGGAGCCTGGCATTTGGTAAACGCCTTCCGTTGGAGAATAAGGCTTCGGAGTTTCAGGCATAGTGGTTTAAATAAATAGTCGTTTGAATTAATAGTCGTTTGAATTAATAGTAATTTGGAATAATAACTGACCTGAATCAGCTTACAGGATCGATGATACCGAAAATCTTTGTTTTCGGGAAAAACTCTTTAAATTCTGTAAAAGACTTACACCGGCTTACCGCTCTAAACTGGAACCATCATTCTTTTCTAATACGGTCACTGCATTATGAGCATCCTGATTACCGGTGGCGCCGGTTACATTGGCAGCCACACCTGTATTGAGCTTCTGGAAGCCGGCTTTAACATCGTTGTTGCTGATAATCTTTGCAACAGCAGTCGTGAAGCTCTGAAGCGAGTTGAAAAGCTCACGAACAAAACCATACCTTTTTATCCGGTCGATGTTCGTAATCAGAAAGCCATGACAGACGTTTTCAAGGCTCACACCATTGAAGCAGTGATCCACTTCGCCGGGCTGAAATCAGTAGGCCAGTCCACACAGATGCCCCGTACCTATTACGACAATAACGTCATCGGCACTCTGAAACTGATTGAGGTGATGGAACAATTTGACGTCCGTCACCTTGTATTCAGCTCTTCAGCCACCGTATACGGTGATCCGTCTACTGTTCCGATCACCGAAGACATGCCGACCGGGGCTACTACCAATCCTTATGGCCGCAGTAAGTATATTGTTGAAGAGATGTTGAAAGACATTTCCATTGCTGATGATAAGTGGAACTTTACTATCTTGCGTTACTTTAATCCGGTTGGCGCACATAAGTCTGGCCAGATCGGTGAAGACCCAAAAGGCATTCCTAACAACCTGGTGCCGTTTATTGCTCAGGTCGCTGTTGGCAAGCGAGAACAACTCAGCGTATTTGGTGATGACTACGACACCAAAGACGGAACCGGTGTTCGCGACTACATCCACATAGTTGATCTGGCTGAGGGCCACGTTGCTGCACTGAAGACTCATCGTCAGGATTCAGGCCTTCATATTTACAACCTCGGTTCAGGCACCGGCTCCAGTGTTCTTGAAATGCTGAAAGCCTTTGAAAAGAGCTGCGGCAAAACACTGCCTCACGCTATTCAGCCACGTCGCCCTGGTGATATTGCCGAATGCTACGCCGACCCTGCCTTTGCACAGAAAGCTCTCAATTGGAAAGCCACACACACCATTGAGGCCATGACCGACGACACTTGGCGCTGGCAGTCTGGTAACCCGAACGGTTACGAGAGCTAAAAACAAATTTAAGAGCAACTCAGGTTGTCAGTACTTCTGGCGACCCTTTAAAGCATTATTGAGAAGCATACGACCATGAGTGAACAGATTTTTGACCCGGTAGAACACCCGCACCGCCGTTTCAATCCGCTGACAGGCGAATGGGTATTGGTTTCTCCCCATCGTGCCAAACGTCCATGGCAAGGTCAGGTCGAAGCGACTGCACCAGAACAGAAAGAGAGCCACGATCCGACGTGTTTCCTCTGTCCTGGTAACACGCGTATTACCGGAGATAAAAACCCTGATTACAACGACCCTTATGTCTTCCCAAATGACTTTCCTGCTCTGCTGACCGACACCCCGGATGCTACTGAAGGCGATATTAAAAAAAGCGACCTGTTTCGTAATGGCACAGCAAAGGGTGTTGCCCGTGTTATCTGCTTCTCGCCGGATCACAGTAAGACACTGCCACAGCTTACAGAAGGTGAAATCCGTAAAATTGTTGATGTCTGGGGCGAACAGATCATTGAACTGGGCAAGACCTACCCCTGGGTTCAATTGTTCGAGAACAAAGGTGCAGTAATGGGTTGTTCCAACCCGCATCCACACGGTCAAATCTGGGCCAGCAGCTTCCTGCCAAATGAAGCTCATAAAGCAGACAAAAATCAACGTAAGTGGTTGGAAGAAAACGACAGCAACCTGCTGGTTGAATACGCTCGTCAGGAATCTGAATCTGGCGAACGTACTGTGGTAGAGAACGATCACTGGATCGCTGTCGTACCTTATTGGTCCGCCTGGCCTTTCGAAACCCTGCTGCTGCCAAAACGTCATGTTCTGCGTATCCCGGATCTGACCGATGAAGAACGAGATGCTCTGGCCAGCATCATGAAAAAGCTGACTACTCGCTACGACAACTTGTTCCAGACCTCATTCCCTTACTCCATGGGCTGGCACGGTGCGCCGATGTTTCAGGAGAAAGACAAGCTTCAGGAAGGAGACAGCAGTCATTGGCAGCTGCACGCTCACTTCTACCCGCCTCTACTGCGCTCCGCCACCGTTCGAAAATTTATGGTGGGCTTTGAAATGCTGGCAGAAATCCAGCGTGATCTTACTGCAGAACAGGCCGCTACCCGTCTGCGTGATCTGTCTGAAACTCATTACCTGGAAGCCTGAGCGGAAGTAAAACAATGAACAATCGAGTAATAAACAGTAGAACGACAGGTCTAAAAGAACAGCTGACTCACCTGTTCGAAAAAACCTTTGGAACAAAACCCGAGTTTTTCTTCCAGGCTCCTGGTCGTGTAAATCTCATTGGTGAACACACCGATTACAACGATGGCTTTGTACTGCCCTGCGCTATTGACTATCAGGCAATGATTGCAGCGACACCTCGTGACGATAATAAAGTGGTTATTACCGCAGCTAGCTTTGACGGACAGGTCAGTGAATTTGAATTGACTCAGCCTGTTGCCCATAGCGAAGAGGCATTCTGGAGTAATTACATTCGTGGTGTCGCTGATGTTTTGTTGAAAGAAGGCTACGAATTGAAAGGCGCTAATCTGGCGGTGACTGGTAACGTGCCTCAAGGTGCAGGATTAAGTTCCTCAGCCTGTCTGGAGGTGGTTACCGGATTGACCTTAAGCCGTCTTGCAGGCCATGACATCACCATGAAAGAACTGGCTCTGATCGGACAACAAGCTGAAAACGATTTCGTAGGCTGCAACTGCGGCATTATGGATCAAATGGTTTCTGCGTGTGGCGAAGACGGTCATGCCATGCTGCTGGACTGTCGTTCACTGGAAACCACATCGGTTTCCATTCCAGAAGGCTTGGCGGTTGTTATCATCAACTCCAACATCAAGCGTGGCCTTGTGGACAGCGAATACAACACTCGTCGCCAACAGTGTGAAACCGCAGCCGCTCACTATGGCGTAGAAGCCCTTCGTGACATTAATGTTGAGCAGTTACAAAGTGCCCGTGGCGATCTGGATGAAATGACCTATCGCCGTGCAAAACACGTGGTGACTGAAATCCAACGTACGGTAGAAGCGGCTGAAGCCATGAAGACTAGTGATGTGCTGGCACTGGGTCGATTGATGGCTGAATCTCACATCTCCATGCGTGACGACTTTGAAATCACTGTTCCGGGTATCGATGCCATCGTTGAAATCGTCAAAGAAGTGATTGGCGAGAAAGGCGGTGTTCGCATGACCGGAGGCGGCTTTGGTGGTTGTATTGTTGCCCTGACGCCGGAAGATCAGATAGAAGCAGTTAAGGCTGCGGTAGCTGCCAAATACCCTGAAATCTCCAACGGACTGGTAGCGGATATCTATGTCTGCACACCGTCTCAAGGTGCCAGTGTCCTTTAACTAGCTCTCCTTAATGTTTGGGACAGTTCATCGGCTGTCCCTTCAACCGCTCATATATTGATTAAACTGCCTTTACATTTATTTGAAATAATAAAGACCGTTATGAAAATTCATGCAGTCCACCCCCTCGACACTGAAGCCATTATCAGAACATTGCTGAGTGCATTTCGTAGAGATCCGCTGACACGCTGGATCTTCTCTGATGATGCTGACTACAACTCAGCGATGAAAGTATTACCCAAAGGCAGGGTAGAGAGCAGGTTCGAATTGATCAATCAATTCCAGATTGATGACAGCCCGGTTATTTATCTGATGGCCAGACAACCTCGCTATCCTAATGCACCTGCCGATAGTTCAAGCATCTGAGAATCGCTTTTTAACACTGTTCAATCGACAGAGGATGTCATGACGTTGCTGCATAAAATTGCCCACCTGCTGGTTATATGTCTCCTGCTGATAACAGCAGTCAGTATCGCTATCTGGTTTTATCTCAACCCGCAGCCTCACCGTCAGCAGCTGTTTATTAATGGCACCATTCTTACCATGGATTCAAACAACACTGTTGCTGAAGCCATGCTGACGTCCGGCAAGAGAGTCATGGTAACCGGCCCTCGTAATGAATTGGAAAAGCTCGCCAGCATTGATGCGGTTGAAGTGGATCTAGAGGGAAAGACTATGGTTCCCGGGTTTATTGAAGCCCATGGCCATTTTCCTGCCAGTGGTCTTGATGCTATTTCTGCTGACCTCAGTAGCCCTCCAACAGGCACTGTTGCCTCTCTAGATCAGCTTCTGCGAAAGCTTAAGATTCAAGCGGGTGAGGTGAAAGCTGGTGAATGGATTATCGGTACAGGTTATGACGACACCTTGATCGACACTGATAAGCCGCTGACCCGAACAGAGCTGGATACTGTTTCAAACAGTCGCCCAGTGTTTGTTCGACACCTCTCCGGTCATATGGCCGTGATTAATAGCACAGGCCTCAAGCAGCTGGGCATTAACAGTACGTCCCGTTCACCTTTTGGCGGTGATATAGAGACGGACAGCAAGGGTAATCCTACTGGCATTATAAAAGGTACAGCACTGAACCCCATACTGAACAAGGTCTTCAACTTCTCGTACCTAAATTTGGTAAAAGCACTGGCCAACAGTGTTGAAGATTATATTGTCGAAGGTGTAACCAGTGTCCAGAATGGTCTGACTCGGCCACAACTCTACTTCCCTCTGGCTATGATGTCCGCTACAGGGGTTATACCTCAGAGAATTACGCTCTTGCCTGAGGAAAAACTGGCTAAACAGATTGATCTCAAATATGCTTTTCCTGACGGTGAAAAGACCGGAACAGGGGCTCTTAAACTGGTCACCGATGGTGCTATCCCACTCTACACAGCCTTCCTGTCAACACCTTATCAAACTGTTCCAGCAGGCAAATCGGCCAGCGTCAGAGGTAGCCCAAAATTCCTTGAAAAAGAGCTGATCCAAAAGATACAGAAATGGCACGACAAAGGCTGGCAACTGGCTTTTCATGCCAACGGCGATGCTGCAATAGACCGAGTATTGAACGCCGTAGAGCTCGCTCAGGGAAAGAATTTCAAAGAAGACCATCGCCATATTCTGGTTCACAGTCAGATGATTCAAACAGAGCAACTGGATCGAGTAAAACAACTTGGAATGACGGTATCCTTCTTTCCTGCTCACATCTATTACTGGGGAGACAGACATAGAAAACTCTTTCTCGGTGAACAACGTGCCAGCCATATCAACCCTCTAAAGACGGCAACGGATAAAGGGGTTCGTTTTACCATTCACAGCGATTCTCCCGTTACACCCGTTAAAACCATGGAACTCATCAACTCGGCCGTGAACCGCCTGACCCGCAGTAACCATGTACTGGGAGAAGAAGAAAAAATCAGTGTTTTACAAGCTCTCAGAGCCACCACCATTGATGCCGCCTGGCAGATTTTCCGTGAAGATGAGATAGGTTCTCTGGAATCGGGCAAGCTGGCAGACTTCGCCATTCTTTCTGAGAACCCTGTGGATAACCCTGAACGACTGAATATGATTCAGATCGAAGAAACCTGGATTGGTGGCGTTAAACGCTACGACCGATTCGACTTTTCTGAATAGCTTCTGAATCGCTTCTGAATCGCTTCTGAATCGCTTCTGAATCGCTTCTGAATCGCTTCTGAATCGCTTCTGAATCGCTTCTGAATCGCTTCTGAATCGCTCTACGGCAGCACCAGGCCGAAACTTTGTTAATATACCGTTGTCCAATGGTATTCTGATCCATTCATAAAACACCAGTCGCCTTAATCAGAATGACCAAACAAGAACTCGCTTCCCGAGACCAGCACTTCAACCATTATCTTCCTGCCATCAGGGAAATAGCCCGAGTACAGGGTGATGAAGTACCTTCATGGGAAACCATAGAAAATAATAGAAAGAGCTTTCTAAAGTCTCTACCAGAATCTTCGGACTTACTGGTTTTTGCCTATGGTTCTCTGATGTGGAACCCGCTGCTTCACTTTTCTCACCAATACCATGCTCTGTTAACAGGGTTTCGCCGTCACTTCTGTTTGGATATGCCTTTTTTCAGAGGCAGTCCTGAACAGCCTGGACTCATGATGGCACTGGATACCGGTGGTCACTGTGAAGGGCTCTGTTTTCGTATTCCTGCAGAACTGATTGAGCGTGAAACCCAAATTCTCTGGAAACGGGAATGCTGCCTTGATGGTTATCACCCTGAGTGGGTGATTCCGGAAGCAACAGAGCTGAATGGCCAAATTCCCTGTATGACCTTTGTGATCAACAGCGATACGCCACGTTATATGAGTGGTTTGAATCTGAAAATCACGGCTGAGAAAATACAGACAGCTCAGGGGCAATTCGGTAATAACCGTGAATATTTCGACAATACCCTGCAGCATCTTCGCGAGATGAATATCATTGATCCTGAACTGGAGAGCATTCAGCAGGAATTAATGAAACAGGATGCCTCAATCAAAAATCAGACGTCAGACGTCAGAAAGTAGCCGTTACGCTGAGCCAGGTTTCCCTGCCTGGTTCATTAACCCTGACAGCCTCGGGGTTAAACGGATCTCGACTGGCTCTGTTGATGTGAGGAGAGTAAGCCTTATCGAACAGGTTTTTGATGCCACCATTGAGCGTCAGACTGTCCGTCAGATGATATTTCCCATACACATGCATCACGCCATAACCTGCTGATTTTCCTGTATCCAAAGCACTTCCGTAATCAATTTTGCTCTGATCACTGGCCAGTTCCAAACGAGTTCCCAGTAGCCACTGCTCAGTCAGGTAATCCAACTGAAGCGTTGCTGAAAGTGGGGGGATTTGTGGCAGAGGTTTATTGTCTGTTCTATTTTCACCATTCAGCCATGTAATGCTTACTCTGCCCTGCCAGTGTTCCGTTGAAAAATGCAGGTTAGAGTCCATGCCGTATAGTCTCGCATCTCGATTTCCATAGAGAGAAGCACCGGGTTTGGTTTCATAGCGCAGAATATAATCACTGATTTCATTCACCCAGGCGGTGATCGACCAGTCAAACAGGCTGAAGTGCTGTTGGTAGCCAATATCCATCTGATGATGAATTTCCGGTTTGATGGCAGGGTTACCCACCCAATCATCACTGCCTTGGCAGCAACTGCCACGAGAGGCAATAAACTGTTCTGTTGCGTCTGCAGGCCTGGCACTTCTACTGAGTTTTAACAGCAGCGTCTGATCGCTTGATAGGTCGTGCTGCCAACTGAGAACGCCGCTTACTTCCAACTCATGATTACTGCCACCAGAGGTTCCGTAATATTTTTTATAAAGACTGTCCGGCGAGTTATCCGCCAGCTGGCGAGAAAGGTTTTTGTCAGGCTCAGCTTTCAGGTCATCAAGTCTGAAGCCTGCTCTCAAGGTATCTGCTTCAGACAATCCGTAATCCAGTTCAGAGAATAACCCCAGTTGCTGATTCTCTATTTTCGGCCATACGTTGGCCTGTAACTGTTCATTGCTCGAGACAGGGTTAACTTCGTATTTTTGTGCTGTTTTCTCCACAAGCTGAAGGTCAGCTCCCAGCTTTAATTCAGCCGTATCGAAGGCGATTGATCCGGTCAGCCTTCCGCCTCGGCTCAGAGCTTCTGAAGGAGTCCGTATTAACTTTGAAATATTCGATCTTTTGCGAACACTGTAGTTGTCCATCAAGTGTTTGGTTTTAGAGTACCAAGCCTGAAGTTCAAGAGTATCAAACCAGCCAGCACCATCCTGATAACTCATCTTCAGACGCCAGCTATCCGACTTTGCCCAGGGCGCATCCATACCACTGCCTGCATAATGGATATCATCATCTTGAGAACTTTCGACATTAAGTTCCATCCGCAAGTTGTCCATCAAGTCCAGTGCCAACAAGAGCCCTCCGGACAACGACGTGAACGCAGAACTGACGGTTTGACCATTACCATCCTGATAGTTGCCTGCATTCTGATGAGCGCCATAAGCTCTGAGAAAACCGGAATCACCCCCTACTGAAAAATCGACCGAAGTACCTTTAGAGTGGCTGTTGTTATTGTAATCTCCCGAGACCGATCCGGTATAAATGCCGTTATTGTCGAAAATGGGATCATCCCGTTCAAACAATACCGTTCCACCCGCGCCACCGGCACCATAAAGTACTGATTCAAAACCGTGTAGAATTTTTATTCGATCATAACCTGTGGGAGTGACATAACTGCTGGGTGGATCCATTCGTCCAGGGCAAGCACCATGAAGGTAGGTTCCGTCCAGTAATATATTCAATTGACTCTGCTGTTGACCACGAATAACTGGCTCAAATCCTCTACCTGCTTTTCGGGCGGCAGATACACCTGTTTCCAGTTCCAGCAATTGGCCAGCATCAGTAACGGGGGATATGTCCGTTCTGTTATTTAATTCCACCTCACCCGGTTGAACGTTCAGATTGTCTGTTACATCCACATCAAAATAGATATCACCCGCTTGAGAAAATGCCGCAAACAACAGCAACAAAAAAAGCATTCTTCTCAAAGAGAGCAAGGGCATTTACAGTACTCCAGTAACTGGCAGAACATCTTGATCAACAACAAATTTCGTTATTAACAAAATCCAATGCAGTGGAGTATAGGTATGATTCAGGATTTATCACTGCAGGTCAGAAATAAACTCTGCATTTGGTATGAGTTACTTCAAAGGACGAATACAGAAGTTTCTGATCATATCACTGGAATGTTCTGCACCCGTCGCAGCACTAAACCCATCTCATTAGCTTTAATTCATTGGAGTATCATAAAAAAACAATAAAATTAATCTGCTGTTCATACATGTCGTAAGTACCCATTCGTATACCCAAACACTCACATCCCGTACATTATTAAAAACAAAATAAACTCAAACAGGCAACCAGAGGAGCATTTATAAATAATGCTATTTGAAAAAAAGTTCCTGAAATTTTAACTTCCATATCATTATCTCTATCAACTATATCATTAAAGCTTTCTGTTGAAATCACGTGATAAGCGTGCCGAGATAATGGTGAAACATAAACTAAAAAATCATCACGTCTAATCCATGGATTAATTTTTCCTTTTTCCGAGTAATGAAAAATTATCTTTTCTATTGCATCATCCAAGCTTTCATTATTCATGAACGGAAAATTTTCATTATTATAAGATGTTAAGTTGTTTTTTTCTTTCACTATAAAAAAATCATTATTTAGCAGTCCCATTACACTTTCTTGGATTGTTTTATATGGAACAAAAACATCGCGCCTTATTGTTCCACCAGACTGTAAGTTCAGCTTGCTATGCACTAGCACAGTACTATTTCTTTCTTTCTTAGAAAGGCTATCAAATATTTTTTCCAAATCTTCAATCCAATCATTATTAAGAACATCAAGATCTGACGAATATGAATGAACAGGAAAAATAAGTAACAACACAAACATCAAAATACACGTATTAATTTTACTATTTATATTCATCATCGATATAAAACTCTCTCGTTATTTAACCATCACCTATTTGAGACTTTTCCAAGTAGAATTAGTTCCTTAAAGAGTTACTGAAGATGTATAGGGGATGTAGATACTCATAATCGAATATCCAATCAGTCATCTGCCTGCCATAGGCAGTAAAATGACAAATGAATTCACATGCTTGGGTACTTTTACCTGTCACACTTGAAGATATGGCGGTGTTGACTGCTCCCGCTAAGTCATCAACAGCATTGGCGAAAAACTATTACAAAGATCCAAATTCAGGTATTAATAATTTAAAGATTAACCAACCAGAAACAGCAAAAATGTCTTTACACCTTTACGAGCATGCTGGTTCAGGTTACTGTATATATAAACAGTAAATAAAGAATTCACTCGGTATTTTTCATGCTGACACAACTTTCTATCAGCAACTTTGCGATTGTGGACCAACTGGATCTGGATATTCAGTCCTGTATGACCGTTATCACCGGTGAAACTGGTGCCGGTAAGTCCATTATGCTGGATGCCCTAGGGCTCGCTATTGGTGAGCGAACCGACAGCCACTGCGTCCGACCCGGAGCAGAAAAAGCTGAAATACATGCGGTCTTTGACCTGAATAAGTGCTCTGCAGCCAAAAGCTGGTTAAATGACAGAGAACTGATCAGCGATGATGAGTGCATTTTGCGAAGGGTCATTACCAAAGAAGGGCGTTCCAGAGCCTATATCAATGGCACACCATCACCATTGGCAGACCTTCGAGCTATTGGTCAATTGCTGATCGATATTCATGGCCAGCACGAAAGTCAGTCCCTGTTAAAGAAACACAATCACCGATTACTGCTGGACGACTTCGCCGGAACCAATAAACTAGCGGCCAGCGTTTCAGCTGTGGCCAGTGATTACAATCGTATTCGCACAGAACTGGATACTCTGACGGCTAACCGTAAGGAACAGGATGAACGCATCCAGCTCCTCAGTTATCAGTTACAAGAGTTCGAGCAACTGGGGCTACAAGCAGGTGAAATAGAAAAGCTGGAGTCAGAGCAGAAACAACTGACTCATGCTGAATCCACACTATCGGCTTGCCATGATATTACTCAGATCTGTTCTGAAAACGACAACGGCAATCTTCTTCAGCAACTTAATCACTGCCTTCAGCTCCTCGGTGATCTCGAGGTTGAAAACCCGGCCATAAGCAGCTCCGTGGAGATGCTTTCATCTGCTCATATTCAGGTGGAAGAAGCGGTAAGTGAACTGAACCAGTTTATTGATCAGTTTGACCCTGATCCTGCTCGTATGAAAGAGATCGATCAACGTCTAAGCGTTATTTATGATCTGGCAAGAAAGCATCGGGTTATGCCGGAAGAACTGCTCTCAAAGCAGCTATCACTCAGTGAAGAGCTTGAAAAAATCCAGTTCAGTGATGAGCATGCTGAAGAAATGCAGGAGCAACTGGCAGAGTTAAGGAAAAACTACCAGGAACAAGCAACCAAGCTGACTGGAAAGCGTTCCAAAGCAGCAACCAAACTGCAAAAGCAGGTCAGTAAACGTATGGCTCTGCTGGGTATGCCCCATGGTCGGTTTATTATCGATCAAACTGCCCATGAAAACTTACACCTGTCTCCTTTCGGAGCAGAAGATATTGAATTTCTGGTCACAGCTAACCCGGGGCAACCACCCAGAGCATTGGCCAAAGTTGCATCCGGCGGTGAATTGTCCCGAATCAGCTTGGCCATTCAGGTGATCACCGCACAAACGTCGTCTATTCCCAGCATGGTATTTGATGAAGTGGATGTCGGTATCGGCGGCGGTACGGCCGAAATTGTCGGTTCGATGCTGCGTGAGCTGGGAGAAAAGAGCCAGGTACTCTGCGTAACCCATCAGGCACAGGTTGCCTCTCAAGGACATCAGCATCTCTATGTCAGTAAGACAGTTCGAAATAACGCTTCTTCAACCCAAATATCCGGCCTAGAGGGTGACACCAGAGTTAAGGAAATTGCCCGTATGCTGGGTGGTGTGGAGATAACACAATCCACTCTCAATCATGCTGAAGAAATGCTGAGTCTGTCTCCTGCAAGCTTGGCTCCTGCAAGCTTGGCTCCTGCCTGAAAGTAATCCTCCCACTGCTTGCCTTTTTCAAACAGCTATGAATTGCATTTTTACAATAAATAGTTACTCGGATCTGAATTATTCAGTTTTGGTCTGAGTAACTTTAGAAGCTGTACGTCAAATTTAGCTAAACTTATTGAGTAGAAAATTGAGATATAGCAAACAAATTCAACATTTCCCCCTTTCTTTGCATCCAAAGTGGTAATAATGGCGTAATTGCTTAAAACCGCCCCTTACATTTCGAGCTATTATCTGAGCATTGATGTTTATGTTTGCCAATCCTTTTGAACTTTTTAAAACCGTATATGGCGACATGATTTACCCTATCGCTGTCGTCGAAAAGGAATCATTAAAAGTCGTATATATCAACACAACTTTGAAAAATTTGTCAGGCGTTGATAGGGGATTGAAGATCGATCAGGCTCTTGATACAGCGCTCAAGACAGCTTCAGGAGACACTGTTAAATCATCTTTATTTTATAAATTCAGTACCGAAACCGAACCTCTGAACTGTCACTGTTTGATAAACCCTGGTGTCACTTTTTCACTGCACTTGAAGTCTTTCGAATTCGAGTCAAATCAGTTTTTCATACTGCAGTTCGATAACTTTAAACTGCCTATCAGTGAAGACAAAGTCTGTAATGATCGTCTGGCCTTTGCCATGAATGAGGCCTGTGATGGCCTCTGGGACTGGAATATTGAAACCAGTTCGGTTTACTTCAGCCCCAAACTGGATCGCATGCTGGGCTTTGAGCCTGGAGAAAGAGAACCTGATGTGGACAGCTGGTTAAACCAGGTTCATCAGGATGACCGGCGCATCGCCCTTTCAGCCATTGAAAAGCATTTACGGGGTGACGCTGAATACTATGAAGCAGAGTATCGAATAGCGACAAAAGACGGCGAATGGAAGCGGGTTCATGACCGTGGCCTGAGTTGCGAATGGGATAACAACGGTAAAGCGACGAGGGTTGTCGGTATGTTGTCCGACATTACCGCTTACCGCTCCCTTGAAGGAGAGCTCAGAAATACCCTGGAACGTTTTGAAGACTATGCTTGTTCAGGATCAGATTGGTTCTGGGAAACTAATGCCTCCTTTGTAGTAACCGACATAGGTGGTCAACCAGAGCACAATTCTACGATTCATCTTGCCCAGTTACTGAACCAAAACCTCATGCATATGCTGCGGGAACAGGATCAGACAGAAGCTGTGTTGGCTATGAGAAGTAATCTGCCAATAAGGAATATACGCTTTGTCATTGGTTCACAGAAGTACTGGGTAAGCCTCAGTGGCCGCCCCGTATTTAATGAACAAGATAAGTTAATGGGTTATCGAGGCATTGGTGAAAATATCGATGAGCAGATAAGACTGGAAAATACCGTCAAATCTTATCAGAGAAACGCTGAGATCATGATGGAGCGAGCGCCGGTTGCTATTGGTATTATTAACGACAGTGGTCAGTTTTTTTACGCCAATGAGTCATTTATGGCACTCAACAAGTGCAATCATGAACAACTGCCAGAGAAATATCAGAGCAACCGTGAGATCAGTCGACCGGACCGAGAACTGTTTAAGTCACAACTTTGTGGTGAAAATATCAGTTACGAAATGGTACTTGAGACTCTGGACGGCCCCAGGTTTTATTCTGTCACCAAGTTCCTGACTAATCGTGCCTATGAAGAATGCATGTTGGTTGTCACCATGATTATGGACATCACGTATTCCCGACAACAAGAAGTCGAGCAGAAGAAAGTGGAGATGGTGCTGGATAATATTGCCGAAGGTATTCTGATTACCGACGCAAACCATAAGATTGTCAGTGCCAACAACTCACTGTTGAAGGAAACCGGCTTTTCCATGGCTGAACTGGTTGGGCAAACACCTTCTATCTTGAGCTCCGGACGTTATAACCGCAGTTTCTATCAAGAGATGTGGAGTCTGGTTCATCAAACTGGAAAGTGGCGCGGCCATTTATGGAACAGAAAAAAGGATGGCTCCGTTATTCGACAAAAGGTGTCTATTCAGGCCATTACTGTGAACGATGAAGTTCAGCATTACATAGGCATCTATACCAACAGTCAGCAGAGTACGTACGAACAGGACAGCGAAATGTTTAACCAACAGAGCGATCCTTTGACCGGATTGCCTAATCGGACTTTACTTCAGGATCGCCTGCACATGGCTTGCCAGCGAGGCAAAGCAACAAGACAATCCGTTGAAGTCAGTCTCGTCAGTATTGGTAACCGGGAAGAACTGCTTGAGCAGTTTGGCCACACATCGTGTGACGAAGTATTGAAAAAGCTGGCCTTTCGCTTTCAGGATACTCTCTCACTGGACGACTCTATTGGCCGCTACAGCGCTGGTGAGTTCATTATTATTCGTGAACGTAATCTGGAGACTAGCACCAGAGATCTCCTCGGTGGAAGTATCGATCAGCCCATCATTCTGGGTGATGGCAGTCAGGTCAGTGTTAAAATAAACCTGAACTCTGTCCATTACCCAAATCAGGGAAATACACCTCAAAGGCTTATCCGTCAGCTCAGAAACTGCTCATAATCTCTACGTTCTTCCGGAAAGATTATGAGTCGCTCCTCAGGTCAGCGACCAGTTAATAACAGAAGAAAGGTATTCTTCGGTGTAATCCATAAAGATTCGTGCTGCTCTGGGTAATTGTTGATGAGCAGGAATAACCGCACTCAAACTGCCTTTTCCAATACGCCATTCGTCCAGCAAAGGAACCAGGCGACCTTCCTGAATAACCGGCCCAGCCATAAGGGTCGGCAGCACGCCTATTCCCATTCCTGCAATTATTGCTTCCCGAATCAGGGAATAACAACTGAATGCAATCTCTTCCTGTGGTGATATTTTTGACCAGTTTTTTCCGTCTCTGTTATCAAACTGCCAAATAACGGGCTTACCGCCATTTTTCAACGTCAGACAATCATAGTGCAACAACTCTTCTGGTAGTTTTGGGGCTGCCCCCTGACCCATGTATTCCGACGATGTAACCAGCTGATGGGTAAAGTTAACCAGAGGTATAGAAGTTGTTTTGTGATCTTCCTGATACTCAGTGGTAAAAACTATATCAGCCGTGCCGGATACCAATCCATTATTGTCATATCGATTACTGACGCTGACGGCAATATCTGGATAATGTCGCCGAAAACGCCTTATTAAAGGTAAAAACAGATGTTTACTGTAACCCTGTGGCAATACCAGCCTGACTAAGCCTGAAGGCAAATCACGACTGCACGAAAGGTTCACCTCGGCGTCCTTGAGCGTCATGATGGCACTGGCACAACTGTCGTATAAGTCTTCACCGGCAATGGTCAGACGCATACGACGGGTACTTCGCTCGAGCAGCCGGGCATCAAGCTGCTTTTCCAGAGCCTGTAGACGACGACTGATTGTTGATACGGGCAGATCCAGTTTTCTGGAAGCTGCCGAGAGGCTGCCGGTTTCAGCCACACTGATAAAGATATTTACTGCATTAAGATCCATAGAGCCAGACATTACTTAAAAAAGCCATTTCAGTCCCAACAATATTATCCCGATTTCGCAAAAGTGATTTGCAATATTCCGCATTAAAAAAACTCTCTTACTCCTTATTCTCAATTCACAGCTTTTCACAGATCTTTATCTCGAAAGCACTTTATACATCAGTCACCTGTTTTATCAGTGACGCCTGTTTTTTTGATCGATTGAGGTAGCTCTTTTGCCCTTGGGTTTAACCAGACATATAACAAGCTCAACCATAAAAGGCAGGACTGGCCGTCGCTCATCCATTGCCCGGTTAAGCCTTGCGTTGTCACTGGCAATAGCTCTTGGTGGCTGCACGATTCTGGAAAACAGAACCGAAGCCGAATTGAGCTATGAATATCAGCTCAATGGTTATCAGCTAAAAGCTCCGGAGATGGAATTACTTCATGATCTCTGGTTGCTGAACCCAACACAGCAATCCTATGCCAGATTGTCAAAAGTTCTACCTGAATTTTCTACGGAACTAAAACCTGTTCATAACACAGCTGCACTGAACCACTCTGAACAGCTGGTTTTCCAATGGCTTGAAGCTCAACTGATATCATCAGCAAAAAATGACTCGGCCAAAGCTCACTACGCTCTGCTGGTCTGGCTGGGATACAGTGAAGAAAAAACTCAAGCGCAACGAAACAAAAAAGCTTTATCTCTGCTCAATGAAGCCAACAATAAGAATGCTTTCAGTCAGTACCTCACAGGTGTCATTCAACTGGAATCAACCCCAATTGAAGCGGAGAGGCATCTCGAAAATGCTGCTGCACAGAACTATGCACCAGCCCAACTAGCGCTAGCACGACTCTATCTCGGTCAAACGCTCACCAACGATTCCGGTCATCTGCTATTGAATGATAGAAAGGCCAGAATCCAGCTTACAGCGCTTTTGAATAATCGTTCAGCATCACCATTGAATCATCATCAGGCAAAAGTCTGGCTGGCAGCCATGAATTTCTATGGCATTGGCGGTTCTGAAAATACCACTGCGGCCTATGGCCTGATCAGTGCGCACTCAGGTGTATCCGAACTGTCTTATTTGAAAGCTCTGATGCAGTCCCGAGGGGTTGGTACCACCATTGATCTACCCGCTTCTGAGATACAGCTTAAAAATGCCGCTGACGCTGGAAGCCTCAGCGCAGCCAACGAATTGGCTCTGACACTGTTTAATGAAGATACAACAGATTCTAAAGCAGCTGAAGGCCGTCGCTATCTGCAACAAGCCGCAGCTTCTGGTTCTGCTATTGCAGCTTACAACCTTGGGCTCACGCTTTATAACGGCATCAATCAGCCAGCCAATCTTAATGCTGCTGAAGTCTGGTTTCAGGCAGCAGCAAATCAGAAATTACCCGAAGCCGTTCGTGCTTCTCTCTACCTGAAACTGAGCAATCGCGGTTGGCTTCCCAATAAAAAGGAAACCGCCTCCCTGAAGCAACAGCTGGAACAACTTGCACTGCAAGGTGATGGTTGGAGCAGTTATGCCCTTGGCACTTTATTGCTGCAGGGACAGGGACAACCGGTCAACCTTCAGTCCGGTTATGCCTGGCTGAATGTTGCCGTAGCTCTCGGCTACCAAGCAGCAGTGACTCTTCGCGATACTGCAGCCATTCAGATGATCAGACCAGAGCTTAATCAGGCACAGACGCTTTCCCAGAGCTTTTTTGATCGTATTCAACAGGCTCAGGAAGGTAAAAAACCATGAAAATCTCACAACACCTGAATGAACTTACTCAGCCTTTAGCGGGTGACAATCCTGCAGGTTGTTATCTGAAAGATGACCGGTCGCTCTATCGCCCTTTGCGAAACAGCTACAACATTGCTCAGACCGCTTTTCGCAAACTCACCAATAATCCGCCTGAAGATGAGCTGGATGATCTGGTTCAAAATAATCAGATGGGTTGGCAGGAACTGTCCAGTCAATTGGTTGAGGTGATCAAACACCAATCTAAAGATCTCGAATGCATCAGCTGGCTGACTCTGGCCCAGATGTTTTCCAAAGATCCTTATGAAAATCTCACGACTTGTCTGAAGTTGATGACCTCTGTCGTTGAACAGTTCGGTGAGCAGGTTCAGCCCAGAGTACCTGATAGCAAACTTCGAGCTCAGGATGATGCTGGTAAGAAAACCGAAATTGCTTCTCTTCAGATGCGTCCTGTCACACAGGTTTTTGGTGAATCAGAAGATACCTGCCTTCTTTCACTGCCCCTAAGAATGCTGCCTCTTTTGGCAGACATTGATTATGTGTCCTGTCGCAGTGCTGAATCACGGGAACAGCGAGCTTCTTTGCAACAGAGAGCTAGACAGGCTCTTGGCAGTGAGCAATCTCAGGTTATCGCCCGCATTAATGCCATGGGCGATGCTATGGAAGCACTGGACACTCTCGAAGGCACTTTGGCTACTTACACTCGAGCATGTGGTTCGCCTGGGGTAAGCAGCCGTTTTTTAAAAGCCCAGTTAACGGCCAACCTAAATGCCATGCAGTCACTCACTGAAGGCGTGCTGGTTCCCTGGCCTCTTGATGCACGTAAACAGATTGCTGCTGTTTCAGAAGAAACCGATAACGAAGAAACTGAAAAAAACAGTGAATCCGGTGCATCCGAAAACGACTCATCGTCGTATAAAAATACAACAGCAACAGATGCTCATAGCGATAGAAAAGCCGAAACGGGTGAAGCGATATTTAATCGCGACCAGGCTTTTCACCAACTGAGACTGATTGCCAATTACTTTGCCCGAACCGAGCCACAGAGTCCGGTGTCCAGCACGATCGAGAAGGTTATTCGCTGGGGTTACACACCACTGCCGGACCTGATTAATGAGCTGATTCAGGGCAATGACAACCTGATGGGAAGAATCAGTGAACTGACCGGAATGACCACTGAAAAAGTGCATATTCCGGGGGTTCCAGCTCAAGGTTTGATTGCTCCACCTCAAACCCGTTCGGCAACATCAGAGTTAGTGTCAGGGCCACAGGATGAAGTTCCCGTAATTCAGCCTGATACCAGTAATACAAAACTCAAGCCTCAACAGGATGTCAGGCCAGAACCACCAGCTCCCGTCGTAAAGGCAGAGCCGGTAAAGCAAAACGAAGAACCAGATCGAAGCAATATTCCAGCTTTCGTCAATCTGCCTTCACCAAAAGAAAAGAAACCAGCAACGAATAAACCAACAGGCCCCGGAGGAATTGATCTGGCCAGCCTGGGGATTCGTTGACTCTTAAAAAAACCCGGAACATTAGATTGCAATCACGTAATCGTATTAAAGCAATCTTCGTTCCACCATTAAACGAGTGAAATCGTAGGGGTATTTATCATGGCTAATATGTACATGAAGATTGGTTCCACTGAAAGCACTGGCGACGCAACGGCTGCATACAGCGGTGATGCTGGCGTATCTGCTGGCGGTTGGTTTGCCATTCGCTCTTTCAATTGGGGTGCTGCCCGCTCCGTAACCATGGACATCGGTAACGGCATGAATCGTGATGCCGGCATGGTAGCTATGAGTGAAATCTCCGTAAGCAAGGAGATGGATGGCGCTTCAGAGAACATTCTGTCCCGTATGTACGTTCCTGGTGAAGCCGGTGATGAAGTTCAAATTATCGTCACAAAGCCTGCCCGTACTGGTCAAGGCCAAGAAGTTTACCTGCAGATGACTCTGGAACACACCCGCATCGTCAACTACTCCCTGAGTGCAACTGACGGCGCAACTCCCTTTGAAAACGTTGCTCTTGCTTACAGCAAAGTAACCATCAAACGCTGGAACGAAGACGAAGGCGGCAACATGGTTGCCGGTGGTGATGTGACTTACGACCTACCAACAGGTACTGCCGAATCTCATTCTATTAGCGGCTAAAAACAGCTTCTTGAATGACTAAAGTCGTGATCAGTAATTAACTGTTTGGGCAGCTGATTATTGAGAACAAACAGTCCGGTAATTGGTTCATCTACTGCCGGATTGATTATTGAATTAAAAATCGCCCGGCCTGGTAAGAACCACCTTTTGAAAACCGACCAGCGATACTAATAACATTCCATGCGAAACCGCCTTTTCGCAGCAATCAGGATAAACAGCAGTGGCTCTCAATTCACAGCATAAGCGTATCAGCAAGAACCGCGTCAGCCTGACCTATGATGTCGAAACCAATGGTGCAACAGAAACCAGAGAACTGCCGTTCGTTGTCGGTGTTGTTGGAGATTTCGCCGGTCATAAGCCGGAACACGAAAAAGAAGAAGTAGATTTCCGCAGCTTTATCGATATCGACAAAGACAACTTTGACACCGTCATGAGCAAAGTTGATCCAAAATTGAGCTACAAGGTCGACAATCGTCTGACTGCCAACGGTGATGAAGAAAGCACCGAAGAATTTGAAGTAAATCTGTCGTTCAAATCCATGAAGGATTTTGAGCCGGTCAACGTTGCCAAACAGATTGAACCTTTGCGTGAATTGATGGAAATCCGCAACCAGCTAAAGGAACTGTTGTCCAAGGCAGACCGCTCCCGTGATCTGGAAAAACTGTTGAAAGAAATCCTGCAGAACCAGGAAGCCAGCTCTTCGCTGATTTCCGAACTGGGTCTGGGTAAAGCTGAAGGAGAAGCATAATGAGTGAAGCAGCACAGCTGGCAGCCCAGTCAAAAACCACAGAATCCCTGAGTTTTCTGGATCAGGCAATCGCCGTTACTATCCAGACACCGGAAGATACCACCAAAGAATTGCTGTCCGTACTCATGGGACAGGTCATGGAAGGCTCGGTCAGCTGGGACAAGAATCTGACCAAAACCATTGAAGATGCCATTGTCGGCATCGATGCCAAGATCTCCGAACAGCTGTCCAGTGCTATGCACAATGATGCCTTCCAGAAACTGGAAGGCTCCTGGCGTGGCATGCAGAAACTGGTGAAAAACAGTGATCTGGGTTCCCAACAAAAAATTAAGCTGATCGACTTCACCCGCGACGAGCTGCTCGAACAATTTGAAGATGCTCCTGCCGTTGACCGCAGTCGTTTCTTCAACCTGATTTATCAGCATGAATACGGCACTGCCGGTGGTGAACCATTCGGCTTGCTGCTGGGTGACTATGAATTCTCCCACCGTGATGAAGATGTAGCCCTGCTACGTTATGTCGGTGAAGTCGCAGCAGCAGCGCATGCTCCCTTTATTTCGGCAGCCAACCCGTCTCTCTTTGATTTCAACAGTTTTGAAAACTTTAACGAAGGCAAGCCAGTGGCTGCAGGTTTTGATACGCCTGCTTACGCCAGCTGGAACTCGTTCCGTGACAGCGATGATTCCCGCTATGTCACCCTGACTCTGCCCAGAACCCTGTCTCGTATGCCATACGGCAGTAATGGCAGCAAAGTAAAAGAATTCAACTTTGAAGAGTTTGAAGTGGCAGAAAACGGCGAACGTCGTCCAGATGAGCAATCCCAGTTTACCTGGAGCAATGCAGCCTACGACCTCGGCCTTCTGATCAATAATTCCTTCACCAAATATGGCTGGTGTACGGCTATTCGTGGTGCAGAAAATGGCGGTAAAGTCGAAAGTTTGCCGAACTTCGTCTACAAATCTGATGCAGGTGATCAGGTTCAACAGTGTCCAACTGAAGTTAACCTGACCGACGAACGTGAGAAAGAGCTGTCCGACCTCGGCCTGTTACCGCTGGTTCACTACAAAAACAGTGACTATGCCGTATTTATGGGGGCCCAGACCGTTCAGCGTCCAAAGACGTTTACGGATCCCGATGCCACAGCTAATGCATCTATCTCTGCCCGTCTGCCTTACATCATGGCCAGCTCCCGGGTTGCTCACTACCTGAAGGTAATGGGTCGCGACAAAATTGGTTCTGCCATGGATCCATCTGACGTTCAGAGCGATATGAAGTCCTGGATCAACCAGTACGTAAACCCGAATGCCGTAGGTAATGATGCCAAGGCACTGAAGCCGTTACGAGAAGCTGTAATCAAGGTAGTGGAACAGACTGGCCGCCCGGGCTGCTATTCCGCAATCGCCTATTTGCGCCCATGGCTGCAGATGGAAGAACTGACTACTTCCCTGCGTATGGTTGCCAACATTCCGGGTTAACCGAGTGCGTCAGAGGTGAAGCTGATATATGAGTGGAGTGCCGTCCCCTGTCTACTCACAGCTTCATCTCTGACTCATTAATAAGTATGTAGACACACTAATAGAATATCTGACCAGTTATCTTCCCGCCGTAGGCGGGAAGATAACTTTTGAATTCATATGTCTGTGTACTTAAGCAGGCTTCGAGGCCGGTTATGCTGACATCGCTGATGCTGAAACCTCTGGTAGAGCAACTGCTGGAGCAGCTGGAAAGTTCTGATTCACACCATGATCAGAGCGATTGGTTCGAAGCTGTCGTACAAAAGCTGATCTCGGAAATTGATGAGTGCCTAAGCAGGCAACTTGAACTGATTATTCAGGCACCTGTTTTCAAGGAACTGGAAGCCCTCTGGCGAAACTTGTCAGCTCTGATTGGAGAGGGTTACCCACGAGGGCAAGTCCGTATCCGAATACTGGATATGACCTGGCAGCAGCTCTCTGATGACTTGAATCTAAGTTTCAGTCTCAAGGAATCACTGATTTATCGCCGTGTCTACCAACAGGAATTCAGCACATCTGGCGGTCAGCCCTACGGACTGCTCCTCATCAACCATGCCGTATCCACAGACGTTGACCATATCACCGGTCATGATGATCTCTATACACTGCAGCTTCTGGGACAATTGGGTCATGAGGCTCTATGTCCGGTACTAATGTCTGCTTCCGATAACTTCATTGGTACCAGTGACCCTGATGTCTGGACCGACCCGGAAAGAGTTCGTCGTATTCTTGCCAGTGATGATTTTTCCAGTTGGCAGCAACTACGAGCTGAACCCGTCAGTCAGTTTTTGGGGTTAACCATACCTGCACTTCAAGTCAGGCAGCCATGGTCTGATTATTCGAACCAATTTCTGTTTGATGAACAACCCGCCTACTATTCGGACAGCCATATTCTTTGGGGAAACAGTGCTTTTGCACTGGCACGGAATGTAATCAGGGAGTTCTGTCGAATCAGCTGGTTTGGTTTTCTTCGAACAGGTAGCAGTCCCAGAAATGGTGGCGCTATCGTCGATCTTTTTTCACCAGCAGTAGCATCAGTCAGAATTACGCCATTACTGGAGAACTTCTACAGTGACAGAGGCTTTATTCCCCTGTCGACTGGCTATCTGGATAAAACGGTTGGCATTTTTTCCAATCGTTCTATCTTTCATCCAGAAGCAGCAGGGTCATCAGACAACGCCGTTGCCAGCATGTTACAGACAACATTGCTGGCTTGTCGTATTGGTCATTACCTGAAGATCCAGATTCGCGACAAGATTGGCAGTTATAAAACCGCAGCTGAATGTGAAAGAGAATTGAACCGCTGGTTGCAGACTTACACGTCCAATGTTGAGCATGCCGAAGAGCATATTCTGGCGCGATACCCATTAAAAAAAGCACAGGTAAGAGTTATCGGTCACTCAAGTTCCGGTCACTACCACTGCCAGATTTCCCTGCAACCGCAATACCAGTTCGATTTTCTCAGCTCCAGTATCGTACTCAAAACCGAACTGGCCAGTACCGAACGGTCAGGGAGAGTGTAATGAGCTTGCTGGACTCTTTCTCAAACATCGAAACGACAGCCACTACCAAGCAGTCCATCTGCCGTAATTTGGAAATGGTGCTGGACTCGCGCAGAGCAATATTCGATCTACCCGAACACTCCAGTCACTTGCAGGCTTCTCTCTATGGCTACGGTCTGAAAAGCCTACACGACTGCCGTCATTCAGCCAGGGTCAGTGACATTGTCATTGACCTTGAGCAGACCATCCAACGTTTTGAACCAAGACTGGAACAAGTTGTTATTGAACTGAACAGAATTGATGAACATAAAAACGCTCTCAGCTTTCATATCGAAGCTGTCATTAAGGGCGAGGATGGCGAGCCGGAGAGCTTCGACACCACCATCAATCTGACCAATGCCACATTGATGATAGAGGAGGATCGTCATGTCTGACTTGTCCCTATGGTACGAGCGTGAACTGGGCTGGTTTCGAAAATACGCGGGGCAGTTTGCTGACAATCATCCCGGATTGGCCCGCTCTCTGGGCGTGAGTAATGAGTCCATAGAAGATCCGGACGTTGCCCGACTGGTTGAGTCCGTTGCATTGCTGAATGCCCGACTCAGCAGTCAGTTGGAAGAAGAACAGCCACTGCTCACAGATTCCCTGATTCGTATACTGTTCCCTCATTTTCTGCGTCCACTGCCCAGCGCTGGCATGATGCAGCTACCTGCTTCCAATGATATCGCGTCCGTACAGCATATTCCGGCGGGCAGCTTGTTCAGGGCAAGAATCGATGATGAAAGACATTGTGATTTCCGCACCTGCATAGATGCTCAACTACTGCCGTTTAAGATAACCGATGCGGAAGTCGAGCTGGCACCCTTTTCACTGCCAGCGGGTAAAACAACAGACAGTGTCGATGCGATGCTACGGCTGGATCTTGAGTTGTGTGACGACAGCCTGAACTTCTACGCCATTGGTAATCTGGAGTACCTGAATGTCTTCCTCAAAGGCGAGAACAGCCTGACTCAGCGTCTCTATGACCAACTATTCAGTCAGGTCTATGCCCTTGCTCTTTATGATGACACTGGACATCAGGTAAAGCTGCCTGCCAATGCGCTGGAACCGGTTCTGATCGATAAAGACGAGCGAGTATTGCCTCTCTCTGGTCGTACCTTCGCAGGCTATCAGCTGTTGCTGGAATATATGGCCTACCACAACCTGTTTCTATCGTTTCGCGTAACAGGTCTGGGTGGCGTACTGTCGCAGTTCAGTCATAACCGATTGTCGCTGGCCGTCTACTTGAAGAGCATACCGGTAGAGCTGGCTCGTGGAATTACCGCCGAGAATTTTCAGCTCGGCTGCGCTCCAGTGGTTAACCTTTTTGAACGTCGGGGTGAACCCCTGAAAGTCGACCATACTCGACTGGGTTATCCCCTTGAAGTGGATGCCCGATCAGCCAATCATTACGATGTATTCTCTATCGACTCGGTTCTGGATATCTCTGGCATCCAGCCTGTAGCTCTGCCTGAAATCTATGGTCACAAGTACTATCAGTCCTACAGCAGTTGCTTCTGGCACTACCAACCGTCCTATTCCAGTCGTGGCGGTAGTTATCGTCATGGTGAATTGGCTCTGACTGATCTGGATCTAAAACCTTGGCAAGCAGAAAGCCGACAACTGTCTCCCAGATTGACTTGTTATAACGGTGCCCAACCTCTGGAACTGTCTCTCAAGCATGAGCTCAGTTGTCAGGAGAATATTGCTATGCCGGTCACTCCAAGACTGTTGGGTAAAACGACAGCGCCCTTGCAACCAGAACTCCGTCAGGCCAATCGCTGGGCATTGCTTGCTCACTTAAAGTTCAATTTCGAAGCACTGCTGCGTTCCGATGACCCTGTTAACGAACTGAAAGAACTGCTTTCCCTCTACAATCTGAATGCTAACGCCAGCCTGAAGAGCTGCATCGACAGTATTGTCAGTATGCAGTGTGAAAGTAAGGTAGCCCCTATCAAGGTTGAGAACCGCCAGTGCTTCATACAAGGCACCGACATCACTCTGACTCTGGATAAAGCCAGAATCAGTGGCGTCTCTATTATGGTTTTTGTGCAAGTGCTGGATCGTTTGTTCGCAGGCTACGCAGGCTATAACAGTTTTACTCGTTTGAAAGTGGCTTTCAAAGCCGAGCCCGGTTTTTTCTATCTATGCCCGAGGCGACAGGGGTAAATCATGTCGGCAGTCAGTAGTGGTCATGGCAAGGACAGCCTCCTCAAGAGACTTCAAGATCAACCAGAGCCGTGGCAGTTTGCCCAGGCTATTCGGCTGATACTGAACAGTGCCGGACGTTCTCCAGTAGCCCTCGCATTAATCAGTGATCCGGGATATCGCCATACAAAAGCGGAAGTGACTCAAATCCGCTATGTCAAAAAAACCGTTACTCTGATCACAACCCTGCCATCACTGACCGGTATCAATGGTGTTTTACCCTACGCCTATCAAGATAAGGCCCACCAGCTCAGAGTCGGTGATGACAATGCGGGCTTACAGAATTTCTATGAGATTTTTAATCAACGGGTACTGCTCAACAGTTACCGTTGTCTAACTCGACACCATATTACCTGTCGTTTCGAAGACGGTGTCTGGTTAAAAGAAAACAGACAACGTCGTTCATTTCAACAGCGTGAAAATCTGAGAACTCTGGGTGAACAGCTGTGTGCCCTCACCGGTGTTTCCAGCTATCCATTGCTGCCTGCAGATCACCTGGTTCCTTACGTCGGTGTCATGGGACAAAGAACAGTCTCAACCTCTTTGTTAAAACAAATTCTTGAAGATTACTTTGGCCTGAGCATTTCAGTGGCATCACAGCCTCTGAAGAAATACTCACTGGATGAAGACTGCCGCAGTCAGTTAACCAGTCGCAGAACAGAAACCAACGCTTTGGGTTCCGGCGCTCTATTGGGAGGCCATAGCTGGCTGGCCAATAACCGCCTGAAAGTGATCATTCATGCCAACAGTACCGAACAAAAAAGAATGATCGAAACCGATTGTCGACTCCATGCCCGAATTCAGGCTTTTTCACAGCTCTATCTACGCCATCAGGTTGATATTGACCTTCACCTGGAGTGCCGCTCCGACATGTTGCCGCAACCACAGCTTACATCGAACAGCGAGGAGCGGGTGCAGCTGGGCATGAGCCATAGTTTGCAGTCAGGTCATAAACCCGCCCGCAAGATTTCCATGACGCTTGGCCGGGGCAAAGTGTGTTCAACAGGCGTATTACCCCTTCAGTAATGAAGGGGCAGCAACACATAAGCACCACTAAATAAGCAACAATCAATGAGACAAAGAGCAAGATGCAGCAGGAATTAAAGAAACTCATCGACCGACTGGCTCAGGCCTTGCTGACTTCACTGGAAGCCGCTGCCGGAGACTGTGCCGGCCGTGGCCAAAAATCCGTTGAAATAGAGCATTGGTTGTTACAATTGGCCAACAGTAATGAGTTCGCAGTGCTGGCAGAAAAATTTGCTCTGGACAGAACTGAAATGATTCCCGACCTTGAGATGCGATTGAATCGTAATTCCTCGGGTCATCAAGGTGCCCCTGCCCTGTCTTCCGGACTGGTCAATGTTATGCAGGATGCCTGGGTAGAAGCCTCCCTCAATGCCGGACAGCAGCAGATACGTTTACCGCATTTACTGCTAGCTCTGATCAACCGGGAAAGCTTCATGCTGGTGTCATCATCTTTAACAGACCAGCTGAGAAAAATATCCCGTGAAAGCCTTCAGGCTATTGCTTGCTCTGATCAATCTTCAACGTTAGAAAGCAGTCCTGTTGAATCCGGCAGTCATGCAGCTCTGGATAAATACACCAGAAACCTCACCGAACAGGCGCAGGAAGGCAAGCTCGATCCCGTTTCAGGGCGACTGGATGAGATACGACAGATGATTGATATTCTGTCCCGTCGTCGTCAGAACAACCCTATTCTTGTGGGGGATCCCGGTGTTGGTAAAACAGCAGTGGTTGAAGGTCTGGCTCAAGCTATTGTTGATCAACAGGTTCCGGACAATCTGCTCAATATCGAATTGCGGATTCTTGACCTGGCTCTGCTTCAAGCCGGAGCAAGCATCAAGGGCGAGTTTGAAAAACGTCTTCAGGATGTCATCAACGAAGTTCAGAGTTCAGCGACTCCGGTCATTCTGTTCATTGATGAAGCTCATACCTTAATTGGCGCCGGAGGTGCTGCCGGACAAAACGACGCAGCCAACCTGCTGAAACCGGCTCTGGCCCGTGGCGAATTAAGAACCATTGCTGCCACCACATGGGCTGAGTACAAAAAATACTTTGAAAGTGATGCTGCACTGACTCGCCGCTTTCAGACAGTCAAAGTACCCGAGCCCAATGAGAAAGATGCTATTGCCATGGTTCGGGGCGTAGCCAGATCTCTTGCAACTCACCACAGTGTAAGAGTTCTCGACACCGCGATAGAAGCCGCAGTCAAACTGTCTGTTCGTTATCTTCCTGAACGTCAACTGCCCGATAAAGCCATCAGTCTGCTAGACACCGCTTGCTCTAGAACCGGTCTTTCTGCCAGAGCGACACCTGCTGTTATCAACAAATTGCAGCAACAGCAGGACTACCTAAAACAAGAAGCTTCAGCTCTGGAGCTGGAATGGAGCGCCAACGGTGAACACAAGCAACGCTTAAAGGACATTGAAACAGAGCTGACTGAGCTGGCTGCACAACAACAAGAATTAGAACTGCGATGGTCCCAGGAAAAAGAACTGAGTGATGCTCTTCTTTCATTGACCAGTGAACTGGATTGCCAAAGAAAAGAGTCTGCTGAATTCCAGCCTGATACTGCACAACTGGAACAGCTGGAACAATTACAGCAGCAGCTAAAAACGCTACAGGGTGATAGTCCGCTGGTTAAGCCTTTTGTGGATGACCAAAGCATTGCTCAGGTGATTGAGGGCTGGACCGGCATTCCCGCAGGCAACATGGTTGCGGATGAAACCGAGCGTCTGCTCAGCCTTGAACAGGCCCTTGGCAAACGAATCATCGGCCAGAAACTCGCCATTAATGCGATCAGCGAAACCATTCGTATCAATAGAAGCGGCCTGGGAGATCAACGTCGACCTCTGGGCGTATTTCTCATGTGCGGTCCTTCCGGTGTGGGTAAGACAGAAACAGCGCTGGCATTGGCTGATCAATTGTTCGGTGGCGAGCAGAATCTGACGGTCATCAATATGACCGAGTTCAAGGAAGAGCATAAAGTATCCATGCTTCTGGGCGCGCCAGCAGGTTATGTTGGCTATGGCGAAGGCGGTGTGCTGACAGAAGCCGTTCGCCGTAAACCCCACTCCATCATTCTTCTCGATGAAATGGAAAAAGCACACCCCGGCGTTCACGATATCTTCTACCAAATCTTCGATAAGGGTCGTATTTCTGATAGCGCCGGTCAGGAAGTAGATTTCAGAAATACTCTGATAATCATGACATCTAACGCGGCTGATTTTGCCATCTGCGACTATGTTGAGGATAAACCAGCCGAATACGGCCCACTGGTTTCCGCTATTGAAGACGATCTACTGACTTTCTTCAAACCAGCCTTTCTTGGTCGTACTCGAGTTCTTCCCTTCCTGCCTCTTACACAGGAAGAAATGAAGTGCATCTGCCGTATAGCGATCGCACGTATAGAAAAGAACATAGCTGAAAAATACCAGGCCACACTGGCTATTGATGATCAGGCCATCGAGCAACTGGTTCTGTGGAATAACAGCCCGCACATCGGAGCACGTGCCGTCGAACAGATTATTCAGCAACAGTTAATGCCATTACTGGCTAAAGAATGTCTGGTTCACACCAGTACCGGTGGAAGCATGAATCATGTTGACGTGGTGTTTGCAGGGCAGTCTCTTAACGTTGAGCTGTCCTAAAGCATGATGACCTTGAAGGAGGCCTCTAGTTAATGCCTCAAGACTATGACAGCGGACAACGTCCACTGGTTCTGATCACAGAATCCGGTGACGAGTGCATCGCCACCCGCTTGGAAAGCAGTGATCTGGTTGATGACTGCTATCAGCACAGAGTGTCGTTTATTGCCCGAAAACTGAATCCTGAAAAACTGCTGGGAACGGGCATCAGTGTTGTTTATCAACCCCGAATCTCCAGCACGGGTCGTTCTCCGGCGGCCTTTCACGGTATCTGTATCGAAATTCGTAAAACCGGCGCTCTTCATAGCCGAGGCTATGACCAGTTTACTGCTGTTCTGGCTCCCTGGTTCTGGTTACTGCAGCATAGAACCAACTGCCGGGTTTATCAGGAACAGAAAACCAGTGAAATTATAAAATCCCTGGCTTCAGAACATGGTTTCAGCAGTCAGCTGGATCTGACTGCAAGTGGAGACAAAAGCCGAGAATATTGTGTTCAGTTCAATGAAACCGATCGAGATTTCATCACTCGCCTGATGAATGAAGAGGGTTGGCACTATCATTTTCAGCAAGAGAAAGGTGACCACAAGCTGGTGATCGGTGCTGACAATGGCTGTTTTTCGACCGTTGCTGAAGGCAGTGCCGAACACTTTGCCGAAAGTGATAAGCAGGAATGGGCTATTACCGACTGGCAGCACAATTTCTCACTGGGTGCCGGTGGCGCCATGACCAGCGATTACAGTTATTCGCTGGCTGAAGCTTTGCCTGGCAGTAAGGTCAACAGTGCTTCTGGAATCAAAGCCCAGAAAAATCTTCAACACTATTTCTATCCGGGCCGTTATCAGGAAAAAAGTGTCGGCACTGATGTGGCTACCCAGGCGATCGAAGGTTTCGATTGTCGTTACAGCCAAGTAGAGGGCGGCTGCAGTCTTTCCGGTTTTTATGCGGGTGGTTGTTTCACGCTTGATCATCACCGGGATGCGGACGAAAAAGGTAAATACCTGTTACTGGCCGTGCACCACGAATTTACAGCCTCTGAAAGCGGCCGAGAGGTGGAGTACAACAATCGGTTTACCTGTATTCCCGCCGATACGGATTACCGTTCTACCCCTGCTTTTGAAAAGCCGAAAATACTCGGGCTTCAGAGCGCTCTGGTCACAGGTCCATCATCAGAAGAGATTCATATTGATGATTACAACCGGGTAAAAGTGCAGTTCCACTGGGATACTGAAGGTAAAGGCGATGACGCTTCTTCTTGTTGGGTCAGGGTAGCCCAGAATATGGCTGGCAATAATTTCGGCACTCACTTCTTACCCAGAGTTGGAGACGAAGTACTGGTCAGTTTTCTGGACAGTGATCCGGACCGCCCCGTCATCGTAGGTTCTGTTTACAACGAAACCCATAAGCAGCCTTATACCGAGCCCACCAGCTACGGAATAAAACTCCAATCTTCCCCAGACGGTGGTGCCGATACCTTCAACGAGTTGCGTTTTGACTGCAAAAAAGACGAAGAACAAATCTATCTTCAGGCGGAAAAAGATCTGCTTATCGATGTCAAAAACGACCGTATCGAAACCATTATTGGCAACCTGACAGAAGAGATTCAGAAAACCGTCACTCGCACCATCAAGGAAGACGACATGCTGACCATTGAAGGTGAGCAAGCTGTCACTGTGACCAAGAAAATAGCCGTTACAACCGATGATGCTTATGAATTAACGACAAAAGGCGACTTTCAGCAACAGACCGACGGTGACAGTTCAACCACAGTAAAAGGTAAAACGGCCATCGACAGTACCGGTGATATTGCACTGGAAAGTAAGGGCAATATTGATGGTAAGGCAACCAACACAGTGACTCTGGATGGTGCCAGTATCAAACAGAGCGGCAAACAAGGCATAGATCTGGAAGTGGGTGCCAACAAAATTTCCATGACACCCAGCGGTGTCGAAATCAGTTGTGGCCCCAGCACAATAAAACTGTCGCCTAGCGGCGTGGAGATTTCCGGCATGCAGTTCAAGGCTGAAGGTCAGGTTCAGGCAGAACTGAAGAGCGGTGTTGCTGTAACCGTCGAAGGTACAGTAAAGACCGATATAAAGGGCACTATGGTGAGCATTGACGGTAATGCCATGACCCAGATTAAAGCGGGCGCCATGGTGGAAATTCAAGGGGCTATAGCGAAGATTAATTGATGTTTTCAACCAAGATACAGGCGCTTCGAAAAATTCCCCAGGAATACGCCCATGATATTATCAATCGTTATCAGGTCGACAAGTCACTGCGGGAAAAAATCAGCCCCGATCAGTCACCTCATGCGCTGATCAACCAGTGGTTGAAGGAAGAGAACTACAACCAACTTGTGATCTTTCTCTGTCACGCTCTCTCCGCCCGTGAAGCGGTCTGGTGGGGGTGTCTCTGCCTTCGCATGGTGGAGCAGAAGCTGAATGAAGAACAGCAACAAGCATTATCTGCAGCAGAATCATGGGTTCATGAATCCACAGAAGCGAATAGACGTATATCAGAGACAAGGGCAAAAAGAGCTGAGCTGGATAATGCCGCCGGTTGGTTAGCACAAGCGGCTTTCTGGAGTGGTGGCAGTATCACTCCGATAGATGCACCGGATAATCCGGCTCCACCCTATCTTTATTCACACGCTGTTGCAGGAGCTATCTGCCTGAGTGCCGTTCTGCCGGACGCCAGCAATGGCAAGAAAAACTACAAGGCAATGATTCGTATCGGTTTGAATATTGCTGATGGTGGGAATGGTCGCTGATTCATTGAACAGCACTACTAGTATGTACACGAAGTAACTGGAGATTTGTATGAGACCGGCATCACGAGGAACCGACATGCATGTTTGCCCGATGCAGACTCCTGCCATTGTACCTATACCGCATGTTGGCGGTCCTTTGCTGCCACTGCCGTCTACGGTACTGATTGGTAACCTGCCGGCTGCAACAGTCGGGCAGCCCTGTATCTGTGTGGGTCCACCGGACAGCGTGATCATGGGCAGTATGACTGTTCTTGTTAACAATAAACCTGCTGTACGTATGGGAGATCCAACAGCCCATGGTGGCACGGTCATCCTTGGCTGGCCTACCGTTTTATTTGGCGGCTGACGTATTAAGAGATAGTGCGATGTAAAGTGCTGGCAACATCCGCTGAAGTTCTATTGGTTCATTTGCTCTGGCGTGACCTCTTCAGGAAGCAGCGGTAACCGTAACAGAACCAAATCCGGAATATCTGAATCAGCTTGAGAAAAAACCTCGGCGGAAGAGCTTAGAGCTGTATAGGTTGAGCTCTTCTACCAGCACTTTTTTGTGCACTGCCCCGAATGCTGTAAAGCATTATCAGCTGCTTATTCCGGGCAAAATTAATCCAGGCTGACATGACTTCGTTGATGTATTTTTTAAATCAACACCAGTTTGCACATACTGAGGCTGCCCCATGAGATTCTCTGAACTAATTGCAGAACAAAAAAAGAAACACACACAACTGGTGAACATCCCTCAGGGCGAATTTGTCAGTTTGTTAAACAGCTGGACCCATAAAATGGGCAAGAAAGCCGGGTATCGTCGTGAAACGCGCATGGAGCATTGGCAGGAAGCCATTGATACTGTTTATACGACGCTAGAGGGAGAGCTGAAAACCATCGATAGCAACAAAATTATGGGCCATGAAAAATGGAATGCCATGATTCTGGCAGCACAGCTGAACTTTCCTGAGCATATTCGTATTTATCATCCAACACCTGTTGAACAACAGAAGGTCACCAAGCTGGTAAAAGTCAGTTCCCTTGCGAGGATACTGAAAGACAAAATGGAATTGATGACAATTCTAAAAGAAGATAAGAGCTTCAGTGTTGAAACGATCAGTGACCTGATGGTTTCTCGTCTTCAGTGTGAGGTGTTAGCCGCCTCTGCAGCGAACCTTGTTGCTGCATACAAAGGCTCCGCTCTGGATAAATACCAGCTCAATATGGGTGCCGAAACAGATGCCTCCACATCAGGCAGTGCCAGTCGTACCAAATCCTCTGCAGAAGCTTCTGCCTCAGCATCGGCGTCGGCCATTGCGTCAGCGAGTTATGACAGCGGTGTTAAAAAGCTGAGAGGTGGTTTTGAGCATCGAGTCAGAGCAGCCGTGGAAGCTTCTGCCAGCGCCAGTGCAGAAGGTGGGGCAGAAGCAAAAACTAAATCCCTCGCCGCCAGTGCCAATGCCGGTCTTGACGCAACATCGTCGCTCAGTGCGGATTTTGATTATGAAATCAATAACAGCTGCAAGGTTAAGGTTGATGTTCTTAGACGGACCTTAGGCGATAAGTTTAAATTAATTGAAGCCCATATTGGTGGTCATGCTGAAACATCAGTGGGAGCAAGAGCTTCTGCTGAAGGGTCTGCAGCACTGCCTAATATAACAACCAAACATGATTATAAAGGAAGCCCTGTTAAAGCCGGAACAACAGCTGGCCTCAGTGGCAGTGCCAGTGCGGAAGTAGAGATCGCTGTAAAAGTGTCAGGCCGAGCGGGTCTGACCATTATGCAAACCGCAGACATAGAGTTGACTGGAGATCTTGCTGCCAGTGCGGCGGCGGCAGGAAATATCGAGTTTTTCGTTAACGGTCGTGGTGTCGGTATCGATATCGGTGCGTCAGCAATGGCTGGTTTTTCGGCTTCTTCAGAGCAAAAATTTTCTCTGAAGCACACATCCCGAAACATCAGTATTTTCAGCTTAAAACTTTCAGAATCATTCAGTGCAGGGGCCGGTGTTTCAGCCAACTTATCTGCGATGGCAACAGTGGATTCCATCAGTTTTGATACTTCAGCAGGTGCAACTCTGGGTATAGGGTCAAGTCTTGGCTTCAGTACTGTTATTTCACCCAGAGGTGTTGCACTGGCCGGGTATGATCTTTTTGCCAGCTCGGCCGTAGCGATCATGGAAGCGAAACTTAAAAACTACGATCCGGCGAATGCCAGTAGTCATATGAGAAGGATGAAAGCCTTTACCGATTTTATGAATCGAAAAACGTCCAAGGCCGAAGTTAATCAGGTTTATCTGGATTGCCAGAATCGCGTACTGACCATGATTGCCAGTCTCAATGCAGAAATGGACCACATGAATGACTCAGGCATGAAATGGAGAACCGCTGGTTTTACTGGACATTCTGCAACCAACTTAACGGATATTGGTGTTATAGCTTCTGCGTATCATGAAGCGGAGTGGAGTAATCGTAAAACACCATTAAGCGTTGTATTTGGTTCCGAAGCCGATAAAGGTGATGACAAGAATAAGTTAATGGGAGTTGGTGAAGGAGAAAGAGGTAAGACCGTAACCCAGACTGCATTGCAAACGGATCCTAACATGGTCAGAACAGCGGCAGTCGATCCGGCCAAACAGAATCTTCACTCTGTTGTAGCGGCTTATGAGACTGCGAAACTGCAGGGCAATGGTGAACGGTTGGCTTTTGATGTCATCCGAAAAGAGCTGCTCACTAATACGATCAATTACAGCTGATTGTCATTATAAAATGAAAAGTGCTTTTCTATGGAAGCAGACTGACATCCGCAGTCTGCTACTGGATAGCAATATTTAGTAACTTAATGATTTTGGTACAGTTATGAAAAAAGGACAGGATGCTGCGATTGCTTCTGGAATGGTTGTCAGCCATGTCGACATTATTACCCGAGTGGCAAGAGAAAGTCAGGCAGCCATAATGGGCAGACAAGTCAATCGAGATTCAACAAAGCTAATTGAAGAAGGGTTCACCACCAAAGACCTGCACGTTAAAGGCAAGAGCTCCAATTGGGGCCCTCAGGCCGGTTTTATATGCTGCAACCAGGCATTGAGCAAACTGGCAAAAAAAGACATGTCTTTAGTGCCAGCCTTTAATAGAAAAATTACCGACAGTGTCAATCAGGGTCACGCTATACCTGTTCCTCTTCTGATATCAGCAGATCGCTTCAGAGAGTTAACCAATGGTGGAAAAGTAAAGAGGACCTCTGTAGAACGGGGCGTTATAAAAGTTGTCTCCGTAGGAAAACCCCATAAAGAATTCCAGCTCTATCCGGTACACGACATGGCTACCGGTCAATACCCTTTGGTTTACCGTAAACATGTAAACATCGTTACTCGTTTATGTGCCGATATACCCGCACTGAAAACGGGTTACTGGGTTATGTATGATAATCGTGAGACCGGCGAAACGGCCCCTTTATGGGAACCTGTGATGGTGTTGGCTGAGAAAAGCTCGGGTATACCGTTAACGGCCGATTACGATCTGTTCTGTATCTGTCCACAACTTGCAACGACTGGTTTTCAAACACAGAAGACCAGCGGAGCTAATTTCAAGATGGCGATTAATTCAGTCAGGAATGCTATTGGAACCTACGATCGTCGCGCCGTTGATATGGATCTGGGAAGGATTACTGCATTTTCCAAACAGATCAAAGACAATATCAATCAAGGTGTTATAGCGTCAGGGGCTCGCAAAGTTGTGCATCACGGCTGTGAAGTTGACAACCCGGTCACCGAGCTGGATTACCCTGTGACAACGATTTTACCTTGGGGGGAAGTCATTGGTGCCGAGAATCAACAAGAGCTGGAAGCTGTGGTCAGAGATCTACACAGACTTGGCTTTGCTTTCTACGCCAACAGGCTTTGGAGTCAAAAAGGTGCTGTAACCAGCACAACAAAAACGAAGCAAGATTATCAATGGAATGACAGGGTTTCAGAAGGCACTCTCGATAAGCTGGAAGTACTCTCACCCTGCTGAGAATCAAGAGGTCAGGATTTTTATAAAACTGACCTCTTTCGTCCATCAAATTCATGCGCTATGTTCATGTACCGAATTCATACACCGAATCGTTGGACCAGTTCCGATAACTCCAGTGCATCTGCTTTCAATAATCGTTTTCTCAGCCAGCGTCCATCTATCCAAACCTTCCAGTTACTCCTTAGTGGCCATCTTGCTGGTGACTGGGTAAAGCTAATTACACCCTTTTTTTCGAAAGGATGACGACCCGTCCATAAGCACCAGATCAAAAGAGCGAAGCTGTAAATATCGACTTGTCGGCCATTACTCTTTTTCAAAAGAGAAGGATGTAACCAATCAGAAGAAAAGGCACATAAGCTTTTGCTATTTTCTAACCTGTCGGAGGCAGAAAAATCAATCAGAAAAGCTTCTCCAGATAAAGAGTTAACATAGATATTGTCGGGTTTGATATCACCATGATACCAACCACGCTCATTGAGTTGCCTCAATGAGTCAGCCAGTGATTTAACAAAGCAATGTCGTACAGATTTGTTCCACTGAAATGCACCTCCACTCTTCATAAAGTCAAGCAACAGTATTCCTGGTGCAGGTGCCATGATTAACCAGTGCTGGTTATGGCAAAAAACATATCCCTCCCCACGCAATAGCCCCGGATGCTGATTCAGTCTTAATAACAAGCCTTCGCGCTGAAGTTCCCGAACTCGGAAAGAGTCGACCTTGCCTGTCGGTTTTTTTAAAACGACAGACTGATCTTTTTTGATATCCCAACCTTGGTAAATACAAGACCGACGGGTTCGAACAAGAATATCACCACAAATAAAACGGCCAGCAACCAGAGACTTATTTCTAAGCTCTGGTTGGCTGATTATTGGAGCGTGTAGTGTGAGTTGATCACCCTTCTTCACGATTGACCAAAATTGAACCTGGTAACTTTAATCGCTCTACTAACGCAGGATCAAATGGATTGCCTCGACGGTCCACTTCAAGATCAAGAACCACTTCGTAAGACTTTAGTGTGTAATTGAGTTGAAGCTCTGCTCCATTGCCCTGTAACTGACTGTCAGCAACAAACCGCTGCCAGGCCCATGGGCCTGAATAACTGGTGCGTGCCAGATGCAGACCATTACTGGCAAAGTTCAGGGATAGATTCTCAGAATCGCTACTGGGCCAGGTTCTTTCCTGCCAGCGTCTGGGGCCATGGCTGTAATCAAAATTACCGTTACCATCACGCAAGTTAAAACTGGTTGCTCTGGAATCAAGTCTACGAGCCCTGATTCGATAACGGACATCGAGCTGGCCATCTTTACTGAAGTAATGTTCCCGAATTCGATCTACCTGTTCCAACTGACGCAAGTAGCTGCTACTTAACGACAGTTGTTCCCCATTAACCGATTTTAATCGCCATTTTTGACCACTGAACTCATCGCCCTGTTGTACGAAAGAAGTCAGATACGTTGTTACAAACAATTCTAACTCTCCTCCTGGCTTAAGGAATTCAACAAAGTCTCCCTGACGCACTTCTTGCCGTGCAGAGCGGGCAAACGGGAAACGGTTAGCCAGACGTACATTCCATGTCTTATAGACTGTTTGACGCCATTGTCCCTGTATATATTGGCCCGCACCCTGCAACCACTCATTCCAGAGGGAGTCGGCCAGCGTATCCAGCCAGATCGAAGCTCGGGTTTTATCCTGACGAGCTAATATTCTCAGAGCCGATAGACTGCCTGCTTCACCACTAACCTGAGAAGTCACGGTATCAAAGTAAGCCTGATTACTGTCCGGATGACTGCTGATTTGTTGGATCTCGTTATCAAGCAGGCTCAACTGTTCGGTCACTTGCTCTCCACGATCAATAAAGAACGTGGCATAAGCACTGAATGCCTCGTTGACGATAGCGGCAGAACGCTGCTTCTGCAGGCGACTCACAGCGCTCTTTCCAGCACTTCTAGCAATTTTGCGACTGGCACCTTTCAGACCAAGAGCTTTTGCCGCTTTTTTCTCAGCCTGTCGAGTCACAAGTTTTTTAGTCGGATCAACCGCCTCATCTGATTCAGGAGCCTGCAACTGGGTCTGATCTGCAATAGCCGAAATCAATGCAAACAAGGCCGGCTGCTCACCCTGATACAACTGCTGAACCTGGTCCAGCTGCTCAGTCAGAGTATCGACAGAGTTCAGTTCTATACTGTTGACCAGCGTCTTCCATATACGAATGTAATCAAGAAAGTACAATTCCCTGACCTTACCGACAATCCGGTTTTTCTCCGCAATCGATAGCTCTCGCCCAAGACCTTTAACCTTGACCAGATCGGCCATCGCTGTCTGCAGTAAATCTGAGTCTCCGGTGAGATTCAGTCGGTCATACCCATCACGGGTAAACATCACTGGCAGGTAATAGCCGTCAAAGTTTTCCTTGAACTTAAAACTGTTTTTGAAGTTGCTACCTAAGCGCTTACGAATATCAACCTTGCGAGAATTACCTGGCGCAGCCTTAACAAAATCATAAACCAGTTGATTATCGATTCTCTGATCAAGATTATAGCGGGCACTGGCAATCAGTTCCTGTTCCGGCTCAAAACGGCTCAGATCCGTCAACCAGAGGTCATCCAGCAATGTAAACAGATAATCCTGAGACGAGCCGCTCAACTCTTCTCTCTCATCGAGTAGTTGTGCCAGATAGATGTTCAGCTCTTCCTGTTGACGAATATCTGCGTCAAAAAACTGCATGTAATGCAGTAGATGTCTGAACGTTTCATGGTAATCACCCAGCTGAACATAAGCAGCCAGTTCACCATTCACTCGTTCAGCTAGAGGCAAAAATAATCGCTGCTGCAGCTGATTGGCATAGGCCTTACGCACCTCATCAGCAATGCTCTTATCGAACAACCCCAGATCTAAAATCAATGCTCTGGGTCGATCAAATTCAGCTAACAGCTCTTTCAGTCTTAGCAGTGGGGGAATCAACGCTTCCGGTTCAGCATAATCACCGAGTTGGCGCATTTCGGCCTGAAATTCGATCAATTCCTGTTGTGCAAGATTCTGTAGTAACTGGTTATGTACAATATTCTGGCGAGCTATAGATGCAGCACCCAGCAGAATAAAGAAAACCAGAGCACCGCCCACAATCACCTGACCACGCCAGAGCTGATGAGCTATCGTATTCTCTCCAACATCCAACAGAGTCTTCATGGCAATACGAGGAAAGAAGTTACGAATAAAATAACTGTTATTGCCCTTAAACTGACCCTGTTGCTTCAGTGCCTGGAAACCCCAGCTTCTGCCCAGCTCATTGGCTAAAAGGTTATAGCTGTCTCCTTCCTGAGCCGTTGAACTAAACCAGACACCGGCAATCCACGCATCAGGACTGTGATGCCGGTTATTATAGATTTCGTCAAATCCTGTCTGAAGTCGCTCCTTCAGTAGCGCCATCTGCAACAGGAATCGACTCAATGACTGTCGGTCATCGACGTCTTTTTCACCGTGCAATAGATCGCTCAAAGGCGCTGTCAGGGTTTGATGCAGTTCATCAAACTTCTGTTGCCAGCTTTCTGATTGATAACCCTCAAGAGTGATACCAAGAGGATTGCTTCGCTCATTACTGCTTGTCTGGTGGAAACAGGACTGAAAACCTTCCAGCTGATCACAAAGGGTCATCTGAATCCATACAGGCAACTTCAAACCTGAGAGACCATCCAGTTCTTTCAACCGGCGTCTCAATTTTCTGGCCTGATCCTGAAGTTCAAGGGGTTGTCGCAAAACCAGCTGGCTCGCTGCCTGAGCCACAATGATGCCTGTTAAAGGCTGGCGTGGCCGGTGTCGTTTCAACAGAGAATAAAGGTGTTGAAGAATGGGTGTATCCAGTTCACCACTTTCTTCTGTCAGAAAATGATCAGCCATCTCCAGCACAACCGCATGTTCACTGATCCAGAAAACGATATCGTCGTTTCGATGACCGGGCTTTCGATTACCGGACTTTTGACTATTAGATAGCTGCTGATCCTTGCTGTCTTCACTCTGAATTCGATCGAAACCCGCCTGCTGTAACCAGCTACTTTTTCCTGCATTGCTGTCACCCAGCATGATGACCCAGGGCAGATTGTAAATGTTATAGCCAGTGGGTTGTTTTTCCAGCTGGATGGTCAGCTTCTTCCAGTTTTCATTCAGCCTTTTCTTTTCACGACGAAGGTATTGCAGCTCCTGATTCTGTGCGATGGCTTCCTGTCTTTGTCGCCAGTTTCTCCACCCATACAGCCCCCCAATAATCAAAAGTGGAGTACCAAAGAGAATCAGGGTTAATGTTAATTTCGCTGAAATTGGTTTCAAAAATTCAAACGTTTCTGGCCAGACGTAACCTGCCCCCCAAACAAACGACAACGCAAATATCAAAAAGAATATTAAAAGAGTAATCAGTATTTTCTTCATAGCTGCCACGACCCCATATCATCGGCCGTACTTTCATACATCATGTCACCATCCGATGACGCTGGTGCCTGCCAACTCTGTATAGCTTCAAGTCCCAGCATTCGGTTTTCATTGTAATTATCCACCCAGATCAGCGTTGTTACGTATCCGGCAAACAACAAAATGGGAATAGCGACCAGCCAGGGTGCCCTGCGGTACTGCTTCAGAGGTTGCCAGTTTTGAGGAGCCGGTGGAGCCTGTATACCTTCCGAAGCAGGCCGAACCCTTCTTAGATCGCTGTAAAGTTCTGCAGCCATTTTGCTGAGTTCATGATTCTCACTTTGATAACTACCCGCCTTGAGATAGCGTCCCTGAAAACCAAGCCTGAGCAGCACATACATTAATTCCAACAATTCGGAATTCGGCTCTGGCTGCTGTCTTGCCTGATCAAGCAAAACAAAAAAGACTTCACCACCATTGCGCTGCTGAAACAGCCGACTGAGTAAACTGTGATTTTCCCAGCCTCTCGCCCTGCCCCAAGAGGTTTTATTTATGCCTTCATCAAGCGCTGCACAAAGAACATAACTGGCTCTGTCCATAAGGCTTTGAGGGTGACCATATAAACGACCACGGTTATTTATTGCCGATACACGGTTGACGAGACTTTCTCTCAGCTCAGGCAAGCTGGCCGGGTTCTGTTGTTGTGGCAGAGTAGCCATCAGCGCCAACAGCTCTGAAGAAAGATTGATCAAGCTGTTATTGGAGGCATTAAAATCATGAAAAAGCTCACTGGCTTGGGTATGCACTCCCCAATGCCCATCCTTCTCTGATGATGTCGCCTGAGCCTCACTGTGATCAGCTACCCGCTTCTGTCCGATACTCTCAAGAATGTTCTGTGGGACGGTGTCACTGCGCTGAAAACTCTGCTTCTGCCCCATTTCTACCTCACCACATACAGAGTTACTTTGATGTCTTCAGGCATCTGCTCATCAATGTGCAGAGCAATCGCATCATGGTTGTTCACCAGCTCCTGCCAAAGCACATGACTGGTATCCACTTCAAAGTAAACCGTATCTGGGCTGGCTTTCAGTTCTACCGGTGGCACTTGCATAGGTATGAGCGTGGTAGCAGACAAGGCACCTCGTACCCGTTCAGCAATTCGTTGATTCCCCGCCAACTTAGCCGTTGCAGGAAAGAGTTCACGACAAACAGCAGGTCCCAGAGAACTGGTCACCGACAGAATAAACCGGGCATCATTAAACAGTGAGCGATCACTGACTAACGTTCTCAACAAACGACGTCGTTCAAATAAACTGTCATCCCAAGGCAGTGATTTGACTTTCTCACTTCGGGCCTGACTGAGGTTCTGTTGCAGAGCCGTGAATACATTGGCAAAGCATCGATAGGGATCATCAGCATTAAAAGCCTGAAATTCCGGTGTCAGTGTTTTGGTAAAAGTCGAGAGATCCGCAGCCATGGTCAACAGTTCTCTGTAGAGCCCGCCCGGAGTCAGGCTTTCACCGGTATAGATGTCTGCCAGTCTCGCCGAGTAACGATTCAGGGTTTGCAGCCACATGTATTCCAGCTGCATGCTCTGAAAGCTCTTTTGGTCAGCATTAGCGCCTATTTGATTGGCCAATACCGCTGCGCGACTGCGCATCCTGGCCTGAAGGTTCTGCACTTGTTCACGAAGAAATGCACTGACTCTGTAATCGAGACAGCGAGGAATGAAGGTGTTATCGAGAATAATGCGGCCATCACTCTGTCGCTCCAAAATTCTTGCGATGGGCAATCGGATGTGAGTATCCGTTTCTTCATCTTCCAGCAGCAGCTTCAGATTCAATCTGGACACTGTCACTGTCACGGGTTCATTCTCCCGATCGGTACTGTCTGCCACCTCCTGATCAAAACTAAGATGACGAAAAGCTTCATGGTTTCTGGCGTCTTCCGGAGCGGTATCAATAACACCGGGTCTGGAAGCAGGCAGTGACAGATAGATTTTTGTACCTGCTTCTATCTGACTGATTTCCCTGACTATGGCAGCATTCAAGTCGAAAGGAGTAGCATCCGGCAGAATACCTGAACACTGTCGTAACATAATCCGACCAATACCCAACTGCTCAACGTCAATCAGCAAGCTGGAGAAACCGGTAGGCCGGCCAGTTGCCTGATTAACCAGCTGCCGGGTAAACTGCTTCAGATAACGTTCCTGTTGCTGAAAGTGTTGTGGGCTGAGGAACATCCCCTCCAGCCAAACTGCTCGATTCTTATCCATAGTTTTTACTTTTCAATCAGTTTCACCAGGATTAATTCTGGCCTTGGCTGCTGCCCTGCTGTTCAGGAAGGGTGGGCAGTTGTTGTTTGGTAGTGGCGTCAGGATCTTTTGACCATTGCCAAAGAGTTTTTGCCTGATCAATAGCGGTCAATTCAGGTTTTAACGTCAAAAACAACCGATTGCCTTCTATGGACAAGTGGCCGACATGGCTTCGGTCTGGAATGATGACTCCGGCAGCTCTGGCATCAGCTTCCTGATGACGGGAAAATTCGGCGAGCACACCGATAAAGCGAGTAGCGGTACTGAGCGTCAGATTAATCTCGGTAGTCTGGCCTGGGTACTGAACAGGAATACGGTGCATTTTAATCAGACTGTCCTGCAAGGTAGCTGAATCCTGATCATAAAGATCAAGAAAAGCTGCCTGACTGAACAAATCCACTGCAGACAGTTCATACACCCTGATCTTCAACGGCGATGCCTCTCCTCGATCATTGGGGTTCAGGTCATAATCTGCAGATAAGGTGAGTTTAAGGTTTCCACCTGCGGGCAGGGTCAGATCTTTTTGGCCGCCTGATAAAACACTGCAGCCGGTCAAGACGATCAGGAAGGCCATTGCCATCAACGGATTCAGGAAGGTCATTGCGTCTTCTCCTGAAGCATCTTTTCCTGAGATGTTTTTTCCCGGGATGTCTTTTCCTGAAGCCTTTTCTCCTCAAATCGGTTCATGGCTGCATGGTAACGAGCCATAAACGACAGTTTTGGTGTTTGCTCTTTCATTACCCGATGAAAGTGTCGTTCATAAAGCTTCCAGTCATTCCTGCGGGAAAACAAACCACCTCTACCACCACTGTAATCATCAAACAGTTTTTCTAGATAAGCAGGAGCGAAATCCATCAGAGTCTGCTCCAGCGCTTCTGTCATACAGTGCTGAATTACTCTGTTTTTCTGCCGATCTCTCTTTTTCAGCAGGCTTTTCAGCTTTTCATTTTCCTGCTGCAGTTGGTAGAGCAATTTCATCGCCGGAGGCTGGGTCATTGTTTCGGTCTGAAGAGGTACTATTTGTTTCAGAAGTACCGTTTCTTTCAAAAGTGCCGTCTCTGTCAGAGGTGTTCTATCAACAATAGGACGGTGCTCGTCTGATTGCTTAGAGTTCGCTGTCATTTCCACCAACGGTTCGAGAGGGCTTTCCTCCGCCCGCTCTGGTATAGATTCAGGTACTTCTTCGAAAACATTGATCAACTGTCCCTCTGAACCCTCTTTCAACTGAGCGTGCTGACGGCTTGCTTCCGGATCAATATCCGTAATCTTCTGGCTGGTAGTGGTTTTCTCAATAGCAGGTTCGTAAATTTGCTGATCAAGAACTTCACTGCTTCCAGTCACCTCACCACTTCCAAGAAAAGGATCACCCAACTCCAATGTTTTCTTATTCGAGCTCGCTGATTGGTCTGCAGCCAAAAAATCCTTACTGAAATCCATGGCCTCTTCTGGTTCATTGAGAGGGTTAAGGGTGACCTCTGGTGAAAATAGATTCACCAGAATCCGGTAATCTCCCAGAGTCAGAATATCGCCATCACTTAACGTCTGCTTTCTACCGGCACCCAACGGCGTTGCCGAACTGTTGATCAGCAGGCCATTGGTACTCAGATCTTCAATCAGCCAATTACCATCTTCCTGAAAGATCCGGGCGTGCTGGCCGGAAAGAAAACGTGAGTTATCTGGCAAAGCAATGAGATTTTCGGTGGAACGCCCCAGTACTCCGCCTGAAGACGGCACTTTAAAGCCGGTTTCAGCCAGCAGCTCACCGTCAGGAATATTAATAATTTGAAGTTGTAGGCTCATTAACTCTCCTCCTCTGAGGGAGGCATGCAGGTATTCAGAGCCTGATTAAAACGATTAAGAAAACCGGGTTTAGCACTAAGGAACTGATCACTGAAATAGACACCAAAATTCTGACTGTGCAGCTCGATAGTACTGAAGCTTTCTGCTGATAAGTTTCGCAGCACAAACTCCTGATTCATCAGTTCACTGGGCAATAGAATAGCTTCTACTTTTCTATCCAGTAAAAGTTCGATCAAACGATCACTGCCTTTTGGTTGTTTAGTAACACGGTAACCATTTTTCTTTAACCAAAACCATTCATCTGTACCGAAGGTCGCACCGATACTGAAGTTTTCCTTGTAGTCACGGGTTGAAAAAAACGCTTTGCCTGTATCCCCAAAACTGTAGAGCATCCAACGCTGAATAATAATCGGGTTAGAGATTTTCCCGTCGAGGCCATTCACTGTTGCAGGCGTGACCGGAAAGAAACCATTCTGGTTTCTTTTCAGAACCTGCTGGTAGGCGTTTTTTCTGTTCGTAAATACAACCTGATAAGGCTGTTGTATTCTTCCCAGAGTACAGCGAAGACGATCAATAGCGGGCCCGGTCAGCTCTCTATGGCTAATGGCCTGAAGATAAGGTGGCCAGTTCCAGGTAGCCAGTTTCAGTTTTTGTTCTTCTGCCGAGACTGCTCCCAGGGGGATAAGCAAACCCAGAAGGATGCATGCCTGTCTGATAGTGTAACTGCTCAACCCTGCCCCCTTTGACTGGCTAAACCAGATTCGGTGTCCGACTTTACGGCACCAGCTTCTTAAGATTTGTTTCAGAGACAATAGCCATCAGAGTACGCAGGTTCGACGGAAAAAACGGGACAATCTCAGATCAGTTTTGCAATTATGGGAAAAGTGGATTCACAGGCTTAGATGCACCCAAAGACAACGGGTATAGATGGGGTAACAGGACGCAGGTTTAATAAATACTGCACTGCATAGAAAAGGATTAGAACGATTGTAAGGTATGACGATCATGACATAAAAAAGCCGGGTAGTTGACCCGGCCCTTTAGACACTGAATGCAGGAACGTGTTTCAGAGTTCTCAGGATTTTTTCAGCGGTTTTACATACAACACCAAATTGTGATCAACAATTTCATAACCGTGCTTGGCAGCAATTTCATGTTGAAGCTTCTCAATTTCCGGATTAATAAATTCAACAATATCCCCGGATTCCATGCAAACCATATGGTCGTGATGATCGCCACGCTCCAGTTCAAATACGGAATGACCACTGTCGAAATTATGCCTGATCACCAGCCCTGCACCTTCAAACTGAGTCAGCACCCGATAGACTGTCGCCAGGCCGACATCTTCTTCAGCCTCCAGCAGAGCCTTGTAAACATCTTCTGCACTCATGTGTCGGCCCTGTGCTCCTTCAAGAATCTGAAGGATCTTCACACGGGGTAGAGTGACTTTCAGGCCCGCTTTTCGCAACTCTTGATTTTCCAACACGTTTCCCTAACCTTTAGCAATTATCAGGTGAACCCTGCTATTATCACATTTTTAAGTTGTGAATTCATTTTCCAAGAAGATAGTGGAAGTCTGATAACGATGCAAAAACGTCCAGCCCTCACCACAGTTGTACTCACTGCCGCTGCGTTACTGGCTGGATGCGCCAGCTCCACCGACAGCGGTTCAAAACTCATCAGTTTCCCTGGTGCCTACAAGATTGATATCCAGCAGGGCAATGTTATTAACCAGGAAATGGTTAATAAACTGCGACCAGGCATGAATCGTAACCAGGTTCAGTTTGTTATGGGCACTCCCTTAATGGAAGATGCTCTTAACCAAAATCGCTGGGACTTTGTTTACAGCAACCAGCCTGGTGGCAAAAAAAGAACCCAACAGACCCTGACCATCTTATTTAAGGATGACAAGCTGACAAGTATCGAAGGTGATTTCCGCCCTGCTTCTGAACAGCAGTAGCAGTTTAACAGGAAACAACCTGAATAAAGCCACAGAAATTCTGTGGCTTTATTTTATTCTGCTGCCGCTTCTTTCTTAAGTCTGGCTTGTTCAGCTCTTCTTTTTCTCACTTCTTTTGGGTCAGCAATCAACGGACGATAGACTTCAATTCGATCGCCATCCTTAACTGTCTGAACCATCGCTTTTGAAACAACCTTTCCAAATATACCCAGCTTCACGGTATCCCAGTCAATCTCTGGATAAAAATCACTAATGCCTGATTTTTTAGCTGCATCTAGCACAGTTGTTCCATAATCCACTTGCACAGACAGTATCTGATAGTCATTGGGTTTGGCGAAGGCTACTTCCACCTCAAAGCTTTCGCTGCCACTGTGTTCAGACATAATTCACTTCCGCCTTAGATTTATTTAAGTGCGCAGGCACTGACCATCGAATACTAAATCGTCATTTTCACGCCTGCGGCGGGCAAATGACTCATTAATTAGTATGCCCGGTTACTTATACAACTGGTCTGCCCGTTGCTGGAACGCATCCACCATTTTATTCATGGCCTTACTGAATACCGCACCTATCGTTGCTTTCAGCAGAGGATTAGAGATCTCGAACTCCAGTTCAAGGCCTACCTTGCAGCCTTCATCGCCCAAAGCCTTAAAGGTCCAGACCCCACTCAGTTTTGAAAAAGGGCCTGACAAAAGACTCATCTCTATAGACTGGTTAATCACCAGACGGTTCCGTGTTGCAAACTCATAACTCAACGCGCCCTTGGCCAGCTGCAGAGAAGCTTCCACGGTCTCGCCTTCCTGCCGGAGAATTTTGGCACCTGAGCACCAGGGCAGAAACTGGGGATACGACTCTACATCAGCCACCAGTGCATACATCTTTTCAGCGGGATGAAGAATCAGAGAAGATCGGGAAACCTTGGGCATTGGGCTATTGAACTATCGATAATATAAAGGCTGGTTAGCATACCATATTGATTCGGGGATTCATGATCCCAAAGGGTTAAGTGTCGGGAGAATCAAGAAATAGCTCATAAAAGCAAAGAAGCAGCGAGGAGGAACTAAGTATTTGAGTAAACCCAGTCGATAAAACGTTCAATAACCAACCTGACTCGTAAGGACCAGATACATTATGGAAGGTTCATCAAGACCCATCTCATCTCCCTCTATCTTCGTACCTACAGAATGGAAGAAAGAATTAAACACTCTTGAACAGCAGATCAGGGATACCCGCCGAACCACCGGACTGCGCTGTGATGACCCTATCACCAAAACATTTCGGGAGAAGTGCTCCAGAACCCTGGCTCAAAGAACAGCCATGGCATCAGAGAGGAAAGCCACCAGTAGCTGGGCTGTTGTTCGACTGTTCAAAGGCACTTTGTCACTGATCCAGGAACTACCTAATATTCTAAAAAGGCGTAAACGCTTTAACACCGTCTGTAAAAATATAGAGAGCATTTCACACAAGCTAAGCAACAATGAAGTTCCCAGTGAAGCTGAAATAAGCAGCCTGATAGATTCACTGTCAAACGCGCCCAGTAAGGTGATTCGTAGATCGGGCATCGATACTGAAAAGCTACTGCCCAATCTGAAGCAGATACAGTCTATCGCCCATAAACTCGAAGAGGGTGACGAACTTGATCTGGTTGGGCTGACAAAACAAATTGAAGACCCGGTTTTGAAACAGGAAGCTGAGCTCTGGCAGATAGCAATGGACAAAATCGAAGACCTGCCTGAAACAGCTGGAGAAAATGAGCTGAGGGACTGTCTGTCACCACTGCTTGATCAACTGTTTGGCCAGGATAATGACACCAAAGAAGGCAAAACAAAAATCATTGAAGAATTTAAACAATGGCAACAGGCCAGCACAGCAGAGTCTGTACAAATGGAGAAGCTTCAGAAAAGAAAAGACCTTCTGACTGCAGAAAGTACATCTATTAATCATGCCGATGCGGCTGTAGAAGATCTTTTTGAACAAACAGGCCCGATTGAAATGACGAGCAGTGAAAATGCAGCTCTCCTCTACAATCTGGATCTCGGCATGAAAAAAGTGCTTGCACCCATTGCTGATCAAAACAGGTATCAGGAGGGAGTACAACTGCTCAAAACTTTGAGGAAGACAGGTTCTATTGCTCAGAAACCTCTGGAAGGAACACAGCGGCTCAAAGATTCGGAAAAGGCTGACTCTGCTGCTCAACAGCCTCAGCCCGACTGGAGCTTAACACTGAATCATGATGGCAGTTTTATACTTCTGCCTGAGCGTCAGTATGATCAGAACACAGGTCGGGTGCTCATGCCACCGGAGTATTACACCGGTGAAAAAACGCCTCCCCCCTTATGTATCTTGCATTTGTGTAATGAGCTTATGTTAGGAAAAGAACAACAGCAGGCTCTGGATTCTGCTCAGAAGCTGGTCGATAAATTCAATACACCTCACTCGGCTCCCAGTACAAAACTCCTGCTGATGTCAGCTGTATTTAACAAAAGAAGTCTTGCGCAAATAGCTTTGGCTTTCAGGCAAATGGGGAAGACAGGCATCGCCGACGCGATATCCCCAGCCCAGACAGGTGATACATCATACAGTGCGTTAAGGGGTGCATACCCTGATACTGTACTCCCTCACTCTTTGGTTTACGGCTTGCTTCACCAATGTTCATCCCAGCAACTAATAGATGTACTTAATGTTCAGCTTACCCCAGCGCAAAGAAGCTATTTGAAGTACCTGCCAGAAGAGCCTCACAAGCAATGTTACATCTTGAGTATTGCGGCTCCGACTCAAAATGTTTCAGGAAAACAGACTGAAACCAGAGGTATCACTGTTGAAATGATGCGTGGAGCCTTGAATAAACTGGGTTCTGATTACCGCGAAGTGCAAGCTGAATTTGAGAAAGCCCTTAAAAGCACAAGCTAGTGGGATTATTTGATGCCTGGCGCTAGCAAGGGAAGAGCATAGCCATCCGTTCAAAAACGAGTCATTTGAAATAAGCCGAATTATTCTGGCACCTGTGCACCAATGCTAAAGCCAAAAGCAGGCTGGATTCATCCACTGAGCTAAAGACTCAGCGGTTTTCTAGCCTGATTTTTATAAACAAAGAAAAATTGAACTTTATATTTTTATAACAGTCTTCTTTTATTATTTACATTAATAGTAAGGGTTAAGGCATGGCTCCTATCTACCAAGCACTCACAGCCCTCGTTTTCAGTACTATGGTTTTCAGTAGTACAGTTCAGGCTGAACCTATCAAGAAGTCACTTTCACTTGAGCACCTTATCATTACTGCTTTTCAACTTGAAAACTCCAAGCACATTGATGAAACCAAGCAAAAAATGTTCTTCGAGAAAACAGGGAGAAAAATACAACGGGAAATGATCCCTCTCATAGCATTTGCAGTCAATGCTGCAAAAGAGTTAATAGATCCTACTTTGAAGCTGGCTGAAGCATCGGTTTTGCTAACATCCAAAGCCTTGGCACAGACTGAAACCGGGTCGTTAAGCCTAAATGACACCGCGACCCAGATTCATGATCAGATAAGTAGCATTGCTCATGACTTTTTTGTCATGCCCTTTTACTCATCACCAGAAAAAAAACAGGCCTACACATTAACAGACCATAAAGGCTCAGTCGTTCTAACTCTGAGAGCACTGAAGCCACAACATCAGAAAGCGCTGGTCAATGCAGTAACTTACTCATTCAATCAATCCGCCTCCCCCCTTGAATGGCCAGAAAGCAATTGGGCTTCGACATCTCCATATATGACTCTGGCTGGGCTGGCTAGAATCCTCGGTGCTGAAGAATTTACCATACTCAACATTGGTCAGTTGCCTCCCTCTATCCAGAAGATTTTTAACCAATTACTTGAGCAGGGAGCAAAAAGCAGCTCATTCGTACCTGCGCCAGCGTCCATATTTAATAGCAACCTACTTTGGTCTGAACAAACGGGCATCCTTCTCTGTGAATCCACTGGAGAAACCAAACAAGGAGAAATGGAGCGCATTCCTGAATGGACTGCCGGCTATTTAAATATACTCGATCCCGTTCTGGGAGCTCCGGCAAAGGTCAGGTTAAATCTGTCCAACTACGAAAGTGCTTTAGACGGTTGTGCCCAAGCGATACGGAATAACCTGATGCTTCCTGAAAACCTGAGCACATTATCTCAAGAGGCAAAAGAATGGTTAGAGAACTTCAAACTGGAAGAAAGTGCACATGAAGCAAAGGCAATCGAACGATTAAAGCAGTTCACTAAGGAAGAAAGTAAAAATAATAAACAGAAACACCATAAAAGAAGACTTCCTTCAGCCGTACTACCTGTGTCGCCGGATACCGCTATGTATATCTCAATGGTCGAGGGCACAGTTAATCTACTATCGAGAGGGCAACTTAAGAAGTATCCAGTAGAATTGTTTCTTCAGAAGTATCAGGAGGTATACAAAAATACTTTTGATCTCTCAGTTTTTGTTGATGCTTCACTGCTGAAGACAATGACCCCTGTATCACTTCCGAAAGGGGAGTGCAGTCGTATTTTTCAAGAGTATGATATTCACACAATCAATGATTTCCGTAACCTTGCTATGAGCATGCACCCAGACAAACTTGATAAGTCCGCACCAGATTACGGTACAAGGTATGCTACTTTTCTATCACTGAATAGCTGCCGCTCTAATAAAGATGTAAAGAACTACTTCAATGCCCAGATTGAGCAACTCAAGACAGCACTGGAGGCTGTTCAAATGTCTGACTCATTCCTTAACAGCCTGGAAGATTTGAACCCTCTAACGTTCCAAGCCGACAATATGCCGCAACAAGTGAATACAGGTTTCCCATTTGATGACCTGCTTTTTCTGGAGGCCGTAGCGGAAGATCCAAAATTTGCTCAGCTAGAGCGGATAAATAATGAGCTCATCAAACTCAAGCAGACCATCGAAGAGCTGGAGTTCGAAAAACAAAAACTGTCTGCTTCAGATGAAACCGGCTTTGAACAAAAAGAAGAACTGTAAAGCAAACAGAATAGATGGGCAGAAAAGTTCATTCAAACATTGTATTACATTTGATAATCATTACTATTCACATTAAACGCATGAGATGTGAATAGTAATGTCTACTCTCTACAGCCTTCTTTTTTAACCACTTGCTGTTGCGATGAGACTAATAACCTTTCAGAACGGACAGGCCTCATAACCAGCTTACCGCCACAGTTCGGGCACACTGCGCTCATTCTTTCCGTGCAATCCATACAAAAAGTACATTCAAAGCTGCAAATACAAGCATCCGCAGAAGGCAGTAAATTCTTATCGCAGCTTTCACAATTTGGCTTGAGTTCCAACATGATTCTTCCCTGTTCCTGTTGATCCCTTATTGTACCGCTTTCATATAATCAGACACAAAAAAGCCGGAGGGCAAATGCCGTCCGGCTTTTCGAAACGCAGAGCAGTAAACGGTGTTAGTTAAACATCGCCGTATAAAGAATCAGGGCCACCGCTGCAGGAACGATGATTCTGATAGCAAAGCGCCAGAGGTTATAAGCGCCTATGCTCATAGCCAGTTCCTGGCCCATGACAGAACGCTTCAATACCCAACCGGCAAAGATCGCCGTCAGAGCGCCGCCCAATGGCAGCAGAACGACATCCGTCACATAACCACTCAGATCAAAAATAGTCTTTCCAAAGAACTGAACGTCAGCCCAGTGGTTAAAGGAAAGAACTGAGCCCAGACCTACGAACCAGATAGAGCTACCAATCATGATGGTAGCAACGATGCGGTTCATGCTGAAACGTTCCGTTATCCAGGCCAGTGTCGGTTCGATCAAAGAGATAGCAGAACTCAGTGCAGCGATGCTTACCAGGATAAAGAAAGCACAACCAAGATAAGCACCACCTGTCATATTGGCAAAAGCAGAGGTCAGGGATACAAACAACAACCCCGGGCCAGCAGAAGGCTCAAGACCGTGTGCGTAAACAATCGGGAATACGATCAGGCCGGAGATAATCGCCATCAGAGTATCCAGGAAAGCCACACTCAGCGCGGTCTTTGGAATGCTGTTATTGGATGGCATATAAGCACCATAAGCCATCAGTGCACACATACCCAGACTCAGGGTAAAGAACGCCTGTCCCATAGCAGCAACGACTGCCTCACCGGTGATTTTGCTGAAGTCCACGTCAAACATGAAGTGGAAGCCTCTCATAAACTGGCCTGTTGCAAACATGCTGTAACCCAGCATCACAATCAGCAGAGCAAATAGAGTCGGCATCATAACTTGCAGACCTTTCTCCAGGCCTTTATGAACACCACGAGCGGTGATGTACACCGTCATTGCCATGAAGAGGGTATGCCAGAAGATTTGACGGGGAGCATCCAGAGTCAGTGCCTCAAATTCAGCACCTACCTGTTTGGCATTCATGCCGTCAAAGGTACCCATCAACAAATCCCAGGCGTACGACAGAGCCCAACCCGCTACTACACTGTAGAACGTCAGGATGATGAAACCGGTAAACATACCCATCCAGCCAATGACTTCCCAACCGCGGAAAACACCGGCATCGCTGGTCAACTTGCGCATGGCATTAAGAGGGCTTAGTCGTGTAGAACGACCGATAGCCGTTTCTGCCATCAACAGTGGAACACCTACCAGAGCAATACACAGCAGATAAACCATTACAAAAGCACCGCCGCCGTATTGGCCAGCAATGTAGGGAAATTTCCAGATATTACCCAGACCAATGGCGGAACCCGCTGCAGCCAGCATAAATGTCCAACGACTGTTCCAGGTGTTTTTTGATACTGTGGTATTTTTTCCGGCCATGAGACTCCTCAAATATTTACAGCGATAACCGCCAGGTAATTGCAATGTCGTCTAGCACTGATGGTCTCAAACTTAACGATTTCAATGTGAATCAGTCACAAAAAAAGCGGGATATCATTAAAAAGAGGTGACGACAGTACGCATTGTACTTTTCAAGCAGTACACCTCAATACTTTCATCTAAAACAGCATCAAAAAAAGATATAACCTTCAAGCAAGCGAAAACGAGCAGAATGATTAACTAGCATATCCGTATTTTTCACAACATTTACAAGTACCTACCGCAACTCTGACGAACTGGCCCCATTCAGATGGACGCCCCTCTGGTTTTATAGCGTTTCCACGTTATAATCCGCTGTATGGCTAAGACATCAAAAAAAGGCGGTAAAGGCGACTCCTCTATTGTCGTCAACAAGAAGGCGCGTCACGACTATCACATTGATGAGTCGTTTGAAGCCGGGCTTTCACTCTCAGGTTGGGAAGTCAAAAGTCTTCGCATGGGTAAAGTGCAGCTGGTTGACAGCTATGTTTTGCTCAGAAATGGCGAGGCCTGGCTGATCGGCTGCTCCATTAACCCTCTGGATACAGCGTCTACACACGTTATTGCTGATCCGTTGCGTGATCGAAAACTTTTGCTTAATAAAAGAGAGTTGGCCAAGTTATTTGTTGAAACCCAGCAAAAAGGCCAAACCTGTATCGCTACCAAGCTCTACTGGAAAGGCCATTTGGTGAAATGCCTGATTTCTCTGGCTCGAGGCAAGAAAGAATTCGATAAGCGTGCCAACACGAAAGAACGTGAGTGGAACATTGAGAAGAAGCGGGTTCTACACCGCGGCTAACTGAATATCGGGCAGATTCCTCATCTGCCCTGCTCATGCTTTGCCATACTGATAAATATGGATTTTATCAGGACTATGGACATGTCAAAAATTCCCCCCCCCCACAGCCTCCTCGTAGTTTATCAGATACCTTAGATCATCTTGGGCGAAACAAAACCCATGACCGCCGGTCCAAACCCACATTTGCCACAGCTCGCTACAAGGTTAAAAAATCAACAACCTTCCAACGATTGCTGAAGGAAGACAATCTTATCGACCGGCAGCATTTCTGGATTCAGCAGGGTGCAAGTATTATCAAAAGAGAAACCAGTAAAGCGCCAGAATCAATTGGTGCAGGCGCAATAGCTTTACAGGATTTTCAAACGGATGAACTCATCGGCTGCATGAAAGGTTCTCCTGTTTATATGCTCCACGATGACGAAAACCCCATCTATTTTTCCATCGAATCAGGTAAGGTAAAAATTCTTGCGTCCATAGAGCATTGTATTTTTGCAGAGAATGTCTGTGCCAGAGCAAAACTGAATAAAGGGTTCCTTAAGTTTTCACTAGGACTTCAAGTCAGTGACCAGATGAAATACATTAATCATTCCACCTCTCCTAATGTGCAGACCCAGACATTTGTTCCTCCAGAAGCGGTCGACCACGGAGCCACAACCGAAACTCAAGTGGTTCTGAAGAGAGGTTGTAATTTACTTGAGAATGTTGCCATTGCCCTGACCGCAAAACGACCCATATACGTCACCAATGAGTTAATTCTGGACTACACGCCCACTCTTGAAACGATTGATCCAAAACAAGTAGAAGCACCTGCTGATGCCGAAACCAGTGATACTGAAAAAAAAGAAGATATCACTGACCACACTATTAACTTTCAGGAAATGAACCATTGCCCGGAAGTGACGCTGGATAAACAAACTTTATCCAAAATACTGGTAGTTGCAAAAAAAATTGCCCCAAAAGAACCCCGCTTTAAAATTTCTCCCGACTCTATTGATGCAAGTAAAACCCCTGACTGGATTATTCTTGAGCCTAGACCTGAAGAATCTATGGAGGTTGAAGAATCTACTGAGAATGGAAATTCATCACAACAAAAAGTGCCGATGAAAAAACTGAGTATAAATTTAGAAAAATTGAATATTCGCGATTTGGGAAGCCACTCTTAAACCCACCTGAAATCAGAGTGGGCATGTCAGAAATGTCTCCTCTGTAATCTCGCGCGTATAATATTTAATATATTAGGTAATGAATAATCTAACTCTTCCAGCAACAGTTATTCTTATAGCTTTCAACAAAGTTATTTGTGTTCACGTCTTGTAATTTTTTTTCCCGCTTGATCGTTCAAAGCACCCATTAAAAGTCTGTCCTGCTTCTCTTCCTGCGTTTCGGAGGAGGCTTCATGGGGGTCAGATACTACTGATAGATTGGAAAATCCAGGAATCATGCTATTTAATACCCTAGAGAATTGGGGGAGATGCGTAGTCAGATTAAAGTTGCCAAGCCAGTCAAGAAGGAAGCTACTGTTTGCATCGGATGACTCGAGTAATAGGTTATCCGCTTCATTGCCCTGTATCTGAAAGCCAAGAGACAGCAAAGTAGCTTGAAGAAGAGTAGCTTGCCATCCATTCTGGTGTAGGTCGAGTAATCTACTGTGATTAGCTTTAAGCCACCTCAATGCGTTTAATATATGTTGACTATCGTTCTCCTCAAATATGTAGTGAAGTGTATCGATCAGGCATGGCATATGAATCATTGAAATCAGTGCCGATGCAGCCAGTTCACTGCTTTCTTCTGCACTGCTTGAAGCAAATGCGTTTAATTTGGTCAGTAAATCTTGAATAAACTCACGGGGAGGTACATAGCAAGAATAAGAGCAAAACTGTTTTAGAAATTCATTTTCATGTTTGATGACGTGAAATAAATAGTCAGACAAATGAGTACGGTTCATGGCATTGGGTTCGATGTCAACGTTAATCTGATCCAACGCAGACAGTAGTGGTCGAAAATAAGAGCGTCTAGAAGATACTTGTCTGTTTAAATGCTCGTAGTCAAAGGAAATTAATCCATGTTGGGTATAATGCTCGATAGCCACTTGAGATTGCGACAACATAGCAATGATTACAGTTAAAGGTTGGTCTACTAGAGGAACTCCCATCGTTCCTTCAATCATTTGAGTTAACAGATCTGTAATTATTTTAACAATGGCACTGCCCGGTACATCTAGTTTGTTTAAAAGAGCAATTAATCTTCTAACGCCAAAATAATTATTATAAAGAGTCGGCACTATTTGATTTTGAAGTTGAGCAAGTGATTCATCTTGAAAAGCTGTTACAAGAATTGAAATACCGAAAGAGGACTTAACCCAGCGAAGCCACTTTTTCAGATTTTTTTTATTTATTGAACTGAGATCGGAGTTATCTTGTTTCTTACAAAATAAATTAAGTTCAGACAGTAATTCAAAAGAAGCAGAAGTAGAAAAATATGCGTTAGTAATAGTTTGCGTGCCTTCATTTTGTACTATAGGTGATAGCGATAAGAGTATGTTTACCAAGAAAGGGAATTGAGTTGAATCAACAGGCACTTCTATAGAACCATCTAATGTTTGGGCAATGATACTGTCTGAGAGACCCTGAAATTCAGGTACAGGGATATTTTCAGCATCAAGTGGAGATGCTGGAAGAGCCTGGATAATGCTTTGTGTCATACTGGATAACATACTAGCTGACAGGCTTGGTGTGGCTTGAGCGTAAACTTGAGACGGGTCTTCTGAATGACTGGGTTCACCATTATTACCTAGTAGTGCTGTAAGACCTTGGGTAACGCTTTGTGTCAGACTTTGTAGGCTAAAAAAACTATGTGTGGCTTGGGCGTGAGGTTGAGGTGTGTCATCAGGAGAAGTTCCGTCAGGTTTTCTGAGCGGAAAAGCCTGGATGACTTGAGGGTATTGATAATCGTTAAAAAATCGCGTTTTTAACATGACTGAATCTATATAATTATAATTATTCTTCTTATGAGATCCGAGCATGAGTTCATGTTCTTTCATTTCCAACTGCGCTTGCATTCCCCACTGTATTTGAACGCTGTGACCGCTATAAGGGAGAAAAAGAAGTGTTGCCGTTAAAATGGGATTGAAATGCCTCATTCGCATGAATCTGACTCATTATTATTAATTAGCTTAAAGGTCTAGACAATGATTAACTTTTTTACAAATAAAAAATTATTTAGCTAAATGGATCGAATGGATCGAATGGAATGTAATAACAATAGAGATAGCAGCTCTAGATAGAAGTGCTACCTAAAAAAACATCATTTTGATAGGCCTTCTATTGCTTTTCAATAAGCTTTCATACTGTTCGGTTGTTATGTATTTATCGAATAAGAATGACCTTAAACACTCGGCACTGAATCTTGCTAGATGTCCATCGACGCTTACAACAGAGTTTTGAGATAACGAAAATACGCTTTTTTACATGTTTTTGGACGTATATTATTCAGTTGCAATCATCATGAAAAATAACTATTTGACATTTACTGTGTAATTTGAGACTAATACACTCGAGTTTACCGGGGACGATCTGGATTCGACGACGGTATCGAAACTTGAGGTGCATGTCGAGCGCGTAGTGGTGCTCGTAAATAAAAACACTACAAACCTTTTAGTTGCTAACAATGATGACTACCAAGGAGCGCTGGCAGCTTAAACCCTGCTTGCTCCCGATCACTCTAGCTTGCCTGTTGGCTGGTACTGATCGCAAATGCAAATAGGATCGCTGTATCGTATTTCTGATGCGATGTAGTTAAACTTTTCAGAATCGCGTAGTTCACCCTGCCCGTTGGGTCGTTGTACGTTAACTTAATAACGGATTCTAAGCATGTAGAGCCGATAGCGTAGAATCGACGGACGCGGGTTCAATTCCCGCCGTCTCCACCAATAGCACTATCGAAGAGGGTTGAAGAGATTCAACCCTCTTTTTTTATGCCAGTAATATCAAGCCCTTGGCGCCCGTTTATAATTATTAATGATTGGTAATAACCATTACATAAGGCCACACTTTTAGTAACACTCACCCTGTAGTTAATTTCTGGTGTTACTAAAATGCCTCGTCTCACAAAACCACTCAGTGCTACTGAAGTTCAGAATGCTAAGGCAAAAGACAAAGAATACAACCTTACCGATGGCAAGGGGTTGGCTCTGCGCATACGACCTTCAGGCTCAAAGCTCTGGATATTCAACTATTATCGTCCCTATACAAAAAAGCGCGTTAATATCAGTTTAGGCACCTACCCTGAAGTTCCTTTGTCAGATGCTCGCCAGCATGCCGTCGAATCCAGAGCACTATTGAAAAAAGATATTGATCCCAAGGAACATCGGGATGAACAACAACGAATGCAGCAGTCTGCTTTTAGTAATACTCTGGACTTGGTGGCTCGACAATGGCTCGAGGTTAAGAGAAGCCAGGTCACAGACAGTCACGCCAACGATATTATTCGTTCACTGGAGCTTCACCTATTTCCATCCATTGGCCCCATACCTATCCACAAGCTTCAAGCCAAAAGAGTCATTGCTTCCCTCAAACCTTTAGCAGCGAAAAACCAGTTTGAAACAATCAAACGACTCTGCCAAAGAATGAATGAAGTCATGGCCTTTGCCAACAATACCGGATTGATTGAGCACAACCCTTTGGCAGGAGTCAGTAAGGCATTTCAAAATCCACAAGCGCGACATATGCCCACATTAAAGCCTGAACGCTTGCCTGAACTTATGCACACTCTCAATACGGCCAGCATCAAAATAACCACCCGCTGTCTAATCGAATGGCAACTGCATACTATGACCAGACCTGGTGAAGCAGCAGGTGCCAGGTGGAATGAAATAGATTTCGACCAAAAGCTCTGGACAATCCCTGCTGAGCGGATGAAAAAACGCAGAAGCCACATTGTTCCACTAACACCAGATGCTCTATTACTGCTCAAAGTGATGGAACCTATCAGCAAACACAAAGCCTATATTTTTCCTGCCGACCGAGACCCAAACAAACATACAAACTTTCAAACAGCTAATACTGCACTGAAGAGGATGGGGTTTGCCGGAGAATTGGTTTCTCACGGTCTGCGCTCACTGGCCAGTACCATCCTCAATGAAGAAGGATTCGACTACGACATTATCGAATCAGCTCTGGCGCATGTGGATAAAAACAGCGTCAGAAAAGCCTATAACCGGGCTCAATACATTGAACGACGTAGAAAAATGATGATTTGGTGGTCTGAACATATTACTCAGGCTGCTATGGGGAATATGAGTTTGACTGGGTTTATTGAAAGCTAGAACGTTTGGGGTAACTACACACTTCGTCCAAACTATAGATATTCAAATAATGATGTTGCGTATTCTAGTCAACTTACTCTCTACTCATGACACCATTGATTTGAAAACAACCTTCGATCCTCTGATGGACAGCAAATCATAAGAAGAGGTTTCTTATTACATTGTCCATACATGTCACTTGGTTCGTAGCCCTAACATGCTTGTCATGAATATCTTACTTACTTTTCTCTAAACTCAGAGATATAGAGAATTTCGTTAACAAAATTGAGGGTTAAGATGTGGATGGAGTAGGTAAATCAAATCAAATTTCAAGCACATCATTCGTAAATAACGCTTTACCTCAATCATCTCGAGGAGGTGTTACAGCCTTTTCGGTTTCAGCAAAAATACGCCATGATTTTGCAACCCCTTTATCAAAAAGTGCAGATGAACATATTGAGCAAGTACTTCAATGTTTGGCAGAGAGGGGAACTAATATTAGTGAGTTTTCTGAGGATAAATATCTCGAAGAAAAGAATAAAAGGTTTTATCGCAGAAAAATGTCTGAATTAGTTCGCCAACACGGTTTTCAGTCAGCAACCAGATTACTTCAGCAATGGCCAGCCAATAAGAGAGGCCAGGTTTGGTTCGCTTTATTGACAGAGCACTTATTTCAATATGCTACCGATATAGAAAGTCAATCCATCATGCCTTTAAAACTGAAGGTCGACGGAAAAGACTTCCCTCACTTAATCCATCAAACAGTATTGGAAAAATTCCAGTATTTTAATGCAGTGCTCTCTTCTAAGGGATACTGCCAGTTTATGACATGGCTGCTTCAATGGCCCATCATGGCAGACTACCCGCAAGTTGAATTACTAAAAAATATTCCTGAGCAATACCGAAAAATGAGACCGGATTTTCCTGTTATAGAAGGAGAAGAGAGAGCGATGAACGAATATTGTGGCTGGGGGTTCATGGGACCTGTGTCTGATTATTTGGCACACACCAAAAGGCTTAAATATTTGATGGTTTGCTCATTTATCGAAAATGCACCCAAGCCATGCAAGGAAGCGCTGTTGAACCATTGGCTAAAAGGCGATGCAGATCCCAATAACACCGATACTTTATTTTCTAGTGAGCTCCACCCTCTGAGTATGGATGTTTTTGAAACCCAGTTGCATCATAGTTTACTGTATCTTATTGATTCTCTCTTGCCCGATTGCCAATCTGGATTACGTGATGACTTTAATCGGATGAGTGATCAGAGTGGTAGAGTCGAATATTCTGACGACTCTTGCTTTATTTGTCCTAAAGAAGTACCCAAGGCAGCAGTATTTGGCAGAACATTTTATCATCAAGATTGCCAATCATCTGATGGTAGATTTCATTATTTAAAAGTGCAAAATCACAGTGAAAGCACAAAGGATTTGCAGCAACAATTTTTGAAGCTTGAATATTTTGCAAAAAACAGGAAAAAGCTAGGTTTGTTGAGTACTCCTGTGTATCCAGAAAAGTTACTTCTACTTCCTCAGCTTTCTGACACACTGCTTAAAAATGGATTATCGAAGCAGGAGAAAGCAAAGATTCAATGGACATGCTCAGGAGAAGATTTTGAATCAACCTTTGATGACCTTCTAGATAATGAATGGGATCATTCTTGTTACCTATCGGCTAGTAAGGCGAAAAGAACCCGGTGGACTGAACTACTGGACGATAATTCCTGTCTTCCGGATGCAAAAAAGCAGAAGCTAACAGAAAGTTTGGCAAGTAAAGATGCTCAAAGAGTGGGGATTCAGTTCAGTTGTAATAAAGAAGCACCCTACAATGAGTACGTCTATCAATCCAAAACGACAGAAGCCGCTCTAGCTGGTTTACACGCATACGCTCATGACTTCGGACTACTGTGGTCACGAGGAGTCATAGCGCCTGATGCTTGCTCTGCATATCACGATCAGGCGACTGATCGTAAATTTGAATTTTTAGCGCCCTATAACATGCACCTCAATGTTGGCCGCGTGGGTCAATGGCTTAACTATTCCACGGATTTCCCTAATATAGGTCCCGCACACACAGGGATGCGTGATATGGGGGATGCTTTCAGTGTTGATGATATTGACGTGTCTAAGTTATACCCCGAGGCCAGTGGCTTTATTGATCCGGCGATACTAAGAAACAGAGCAAGATTGGAGTATCTGGCAAAAGCGGCCTGGGGAATCGTACTTGAATACGGTCGAGGGTTTCATGAATCTTTCAATCATACAGATTCCAGTAGTATATCTTCAGTGGAAAGCCATATAGGAGGCCTGTTAGCCGAGCTCTTCAGTCAAAGCTTTAAAGAAGATAAAAACACGGTTCTTCAGATCATGAAGGAAAACGGACTACTGGCCCAATGTGCAAGGGAAATCAGTTACTGGATGACTTCAAAGTATATAGAAGATGTCAAAAATGGTGTTATTCCTGAATCTGTATACCCGAATTATAAAGGTGTTCGTGTCGGTCACAGGCTTTCCCCTTACCAACAAAAAGAAATAACTGACGAAGGTTTTCGAGATAATTTTCTTGGTGCCAGAAATCAGCCGAACCCATTACTGTCCTTAAATGCAATGGTCGTAAAGATGCTTTCACATGGATGTTTACATATGCGAGAAATAGCTACTAAAGCATAAAAATACAACTCACCTGTTTATTGATCCATTTCTTTCTACTAATCCTCCGTTATTTATAAGAAACTTTCGCCCAAATTACGGATGATCAAAGAATGAAGTCTTGCTTGCCTGCTTGTTTATCACCTATTTCCTCTCTTGATTTAGAAACGACTCATGGTGGAGATATTCACCATATCGGGGCCATTACTGATGGGGAGAAAAGGTTTGAACATAAAGGCGGCAAGAAAAAATCGATATTATTAGCGCTGGATCGGCTTGATCCGTTTTGTCAGGATTCAAAATACATTCTTGGACACAACCTGATTGTGTCATGACATTCCGGTACTTAAAAGTATAAAACCGGCCCTGAGTCTTCTAACCAAGCCTGTTATTGATACTCTGTTTCTCTCCCCGCTGGCATTTCCTCGTAATCCTTATCACCGATTAGTTAAAGACTACAAACTGGCGCTGTTTCAACTAATAGTGGAAATACGGCTAAATCTCGAAAAAGGTCACTTACTGACAATTCAGATACTGTATTGCCACCCAAAAAAGTGGCAAAAAATGGCATTACCACTTTTAACGAAAACAGCGCCCTACAAACTGGTGCGTGACGCCATTAATGATCCTGTGGCGGATGCAAAGTTAGCGCTGAATATTTTTCACGAGCAATACCAGTCTTTTAAAGAACAGGCAGAGCAAAATCCTGATTTGATCCGTTTTTATCACTTCTGCTTTTCTACCGCAGATGTCTCTGTTGAAAATAACAAATGCAAAGGCTTGGCAGAAGTCTTCCGCAGTCTGGTTGAAAACTGGAAAGAAGAAACCGGTGACAGTGAATTACCCATCAGTGCGTTCACAGCTTATGTTGTGGATTACTTGCGTGAAGCCAAACGAGAACAAAAGGGATTCACCTTGGTACTGCTCATGGCTGCAAGGGCATGGAATTCAGAGTGGTTATTATTCTCGATGGCAATTGGAAATTGCATTCCAGCCAAAACAAAATAAGTGATCAGGAAGAAGAACGACGGCTCTATTACGTAGCCATGACTCGAGCTATGGAGCAGCTTACTTTATGCAGTAGACAGGATGAAAAGAACCCTCATATCCCGTTACTCAATGACGATTGCCGTATCGATAGAACGGGAACTGCTGAAGCTAAGAGATTTGTATTTAAGTTATGCCGGTACCTACAATTTGGATCATAAACTGCATAAAGCCCTGAGTGAGTTAAATGTAGGTGATCAACTGTTGCTTCAAGAGAAATACGAGAAAGGAGTACTGTACGATCAAGCTCGAGGCTTACCGGTGGGGCAACTGTCAAAAGTGGTGTCTCAGAAATGGCTTCACTCCAGTGATACAAGTATTCCGGGTATTGTTGTGGCCATGCTGAAATGGCGAAATAAAGATTCTGATGAAGCGTATCAGAGTCGTCATAAGTGCCATGAGTGGGAAGTACCGATGGTTGAGTTGCAGGCATTGAAGTGAAGCTTGTTTCTCTCAGAATTTAAAGCTGCCACTGAGCTAATCTGAATAATAGAGATTTAACGAACCCATCAGCACATGGAGATGCGAATGAATATTTTTGGTGACGGTCAAACAGTGTCGAATATTGGTGCATCTTCAGAGGTGGGAACTTCAAAACCAGA
>SIHQ01000022.1 GCA_004762125.1 Oceanospirillales bacterium | reverse complement strand
CTGTCATTGCAGATTATTGAGATTGAAGAGAATTTAACTGGCTGAAACATCACAAAGTTCACTATTAAAGTGAACGCTTTGTGATATCACAGGTTTTATCGAATGGGGGCTTTTTGCAACAGCCTCTCAAAGTAAGGGGTTTTACGTTGAACACGATAAAATCAATTCACTACGGGAGATGGATCCCCTACCTTTCCTTAAATCTTCAGGTCACTTTCCCGGTTCTAGATTTCCGAAACTGTAGGTTCGTATTCCTGCTCTCTCTCCCTGTAAAGAGCCTTATTCTGATCCCTTTTAACCCTTGAAAAAGCTTCATCAGGTGAATCTATTTGCTTCATCCATTTTTTCATTTCGGGATCACGATTTATCTGATCAAGAAATGCCTTTCTGGCGGTCACAGAGTCTACATAGTAAGGGTCCGTAAACACTGTTTTTCTATAAACACTGTTATTGGGCGCTGTTGTCCCGTTGGGATTGGGATTGATAACTGCCTGATGATCTCCATTGTAAAGCAATGATGCGGGTGCTATTTGACCAAGTGATGGTAAACGGTCATAGAAATTTCGGGCAAAATTCCGTACCCCACCTATCACCCAATCAGCGTCCGATGTAATGGTGTTGGAGATATAAGCGGTACCCTGCTTATCATTTAGCAGAATATCATAGGTCAGCATACCCAACCCTTGAAGGAATAAGCCAGCGGCCATATAGTTTCCTGTCACCGCAGTAGCGGCCACCAATAGAGGAGGTATTATTGGCGCAAGGCTCTGTAGCCTAGAAATCGAAACCAGGTTGCCGTTTGCAAGACTACCTATAGGTAAGTACGGTGACTCACGCCTCTCAATAATCGAAAATAGAGGTCTTAGAATCTGACTTCCAATAGCACCCATAACAGCTAGCTGAATGGCGTTCGTGCCTAAGCGGGCATGGCTGGCATAGCCACTGATCTGATCGACTCCTTTGGCAAAATTGGCATTGAACTTTCGATACCCTAGATTCGACTGGGCTACGCTTCTTAGAAAATCCAGCCTGCTGAGAAGAGCAGCGGACTGATACCTTATCGGACCATCAACTACCTGGTCTACCGCGTCTTCCCATTCATAAACAGTCGTACCATTTTTATCCAGCTCTTTCCAGCTGTCCAATAGCTCTAAGAGGATCTGATCCTGAGCCTGATTCCGGTCAAATTCACTTTGACTTATTTCCCCATGTTCATATTTTTTCTGTCTTGACTGCATCTCGGTTTGCAGCAGATACTTGATATCCAGCACAGTGTCCAAGCCTCTGAAAGCGCTAGGTAGCATTTTTGTCTGATGCCCACCGTTAGCTAGATCATGCAAACCATAAAACAACGTCAGCCGTGTTGCAGTGGCCGCAATTGCACCAAACTCCATACCAACAGCCAACTTATTGAATAAAGAATAATACGGCTTCATGATCAGACCAAAAGCCATCGGGCTCACCACTCTTGCCATATACCACTGTACATCCGGCCCTAAAAGAATGTGTTCCAGCTCATCAATACTGCCCTTCCATCCCGGCAGCCAATCAGCAGGCAGTGAGTCAATAAAGTCCCTGACATTTCCCGATAAGAACCGAGTGGTTTTCACACCTCCGGTATACGCTATATCTCTAAGGGCGAAGAGCCCCAAATAACTCCAGGCCAAACTTGAAGCACGGTTAGTCGTCTCCAATGCACCGTCAATAACTTCAGAAGCTAGTGATTGGCCTTCGGCACCATGAGCATGTTGATATCTGCGTTCACTGTGTTGGTGAAGAACCATCCCCTTATCAGCGCCAGGTGGTTTCTCTGTCAACATGAAACGGGGTGCTGACCGTTCCATTGAATTGGTCTGAACGCCGACCTCAACTGAAGCATATGAAGCCGTTTGTTGAGACGATTGACGGCTAAAACCAGCGTTGGACAGAATAAAAGGTCCATCTGTCTCAGAAACAGCTGTATCCGTTTCCTGCGTCACTACCGGCAATGGATTATCTCTATGATTTTCATCAGTGGATGGATCGGATACTGTCAACATCTGTGGTGATTTAGAAATTCCTAGCTCAGAAACATCCACGATAGGCCGGGGTATCATCGACAGGACTGAATCGGACATAGTCCTTCTATGACGATTAACTACAACGGAAGAGTCTTTAGTCTCAGAAAGACTATCGCCGCCTGTTTGAGTCGCTTTACTCTCTGACGTAACTGGCTCTGATAGTCCATTTGAAGTCGATTCTACTACAGGAGAACCTAATGCCAGTTCACCCTTATCATCTACGTCAGGAGATCTTAAATCTGGTGCAACCATGACCGACCCGACCCCAGTCCCTCTGGCAGATGTTATTTGTACGGGTAAAACCAGCGAAGATGGGGCAGTCTGTCCAGGCGTCTTACTTGAAAGACCAAGCGTTAACGTCTTGGGGTGAGGTGTTGTAGCCTGACTGTGCCAACCTATGGTTCCGGGCCCTGTTGGATCAGTCAGCATTAAAGGTATGGAACCCGTTATACTGCTGCCTAGCCGCGCCTTCATTTGAGAAGGTTCAATGTCTCTTTTGCTCATCATATTCAGCATTTCTAATGTCTGAGTAAGCGTATCTTCACTGAGATGAATACTGCCTGGCTCCTCACCCACCATTCCTGCATTTTCTGTAAGGCATAGAGGTGGTCGGGTATCTGATTCATTTTCAAGAAAGACCTTGGCCAATTTGAACAGATCAACCCACTCATTACCTATCAATAGGGTGTGCAATGGCTGATCATGATCAACCAGAAACTCAGCATAACCCTCACTAACTAGAGCCTTTTTGAACAGGAGAGCGGTTTTCGTATCCATTGTTACCCGCTGCATCTCTTGTATTTGAGCGATCTGCCCTTCTTGTTCCGTATACACCACTAGTTGCTGATCAGATCCATCCGAATCGGATAAGAGGGGAACTCCGGTAGCCGGAGTATCTGGAAATTGTTGAGGAACGATGGGTCTAAGCGAGGCTAACGGCCTAACATTGGAAAGAAAACGAATGGATTCAGGGGAAAACGTTTCATGACTTATCTCTGTCTGCTCAGAAGCTCCCGTTTGAGCAACTAGCCCTGTTTCTTTGTTTACGGGTGCAATAAAGGTACTGGTACTCGGCTGACCAGTACTTACCTGTTCTTCAATTGAAGAAGCTGGCTGATTCTGTGGAGTCAGGAGACCCTTATCGATTGCTCCCAAAGACTTCGGTCGATCTTCTGGGGTTGTTAAATCGAATCCTGAATCAAACCCACCTCTTTCAATACCACTCTCATGATGCGTGATACTGTGATCTGTGTCTTTTTCACTCGGTACTCCAACTAACGAAGACTGCGACGTCAATGAAGTCATTGAATCTACGCCAGAATCTGTCTGATCTTTTAGTGAAGAACCATAAAAATCCTTAGCTGTAAACTTTCCGTTTTTTGGTCCAATAGATAGCATTGAATCTGTGGGATTTTGCACTTCGCTGCCGCCTACTATAGGCTCGCCATTCTCTGAATTAGAAGTGTCGGATTGAACCAACTCACGATGTTTATCTCCCACGTTCGTGATATCGACTGGATCATCTGATGAAACTAACAACCCGGAAGACTCTACAGTCACCGAGCCCTGTGCAGATGATCCTGAAGGGTTCTGTTCATCTGAATAAAGTAACTTAAGCTCAAAGTCACCCTCAGTATCTGATTCTTCTCCTGCACTCTCGCCTTCTTTTGAGTTTACTAAGGCAGAGTCAGTTTCAATACTATTTGCAGCGGTTTCAATTTGAAGAGTCTTTGCTTCATCCAGTTTCAGCAATTCAAGCAGTTTGGATAGTTGATCAAGAACTTCCTGACTGGCCGTTAAACTGTACGGATTATCTACTGTTCCTTCTGGAGTGTATTCAATCTGCAGGACACTTGATTGCTGCGTATAGGCCTTGAACTGCTTCAATAGCTCAACCCAGTCCTTGGTGAGATAAATAGTTTGTGTTCTTTTACCGGTGTCTATCTGAAGTTCAGGATAACCCATCTGTTGAAGAGCGTTCTTCAACAAGAAAGCCGTTTTCGTATCCATTACCATCGGTTGGAAACCGGCTGGTACTCCTTGCCCTGAGTACGCCACCATGCTCATTGCAGACTCATCTACTGTGGGTAAAAGCACAGTATCAGAAACAGCTGGTGTACCTGATACTGTCTGATGAACACTTGGCAAAGATTCTGCAGACCCAACTCCGAGATAGGAACGAGGAGAAAAAACAGTAGCTGGACGCTGAATTATTTCGTTACTTAGTTGACCAGAATCCCCCATTCGAACCGTTAAAGCTGTTTCCCTGTTCACTAGCGCAATGGCGCTTGTACTCTGATCATTCAAGCTTGCGTGCTGGATGTTGAGAGGCTCAACTATGGGCTCTCCTAGCTCACTCAGAAATTCTGAGCCGGTTACATCAACGCCTGAATCAAAATTTTCCCCTTCAGTGTTATCACCTGATGACGTAGCACTTTGAACAGAGTGTGTTTCAGACGGCTCTAATACTATGGAAGTCGGCGGTTTCATTGAAACTCGTGAAACAGTCTCCGGGGTCAACTGGTCACCTGACGAAACTGGCAACCCGTAAGACTCCTCAGCCGGTAACTCGTTTACAGGAACATGAGATGAGGAAGCATCGTCATACAGCCAGCTAGGCACTAAGGGTTCATCAGAATCTGACTCTCCTTCAGATCCTGCGTCTTCTTCGAGTAGGTCGGTACTGGATTTACTCTCTTCTTCGCTAACAGCTAAAGGCTTGTCATGCTCTAAAACCCTATCGGTTTCCACGCCTTCTTTTACAGGCTGTACTGAAATATCATTATTGCCTGCTTCCCCATTCCCAGTCGTACCAGGGATCACACCAGGCAATGGAGTATGAGTACCCAACTCACTATCAGAGGTCGTTTCTAAGTTATCTGACAACGAAGGCATAGGTACAGCAGGGAGCGAATCATCCCCTGTACTGACGTCAGCACTATTTTTAGGAGCATCATTTTGAAACGCTGGATTTACTCTTGGAATCCCCGTAGCTTGCTGAGGAGTCATATCCATAGTCACATGGAGATGTCTTGGTGGAGTTTTTTCAGAAACGACTTCTTCACCTATTGGCCCCAAGAAAGACTCTGCACGTTGATCTCTATTTCCGACTACAAGGCGCGTAGAGCCTTCAGGTGTAACCTTCGACCTTTCTATTCCAGGGCCAAATAGCGAATTACGCTGTGGGGTCGAAGGTGATTCTGGCGGCTGAGTTGTTGATCCGCCCTGAGCACGGTCTGACTCAGGTTTCTCAGGGCTGTATACGACGACCGAGGGTAAATAAGAGTCACTGCCTCTTTGTCGTTTTTGTGTAAATGCCTCTTCAACAAGATCTGAAAGTTGTCCGGTACTCGCAGTAGCATGAGGGGTAGTTGGTTTAACCGATCTGGTCTTTTGATTCCCTGGACTGGTAGAAGAAATAGCACCCCCATCTCCCTTAAAAACCAGAAATCTTTTAACCACATTTTCGCCATAAGGTGTCTCAGTCACGCTCGATGAGGGTGATTTCTTCGGGGTGTAATGATCTAGTACCCACGTACCATCGTCTTCCTCTCCTGTCCATACAAGCTGTCCTTCCCGATATTCGGCACGCCTTGTTACCAAACCTGTAGACCGAACTGTCTGGACACCCCCCTCTAGTGTCTGACCTGTAGACACATCTGCATCGGTACTCGTCATGGTCAGATCTGTAGACACTGTTCCATCGACAGCATGCACAACCCGCTCAACTGGCTCTAAAAGCTCATACCACTGGACTGCCAATGCTGTGTTTGATGGGTGGTAAACAAAATCAATGGCTTGCTGAACCAGCATCGTAGCGCTCGCTCCACCCATTGATGATTCAACGGCCATCGTTGAACGGCTATCACCGAGAGCATCTGCCTTTATGAAACTTGTCGCTTTTTCCACGGCTAACTGCAGTGTTTTAATTAATTCCAGGTAATATTCATCTGAAAATTTATCTATTGCGTCATTCGATTGATCCACACTCTGCCAATATGAGTCACACAGTTTTGTTAGCTCAACCACTTCCTTATTAAACGCTACATCATATTTAAAAGAGCTCTCTTTCAAAACATTAATCGCTGTAAACACAGCAGTGTCAGAATTACTGTTCAGCGAAGCTTCCAGGTTATTCAATACGTTTTCTATTTCATCTGAGTTTTTAAGATCTGAATAACGAATGAATTCGTCAGCTGGGTTTCGGAGATCCTGTCGAATGAGTCCAACCGTTTTTTTTATGAGATTCAGATCTTCTTGTTCTAATGAAAATTTCTCTGATAGTTTTTCAAGACTTACTACCGAATTATGGAAGTTAACCAAATCCCCAATATTCTCTGCAAACAAATCAAGAGATTCGTGAAGTTTTCCATTGTCAAGTAGCGATTGAGCCGGTTCAAGAACAGCACTTAGCAAATACGTTCGTGTATCTTCAGCCAGTCTTACCAGATTTCTCAGCAAATCATTTAAACTCGCTGTAGTAACCATAGATCTGGCTGTTTTATCTGATTGGACAAGTTTATTCAGTGATTGAACCAACTCTGCTCTTACTGAAGAATCCAGTTCTCTTGGAAGCATTTGTCCCAAGCTTTCATCATTGGTGTCGCTCTCGGCAGGGCTAAAATGTCCAATTCTATCTAAAACACTTCCTGGTTCTATAACAGCAACTGCCTCATATGTAGCATCGGACGTAATTGGAATGAATGATCGCGGCCGCCGATCAAACATCCTCACACCCGCCAGCACCCTGCCATTTCTACTCGTTCGTGTCAGGGTTCCGTATGGATTAATCCCGGTGCTATCAATCTCAATGGCAGCAATCTCAATGGCGTCATCAGCTATAGCAGGGGTCACTGGGCTTCCGACTCTTACATAGTGACCTTCTCTAGAATCAATCCATCTCGAAACAGCTCCTCTGATACTTAAATGCTGTAATTCCGTGCTTGTAAATGTGTCTGTTTTCCTTCCACTCATAGCTCTCTTGTTTTTCTGTTCAATCATCGAGTTAGTATCAGCCCGATGAAACCTCATTCGACTGATTGGTGCTAAATTCGGAACACGCAACCAAACAATCGAATCAGGTTTAAATAACGATTCTTCAAATACAATATCACCGAGTTGATCGACAGTAAGAACTTCCAAATTCGAATCTACTTCAACCGGTCTTCCTGTTGATTCAGAATAAACTTGGGCCAGCTTTAGCTCTGGCACACTCCATTGATACTCCTTTAAGTCAGATTTATGGGTCATAAGCCCATACAAGACTTTTGCAATCCCTCCTAGTGAAGGTCTGACCAGAACAGTCCCTTCTTTTAATGAACCCTCAAGGCCAGTTCTCTCATCAACCACTAAAACTGTTTTATCCACAACATTTAAATCACCAATAACGTGCTCGGATGCTTTATCCTCAAGAGCTTCGAGATTTGATTCATTATTCGGTGAAGCCACATCCCGTATATGCTGAGTTAACAGGTTATAATTATTTTTATCTTTTTCAGGTTGGAACTGACTAATTTGATGTTCGGTTAATTGTAAACTAGGCAGATACTGTATCTGAACAGTATTGGAGATGATATCTTGTTTAAATCTGAATATGACTTTATTTTTATAAAAAGCTTCGACAATGACATGAATTTCATTGCCGACAGCTATTGGAACAGAATCAGAACTGACTCTGAAATCAATTTCATTCTTTTCCAGAACGCGAACAAATTCATTCCAATCGACAATCGCATAGACATTCATGGAAAAAACAAATAACAGTGTAGAAAAAAAGCAGACAATCTTATTTTTGTATTTATTTGATTTCGACATCATGATTCAGGCCAATCTATCAGCCACCTCAATATAATTATTAATACTCTTTTTAGCAGCGAACGGAAGTTATACAAATCGATTATAGAAAAATTACTGTACATTCATGTTTCTATAATCAACGAAATCCCCTGCCTGCTCAATAAAAACAGTATTAACCGCGGAATTAAAAAAATATAAATATAAAAAAAAATTCCATTTATTAAATTGGAACAAACGTAATAACTAGAAATTTTATTCTGTTATGAAAATAACAATAGAGAGAGGAGTATGCGTAAGCAGCTTTGGATGGCTGCTTTTTATTGTGAGGATTAAGCTCTGAGTCGCACGCTATTTCTTACTAGCATCCAAAGCTTTGATCGCCTGTTGGCTGGTATAACCCCGATATATTAAGTAACGCATCTGTTTTGCTTTTTCTTTTTGATCATTCGCCGTTTTACCTGAAAATTTTCGTGTCTGAGCTTCTACTGCCATCTCAAACCAGGAATCATCACTGATATCTGGCAAAATCTCACTAACAGCTTCACGATCAACGCCTTTTTGTCTAAGTTCAGCACTGATACGAATAGGACCATAGCCCCGATTAATACGAGAACGAACGAATGACTCAGCAAAACGCTCATCACTCTGAAAATCATTGCCAGCTAATTGCTCAACAACTGCTTCGATTTTATCTCTGGCTTCCGGATATTTTCGCACCAACTTACGAAACAATTCTGAACGACTTTGCTCTCTCATCGACAATATATTCATCGCACTCTGGCGAATCTCAGTCTCGGTAGGATCGCTCATCATTTAACCCACTCACGTGTCATCAAAAAAAAATGCCAGCTACATACAAATAGCTGGCATTTTCAAACAATCGAACAAAAGGCGCTAAGCCGGTTCTTTTGTTTTGTTACTGTCTTTAGTTTTTGCTTCAACGGCAACGTCTTTTTTGTCTGCCGCCTCGGGTTCTTTAGGCATAGCAAGATCGCGAATAAAACCTTCGATCTCGGCAGCAATCTCCGGATTCTCCGTCAGGAACTTACAGGAATTTGCCTTGCCCTGACCAATCTTGGAGCCTTTATAGCTGTACCAGGCACCGGATTTTTCTACCAGTTTATACTTCACACCCAGGTCAACCACTTCACCCAAACGGTTAAAGCCCTGACCATAAAGGATCTGAGTTTCTGCTTGCTTGAAGGGAGGCGCTACTTTGTTTTTGATGACCTTAATGCGGGTTTCGTTACCCACTACTTCGTCGCCATCTTTGATCGCGCCAGTACGGCGAATGTCGAGACGAACAGAAGAATAGAATTTAAGTGCATTACCACCGGTAGTGGTTTCCGGAGAACCGAACATCACACCGATTTTCATACGAATCTGGTTGATGAAGATTAATAGAGTGTTGGAATTCTTAACGTTACCGGTCAACTTACGCAGACCTTGAGACATAAGACGCGCAGCCAGACCAACATGACTATCCCCCATATCCCCTTCTATCTCAGCCTTAGGCACCAAAGCAGCAACAGAGTCGATGACAATAACATCAATAGCACCAGATCGTGTGAGCATGTCACAGATTTCCAGAGCTTGTTCACCCGTGTCAGGTTGAGACAGATACAGCTGGTCAACATCTACACCCAACTTACTTGCGTAGATAGGGTCCAAAGCATGCTCAGCATCAATGAAGGCACAAGTCTTGCCAGCTTTCTGGGCTTGAGCAATAACTTCCAGTGTCAGGGTTGTTTTACCACTGGACTCTGGCCCGAACACTTCCACAACTCGACCACATGGAAGACCACCCACACCCAGCGCAATATCAAGCGTTAGAGAGCCTGTAGAGACGGTATCAATCTCCAGGGTTTTGTTATCACCCATTTTCATCACGGTGCCTTTACCAAACTGACGATCAATTTGGCCCAAGGCTGCTTCTAGCGCTTTTTTTCTGTTCTCATCCATTATTCAGGTCCACCTTGTGAAGCGAGCTAGTCGATAATTTAAAAAATCAAGATACTGTATATTTAACCACTATCTGTATGTTTGTCCAGTACTTATCAGGCAATAGTTTGTATAACTTTAATCAGGCCACCTAGAGCTGCAAGCACCGCCTGCTCCCGCACGTGAGTACGGTCACCGGTAAACAGGAACCGTTCAGAACTGACCTGATGATCGAAACACCAGCCAATCCATACGGTTCCTACAGGCTTCTCATCACTGCCACCGTCAGGCCCGGCAATACCACTGACGCTCACACTTAAAGGAACATTCAGTGTTTTTACCAATCCCCTGGCCATGCTTTCCACTACAGGCTGACTGACAGCGCCATACTGATCGAGTTGCCCTCTTGGCACACCCAACAGATTATGCTTCATATCGTTTGAGTAGCTAACGATGGCACCTTCAAACCACGCCGAACTGCCTGGAATCGACGTTAACAACTGGCTGATCCAGCCTCCGGTGCAAGATTCACCTGTCGCCAGACGCATGCCTGTCTGCTGAAGTAACTCAGCAAGTTCTCTCGCACTGTTTTCAAGCTCTGGACGCATGATTTTTTTGCTTCGGGGATAAAGAAACATAGTTTACTGCTTTGTCAGCAAAAGCGAAAATTTCCCGTTGAACGAGAGGAAACCAGAGCGCTTTATTACGACATCCAATAAAAATCGACCTTCTGGTACTATGCCAGAACTCATGTAATAAAAAAGACGAAAGAAAATGACAGCCACTCTCTACTACTTTCATGACCCTATGTGCAGTTGGTGTTGGGGTTTTAAACCGACCTGGCAAAAGGTTAAAGACAACCTGCCTCCTCACATCACTCAAGTGAATGTGCTGGGTGGTTTGGCACCGGACAGTGATGTGCCAATGCCCGAGTCGATGCAACAGATGTTGGAAAGTACTTGGCATAGAATCCACCAGCAGCTGGGGACGTCGTTTAATTTTTCATTCTGGACTGACTGCCAACCAAGGCGTTCAACCTATCCTGCCTGCCGGGCTGTGTTAGCCGCAGCAGAACAGGGGTTTGAAAATGAAATAATTACAGCCATTCAAGAGGGTTACTACCTTAACGCTTGCAACCCCTCCGATGTCGATGTGTTAACCGGTTTTGCCAGACAACTGGGGTTGGATATCGAGATGTTTAAAACGAGTATGAAATCTCCAGAACTGAACAAACAGCTTATGGATCAGATCTCCTTTTTCCGAAGTATGCCCGCAAACGGCTTCCCTTCCATGGTTCTGGTGGATGAAACACAGATTGCAAGACCCATAGGGCTGGACTATCAGTCAGCAGATAACATTCTCAGCCAGATCGATGAAGCTCTAGGGTAAAACGGTCACCTATGAAGTAACGATACTCATCCTTTAAAAACAACAGGTTGAGTATGCGATCTCTAAAATCATCTATTTTTAAGAAGGAACGTTGATAACCAGACGCTGTCTACCTTTGTTGAAAGGTTCAGCATAAGACAGCGCTAAAAAAAGAAAGAGGCAAGAAATTGTGGTAATAAAGAAGCTTTTGTTTATCAGTATCCTTTTTTTAGGGGTAGCCTGTGGTCATAACGAGAAAAAACCAAGTGATTCAAACGTCTTAGTCACAAAAGTGCCCGCTGTAATCAAACTGTATCCGAGTGATATTACCCGATCTGAAAGAGTCAAAGGCGCTCTGCTTGGCTTGCTTGCGGGTGACGCAATGGGATTGGGAACGCACTGGTATTATGACCTAGACGCTCTTCACAAGGATTACGGCCCCTGGATTGACCGATATCAGGATCCTGCACTGAATGGCAGCCACAGATTTGCAAAAGTCAGTCGCCATCGTCACGAGCAAGGCTTGAGAGCTGGCAATATTTCACAAACGGGGCAGTTGGTTACTTTACTGTTGCAGTCCGTGGTAGAAAAGGGACGCTATGACCCGAAAGATTTTCATAACAAGCTCGATAAATTTTTCAAAACGCTAAATGGTGAATCTTATTCAGGTCGTTACACTGAGTCGATGGTCAAAGATCTATGGCACCGCAGAAAACAGGGTATCAAATGGGATGATCCTGCCATTGCAACACATTCAAATGGTGCAGACGGAGCACAATTATCAGTGGTTTTAGCCGTTCTTTATGATGATCCCAAAGAGCTGGCTGAGAATGTCGATTTGTTGCTGAAACCTTTCATCGCTGATGAGGTTTTGAGGATGAATCAGGTTGTTTATGCTCTGTCGGTACAAGCGATGATTAAGGGCGTGCAATTACCTGACATGAACCAGTATCTGAGAAGATTGCATGCTAACCCGGAGATCAAGCCTTACATAGGTGGCAAAAACATCATATTGACCTTCATCAACGCTTCAGTTGCCTGGATGCCGGACAAAGTTAACATTGAACCAGCCCTTTATATCAGCCACGTTTACGGTACGGATTGCAGCCTTACTCGTCTATTGCCCGCCGCTTATTATCTAATCCATCGATTCCCGAACGACTTTGAAATGGGCATGTTATCAGCAGCCAATGGCGGTGGTAACAATATGGCAAGAGCAGCGATGACTGGAGCGCTTCTGGGTGCTATGAATGGTTACGAGGCTATACCGAAACGGTTTGTGACCGAACTGGAAAATTCAGAGTTGTATTTAAAACTGAGTCGTCAGTTAAGCGAATTGAATAAATGAAGTATTATCAGAAGAATATTCATCACGGTTGGAAAAAAACGACTAAGCCCTAATTGTTTAAGCGAGCGTTTAAAATGACCGTACCGTTGTTCATAGAGTGCTTCCGGGGATGTTTGATCCAGTAAATCAGCGATGCATTGCCGGAGCTCTTCGGTTCCAAGATAGGTAGCATTGGGCTCATCCAATGCTTCCTGAACACGAGCTGAATCCAGTTGACAATAAATATCCGAAGACTCTGTGTTTGAACCTGAGTTTATGAGAGATAAGCTGCCAGCAGCGGCTGTTTCCAAGGCTTTCAGATCATAGCAACCAGCCTTAAGTACTTCTCTTTCAAAGTAGTGAAGAGTGTTAGGTACTAAAACTTTCCACTGGGCTTTGTCCTGATATTGCATAAGGGATGGTATTAAATAGTTTCGAATAACGCTCTGCTCTTGATCTTCGAACAATCTTTTCAACGCTGGTCTTTTTTTCAGCTCTGCCAATAGCAAGACTTCCAGCTCTTTATATTGAGGTGTAATGATCACTGTAATTTCCTGGGTGGTTAGTTCATCTAAAGCTTCATTTGATATTCAAAAGCAATCAGCTCCCGCTATTCAATTGCATAGCGAAATCCTGAACTCATTTTTTAAAATAACTTTAAATTGACTCCAAACCGGCGCTGCCAACGTATAGATCTACAAGAAGAAAATATCTGCGGACTTGCCAATGAAATGGATCAGATCACTGTTTGCTGTTTACCTGTTTATATCAGTGCCCTCTGTACAGAGTTCGGAGCTGAGCCTTAAGCTGGATTCCGGGACTGAGAAAAAGCACCTACTGGAACTGTTTAGTTCGGAAGGCTGCTCCAGCTGTCCACCAGCCGATCGTTTTGTTTCACAATTACAAGACAGCTCAACGCTCTGGAACCATTGGGTACCTGTTGTCTATCAAGTAGGTTACTGGGATTATCTTGGCTGGCCTGACCCTTTTGCCAAGCCTGAACATCAGCAGCGTCAGTATGCCTATCGCACAGCAGGTCGTTCAAAAGGCGTTTATACACCCGGATTTTTTATTGATGGTCAGGAATGGCGTGCGTTTTTTCGCCCTAACCGCAGCCTACCTGATCTCAAAGAAGAAGAGGCTGGTCGTTTGACAGCCTCTGTAAGTGCGCCTGAAAAGAAAGAAGCAACACTGAATATCTCGGCAGAATTTTTGGCTATTAATCAACAAAGCGAGAGCTATCTCCTGCACTGGGCTGTGACCGGAATGGATAGAGAAACACAAGTCAACCGAGGCGAAAATTCAAGAAAGACCCTTCACCATGATTTTGTTGTTCTGGAATCCGGTCGATCAGATGCTAACAGTGGGCAATGGACGATTTCTGTACCTCTGAAAAAACAGGCTGACTCTAACTCTTTGGCCATTAGTCTTTGGGTGACACCTTCAAACGATCCTTTTGACGTTCTTCAGGCTACCGGCGGTCTGATTCAATAATCAACGATTGTTCATTTTATAAGGAGAAACACATGTTACCGATGGGCACCATAATGGCCTGTACCATGCTGGTTGGAGCACTCTTTGCTTTGCGACCCAGCATTCTCAAAAGCACACCCAAGGCTGTTAATAACGGTATTGCCGGACTGGTGCTTCTAGGCGGTAGCTGGAATATTTTCTGGTACTGGCTTAACCATCTTACTGAATTCTGGGGGCTCGCGGCCCTGATATCAGGAACCATGATGCTGGTCACCGCCGGATATATCTGCAACTGCAATCGAATGCCTTTGTGGCTGAAGACACTTCGCCCCGTCGTGCTCTTTATATTATTAGCCTGTGCCCTAACGTACGGTATCGCTATCTACAATCTGTAAACCATTCCACACCGCTCGCATTTAACGATGCGAGGTCCTTGGTGTTTCTATCCATGCAATCGTCGCTCATTTCAACCACCGACTATTTATAGGTTCAAGGATTCGTTCGTTTGTCGCCTAGTCACATCTCCAAATCCTTTGTGCACGTGTTACTATTGATCAATTAATTTGCTGATTTTGACTGATCTGAATGGCTAAAAAAGACCAGAGTTCTCACACCCCGATGATGACTCAATACCTGCGTATCAAGCAGGAACACCGCCAGCATCTTGTTTTCTATCGTATGGGGGATTTCTATGAACTCTTTTACGATGATGCCCGTAAAGCCTCCGAGCTTCTTGATATTACTCTGACGTCCCGCGGTCAATCTGCCGGCGAGCCGATTCCCATGGCAGGTATTCCCTACCATGCAGCGGAAGGCTATCTGGCAAGACTGGTTCGTATGAGAATTTCAGTCGCTATTTGCGAACAGGTCGGCGATCCAGCCACCAGCAAAGGGCCGGTTGAACGCAAAGTCGTTCGCATTCTGACCCCCGGTACTATCAGTGATGAAGCTCTGTTGGATGAACATCAGGACAATCTTCTGGCCGCCATTAATAAAAGCAGTGATCACTTTGGCATTGCCAGCTTGGATATCAGCAGCGGACAGTTCAGTGCTATAGAAGTCAATGACGAAGAAGCACTTCTCTCTGAAATTGAACGGCTGAACCCGGCCGAGATTCTTTTCAACGACAGCGTAGACTGGCCAGCCGTGATCATTAAACGTGCAGGTTCTACTCGACGCCCTCCCTGGGACTATGACCGGGATAGCGCCTATGAAGCTCTGACTCGCCAGTTCCAGACTAAAAACCTGCAGGGTTTTGGCTGCGAACAATTGACTTCAGGGCTGGAAGCAGCTGGTTGCCTTTTACAGTATGCGAAAGAAACCCAGCGTACTGCCCTGCCTCACATTCGCAGCATTCACCAGGAAAGCCGTGAAGAAAGCGTGGTACTGGATGCCGCCAGTCGTAGAAACCTGGAATTGAGCCAGAATCTTACCGGTGGCCGGGATCACACCTTACTGTCAGTACTGGATAAAACCTCTACCGCAATGGGCAGTCGCTTGCTGTCACGCTGGATTAACCGGCCTTTATGTAACCTGAAAAAGCTCACCGATCGCCAAGGTGCTATTGCTGTATTAAAAGACGGTTACTTCTTTGAACAGTTGCAGCCTGTATTAAAAGGCATTGGTGATATTGAACGTATTCTCGCCCGTGTTGCGCTCAAGTCCGCACGACCGAGAGATTTGGCGCGCCTTAGAGATGCCCTCAATCAACTGCCGGAACTGCAAGGTATTCTCGGTATCATCGACAGTCAAAAGATCTACTCCCTTGCTGAAGGTATCAGCGAACACCCTGATACAGCCGATCTTCTGAGCAGAGCCGTCATAGAAAACCCTCCTGTAGTGATTCGCGATGGTGGTGTGATTGCCGAAGGATTTGACACTGAACTGGATGAGTTTCGCTCTCTGAGTCAAAACGCCGGTGACTATCTGGTTGAACTGGAAAAAAGAGAACGAGAGCGCAGTGGTCTTTCTACCCTGAAAGTAGGATTTAACCGGGTTCATGGCTATTACATAGAGCTCAGTCGCCGTGAATCTGACAAAGTACCAGTCGATTACATTCGTCGTCAGACCCTGAAAAACACCGAACGTTTTATTACTCCGGAACTTAAAGAGTTTGAAGACAAGGCTCTGTCCAGTAAAAGCCGTGCCCTAACCAGAGAGAAAGCGCTTTATGATGACCTCCTTGAGAGTCTGTTGACTCAGCTAGGGCCATTGCAGGAAACGGGTATGAATCTTGCCGAGCTGGATGTTCTGTGTAATATGTCCGAACGCGCTGATACGTTGAATTTCTGTCAGCCAACATTGACTGAAGCCGCTGGCATTCATATCACCGAAGGTCGTCATCCGGTTGTTGAACAGGTTCTGGATGAACCTTTTGTAGCAAACAATGTTGATTTCAATCCAGAGCGTCGCATGCTGGTCATTACCGGACCGAATATGGGTGGTAAATCGACCTATATGCGACAGACTGCGCTGATCGTACTGATGGCACATATCGGTAGCTTTGTTCCCGCCGGTGCTGCAGAAATCGGTCTGGTAGATCGAATTTTTACCCGCATAGGCTCTTCGGATGATCTGGCCGGCGGCCGTTCTACTTTTATGGTGGAAATGACAGAAACCGCTAACATACTGAACAATGCAACTGCTAGCAGTCTGGTCCTGATGGATGAAGTCGGTCGGGGAACCAGCACCTTCGATGGATTGTCTCTGGCCTGGGCCTGCGCCCACCATCTGGCTGACAATGTTCAGGCTTTTACTCTGTTTGCCACTCATTACTTCGAACTGACTCAGTTGCCGGAAGAATGCAGCACAGTCGTTAACGTTCATCTGAATGCGACGGAACACGACGACAAAATTGTATTCTTGCATGCCGTGCAGGAAGGTCCTGCCAGCCAAAGTTATGGTTTACAGGTGGCGCAACTGGCGGGAGTTCCGAGAAAGGTAGTCAACCAGGCGCGTGTGCGACTGCAACAATTGGAGCAAGAGTCTTCGTCTGATCAGACCAAGACAGCCAACCTGAAAGTCGGAGAAACTGAGGCCGTGAGCCTACTTCAGGCAGACATGTTTTCAGTATCTCAGCCCCACCCGGCTGTCGACATGCTGGAAGAACTGGATCCGGACAACCTGACCCCAAAACAAGCTCTGGAACTGGTTTACAGCTTGAAACAATTAACCAGCAAAAGCTAACTATGCTCATAACTGTCTGATCTGGTTTCAAGCTATTACCACAGTATCAATGCTGGTAGACTTTGTGCCTCGATTTCGAATGGCAGTAAACTGTCCTGACGATCAGGTACGGAAGGAAGGCGTGAGAGGAGCGTCTTCTTTGACTGACTAATATATCAGCCGAATTAATGGAGTGTTACCACCATGGCTTTCATAGTGGGTGAAAACTGCATCAAGTGCAAATACACCGATTGCGTAGAAGTATGCCCTGTTGACTGCTTCTACGAAGGCCCGAATTTTCTGGTCATTCATCCGGATGAGTGTATTGATTGCGCACTCTGCGAACCCGAGTGCCCAGCAAATGCCATCTTCTCCGAAGACGAAGTACCGGAAGATCAGCAGGAATTCATCGAGCTGAATGCGGTACTGGCTGATGTTTGGGAAAATATTACCGAGAAGAAAGACCCTCTGCCGGATGCAGATGAGTGGGACGGTACAAAGGGAAAACTGGAACATCTGGAGCGATAAATCTGCTTCTGGCCGGGGACAGCCAGACAACAGAAAGACGCTCATAAAAAAAGCCATGGTGACTGTTAGTCATACCATGGCTTTTTTCATTCAGGGACTGGCTTCAGCTAAATAGGGACTCTCCTGAAAGACCCTGCTTCTCCAGAATGGAGCGCAATCTTTTCAACGCTTCAACCTGAATCTGCCTTACCCGTTCACGAGTCAAACCGATCTCTTTACCTACCTCTTCAAGAGTACTGGTTTCATAACCGCGCAAACCAAAACGACGCGCTACGACTTCTCGCTGTTTTTCCGAAAGCTCGCCCAACCACTTATCCAGGCTGTCGTTAAGATCCAGATCCTGAAGCAGTTCCGCCGGGTCAGATTCCTTCTCATCAGAGATGGTATCCAGAATCGACTTATCAGAATCAGGCCCCAACGGAGTATCAACCGAAGTCACCCGCTCATTAAGTCCCAGCATCCGCTTGACGTCACCAACCGGCTTATCCAGCAGTGCTGCTATTTCTTCCGGCGTTGGATCATGATCAAGCTTCTGAGTCAGCTCACGAGCAGCCCTGAGGTACACATTCAATTCCTTGACCACGTGAATGGGCAGGCGAATGGTTCGGGTCTGATTCATGATAGCCCGTTCAATAGTCTGACGGATCCACCAGGTTGCGTAAGTCGAGAATCGAAAACCTCGCTCAGGATCAAATTTTTCTACGGCGCGAATCAAACCTAGGTTACCTTCCTCAATGAGATCGAGAAGAGTTAAACCACGGTTGACATAGCGCCGGGAAATTTTCACCACCAGTCGCAAGTTACTTTCAATCATACGACGTCGGCCTGCCTCTACTCCTTTACGGGCAAGACGTGCAAAATGCACTTCTTCTTCCGGAGTCAGAAGTGGAGAGAAACCAATTTCGTTAAGGTATAGCTGGGTGGCATCGATGGTTTTATAAAAACCATCGTCATCACGGCGTGCACGACTGTAGTCGGACGCGCTGCTGGCTGCTTTCGCAGCTTTCGCCGGCTTCTCATCCACCACATCTTGAGGTGCATCAGTCGTCGGTTCTGTATCACCCGTTCCCTGGGCAAGGTCCTCAGCATAACTGCTTTGTTCTGAGTCGTCCCTCTTTGCTGCCATAAGAGTCAGTCCTAATCGAAAGCCCCACTGTCTATCGAACAACCAACAATCGTTGGATCGACGCCTGTGAGATCCCTCTACCTTAACTGCACATCAAATTCAGCGTTTTGGCAGGAATCGTATAGGGTCGACCGGTTTGCCATTACGCCGAATTTCAAAATGCAGCTTAGGCTCTGTCGTTCCTGTAGAACCTATTTCGGCTATCTTCTGGCCCGCTTTAACTGAGTGTCCCTCACGTACAAGCAACTCCTTATTATGAGCGTAGGCGCTCAGATAGCTGTTATTATGCTTCATTATTATCAGCTTTCCGTATCCGGCCAGTTCGCTTCCTGCGTAAACTATTTCTCCGGCGGCAGCTGCTATTACAGATTCTCCTGATTTCCCCTTAATATCAATCCCTTTATTCAAACCTCTCGTACCGGAAAAACCTTGTACGATCTTTCCGTTTGCTGGCCAGCGCCAACGAATGGAACGATTGGATACTGAAGAAGGTCGGGGTTTAATTACTGTTTCTTTTTTAATCACATTACCTTTACTGGAAGCAGACTTCAACTGCCTTGGACTGCTTACAGATAACCGGCGTGTCGAGAGATTGATATGCTGCCCTGGATAGATGGTGTACGGAGAACGAATTCGATTTCTTGCTGCAATCTCCTTGTAGTCCCTACTGTACAGCCAGGCTATGGCAAAAAGAGTCTCACCCTGTCGCACAATATGGCTACCGGATATTACCTTGGCAGGCGTTCTCAATTCCTTGATTTGCACTGATAACGGATCATGACCGCAACCACCAAACAAAACGATCAATCCAGTAATTGAGAAGCACCTGAAAAGAAAGAAACAACGTTTTTTCAGTGGATTTTCCCTGTTTTTCCATTCAGGCATGAACAATCACTCTCGAAACAAAAACAGCAAATTTAGAATATTTCTTTTTAAATTATAAATTTTTTACGTGAAAAAAATATAATACTCTTCAAGATTTATGAACCTGTTTCATTAAATAAGCCTTGGTAAGGTTTAGTCAAGATTCATTCCTCGATTCATTCCTCGATTCATTCCACAATGCAATTTTTTCAATCAGCAACACTAGACCTATAGCTGAAAACATCAGAGCAATGGCTCCCACTAAAAACGCAGGCTGACCTGTCACACTCTCATAAACAAAAGGTGAAATATTTTCCTGAATAAACGGAACTGAATTACCAGATGAGTTAATGCGCGTTTCAATGGTTTCCTTCCAGGGCCAAACCTTGCCAAGAGCACCAATCATCAAGCCAGTTAGCAGGGACAAAGCCATATCACGGTGTTTCTTCAGCAGCCAGGACAACAGATGAGAAAAAGTCAGTAGTCCTGTTATACAGCCAAGACCAAATATCGCCAACACGGGCAGATCAAGACTTTTAACAGCCCCCAGAACCGCTGGATACAACCCCATCAACAGAAGAATAAAGCTGCCTGAAATGCCTGGTAGAATCATTGCCGAGATGGCGATGCAGCCACCCATGAACAACATTGGATAAGTAGCGTCCATCGATGAGGGTGTGAGAACACCGATCATATACGACATACAGGCACCCAGCGCCAATAGAGCCACAGTACCAACACCCCAGCCAGCCACTTGTTTTAGCATATGTACGGCGGAAATCAGAATCAGTCCAAAAAAGAACGACCAGAGCAGTTCCGGATACGCTGTCAGAAGAAAACTGATCAGGTGAGCAAAACTGAGAATACTGAATAGAATTCCGCCAAACAGGAAGGCTAGGAACGTGCCGTCGATATGCTTCCAGCTGGCAGCAATACCTTCATCCTTAAAACGAAGCAGCAATGACGGATTGATGCTTTTCAGTGCATTCAGTAATCGGTCATAGATACCCGAAATAAATGCGATAGTACCGCCAGACACACCCGGCACAACATCGGCTGCTCCCATAGCCATACCGCGCAACAGTATCGCTATATTTTCTTTAATCAAAGACATACATTTCTTCGGCTTTTTTAGATTTTAAGTAGATAAGCAAGCTTTATTGTCTAACAGTACCACTCAGCAGAGGAACAAATCGGACGGGTTCAAGTATTTCCCTGCGATAGGAATCCCCTTCCCGAACGATCAACAATAGCTCTTGATGATCGCTACCACCAACGGGTATCACCATCCTGCCACCTTTCCGTGAGAGTTGTGACAGTAACTCTTCCGGCACCTTTTCCGGTGCCGCTGTTACAATAATGCCATTAAAAGGCCCCATCACTTCCCAGCCATAACCACCATCACTGAGATTATACTGAACATTCCGTACTGATAGTTTACGAAGCAAATTGCGTGCTTTGTCCTGCAAAGCAGCAATACGCTCAACCGAATACACTCGCCCTACCAGCTCCGAGAGAATAAGAGTCTGATAACCAGAGCCTGTTCCAACCTCAAGCACTTTGTTGCACCTCCCTGCGGCCAACAAAGCTTCTGTCATACGAGCAACAATATAAGGCTGAGACAAGGTCTGATTAAAACCGATGGGAAGAGCCGTGTCTTCATAGGCTCGATGAGAAAGAGCTTCATCAACAAACAGATGTCTGGGCACATTTTGGAGAACAGTCAGTATTGACTCAGAGCTTATACCCTGATCTCTAAGACGATTAATCAAACGGTCGCGGGTTCGTCTTGACGTCATTCCTCTACCGTCCAGATCCATATCCCTCATTCAAATACCCTCAAGCGACTCTCTGCCAAGCCACTCTCTGCCAAGCCACTCTCTGACCTCACTCAATGTGCTGTGATTCGTCTGGTCGTACTGCAGTGGTGTAATCGACACGGCACCACGAGCGATCGCATGGAAGTCCGTGCCTTCACCTGCATCCCTTTCCTTGCCAACCGGAGCAATCCAGTACACATCTTTGCCCCTCGGATCCAGCTGTCGAACCGGCTTTTCGGCCCGCTCGCGATGACCCAGCCGAGTCACCTCCATACCTTGAATTTCACCGTAAGGAAGATCTGGAACATTCACATTCAACACAGTACCGAGAGGCAGCTTAATATTTTTCAGCCGACCGACCAGATCTTGAACCACTTTTCCTGCTGACTGCATACCCTCTTCACTACTACCAGAAAGAGAAACAGCAATAGCCGGGTTCTTCATAAACCGACCCTCCATTGCGGCTCCGACAGTACCGGAATAAAGAACATCATCGCCCAAATTGGAACCATGATTAATTCCGGCTACAACAATATCAGGCTCTTCAGTCAGCAGGGTATTCACTGCCAGATGGACACAATCTGCTGGCGTGCCATCGATACTGTTAAAGCCATTACTGTGCTTAGTAACTCTCAATGGCCGCCCAAGCGTAATGGACGAACTCAGCCCTGAACTGTTTCTGTCGGGAGCATAAACCTCACAGTCAGCTAACGTGTTCAAATGACTGAACAGTACAGATAATCCTCTTGCCGCTACACCATCATCATTACTGATCAGGATTTTCAAACGATTTTTCCTCATTACATATCATCAGCTCACGGAGTACAGCCGTGGCAAAACAGCCCTTGGGAAGAGTGAAACTCAATTGCACACTCGATTCATCAAGCCAATGGCTGCTAAAGTCAGAAGGAATCAAACGAACGGCTTTCCGCTCCTGTTTCAGACCTTCATTTACCAGTCCCTGGCAGAGTTGTGGATACTGCGCAGCAATGGACACTTCCAGCTCTTTGACCTGATCACCAGACAGTAACTCACCCTCGCCCCACAGTGGAACTGTCAGGGATACTGTTCCTGCCTCGACGCGTTTCATAAGCTCTTCATCATGGTCTCGCAGAATCAAACTACCGCTGCTTTGAAAACCGGGTACATCACCCTTCTGATAGGTCAACCAACTGCCATCTTCTACCCGGGCTGAAAGCATTCGATTATACAACCATGAACGTGCAGCAGAGAGATAAATAGAACGTTTGTTTCTGTGAGCTCTAAATTCTCCGGAAAACATGCCCATGGCTCGTTCAACATTGACCCCCTGATGACCAAAACGCTGCTCGCCGTAGTAGTTTGGTACACCTTTTTCGACAATCTGTTCCAGCCGAGCAGCCACCTCGGCCTGACCACCCGTCAGGTCCCTAAGGGCAATAATAAATTTATTACCTTTTAATGCACCTGTGCGCAGTTTTTTACCGTGTTTTGTCGCCTGCAGTACTTTATAAGTATCGCTGCTAAAAGCTAACCAATCTGGTTGATCCTGACCAGGCATCCAGACAGTAAACCATTGTCGAGTAATACCATGGCGATCCTTACGTCCTGCATAGCTGACTGATGAACGTTTAACCTTGGCAAATTTGGCTAATTGCCCGGCAATCCAGTCCGTATTTTCTCCTGTCTTTTCGACGAGCAGACAGGCGTGTTCACCTTCACCTGAAGGCTCAAAGGGCAGAATTTCTTCAACAATAAAGTCAGAAGGTTGTGATTTAAACCGGCATTCTCCAACCGGGCCGCCCCAGGCATACGCCCAGTCAAAGGAGAAAGATGTCTGAGTCATGAAAGAGTACTTAAATGGATAAAAGAAGATTCGGTGTAACTGAAATATTTGCTCTACAGGTTAAATTTTACTGATCAGCACAACAGCATGCACAGCAATACCTTCTTTACGACCGGTATAGCCCAGCTTTTCCGTAGTGGTTGCTTTAACATTCACAGTACCCAGCTCAGCGTTCAAATCACTGGCCAGGTTAGCCCGCATCTGCTGAATGTGAGGTGCCATCTTTGGGGCTTGAGCAACGATAGTAGAATCCAGATTAACCAGTTTATAACCTTCCGATTTCAATAGAGCGACGACATGCCGGAGCAACTGCCGACTATCAACGCCCTTATGAACCGGGTCGGTATCTGGAAAATGCTTACCTATATCACCCAGAGCAGCAGCACCCAGCAGCGCATCGCAAACCGCATGGAGCAAAACGTCACCATCTGAGTGGGCCAGCAGCGAATGATCATAAGCAATCTGAACACCACCCAGCACTATATGATTATTGCTGCTTTCTTCTTCACTGAAACGGTGAACATCAAAGCCGTGACCAATTCTCATTAAACTGTCTCGATAATTTTCAATTGCTGTTGAATATAGAGGGAAGCTAGCGCCAGATCAGTCGCTCGCGTGATCTTGATGTTGTCGCCATGACCTTCCACCATCACGGGTTTATGTCCAGCGTATTCCACGGCACTGGCTTCATCAGTGACCGGCATATTATCAGCCAGCGCTTTTCCAAGGGCGTCATGGAGTAACTTCAGGCGAAACATCTGTGGTGTCAGTGCATGCCAGAGAGTGTTTCTATCAACAGTTTCTGTCACTTCACCGTTGGCTGATGTTTTTTTCATGGTATCCCTGACCGGCATCCCCAGCAGACCACCCACTTCATGATCCTGCAGCTGACTGACCAGCCAATCCAGATCCGAGCGGCGAATACAGGGGCGGGCAACATCATGAACCATGACCCAGTCATCTTCATGGGCCAAAGCGACCAAATGCTCCAAACCATTCAATACCGAGTCGTAACGCTCTTTACCGCCTTCCACCAGCATGACGCGCTCATTTCTGAGCAGCGCGATATCCTTGTAGTACTCATCTTCAGAACTGAGCACCACCACCAGCTTTTCCAAAAGAGGAAAATCGAGTAACCGTTCAACGGTATGCTCTATCAGGGTACGTCCGTGAATTTCCAGATACTGTTTAGGGACATCTGCATTCATGCGGCTCCCGACTCCGGCTGCTGGTATAACAGCCCAGAACCTGGATTTTTGCAGGGTATCGGTTGTACTCACATAACCACCGTATTGATTCAATCAGATAGCCTATTAAAGGGCATAAGCTGAATGGGACAGGATCTTAATCGTATATCAGATAGAAGGTTTCATCACGGGCGACCATACCCAAATCAGTACGGGCATGCTCTTCCAGCGTTATCAGACCATTCTGGAGCTCGACGACTTCGAGCGCCAGTAGCCGATTCCGGCGATAAAGCCGTTCGTTTTCCCTTTGCTGTTCTTCAATTTGCCGCTTCGTGGCAACCAGTTCAGCAACACTGCCTTTGCCTGTCCATAACTGAACCTGCAAAATAATGAAGATGAAGAGTAAAAACAGGTGCACCAGTTTACGCATATCCTGATTTCTGCCCCTCGATATTAGTCATCAAACAAAACGCCCTTGAGCACACTACTTAGACAAGTGTAATCGGTAAATTCTATCAAAGCCTCCTCTGAGTGAATAGAACATTCATAATAGTGTTCCTTATCTACTACTCGAAAAAACAACACCAGATCGTTATGTTAACTAACTCAATTGTTAGCCATAACCAGAACTTATCAGACAGAAATGACTCCAAATAGCATCTTACTAGTTTGTGTACAAAGGAGGGAACCATGTACCTGACACCTGAGCGGATCATTCAAGGCTTATACAAAACACTGCCCTATTCCATGACCCTGAGTGGAATAAAAGACGCTATATTCAAATCAAGGAAGGTTCGAACACATATCGACGGCCCTTTTTCCTATGGCAAACAATCCAGGTCAACAGAAAACTCTATTGGACAGATATTACGGCGATATACAGTGGCAATAGCCCTACCTATTGTCTCCATCCACTATCACTGTGCTGATAATGTGGCCCAAACACTGGCCACAGATATTGCTTACTCAAGGCTAAATCGGTTCCAACACCAGGTTTTATACAAACCAATCAGTTACTTAATTAACAAGTGCGACCCGTTAATCGGCTTAAACAAGCATATCTATGATTATGAACTCTTTGGAATAGAACGCTATATTCTCAGAGTCTCTGAAGGCTGGATTAAATAACATCACCTTGTAAGTGTATAGCCACACATACTTGAGCATAGAATCAGTCATTTGCTTTTCGACAACGGATAAATGACATATAGATTCGTATGCGTAGGCACTTAACCTAAAAAAGGGAAGCCAAAGCTTCCCTTTTTTATGCAACAAGATCTCTAATTAAACATCACAGATCAAATCGCGCGCTATTCAAGCTCTGCACATTATGCATTCTTGAATTCTGCCAGACCACGGTATGGAGCCTTGGCACCCAGTTCTTCTTCGATACGCAGAAGCTGGTTGTACTTGGATACTCGATCAGAACGACACAGAGAACCGGTCTTGATTTGACCAGCCGCAGTGCCTACCGCCAGATCAGCGATAGTAGCATCTTCAGTTTCACCGGAACGGTGAGAGATAACTGCAGTGTAACCGGCATCTTTAGCCATCTTGATCGCTTCCAGAGTTTCAGTCAGGGAACCGATCTGGTTAAATTTGATCAGGATAGAGTTAGCAACGCCTTTCTCAATGCCTTCTTTCAGAATCCTGGTGTTGGTTACAAACAGATCATCACCAACGATCTGGATCTTGTCGCCCAGAATGTCGGTCTGATACTTGAAACCATCCCAGTCAGATTCATCCAGACCATCTTCGATAGAAATGATTGGGTATTCTTCAGTCAGCTTGGCCAAGTAATCGGAGAATTCATTGGAGGTGAAGATCTTGCCTTCGCCCTTCATGTTGTACTGCCCGTCAACATAGAATTCAGAAGCAGCACAGTCCATCGCCAAAGTAATATCAGTACCCAGCTTGTAGCCCGCTGCGTTAACCGCTTCCTTGATAACAGCCAGAGCATCAGCGTTGGACGCCAGGTTAGGTGCGAAACCACCTTCGTCGCCTACTGCAGTGTTCAGACCTTTAGAAGACAGTACCTTTTTCAGTGCGTGGAATACTTCAGCACCCATACGCAGACCTTCAGAGAAGGTTTTGGCAGAAACCGGCTGAACCATGAACTCTTGAATATCAACGTTGTTGTCAGCGTGCTCACCACCGTTAATGATATTCATCATAGGGACAGGCATGCTGTACTGACCAGGAGTACCGTTCAGGTCAGCAATGTGCTGGTACAGAGGAATGCGTTTTTCAGCAGCAGCGGCTTTAGCAGCAGCCAGAGACACAGCCAGAATTGCGTTAGCGCCCAGCTCGCCTTTGTTTTCAGTTCCGTCCAGCTCGATCATGGCCAGATCCAGACCTTTCTGGTCCAGAGCGTTACGACCCATCAGAGTTTCACGGATAGGACCATTGATGTTGCCAACGGCCTTGAGAACGCCCTTACCCAGGTAACGGCTCTTATCACCGTCACGCAGTTCCAGAGCTTCGCGAGAACCGGTAGATGCGCCGGACGGTGCAGCTGCACGACCCATAGCACCTGATTCCAGAATCACGTCAGCCTCTACGGTAGGGTTACCGCGGGAGTCCATGATTTCGCGACCTTTGATCTCAACAATTTTTGCCATGATAGCTTTCTCTCTACACAAATACCGACAGCGAAGGGAACATATTTTGCTCTGCATCCAATGAAGCGCAGCAGCGTGTGCAAAATACTTTCCGCAACATAATCGCCTATGAAGGGAAACATGCTCATACCGAATACAGTCAAATCTGAACGATATGGGCGAGTGATAATCCTGCTGATGAGTACCGGCTATTGTTTAGCACGCCAGTTTCATTTTAAAGCCTGATTGGGAAATGCCTCTCGGTGACGATCGATTATTCTCAAGCACCTACTCTCAAACATCTACTCTCAAACATCTATTCTCAAGCATCTAAAGTGTCTGAGAAAGAATAGTACTTTCTGCAAAATTCGCAGTGAGAACCATCACCCAATCCTGCTCAAAAAGCGGGCAACCCGTTTTCTGTTGTGGCAACTATACCAACTCCCGCAAGGGTTTCAACTATCCCAAAAAGCAACAACCAACAACCAATAATTAACACCTTAAGTCAACGCCTTCCCTTGATATCAAAGAGCAAACAAAACTTAACAAAGAAATTAACGAGTGCTACTTTTTTTTCAGAAACAAACAGAAAGACTGCTTTAAAAAGTTCGCTATAACTGTTTTTTTTGATCAGTTCAGCGAAAGGCAGATTACAAGTTTATTAAAATATTTTCAGAAACAAGCTGCACTATTGATTCAAATCAGTCATTAGTAAAGTGAACCACAAAATCATTGGGAGGAGATGTTTATGTAATATTAGACCTATGTCTTTTAATAATTCAAGGTTCCAAGAATATCCGTAGCGGTAGGCCGGAGATCAGCCCTGCACTGAGTAGTATCGTAGAGTATTTGCTCCATGAACTGATCAAACTTTTTGACGAAACCCTCTCCCTCAGTACTAGGGTCAACACTGATCATTGCCTTATACTGAGCCTGACACTCATCATCACAGACTTGTCCATAAAGCCCGGAGCAGCTATCGAACCAGTTATTCCTCAAATCAGGTTCTGGCACTCCCCCCCCCCAAACAGCTAGCCTAATTGCTATTCCTAAACTGTAAATATCAGATGATTGCCAAAAACGACGCACCAGCTCCGGATCCGATTGAGAGATAGGAAGAATGGCATCATTGCGTGATTTCCTGTATCGGTTAATTTCTGGAGCGTTAGCACTGAGTGTGCCTGAACGGAACAAAATACGAAATGCCTTCATTGCTTCGGAATTTCCCCATAACTCGGGATCACCATCAGGCCAGTTTTTTTGCCAACGTAACGGCCAACCATTCTTTTGATCAAGTCTTCTGGAAGCATCAAAGTCAGTAAGCACGGCTTCCGCCCTGATGTCACAATCACACGTTAAAAAATTAGTACACTGCCCACACAACCCTCGAATCAATACGTTACTCAGTTTTACATCGCCATGAACAATATGATTAAAGTGAAGATAGTCCAACCCTTTGAGAATCCCTTTCAGGAAATTCTTAAAGTTAGCATCGGCGCCACCTAGAGTTCTCACGTTTGAGTGAGTTTCAATCTGCCTTAGGGCTGACAGCACACACTGCCCTTCCAGCCTATCAATCTCATGAAATAAATTACAACTGTACGACGGTAGCAGATAATATATCTTAATCCCTCCACTGTCTGTTATCTCCCCCCAAATAGCAGCAAGAAGAGAAATAACATTAGAGTTTTTTAGTTTGGGCAACAACTCTAATTCATGTTTACGATAAGATGTTTTTCGAACAACATACTCTTGATTCTGAACATCTCCAGAAAGAGTGATACGATAAATTTCACCGTTCCCTCCTTTTATTGTTGGAGCCATCTCACAGACAGTCCCTATGATATGAGCTGATTGTTCTTCATCCATTACGACCGACTGAAACCCAGGAGCCTTAAAACGGTATTCTCCCTCTCTCGGGGTTCTGGCCACAGGAGCTGTCGGACACTCGATTTGAGCGCAAATCATCGCATGCGCGCCCCCTGACGAAGAAGCTCCAAAATCTATTTTTTTAATAACCGAATCACTTATGGCAACGGTCCCAAGTGAACCCTGTAAGTCTCCCTGACTAAGTGGGTCAGCAATATTTTCAACCTCAGCAATAACTGGAATTTTTGATAAATTTAAACGGGCTTTTCCGCTAAAAATCGAGAGTAGTTCTTTACTATAAAGAAAAGGAGTCAAAACCATATTAAATTTATTTAATTCAACGTTGGTGTTCAAGGAAACTTGTGAAGGAGTCATTGTATTATCTGAATGAGTAAAAACATCATGACCAATAAAACCCTGGCTACTGTCACTCCTATTAGGAATATCAAAGCGAATGGTTTTGGCTTCTTCTGAATCCAGAGCTATTGTAAGATGCGTCAGCTCGGAAGGTATCATTACAATATAAACCTTTACATTACCCAGTTCTTTTTTCCAAGCATCATTGCCCTCTGAACTCTTAACCCACCAATTATTCTGACCTTGTCGGTTTATATAATCCGTTTTATAAACAAGAGCCTGTTTCTTTTCTTCGCTTGTAGCTTCCAAATCGCACTGAACAGATATGGGATATAGAGTCAGTTGCGGATGGTAGGATAAGTTAATTTCAGGCTTACTCTCTAATAGATAATTGTTTAATGGATACAAATAACCAAGATATGATTCATTAGATAAATCCTTTAACGTAAGAGTTCTCGGATCATAATTTCGACTGAGCAATCGGGTAATAAAATAATTGAAAACTGACCCCATTCGACGCTGGCGGGCAAACTGTTTTCTTGAATACTCAACACCAAAAGTAAAGGTCTCGTGATAGGCTGAATCAGAGTCGGCAGTAGAAGTTCCCTCAGCTGAAGACTCTTTTTGATGATGATGTTCTATTAATGCGTTCTTCAAGGCTATAGCTTGCCTCTCTTGACTTTCCGAGCCTTCAACATTATGAGTATCCAGAAGAGTAAATTGTGTTGCTAAATCATTAGCTAGTCCTTTGTCCCGAAACTCTGCTTTACTTTGATGCCGTTTTTTATTGTCAGTGCTTACTGTTCGCCCTGTTTGCTCTTCAAGTTGTCTTCTTACCCATTCTGGCAACTCACTTTCAGGGTATTCGTACCAACGCTCAATGGGTTCAAGGTCTCCTTTCATTATCATACGACTCATTGCCATCTCATTCCGATTATTCATCAGCCACAGATAGCTTTTTAATAGTTCCTCATTGTCCAGAGACTGCTCCAGTTTTAACAAAAAATCATGCTGTTCAGTCAGACTAAGCGTACACAAATGAAGCGCCGCCAGCATGGCTTCTATTATTTCTGGCGTTGCTTCTGATACTGGTTTCGCGGCACTACTGATATTGTCTTGCCCAGCCTCTTCCAGCATCAGGGCAGCAAAAGAAAACCTTGCTCCTTCTGAGTCGCTCCCTGAAGTTCTTCGCCTGACGTTATCAGAAAACCAGCTTTTATCGTCCACCAACCACTGAAGGGTTATCTCTTCCAGAAGAAAATCGTTTTGAGACGTTATTAACTGTCTCCACTCCTGAGTATCCAGAGCGGGGAGCACTTGCTGGTAAAATGCAATGCGGCTCCAGGCCAAAAAGCTTCTTCGGGCGCTCTGAGTACTTTTTTTTTCAAAATCAATACAGCGAGGAAAATACTCTCTTTCCGTGGGGTTTCTCAGCGTTAGCAGCCAGTGAGCAATATCCTCATCCAACTTATCTTGAGCTTGACAGTTTCTATTGAGACTGACGGACTTCCGAGCTGCCTGAACGATTGCCTTGAACGCCTGCTCTTGCGGCTGGAACGTCAATAGAATCGGACAATGATTTGGGCCTTTTCCTTTTCTACTTTTCGGATAAAACGTGGAAAATTTTTTTAAAAGCTCATTCCGTCGATCCGCTTCTATTATTTTGAAACTCTCTACAGAAGAGAGACCACTGACTTGCGGGAGGAATTTCGTAAGGTCATAAACAGGAGTTTCTTCGGATGGATCCGTGTGAAACGAATCTTCTTCACGCTCATCCTCAATTTTGGGAGATAGTGTATCAATCTGTTTTTTTTTCGACCAATTCTGAACCGCTACCCAGTATTTCTGAGTATCGATAGCTCGATATTTTCCATACTCTTCTAATGCGTCTTTCATTAGTTCGCTGGTTGAGAGCATTTTTTGATCCACTTCTATCAACAACCCCCCCATCGATGACTTTATTGCTGTAGATAACTTGGTGCTACCCTCGAGAGCAAAGGGGTAGTCAACCTGTACACTGTTCCCACGAAACACAAGCACCATATTGCCAGAGCTGACTGAATCAGCTCGTGATTCAATGTTATTCGAACGCCATGACCATACGGAGTTTCCAATCGTTATGTCCAGAGAGTTAACATCAACAAAGCCACTGTCGAGCTCTATTGTAATCCACTTACTTTGCTCTATTTCAAACCGGTAGACTCCCTCCTCAGAGCAGGTTATTGAAACTGCTCTACGCTCTTGATCGTAAATCATCGGTTTTTTTCCATGATTCACGACACGAAATTCTACGGCTGCTTTTTTCTTTTCATCAATCTGTAGCCAGAGCAAGGCCCCACGTAGAGGCAGAGAAGCCTTTAACTCCTGTTGTTCAGATTTCAGGGTATAAGCTTCGACTCCGGCCCCCAAAAGACGAGTGTGAATAACGCTATCTACTCCCTGAGCCGAAGTAATGCCCAGATAACCTCCAGACCCAGATGATTTTGCCTCCAAAGAGACCGTATCTCCCACTACCTGAGCGACAGAAAATTTAGCCAGTGGTATATTAAGTTTGTTTTGCCCATTACTGACCTGATAAACAAGTACAGGATTGCTACCTTCCGGTAGTGATAGCTGGGTATTTCTGAGTGACTCAACTTCAGCTTTTGGGGAACTCTCTAAGGACGAACTGCCAGAAGCATTTTTAATTGGAGTATTGACTCGACAGGACTGATGATTTCTCTTTTTCTGACTGTTTGAAGCCGCTAATGAATTACCCGTAGCCTTCACTGCTGATGGCTTTGAGTTATTTGCTCCCGCTTCTCTTGGCCTTTGCATTATTACCGCACGGTGTTGCAGATAACGTTCCGGCTGAGTAATCTGCTGAATCAGTCCGCTTTGCAGTAAACGATGAGTGGCTTCTGGTAGCTGATTACAACTGCCCGCCGATTGAAGGCGACCCGCTATAACACTGAACTCTCTATCTCCCTTAAGGTGTCGGTACCAGAAATCGCCACTCATGCTTTCATATTCAGATAGGCTTCTGTAAAATTCCGGAGTCAGGGTACAGGAGCTAACCTCTCCACTTTCATTAGTCAGCTGGATAACTATTTCTGATTCTGATTCTGATTCTGAAGGGTCAACATCCCCAGGAACAACGGTAACTTCATCAGGTTGAGAGGACTCAAAAAAATCGGAGTATTGTTGATAAACCTGTAACCAGATATCAATCTGAAAAAGCATTGAATTGGGAGAAAAGAAGGGGGGGGATCGTGGGCCACCTTTGTAACCAAAGTCATTATCACCACCGCTATAAGGAATTCTCTTTGCAATAGTTGACCCTGAACTGACTGATTTTTCCGCCAGTGGTACGACCTCGAATAACACTACCGAGTAGACCGATTTTTCATTGGAGTAATCAGTTTTTATTTCAGGCAACCACGGGTAACTTACTCCCTGATCTGTGACAAGGCTTGAGCAATCCGGCCGTATTGGTGCCGAGTTAAATTGACTGACAATATCTGTTCCAGAAAACACAACCGGGTACTTCCTGATAGCATCAGGTTGTAGTGAGTAATTGGCGGAGACACATACATCGATAAAATGAGGCGGCTTTCGTCCGGTACTTACAACAACCAGTGCATTTGATTCTCCATATTCTTCAATTGCCTGCTGAATAGTCGTTTTTAAATGGTCGGGCAAATAAGTTGAATCAGAAATAATGCCTGAAAGATAATCTGTTTTTTGGCGTATGGGGTCAATATTGACTACATGCCACTTCAATTTTAAGGAAGGTGGCTCAGATATGCTGTGGCCTGCTGCATTTTGATACAGAAAGATAACCAGCAACAAAAAGCCCATTAATGAAGAGTTATCTTTTTTTAGTTTTTTATTGGAACAGCTCAAGCTTTGCACCGGCTTTTAATATTTCTTACAGTGATACTTGAACGTAGCAGAAAATAAATTATTCGCTATCTTTCGATATCTATAAGATTTGCGGTACAGCTTCTACTCAAACGGAACCAGCTCTACAGTCAGTCGGATGCTTGAAGCAATAAAAAGAAAATTAGAAAGGAGGAGGAGAAGGAGGAGGAGGAGGAGGAGGAAGAAGAAGAAATTTGAATAATAATGAAAAGCGCAAACACAGAAATGCCTGCACCTTTCAAACATCAAATGCTAGTGAGTATCCAGTTCCGGGAAAGATTTCACCAGATCATCCAGAGCCTTAACCTGAGTCAAAAATCCTTCCAATTGGGAAAGGCGCAACGCAGATGGACCGTCGCAACGAGCATTATCCGGATCAGGGTGCGCTTCAATAAACAGGCCAGCAAGACGAGTAGACATACCAGCCAGAGATAACTCAGTCACCTGATGGCGACGTCCACCGGAAGCCGCGCCCATAGGATCACGACACTGCAGAGCATGAGTCGCATCAAAGATGATCGGCGCATTGCCACTGACGTCTTTCATGGTACGGAAACCCAACATATCAACGACCAGGTTATCGTAACCAAAGTTGGCACCACGTTCGCAGAGAATGATCTTCTCATTACCGGCTTCAGCAAACTTGTCGACAATGTTACCCATTTGACCAGGGCTCAGAAACTGAGGTTTCTTAATATTGATCACAGCGCCGGTTTCAGCCATGGCAACCACCAGGTTTGTCTGGCGAGCCAGAAAGGCCGGAAGCTGAATCACATCAACCACTTCTGCAACCGGCTGACACTGTTCTTCGGTATGCACGTCGGTGATGATGGGCATACCAAAGGTATCTCTCAGCTCCTGAAAGATTTTCAGACCTTCTTCCATACCCGGACCACGGTAAGAGTGCACAGAAGAACGGTTCGCCTTATCAAACGAAGCCTTGAAAACATAAGGGATGCCGAGCTTTTCAGTGATCTTGACGTATTGTTCGCAGATGGTCATAGCCAGGTCACGAGACTCCAGCACATTCATACCACCAAACAGCACAAAGGGTTTGTCATTGGCTACGTCAATAGCACCAACTTTTACAACTTTCTGTACAGACATATTTGATCCGATAGCTGTATAAAACAACCCCGGTAAAAACCGGGGCATTAAAGAAAGCGTGTTGCAGCGCCAAAAGAGCAGACTGCAACGAACAGGCTGTAGTAATCAGAGTTAGAACTTAACCCTGCTCATCCTGATAAGCCAAAGCGGCTTCAATGTAGGATGTGAACAGCGGGTGACCATCACGAGGCGTAGAAGTGAATTCAGGGTGGAACTGGCAGGCTACAAACCATGGGTGCTCGGACACCTCAACCATTTCTACCAGACTGTTATCACCGGAACGGCCAGAGATGATCAAGCCACTCTTTTCCAGCTGTCCAAGGTAGTTGTTGTTCACTTCATAGCGATGACGATGACGTTCAACAGCCACATCAGAATCATAAGCTTTATGAGCTTTAGTACCAGAAGTCAGGTTACAAGGCTGAGCACCCAATCGCATGGTGCCACCCAGATCAGAACTTTCTGTACGTGTTTCCACCGCACCGTCCACAGACAACCATTCGGTAATCAGGCCGACAACCGGATGTTCGGAACTCTGATCAAACTCGGAACTGTTCGCGCCGGAAAGACCCGCCACGTTACGAGCGTACTCAATAACAGCGACCTGCATACCCAGACAAATACCCAGGTAAGGGATTTTGTTCTCACGGGCATAACGCACCGCTTCAATCTTGCCTTCAACACCGCGATGACCGAAACCACCCGGAACCAGAATAGCACTAACACCTTCGAGACGGCTCAAGCCTTCCTGTTCAAGAAGCTCGGAGTCAACGTAGCGAATCTTCACCTTGGTACGGGTCTTCAAACCAGCATGGCGCACTGCTTCAATCAGGGACTTATAAGCGTCCAGCAGTTCCATGTACTTACCGACCATGGCGATGGTGACTTCTTTATCGGGATGAGTGTCACGATCAACCACATCGGTCCACTCTGACAAATCAGCTGCCGGAGAATCCAGACGAAATTGCTCAACAACGATTTGATCCAGACACTGATCATGGAGCATCTGAGGGATACGGTAGATGGTATCAGCGTCTTCCAGAGAGATAACTGCACGCTCTTCCACGTTGGTAAACAGGGAAATTTTACGACGAGCAGAGGCATCAATAAATCGTTCGGAGCGGCAGATCAGAATATCGGGCTGAAGACCTATGGAACGCAGCTCTTTTACGGAGTGCTGAGTTGGTTTGGTCTTAATCTCACCGGCCGTTTTGATATATGGAACCAGCGTCAAGTGCATCAACAGAGCACGCTGAGAACCCAGTTCAACTTTGAGTTGGCGAATGGCTTCCAGGAATGGTTGGGATTCAATATCACCAACCGTACCACCGACTTCAACCATGGCGATGTCAGCATCACCAGCACCCTGCACTACGCGGCGTTTGATTTCGTCAGTGATGTGAGGAATGACCTGCACTGTACCACCTAGATAATCACCACGACGTTCTTTACGAAGCACGTCTTGGTACACACGACCTGAAGTGAAGTTGTTGCCTTGTTTCATGGTGGTACGAACAAAACGTTCGTAATGACCAAGATCAAGATCGGTTTCGGCTCCGTCTTCGGTTACAAAGACTTCACCGTGTTGGAACGGACTCATGGTGCCCGGGTCAACGTTGATGTAAGGATCCAGCTTGAGCATGGTGATCTTGAGGCCGCGGGCTTCAAGAATAGCTGCCAAGGAAGCGGATGCAATGCCTTTGCCCAACGAGGAAACAACACCGCCCGTGACAAAAATATAGCGCGTCATTAGTATCTGTTGACTCTTAAGTGGGGGATGAAAAATTGAATACACAAGATGGGAAATCAGGATACCAAAATGTATGGCAAACGTAAAATAGAACCTGAAATATAGAACAATTTCTGGCGATAAAATGGCTTGAAATCAGAGATTAAAGCTCAGACCAGACAGCAGCCGCTATGATTTGTTCAGCAACATCAAGCTCATTACAACTCCACAGACTGGCTGCTGCAATCATTCGATCACCAACAAAAAGAAAAGGGATTCTGTTACGCATCCAGGGCGGAACCCGATACTCCTGCAACCAACGTTTGACTGTCTTGCTGCCACTTCTACCAGCAACACGGATTTTCAGACCATCAGACAGATGTTCACGGTATTTTACCGTAATTTCTATGCCCAAATAATCAACTGACTGGCTCCCATTAATGGTTAAGAAACTGCCATCCGGTAACATTAGTCGAGGTTTTTCAGAAGGTTTCCAATGAGTCTCTACTGGTAAAAAATCAACCTGATGACTTTTTAATAGCACCAAAAAATTACCTGATCGACGCACTTCGAACTCGGCCAGCTTAAAACAAGGCTCACCATCCTCTCTCGCACCAAGGATTTCTGAAACAATGATTTCAAGATGTCGCCTGTCTGGCATGGAACACTGATATCGATTCAGCCAGAACCTTAACACTCTGTTAACGCGATTGAATGGCAATGCCTGAATGCGATCCACTGCAATAAGATCTTGGTTCCCCCAGACAGCTCCTGGCGAAACCACAGCCACTTTTTCGTATTCAGCCTCAACAACATCACCGATCAACTCACGAGCTTCTTTTAACTCATCAGCCAGCATTGCCAGACGACTGTTAACGCCCGGCCACTGCCGCTCAACTTCCGGAATCAGTGAGTGTCGCAGATAGTTGCGCGTGTACGCCTGATCTGTGTTGGAGTCATCTTCGATATGAGTAAACTGATTTAGCTTTGCACAGTCTTCAATCTGCTTGCGAGAGAAAGACAACATAGGCCTGAGCAACTTACCTCGACCTAACATTCGACTGAATGGAATCCCAGCCAAGCCATCGACACCACTACCACGAAACAATCGGAATAAGAGCGTTTCTGCCTGATCATCTTGATGATGTCCCATAAGCAAACACCCGTTTTCTGGCAGCAGCTCTTCAAACACTTGATAACGGAGATTACGAGCCTGCAGCTCAATATCAGCAGAGCTTTCAATGGCAACCTTGCGGACAACTAACGGCACTGACAACTGTTCGCAGATGGATTCACAATGATCAGACCAATCAGCAGCATAATCACTGAGGCCATGATTGATATGCACTGCCGACAGGGTATGCAACTGCTTACTGGCTCGTAGAGCGACGAGCAGTTGGAGAAGAACTGTAGAGTCGACTCCCCCACTGAAGGCCACCAGCAGCGGCCTGTCAGCATAGGGAGTGATATAGGGTAGAATTGTTTCGGGAGACAGCATGCCTGTCATTAATTATCGAGGCTCTTGGTTATGATCGTTTAGTTAGCGACCAGTTAGTTAGCGATCAGAAAGAACCACTCTCAAAAGGAGCCATAGTCACGGAGACGTTTATAACGGTTAGCAACTAAAGTATCTGCATCGATGCCGTCAAACTTCTTTATCTCTTCTTCCAGAGCAACGCCAAGATTCTTGGCTACTTCTTCATAGTCACTGTGTGCACCACCCAAAGGCTCATCAATCAGGCGATCGACTAATCCAAGCTCTTTCAAACGAGACGCCGTCACACCCATGGCTTCCGCTGCAGTTGAAGCATACTCGGCCTTCTTCCAAAGGATAGAAGCACAACCTTCAGGGGAAATAACAGAGTAGATGGAGTTCCTCATCATCAACAACTGATCGCAAACACCAATTGCCAACGCACCACCTGAACCACCTTCACCAATAACAGTAGAAATAATCGGTACTTTCAAACGAGACATAACAGCCAGGTTGAATGCAATAGCTTCACTCTGGCCACGCTCTTCAGCACCAATACCCGGGTAAGCACCTGGCGTATCAATAAAGGTCATAATCGGCATTTTAAAACGCTCTGCTGTCTCCATAAGACGACAGGCTTTACGATAACCTTCTGGCTTTGGCATACCAAAGTTACGACGAACTTTTTCCTTGATTTCACGACCTTTCTGATGGCCTATGATCATTATCGGACGATCGTTAAAACGGGCCATACCACCAATAATAGAAGGATCATCAGCAAAGTGGCGATCACCGTGTAATTCATCAAAATCGGTGAACAGATGCTCAATATAGTCCAGCGTGTAAGGACGACGAGGATGACGAGACAACTGAGCGACCTGCCAAGAAGACAGGTCAGAGAATATTTCTTCAGTCTTGCTCTTACACTTGGTCTGAAGACGGAAAATCTCATCAGTAATATTCAGTTCGGCATCGCTGCTGACCAGGCGCAGCTCTTCAATCTTGGCTTCCAGCTCTGCAATCGGCTGTTCAAAATCCAGATAGTTCGGGTTCATAGAGTCCACTTCATAAAATTCTGCATCAGCAATGCGATGTATTCGTACCGGACAGAGGTTTCTTTTTTAAAGTAAAACTCTGTCTGAAAAAGCATGGGCTAACCTGATTACTGGCCGGTCAGTCACTCATGCTTTCTCGATCGTTAAGACAATAGACAAGAAAAATACGTAAAAGCACCCGACATGTCGAGTTAAAAAGCGTAAGCGTCCGTTACCAAAGCTATTCATACCTTCAAGATCATGATCATCACTGATACTCAACTTTGGCAGACCGCTTGCCCAGCCACTTACGAATCGCCTCTACCAGCTCATCACTAGGACTAACGCTCCACTTTTCTCCCAATTGAATACTGGCAGAAGCATCTTCACGTACATAGTTAATTTGTACCGGCAACCTGCCAGGGTGTTGCTGCAATAGCGCTGAAAATTTATTGGTAAAGTCACGTTCTACCTGCGTATCCGACAGATCCACCATCAATTTACGAGCATAATAACTACGGGCATCAATCAAATTCATTGTGCGTTTGGCACGAACCTTCATACTGCCTGAGTAGTCGTCGTGACTGACCTCACCTTCGATGACAATCACTGTATCCATCTTAATCAGGTCTTGACACTGCTCATAGATATCAGCAAAAAAGGATACTTCAATTCGTCCTGTACGATCGTCCATTGTTACAAAACACATTTTGTCGCCACGCTTATTTTTCATAATACGCATGGCCACTACCAGCCCGGCAATGTTCTGGGTTTCGCCTCTTGCGGGTTGCAGGTCTCGAATACGGTTTCGAATAAAGTGTTTGATCTCCCCTTCGTATTCATCAATGGGGTGACCTGTTAAATAAAGACCAAGAGTATCCTTTTCGCCGACCAGCCGCTGCTTGTCAGCCCATTCCATGACTGATTGATAGCTGTCATACACTTTTTCTTCACCGGCAGGCATCAAAGCACCAAACAAATCACTATGACCGGAGTCCTGACTCTTGGCAGCCTGATCGGCCGCTTTAATCGCTTCAGACTGACTAGCTTCCAGCACAGCGCGGTTAAAATTAAGCGTTTTCTTCGGCCCTGGCATAGGCCCCAGAAGGTCAACAGCACCAGAGCGAATCAAAGCTTCCAACACACGTTTGTTAATACTCTTTGCATCCACTCGCTCACAAAAATCAAACAGATCTTTGAAAGGACCGCCGGATTTACGAGCATGTACGATTGCTTCGATAGGGCCTTCACCTACACCCTTAATTGCACCTAGGCCAAATAAAATATGACCATCGTCGTTAACGCCGAACATGTAATCGCCACTGTTAACATCAGGTGGCAGTAAGGTCAGCTCCATTTCCCGACACTCTTCGATAAAGGTCACCACTTTATCGGTGTTCTGCATATCGGAGCTCATCACCGCGGCCATAAATTCAGCGGGGTAATGGGCTTTCAACCAAAGCGTTTGATAAGAGACCAGAGCATAAGCAGCGGAGTGGGATTTGTTAAAGCCATAACCGGCGAATTTTTCCACCAAATCAAAGATTTTCATGGCCAGATCGCCATCAACACCTTTACCAATAGCGCCTTCCTTAAAAATACTGCGCTGCTTAGCCATCTCTTCAGGCTTTTTCTTACCCATAGCCCGACGCAGCATGTCAGCACCACCCAGGGTGTAACCAGCCAGCTCCTGAGCTATCTGCATTACCTGTTCCTGATAGAGGATAATGCCGTAGGTGGGTTCAAGAATGGGCTGTAGCCACTCATGCTGATACTGGGCATCCGGATAAGACAATTCTTCTCGACCGTGTTTACGATTGATAAAATTCTCTACCATGCCTGATTGCAGTGGCCCGGGACGGAACAGAGCTACCAGAGCGATGATGTCTTCAAAGCAGTCAGGCTGAAGGCGCTTGACCAGATCTTTCATTCCCCGGGATTCAAGCTGGAAAACCGCTGTTGTCTCTGTCCGTTTGAGCATGTCAAAGGAAACACTGTCTTCCAGATTGATATCCATGATATCGAGAACTGTTTCCCCTCGCTGCTCACGACGGGGGTTGATCATTTTCAATGCCCAATCAATGATCGTCAGGGTTCGCAGACCAAGAAAGTCAAATTTGACCAGGCCAGCAGATTCCACATCATTTTTATCGAACTGGGTAACAACACCAGCACCGTGCTCGTCACAGTAAAGCGGCGCAAAGTCTGTCAGTTTGGAAGGAGAGATAACCACACCACCGGCGTGCTTACCCACGTTACGGGTAATGCCTTCCAGCTTGAGGGCCATCTCCCAGATTTCACTACCATCTTCATCGGTTTCCAGAAAGTCCCTGATCATGGACTCCTGTTCATGAGCCTTCTTGAGCGTCATACCGATTTCAAAGGGAATCATCTTTGATAGGCGATCAGCCAAACCATAAGATTTACCCTGCACCCGTGCCACATCACGGACAACCGCTTTAGCCGCCATAGTACCGAAAGTGATGATCTGGGACACCGCATCCCGGCCATAGGTTCGGGCCACATAATCGATAACCTTGTCACGCCCTTCCATACAGAAATCGACGTCAAAGTCAGGCATGGATACACGTTCAGGGTTGAGGAATCGCTCAAAAAGCAAGTCGTACCTGATCGGATCAATATCGGTTATCTTCTGGGCATAGGCCACCAGAGAGCCAGCACCTGAACCACGGCCCGGTCCTACTGGAATTCCGTTAGCTTTGGACCACTGAATAAAGTCCATTACGATCAGAAAGTAGCCTGGAAATCCCATTTGAAGAATAATATTCAGCTCAAATTCAAGACGATCACGATATTCTTTTTCCCTGACTGCGTAATCCGGGTCATCTGGCAAAAGAATCGTCTGCAAACGCTCAGTCAGGCCATCATGGGAGATTTTGCGAAAGAACTCATCCATGGTCAGACCTTCCGGCACCGGGAACTCCGGTAGGAAGTATTCGTTCAGGTGTACATAGACAGAACAGCGTCGAGCGATCTCGACGGAATTTTCCAGCGCTTCCGGAATGTCGGCAAACAGCTCGACCATTTCCTCTTCAGTCTTTAGATACTGCTCTTCGCTGTAACGCTTATTACGACGCGGATCATCCAGTGTGACACTCTCACCGATACAAACCCGCGCTTCATGAGCCTCAAAATCTTTCCTATGCAGGAACATAACGTCGTTGGTTGCAACAACCGGACAGTTGAATTTCTGAGCCAGTTCTACTGACCCATGGAGACATTCTTCATCACCCGCTCGGGAAGTACGATGAAGCTCCAGATAATAGCGCCCAGGAAATGCTTCCATCCATTGGCATAACAGCTGTTCTGCTTGTTCAGTGTTACCACTGAGAATCGCCTGCCCCACATCTCCGTCTTTAGCACCGGACAAGGCAATCAAACCATCCGATTTTTCACGAATCCATTCCCTTTTTACAACGGCTTTACCATGGATCTGATTTTCCAGAAATGATCGGGATATCAGCTCTGTCAGATGTTTATAACCTGTCTCTGACATAGAAAGCAGAACCATTTTAACCGGCTCTTGCCCTTCTTCTGAATGGGAAACCCAAAGATCAGCGCCACTGATTGGCTTAATCCCGGCTCCCTGCGCACCATTATAAAACTTAACCAGCGAACAGAAGTTAGATTGGTCTGTGACCGCAATGGCAGGGAAATTCTTTTCAGCCGCTTCCTTCAGCAAAGGCTTGATTCGAACCAGGCCATCGCTCAAAGAAAATTCGGAATGAAGTCTCAGGTGTATGAAACGTGCAGACATGGAGAAATTATGACCGGTATCAGGAAGCATTTAGTTTAACAGTAGTAAAGGAAGGCATACCAGCCCCACTAAGCAAGGCTGATAAAAATCAGGATGGTTCGGGGAGCAGATCTCTAACCGGTTTGAAAGAACGTCGATGAATAGGCGTCACACCCAACACTTTTAATGCTTCAATATGCGCCTTGGTAGGATAGCCTTTATGACCAGCAATACCGTATCCAGGATACAGCTTATCCATCTCACTCATTTCCCTATCGCGAGTTACTTTGGCAATAATTGAAGCCGCACTGATTTCAGGAATACGACCATCGCCTTTTATTATAGCTTCAGCCGGACAATTCAACTTCGGGCAGCGATTACCATCAATCAAAGCCATACCCGGTTTAATCGAGAGACCTTCTACTGCTCTAGTCATAGCTAACATGGTGGCACGAAGAATATTAAGTTCGTCAATTTCCTCAACTTCCGCACGTCCAATGGACCAGCACAGAGCTTTCGCCTTGATTTCATCAAACAGAGCTTCCCGCTTTTTCTCGGAAAGCATTTTTGAGTCATTCAACCCTTCAATAGGCTGATCAGGATCCAATATAACCGCAGCAGTAACGACAGCACCACAAAGAGGACCTCGACCCACTTCATCAACACCACAAACCAACACACCTGCTGGAGTTTCGAACAGGTCAAACTCAGACTGTTGCATCATATTTCCCTATCACTGACATCACGGCGCCATAAGCCAATGCACTCGCATCTCGCTCAAGAGTTTGGTGAATACCGGTAAATTCTTCAATCAACTGCGAGCGCCAACTGTTATCGGATAACGCCTTAATCATCGCTTCACAGAGCGCCTCGGGGGTTGCATCATCCTGAAGCAATTCAGGAACACAAGGTTTTGAAGCGAGAAGATTAGGCAAACCAACATGCTCAACTTTTACCAACCGACTCAGGATGGCAAAGCTGAGTGGTGCCATCTTATAGCTGATCACCATCGGCCTTTTATGCAACGCTGCTTCCAGCGTTGCTGTACCAGAAGCAATGAGAATAGCATCAGCAGCGGCCATCATATTTGAGGTTTCACCGACTGCAACAGTAACGTCCAGATCCGGATATTGCTCCAACATAGGCAACAGTTGCTGCTTACGTTTTTCATTGGCGCAAGGAACAACAAACTGGAGTTCTGGCTGCTGTTTTCTCAACAGGCTGGCTGTTTCCAGAAAAAGAGCACCCAGTCTGGCTACTTCTGCTTTACGGCTACCTGGTAACAAAGCAACCACAGGTTTATTCACAGGAATATCCAAAGCATTTCTGGCAGAGACAGCATCGGGATTCCAAGCAATCTGATCGGCCAACGGATGACCAACAAAAGTGACCGGGACACCGTGCCCCTGATAATACTTAGCTTCAAAAGGAAGCAATGCCAACATATGATCAACAGAACGGCGAATTTTCTTCAACCGTCCTTCCCGCCAAGCCCAGACCTGAGGACTTACATAATGAACCGTAGGGATTTGTGCTGATTTCAACATTCGCTCAAGAGGCAAATTAAAATCAGGAGCATCAATACCAATAAACACATCAGGCTTATCAGCAACAAAAGTTTCACGGAGTTGCTTACGGATACCGAGCAACTCTTTCAGACGCCCCAGAACTTCTACCAGCCCCATCACGGAGAGTCGTTCCATAGGAAAAAGACTCTCAAAACCTTCCGCCATCATCATTGGGCCACCGATACCGTAGCAACGGGCGTCCGGATGATGCTGTTTGATTTCCCTGATCAGAGCTGCCCCCAACAAATCACCGGATGCTTCTCCGGCGACCAGGGCAAAAGACAACGGCTTACTCATCAACGAGTGATTCCACGGGTTGATGCTTTAAGAGAATCAATCAGTAACTGCAGTTCCGGACCGGACTCCATAGACTCAAAACGATCGATCGCTTCAGCTGTTTTCAGCCCCTGACGGTAAAGGATCTTGTAACAGTTGCGCAAACTGCGGACCAACTCTTTACTGTAGCCTCGGCGACGCATCCCCTCAAAGTTCATACCATGAGGTTCAGCCGGATTGCCACTCACCATAACAAAGGCAGGTACATCCTTGAAAATAGCCGTATGTGCAGCACTCATACTGAAAGAGCCGATCACACAAAACTGGTGCACCGTGGTAAAGCCACCCAAAATGACACCATCACCTACTTTCACATGCCCAGCCAGTGTCGCATTGTTGGCGAGAATGTTATTACTACCAATCATGCAGTCATGGGCAACGTGGACATAAGCCATCAACAGATTGTCACTGCCAATTCGGGTTAAACTGTTATCCTGAATAGTGCCACGATGAATTGTGCACCCTTCACGAATAACATTGTTATCGCCAATTTCCAGTACCGTAGGTTCACCATTGAACTTCAGGTCCTGACATTCTTCACCCACACTGGCGAACTGAAAAATGCGATTATTCCGGCCTATTCTGGTTGGCCCCTGAATGACAACGTGACCTTTTATTTCGGTCCCGGATTCAATTTCTACGTCAGCACCAACAATGGTGTATGGACCGACCTTGACGTCCGCAGCCAATCGGGCTCGCGGATCAATAATCGCGGTAGGATGGATCAAATCATCCGTTACCGTGATTAAGTCTTGGCTGGAACGGGAATCAATCAAGACTAAAGTTCCTTTCTTGCACAGGTTATTACAGCAGAGCAAGCCATCTTACCATCTACCCGACCCTCACAGGAGAACCGCCAAATATTTCTTTTCATAGTGAGAAACTCGGCGGAAAGCACCACCTGATCACCCGGGACGACTGGACGGCGAAAACGAACTTTATCTGCTGCCGCGAAGTAGTAGATAGTACTATCCGACTGTTCGCGGGATTTCATTTGAAAACCAAGAATGCCAGCAGCCTGGGCCATAGCCTCAATCAGCAGCACTCCCGGCATAATAGGATGATCAGGAAAGTGCCCGGTAAACTGGGGCTCATTCACGGAAACATTCTTTATACACTCAATAGTGTTGTTATCAAGATCCACTGACAACACCTTATCCACCATTAAAAACGGATAGCGGTGAGGAAGAATTTCCTTTATTTCTTCAATAGTGATCATGCATTTGTTACTCACTCAATTGGGTTGAGAACAGTTTCGACTCCGAAATAACATCCTTGACCGGAGCCTCTGACAAAAAAGGACTGGAAAACCAGTCCTTTTCTAGACTCAAAAAAAACAAACAGGTTCAAAACCTATCACTCTTTTCGAGTCTGGCAATAACAGGTTATTCTTTAACTGTCCTGCTTCTTTTCTAACTGCCTGATTTTTCTGGACATATCATCTAATTTACGGAATCGGACAGCATTTTTACGCCATTCACCAGCGTCCATCAAACCAGTGCCAGAGGCGTAAGCTCCTGGCTTACTGATGGACTTGGTCACCATGGCCATACCACCCAGATGAACACCATCACAGATGATCAAATGTCCTGCCAGACCAGCAGCTCCAGCGATGGTACAGTTCGCACCTACCTGAGTACTGCCAGAAATACCTACGTTTGCTGCAATGGCTGTATTTCTGCCAATGACAACGTTATGAGCAATCTGAACCAGGTTATCCAGCCGGGCTCCATCAGAGATAATGGTATCACCCAGTGCTCCCCGATCGATGCAGGTACAGGAGCCGATTTCAACATCATCACCAATAACCACGCCACCGATTTGCGCAATCTTATGCCAGCGACCTTCAGCGTGAGCGTTACCAAAACCATCCGCACCAATAATGGCACCTGGATGAATGATAACTCGTTCACCAATACTGATGCCGTGACAAACCGTCACATTACGGCCGATTCGGGTGTCTCTGGCAATGACAGTGTCATGACCAATAACTGCACCCGCATCAATACGGACATTTTCTGCCAGCTGCACACCGGCCTCAACAACCGCATTGGCTCCAATAGCCACTGAGGTATGCACATCTGCATCAGAACTAACAACCGCTGAAGAATGAATACCGGAAACCGGCGCATTATCAGTATCAAAAAAATGTGATAACCGAGCGTAACCCAGATAAGGATTATCCAGCACCAGTGCATTTCCCTGCCAATCTTCTGCTTGGGAAGGCGACATAATGACGGCAGAAGCACCGGTCGTTTTTAAATAGCGGGCATAAGCTGGATTAGCAAGGAAGGCGAGTTCACCTTCACAAGCATCCTGAAGGGTATTCAATCCCTTTATTGCCTGACTGCCATCACCTATCAGCTCTGCGTCAACTTTTGCAGCCAGATCCGCAAGGGTAAAGGAAAAAGACAACTTCATTGATTACTTCATCTTGTTGATGCGTTCGATAACCTTGCGGGTAATATCAAATTCCGGCTTTACAAAGCGGGCCGCGCCGCGTTCCAGCACCAGATCATAGCTCAGATCGTTGGATACCGCTTCAATAGCCTTTTCCAGCTTAGGACGCAGTTTACCCAACTCAGCCTGGTCGGAACGTCCCTTGTCTTCACGCAACTGACGATCCTGCAAGCGCAGATCTTCAGCCTTACGCTTCATCTCCAGTTGTCGGGATTCACGCTGAGACTCGGTCAGCGTTGGACCATCTTTCTGTAATTTTTGATCCATAGCCTTCAGGTCTGCCTGAAGTGCTTGCAGCTTTTTAATACGCGGCGCAAACAAGTTTTCCGCTTCCTGAGCGTACTTTTTAGCAGCATCAGATTGTAAAACAGCCATTTCAGAATCAATCACTGCTACTTTTTGAGCCTGGGCAAAAGGAGCCAGTAACATCAGGGCAACAAACGCCAATCGTAAGGATTTCAAAAGAACTCTCCTGATTTTTGAATTATCCAGTTTAGCCATTTTTATCGCAAAAATGTGTTTCTGCTGCGATAAAACGGTTAAGAATGAAGGTCATTATAATGAAAAGATACTTATTCACATCTTTTTAGATTGAAAACAGGGTGGCCAACTGACTGCCGGCAACCCTGTTTTTCGCTCAAAACTGTTCTACCTAGAAAGGAGCACCCAGAGAGAACTGGAAGATCTGAGTTTCATCTTCACCCTTCTCATTCAATGCTTTGGCAAGACTGAAAGTCAACGGCCCAAGAGGAGTAATCCAAGTCAGACCGATACCTGCACTGTAACGCAACTCACCAAAGTCTGGCTTGCTACAGTCCTTTATATCTCCAGCAGTGCTGCACTGGGTGTCATAGACATTACCAAAATCAAAGAAGGCACTGGTTCTTAATGAGCGTTGATCTTTGACAAATGGCAGCGGGAAGAGAATCTCAGCCGTACCTTCAAAAACAAAGTCACCGCCTATGGAACTGTAATTGGTTCCCGTACCTGTCTCTTTAGCCTTCGGTCCAAGAGAGTTATCTTTAAATCCTCGAACTGAACCAAAACCACCAGAATAGAAGTGCTCAAAGAACGGCACATCTTCAGTACTACCATAAGTACCCAAGTAACCGACGCGAGTCGAGAAACGGGCTATCAGACTGGTCGTCAATGGCTGGAAATACTGACCACGATACACCAACTTATAAAATGCCAGGTCAGACCCGGGGATTGTCACCTGTGCTGAAGCACTCTGGGAATAACCACGCGTAGGTAGCAGACCACGGTTCAATTCCGATTCAGACCAACCCAACGTTGTCTTGAAGTTAGTGAAGGTTTTTCCTTCCTGATCCAGATAAGCCTTAATGTACTCTGGCGTCGAGGTACCGGTAGTAATCTTGGTATTGTCTATACCCAGACTGAAACTAACGGACTGAGTTTCCGACAATGGATAGCCAAAGCGTACATCAGCACCGGCTGTATCTGTCGCATAGTTGGAAATGTCGGTGTCATCGTAATCATAAGAACGATAGAACAGACTATAACCACGACTTACACCGTCCACCGTAAAGTAGGGATCAGTGAAACTGAAGTTATAGAGTTGGCTGACATCACTCTTATTCAGACCAACCGTTACTTTATTACCCGTACCCAGGAAGTTGCTTTGGCTTATAGAGCCACCTAACAACAAACCATCGGACTGAGAGAAACCCAAGCTGGCAGTAATACTGCCTGAAGGCTGCTCTTCAACGGTGTAATTAACATCAATCTGGTCGCTGGTGCCAGGAACTGGCGGCGTTTCAATGGTTACTTCCTTGAAATACCCCAGACGCTCCAGACGCACTTTGGACTGTTCGATTTTCTGAGTATTCGCTGAAGCACCTTCCATCTGACGCATTTCACGACGCAGTACTTCGTCTTCAGTCTTGGTATTACCAGAGAAGTTAATTCTACGAACATAGGCGCGCTTACCAGGATCCACGAAGAAAGTCAGAGAGACCGTCTTATTCTCATGGTCTGGTGTAGGAATACCTGAAATGTTAGCGAAGGTGTAACCATCATTCCCCAAACGGCGACTGAGAATTTCTTCTGTAGTCGTAATCACTCGACGAGAGAACGTTTGATCTGCTCTAGCCAACAACAGAAGTTTTGCTTCTTCTTCAGGGATAATCAGATTACCGGAAAGCTTTACGTCGCTGATTGTGTATTTATCACCTTCATCAACATTGACGGTAATATAGACACTTTGCTTGTCTGGACTGATAGAGACCTGAGTAGAGCGAACGTTAAAGTTGATATAGCCACGATCCAGATAATACGAACGTAGTCTTTCCAAATCGCCGGAGAGTTTTTCACGAGAGTACTTGTCACTGGAACCAAAAAAGCTGAACCAACCCGACTGTTTTAATTCAAACAGTTCAACAATGTCCTCCTGAGGAAAAACAGTATTGCCTACAACATTAATATGCTGAATAGTGGCAACCTTTCCCTCTTTGACATTAATGCTCAGCTTTACCCGATTACGAGGTTGAGCTTCAACCTCTGCAGTAATACTGGCGCCATAGCGACCCTGAGAAACGTATTGGCGCTCCAACTCAAGTCGAATAGCTTCCAATGTGGCCTGCTGGAATATTTCACCTTCAGACAAACCAGACTGACCTAGACCTTTTTTCAGGTCCTCGGATTTAATAGCCTTATTACCTTTAATGACAATTTCGCTGATGGAAGGCCTTTCCACCACTGAAACAATCAGGACATCGCCGTCCCGATCCAATTGAATATCTTTAAAATACCCTGTTCTGAAAAGCGCTTTGGCTGCACTGGATACCTGTACGGATTCAACATCATCTCCGACTTCGATAGGTAATGAATTGAATACTGTTCCGGCTGACACCCTTTGCAGGCCATCAATCCGGATATCAGACACAACAAAAGCGTTGGCGCCCGATGCGCAGGCCATCGAGCCAATCAGCAGAGACAACAGTGATCGCTTCATGGAATCCGTTCTTTGTCCGTGTTTGTTTTTAACTCTGGTTGCTTGCATCAAAAAAACCGACTCAAATCGTTATAAAAAGCCAGCATCATCACACTCACCACCAGTGTCACCCCAATTTTCAGCCCAATCATCTGAGCCTTTTCCGACACAGGCTTCCCTCTTACCAGCTCAACCAGGTAGAACAGCAAGTGTCCTCCATCAAGCACAGGAATAGGTAAAAGGTTCAAAACCCCGAGACTGACGCTCAACATCGCCAGAAAATACAGAAAATTCTCAAGCCCTGATTCCAGGGACGCGCCAGCCACTTTAGCAATGGTTATAGGCCCACTCAAGTTTTTCACTGAAACCAGACCCGTCACCATTTTCCAAAGTGACTCCAGCGTCATACTCGTCAACGCTGCTGTAGCCTTTGTCGCCTGATAGACAGCAGTAGCAGGATTGTACTGAATAGTTCTAACCAGATCGTCCGGCCAGCCTACTAACTGCACACCTGCTCCAATATAACCGACAGTCTGACCACCAACGTCTTTATCACCCGGAGTCAGCTGTAAATCAACTCGTCCAGCGCTTCGCTCAACAGTAACCGATAACGACTGACCAGCACTGACTCGAATCAGTTTTACCCAAGCCAGCCAATCCTCTATCGGTTGGCCATTCATGGCAATCACTCGATCACCCACTTCCAACCCAGCTTTCTCAGCTGCACCGGACTCTGCAATCTGACCAATAATAGCTGGAATGGATGGTGAATAAGGAGCAACACCCAGTGCTTTAATTGGATTTAAAGGCTCTTGACCAACCAGCCAGTTATCGACCCGAACCGAGCGAACATATTCACTACCCGCAGGTTTCTGACCGGGCTCGCCCTCTCTTACGACAATATCCAGAAAGCGGTTATCACCAATATACGACAATAACTGCATATTAACCTGTTGCCAGTTCAGGGTTTCCTCACCATCAATAGTCAGAATTTCATCACCAGGCTGAATACCGGCTAATGCTGCAGGACTTTCAGGAAGAATTTCCCCAACCTGCGGTAATACGGTTTTAATACCGATCACATACATCAGCCAGAGAGCAGCAATAGCCAAAAGAAAATTAGCTATCGGGCCTGCTGCAACGACAGCAATTCGGGATAGGACAGGTTTACTATTAAAAGAAAGGTGTTTTTGCTCGTCGGATACAGGCGCTTCACGCTCATCGAGCATTTTGACATAGCCGCCCAGAGGAATAGCCGCTATAACAAACTCAGTACCATGACGATCGGTTCTGCGCCAGAGGGGCATACCAAAACCGACAGAAAATCTCAGGACTTTAATGCCGCAACGCCGGGCAACCCAGAAATGTCCAAACTCGTGAATACTGACCAAAATACCCAAAGTAATCACAAAGGCCAATATGGTCTGCAGGCTTTCAAGAATCATCTTGAGATTATTTTCCTTACGCTGCTATCAGGTCTTGGCTTTCATACATAGAAGCTACAGACCTGACAACACTCATCTATTGTTGATATTCCAGTCCAGTCAGGCGATCCGCTGCCAGCGTTCAATTTCATTTTGCGCCTGAACTCTGGCCCTGCGATCTGCATCAAGTACCTGCTCAACATCGCCGGCACCATTGATTTGTAATGTCTGCAGAGTAGCATCTATCACGTCTGGAATGCGATCAAATCTCAGCTTTTTGTTCAAAAAGGCATCGACTGCCAACTCGTTGGCTGCGTTGAGCATAGCGGCAGCTGTCCCCCCTGTTCCAGCGGCATCTTGCGCCAATTTCAGGCAACGAAAGCGCTCTACACAAGGCTTGTGAAAGTCCAATCTTCCAATATCAGCTAGAGAAAGAGGTTCGACTCCAGAATGAATTCGCTCTGGCCAGGCCAAGGCATGAGCAATGGGCGTTCTCATATCCGGATTACCCATCTGAGCCAGAACCGAGCCATCGTTATAATCGACCAATGAGTGAATAATACTTTGCGGATGAATCACCACCTCTACCTGTGACGGCTTAGCACCGAATAACCAACAGGCTTCAATGAATTCCAATCCTTTGTTCATCATGGTGGCAGAATCAACAGAGATTTTACGCCCCATACTCCAGTTCGGATGAGCACAAGCCTGTTCCGGCGTCACTGAAGCGAAAGATTCCAATGCCGCTTCACGAAAAGGACCACCAGAGGCCGTCAGTAGAATCCTCCGAACCCCTACAGGCTCCAAACCATTCTGGTAACCGTGAGGCATACACTGGAAGATGGCATTATGTTCGCTATCGATAGGTAGGAGTTGCGCACCAGACTCTTTCACAGAATCCATAAAGAGAGCACCAGTCATGACCAGCGCTTCTTTATTGGCCAGCAAAACTTTCTTGCCCGCCTTTACTGCAGCCAGAGTTGGCAGCAATCCAGCCGCACCCACTATAGCTGCCATTACGACATCTATATCAGAGTCAGCAGCAATTTGTGCAACCGCCTGATTTCCTGATAGAACTTCAGTCTTCAGGCTTTCAACTTTAACGGCTTGCCTAAGCTGTTCAGCTGCTCGAGGATCAGCCATAACCGCGTAATCAGGTTGAAACTGCTTAATCTGCTCAAGCATACGTTTATGGTTACGCCCTGCAGCCAGCGATCGAACTCGATAACGTTCACTGTTTCGGGCTATAACATCAAGAGTACTCAGACCTATGGAACCCGTTGATCCCAGCACACACACTTGCTGCATGTTTAACTCCCACTGATCACCAAAACCAGAGCAAACACAGGTACCGCAGCCGTTAGACTGTCGATACGATCCAGTATTCCTCCATGCCCAGGTAACAGATTACTACTGTCCTTGATGCCTCGCTCACGCTTTAACAGACTTTCAAACAGGTCCCCTAATATGGAAACCAGAACCACTACGATGGTCAGTAACAGAAAGCCAAGTCCACGAGCGAAAGTAAAATCATGATAAAGACCAATCACGGCTGCAATACAAAGTGATGCCAGCAAACCACCCACTAGGCCTTCAATGGTTTTCTTTGGACTGACGTTTTCTGCCAACTTGTGCCGTCCAAGGTTCTTGCCAGCAAAATAAGCACCAACATCGGCAGCCCAAACCAACAGAAGAACCATGATTATGCTCATACCATCAGGGTTCACGTGTTTGAGTTCGGCCAGCCCAGTCCAGGCTGGCACCAGGGTTAAAATCCCCATAACAAGACGCAGCCATCGATTTTCACAATAACGGGCAGAAGCCGGATATTGCTTAACCATTACAAATGCCAGCAACCACCAGATAACCGCTACGGAAAGAACCCAGACTTCAGGAATTTCACTAACAAGCCAGCAAGCCAAACCTGTCACTGCAGCAAACCCTACACGCTGCCAACTTTCCTTAAAACCGGCTAGATTAGCCCACTCCCAGCCACCCAGCATAATAACCAGGACAATTACAATTGAAAACGCAACCGGCGGAAGAAACAGAACACAACCCAAAGCCAAAGGGGCGAGAATAAGTGCGGTAATAATACGTTGTTTTAACACTACCTTTCGGCCTCCATCTGCTCGCTGGTTTTTCCAAACCTTCTCTGTCGACTGACATAAGCCAGCAGGGCTTTCTCAAGTTCCTTACGACCAAAGTCAGGCCATAAAGTCTCGGTAAAATAAAATTCACTGTAAGCACACTGCCACAGCAGGAAATTACTGATTCGCTGTTCGCCACTGGTACGAATCAATAGATCGGGAGCCGGCAAATCTGACGTTGTCAGATGTCCGGATATCATTTGCTCATCAATCTGATCAGCCCTCAGCTCGCCTTTTTCTACTTTTTTTGCAAGAGTTCTGGCTGACTGGGCAATATCCCACATACCGCCATAATTGGCAGCAATCACCAAAGTTACCTTGGCTTCGTTTGCAGTAAGCTCTTCCGCTTCAGCAATATGCTGCTGAATCGTTGGTGAAAAACGATCTTTGTCACCGATTACCTTGAGTCTGATTCCGTTCTTTTTAAGACTGCTCGTTTCCTTGCGCAAGGTACGCAGAAACAATTCCATCAGACCATCAACTTCAAGTTTGGGGCGGCTCCAGTTTTCGCTACTGAAAGCAAATAGGGTTAGCACCCCAACACCGAAGTCACCACAGGCCTGAATAACTTCCCGAACCGCTTTTACACCAGCTCTATGACCTGCCAAACCAGGTAGCAACCGTTTTTTTGCCCAACGATTATTACCATCGAGAATGATAGCCACATGGCGAGGCAACTTCTCTGCGGGTATTCCTTTCAGGCTGCCGATATCCACTTGCGAACTCATGACCATTCACTATCTTGTTGATCTGTATGAAAATTTCGTAATTGATAAACAGTGCAGGAGCCTGCATTAAATTGCAAGTTTCGAAGAAAGGGCTTCAGCATCCAATTATCGTAGGCTACCTGATACCAACACCAGGCAGCCTTGGATGACAGATCAAACTGCCATCAGGTCTTTCTCTTTAACAGCCAGAGTGGCATCAACCTGAGCGATAAATCGGTCAGTCACTTTCTGGATATCATCTTGTGCACGACGCTCATCGTCTTCACTAATTTCTTTTTCTTTTTCCAGCTCTTTAACATCAGCCAACGCATCACGACGAATGTTACGAATAGCAATCTTGGCGTTTTCAGCTTCCTGACGAGCCTGACGGGTATAACCCTTACGAGTTTCTTCTGTCAGCATAGGAAGAGGGATTCGAATCACTTCACCAGCAGTCGATGGGTTCAGACCAAGATCGGACTTCATGATTGCCTTCTCGATATCAGGAACCATCTGCTTTTCCCAGACACGAACCGCCAGAGTACGAGCATCTTCCACAGAGATGTTAGCCATCTGACTCAGCGGGGTTACCGAGCCGTAATAGGAAACTCTCACTGAATCGAGCAGGCTTGGGTGAGCACGGCCAGTACGAATTTTGGCAAAAGCACTATCGAGCGATACGATGCTTTTTCCCATACGCTCTTCAGCGTCCTGCTTAATTCCATTAATCATCTTGTTCACCCCCAGTCACCAGCGTACCTTCGTCACCACCGACAACGGCATTCAACAAGGCACCCGGTTTGTTCATATTGAAAACACGAACCGGCATGTTCTGGTCACGAACCAGACAGATAGCCGTCAGATCCATCACACCCAGCTTGCGATCAAGAACTTCATCGTAGCTGACCTGATCATACTTAATTGCATCAGCGTGTTTAATCGGATCTTTATCGTAAATACCGTCAACTTTGGTGGCCTTTAACACACCATCAGCCTGAACCTCAATACCACGTAGGCAGGCTGCAGAGTCAGTCGTAAAAAACGGGTTACCCGTACCGGCAGCAAAGATCACCACATCACCATCATTAAGATGACGCATAGCACGACGGTGGTCGTAGTGTTCAACGACACCACTCATCGGAATAGAAGACATTACACGAGTATTGATATTGGAGCGCTCAAGGGCGTCACGCATAGCCAGGGCATTCATAACTGTTGCCAGCATACCCATATGATCACCGGTCACACGATCCAAACCAGCTGCACTGAGTTCAGCGCCGCGGAACAGATTACCGCCGCCAATCACGATACCGACTTGCACACCGATACCGACCAGCTGACCAATTTCCAGAGCCATACGGTCAAGAACACTAGGATCTATGCCGAAATCACCTTCTCCCTGAAGGGCTTCGCCACTGAGTTTGAGCAGAATGCGCTTGTATTTGGGTTGTCGATCATTTGCCGGCATTTTCAGCTTCCGAGTCAGAGTCAGGAGAAGAAGTGTCCGGCACCACCTCTTTTAAAAGCAGAGCCGAACACGATCCATTAACCAGTAATAACCAGTATCAGGATTACAGTCCAGCCTGAGCGCGAACTTCAGCAGCAAAATCGACTTCTGCGACTTCGATACCTTCACCCACTTCAAAACGCACAAAGCTGGTTACAGTTGCGCCAGCTTTCTTAGCCAGAGCACCAACTTTAACGTCAGGATCTTTCACGAAAGGCTGTTCAACCAGGCTACTTTCAGCCAGGAATTTATTAATACGACCGCCAATCATCTTTTCGATGATTTCAGCAGGCTTGCCTGATTGCTCAGCTTGAGCCTTGAAGATTGATTTCTCTTTTTCTACCAGCTCAGCCGGCATGTCTTCCTTGTTAACCACTTGAGGGTTAACAGCAGCAACGTGCATGGCGATATCACGAGCCAATGCAGATTCACCACCGTCCAGACTAACCAGAACAGCGATTTTCTTATTACCGTGAACGTAAGCGTCTACACGACCGCCTTCGACCAACTGAACGCGACGAACACTGATGTTTTCACCGATTTTCTGGATCAGAGCCTGACGAGTCTCTTCCAGCTCACCAGCCATCAGAATAGCAACGTCGGTTTCTTTACGATCGAAAGCAGCTGTTACGACAGTGCCAACAAAAGCCAGGAAGTTTTCATCACGAGCAGCGAAGTCGGTTTCAGAATTCACTTCAACCAGTACAGCGTAAGAACCGTCTGCAGCTACCTTGGTAGCAACAGCACCTTCAGCTGCGATACGACCCGCCTTTTTGGCAGCTTTGGCTTGACCGGACTTGCGCATCTCTTCGATGGCTTTCTCGATGTCACCGTCAACAGCCTGCAATGCTTTCTTGCACTCCATCATACCCAGACCGGTGCGCTCACGCAGTTCCTTTACCAGTGCTGCAGAAATTGCTGCCATGGAGGGATCCTCTCGAAAATTTCAATGGTTTCTTCAATAGAAAATGCCGCAACGTCAAAATGATGAAGCAGCATTTCCAGCAATCAGATGCACAAAAAAGTCTTTCGAACTTATGCATTTGTAGAAACGCATGTCAAAGACTCTCCCGAAATGACAGATGTCATTTATATATCTGAATGCAAAAATTTTTTCAGCGTATCTTTACGCCTGATCTGAAAAGAGGGGGCATAGCCCCCTCTTTTCAAACAATCAGAAATTAAGCCTTAGCTTCTTTCTGACCGTCTTCAGTTTTAGCTTCAACAGCAGCTTCAGCTACTACTTCAGCTACTACTTCAGCTTCAACAGGAGCCTCAACTTCAACTTCAACTTCAACACCAGCGTTAGCAACAGCACGACCTTCCAGGATCGTGTCAGCAGTAGCTCTGAGGTACAGTTGAATAGCGCGGATAGCGTCATCGTTACCTGGGATAACGTAATCAACACCTTCTGGGCTGGAATTGGTATCAACGATACCGATTACAGGAATACCCAGCTTGTTGGCTTCTTGAATAGCAATGCGCTCGTGATCAACGTCGATAACGAACAGAGCGTCCGGAAGACCGCCCATTTCCTTGATACCGCCCAAAGAACGATCCAGTTTTTCCAGATCGCGGCGACGCATCAAGGCTTCTTTCTTGGTCAGCTTATCGAACGTTCCGTCCTGAGCCTGAACTTCCAAATCACGCAGACGACGTACAGACTGACGAATAGTCTTGTAGTTAGTCAGCATGCCACCCAACCAGCGGTGAGCAACGAAAGGCTGGCCAGCACGAGCAGCTTCTTCACGGATGATCTTGCCCGCAGCACGCTTAGTACCAACGAACATGATCTTGTTCTTGCCTTCAGCCAGCTTGCGAACGAAGCTCAGAGCTTCGTTAAAGGCAGGCATGGTGTGCTCAAGGTTGATGATATGAATCTTGTTGCGTGCACCAAAGATAAACTTGTTCATCTTCGGATTCCAGAAACGTGTCTGGTGACCGAAATGCACGCCCGCCTTGAGCATGTCACGCATGGTGACTTGAGCCATGAGAAATCTCCTAAATATAGGGTTAGGCCTCCACACACCCCATGAATTCGACCTGAGTACACCTCTAACGCTTAAAGCAGCGCGAAGCAATAAAACGGGCACCCTGAACCATGTGACGGTGTATGTGAGTTCTATAGTGATTTAATTAAATGTTCTTCGTGCCAGAAAACTCCACACACGAAGCCGGCGATTTATACCATAAAAAGGCATTCTCTCAAAGCCTTTTGCTACAACAATGTGGAAATCCGATGCTTCCCTTGCGCAATATCAAAACAGATCTGATAAAATGCCGGCAAGTTAACGGTAGAGTGCCACAGGGCAGACTTCACCTGCCTGCTTAGTGCCCTCGCTCACATCCTGGCAACATAGAACTAAAAGCATGAATGTAACCATCAAGACGCCTGAAGATATCGAAAAAATGCGCATTGCCGGCCGCCTCGCGGCTGAAGTGCTGGAAATGATTGAAGAACACGTTAAACCTGGCGTCACTACGGGTGAGATTGATCGTATCTGCCACGATCATATTGTTAATGTTCAGGAAGCTATTCCCGCTCCTCTGAACTATGGTGCAGCTCCAGGTCGCCTCGGCTTTCCCAAATCCATCTGCACCTCACTGAACCAAGTAGTTTGTCACGGCATTCCGGGAAATAAAAAGCTAAAGAGTGGAGATGTTCTGAATATAGACATAACAGTCATCAAAGATGGCTTCCACGGCGATACCAGCAAGATGTTCCTGATTGGTGACGTGCAGCCCTTTAACGAAAAGCTTTGCAAAGTGACCCAGGAGTGCCTTTACAAAGGCATAGCAGAAGTTAAGCCCGGCGCTCGACTGAGTGACATAGGCCGCGTCATTGAAAAGCATGCTCATGCCCACCATTACTCAGTAGTAGAAGAATATTGTGGTCACGGCATCGGCACAGTCTTCCACGAAGACCCTCAGGTGCTGCATTACAATGGTTACGGTGAACAGAATGACTTCGTTCTGAAGGAAGGCATGACCTTTACCATTGAACCCATGATCAATGCCGGTAAAAAATTCACCAAACTACTCGGTGATGGCTGGACAGCAGTCACAAAAGATCGCCGCCCTTCAGCCCAATGGGAACATACTATTGTGGTAACAGCCGATGGTGCAGAGATCCTGACCATAAGAAAAGACGAAACATTCCCGCCAAAAGACTAATTTTAAAAAACTGTACTGCCCCCTTTATAGGAGGGCAGTACAAACTCATCACCAAACAGCAGTTTTAAATAAACGTTTCGCTGCTCTATTTCCGTGAACTCTTTATATTAATCCGTGTAACCAGACCATCGCTCGCATGAATAATACCGTTATGTGAAATACGACAGATATATTCTGCTTTGGATGAACATCCAAAAATCACTGTGAAAACACACACCAAAATGAGTTCAAATGAACGTTTTACAACGAGCTCATTGAGCACTACAGCGATTGCTACACCGACTGAGACGACTGACTTATAGCGTAATTGCTTTTTAATTTAAGCGGTACACAGAACCGTAACTTTGCCTGCTTCATCTGCATAGACAGAACGATAGTTTTCCTCTCTAACAACGTCGGATAAGCACTACAAGTGCTCTGTCGCAAGCTTACTCACCCTGCATTTTTTTCATCTTCATGCTTTAATACCAGTAAAATTCAATAATACTTTTCTCACAGAATGAACTTTAACTGTCCGCATGAATGAATTGAGCCACTCGATCTCTGATGACATAAAGCAACAGCTGTTTGATAAAAGACAGTTTGTCCACCAACTCCAGTCTTCACTTTCTCCCATCCCTCTCTACAAAGAGCTTCGCAATAACGCCATCACACAACTCAACACTTGGTTTTCTGAAGAACTGGATATCGAAATACTGATTGCTGCCAACACTTGGTTTATTGACGAATTGCTGACCACTGTCTGGCAACAACTAGACTGGAGCGCACCGCCCAAAATAAGCTTACTGGCCGTTGGTGGTTTCGGCCGCGGCGAACTGCACATCGGTTCGGATATTGACATACTGATTCTGCTGGATTCCGAAGATTATCGAAGCCACCAAGCCAACATTGAATCATTTCTCACTCTACTATGGGATATAGGCTTAAAAGTAGGCTCCAGCGTCAGATCTATTAACGAATGCGCCAATCAGGCCAGAGAAGACTTGACCATCATCACTAATATGATGGAGTCACGCTCTCTTCACGACCCTGACAACCTGCACCACCAGCTTGAACGAGCCATCAGCATTCAATATATGTGGCCCAGCAAAGAGTATTTGCAAGCCAAATTCAGAGAACAGAAAGCACGACACAAAAAATTCGCCGACACAGAGTACTCTCTGGAGCCCAATATCAAGGGTTCACCCGGAGGCATAAGAGACTTGCATATGCTGGGCTGGATCGCCCAACGACACTATGGCACTCACAACCCCAGAGAACTGGTCGAACTGAATTTCCTCACTCAGTCCGAGTATGAACAGCTGGTAAAATGTCGTGCGTTCTTATGGCGAATTCGTTGGGCACTACACAGCCTGACCGGTCGCGGTGAAGACAGACTGCTGTTCGATCACCAACGTTCGTTGGCTGAGCAATTCGGTTATGTAGATCACGAAGGTTCACTGGCCGTTGAACAGTTCATGCAAAGCTACTTTAGGAACGTACTCATTGTCGGGCAGATGAAAGACATCATCCTGCAGCACTTTGATGACGAAATTCTCGATGCCGACAGCAACCGTGAAATTATTCCCATTAACAGCCGCTTCCAACTGCACAACCAATACTTGGAAGTCACCCACGACAACGTTTTTGAAGAGCACCCTCCAGCACTTCTGGAACTCTTTATGCTGATGACTCAGGCTCGGGAGATTATTGGAACCAAGGCTGAAACCATTCGACTGCTTCGAGAAAATCGTCACAAGGTGGACGCTGGGTTTCGAAAAGATCCCCGTTGCACCAAGCTGTTTTTGCAAATACTGCAAGCTCCTTACAACCTAAGTATCACCCTGAGAAGGATGTCGCGTTACGGTATTCTTGGGCGCTACTTACCTGAATATGGTCGTATCATTGGCCAGATGCAGTTCGACCTGTTTCACACCTATACCGTAGATGCTCACACCCAACTACTGATCAAGCATCTGCGCAGCTTCAGTTACGAAGAAAATCAGCAAACCTATCCCATCGCATCAAAAATAGCGGAGGATATTCGCAAACCTGAACTGCTCATTGTTGCAGGACTCTATCATGACATCGGCAAAGGTCGTGGCGGCGACCACTCGCAACTGGGTGCTGTTGATGCAGGTATTTTCTGTCGTCGACATGGCCTGCGCCGGGTTGACACCAAACTGATCACCTGGCTGGTACAGGAACATCTAACTTTCTCAATGACAGCACAAAAAAAAGATCTTTCAGATCCCGATATCATCCATGATTTTGCCCGAAAAATGGGCAACATTAACAACCTGAACCATCTATACCTACTGACAGTGGCCGACATCAACGCCACCAACCCCAGCCTCTGGAATGGTTGGCGCTCATCCCTGCTACAGCAGCTTTACAGTGCAACTCGACATGTTCTGGAAAACGGTATCGAGAATATGCCCGATAGCAGTGAACGAATTATTGATATTCAAGAAGAAACTCTTGAATTACTCAACCAACAGGATGTTGATCAACAACAAGCTAACCAGTTGTGGAAACATCTGGATGATGACTATTTTTCTCGTCACGATCCTCATGAAATTGCCTGGCAAACCCAAGGCATAATAGAGAACGGAAAACAGCACGAAGCACCACATTACAGCCCACTGATTTTAACCCGTGAGACAGATACCGATCACGAGCACAGTGGCTCACAGCTGTTTATATACGCGCGAGATCGTATAAATCTGTTTGCAGACACGGTGAATGCTATCGCTCAGCTGCACCTTAGTATTCAGGATGCCCGAATCATTACCTCGACCGATGGTTACAGTCTCGATACTTATACCGTTCTAGAAGAGGATGGTAGCGCCATTGGCGATGACCTGGAGCGAATAAAACAGATTAAGGGCTATCTACAACAAAACCTTGAAAATCCCGAGCAATTACCAGACGCCGTACAAAGAAGAACACCGAGACAGTTAAGGCACTTTGCCCGCCCTCCCCGTATTACTATCAGCAACATGCCTGGTATCAAGCGAACACTTCTTGAAGTGAAAGCAACAGACCGGCCGGGTATTCTGGCAAAAATAGTAAAGACTTTTGTTGAACTGGAGCTTCAGGTTCACGACGCCAAAGTGGCTACGTTTGGCGAAAAACTGGAAGACAGTTTTTTCCTTACAGACAAATTCAACCTGCCTATCAGCGACCCAGATTTTGCAGAGAGTATCTGTGAAACCTTGCGAGAAGTTCTCAAACAAGCTTCCGAGGAAGACGTTATTCGACATTGACGAATCTGACACCCCTGCCCGATTGGGCGAGGGTTCTCAGGTCACCCCAAGAACCCCCCTGCTTCAACACGCCTTCCCCAGATGGTTGCTTACGCAGCCATCCCCGCTGACAGTCTTTACTGAACGGTATTCGGACGAAGCTTCATATATTTGGCGATCAGTATTGCAAAATACACATTCAAACCATTCAATGTCACGGCCAACGCTGATATCACACTGTACCTGGCTCGCTCAGGCGCAGTCATCTCAGACCACCTGTCATGAGCCTCTCTTACAATCAAAACAGTTTGATAAGGATAAATAATCAGTCTGTGTGTAGCGAATGTAACCAGAAACGGAATTCCATAAAGATTATTACCCGTCAATTTTTTCAAATTTATAAAAATAGACGAAAGCTCTGCAATCAACCCCACCATAACAAGATGCTGATTATCGCTTTCAATGCCGTAAATACAGGAAATAATCATCGACGAACTGTGAATAAAATATGCTCTTTCTCCCCTGGGCAAAAGAGTATCAAGTAACTCGTACCCCCCGTAACCGAGAGCCATGGCACTTGAAAGCACCTCCCAATCACTACTGACAGCCACCCGCCCACTCAAACGATCCTGTATCGTCGCATTCCCCGAAAAATAAAGGTAATTAGAAACAGTACCTGTAAAGGCGGCATTTACTAAAGAGGCTGTATAGCGGTTACCATGTAGCGCTCTCTCGGTAACATAAGAAATGAAAACACCGGTTGCCAGAGCATACTGCCCATAGCGACTGATTTTCGATTGAAAAAGCTCAGGATTTTTCTCAATACGCATCACCAGACTACTATTCTTTTCAATATCTGAAAAACAACCATCCTCTTCCTGAATACACGCTGAAAAAACCATCACTGGTATGCACACGTCTCCAGCCCCATGGACTGCCGTAGCAAACCAAAAAAACAGAAGCACGCCTGTGAACAATATTTTCATCTGAATTCACAAAAAAATCCGTGCAGCTCAGCATAGATCGTTTAATGAATACCGGCTTACTATTCTTTCCTGATCATACTCACTGGACGACAATCAGCCGATCCGTACAATAGACACAGATCTTGATACCAAGCTCAGCACTCATCCAAAACATGAGACCAGGACGGCTCAACGAATGATAAATGCCTACCATCGCGAAAATGACCAGTACAGCATCAGTCGTGTCAATGCCGAACAATCAATCACTGAAAATACACTCTGGCTGGATCTGGTTGATCTTGATGAGCAAGAAACCCAGTGGTTGGCAAAAGAATGTCCCGGCTTTATTTATGACGATGATGAACTTCATGAAATAGAGGCTTCATCACGGTTTTTTGAAAGCGAAACCGGCTTTCATATTCGATCCCTGTTTCCACACCAGTCAGGGCAGGAACTGAAAAACATCAATATCGCTTTTAACCTGCGCGACGACCAGCTCATCACACTTCAGGACGAACCCACCGCCCTGTTCCGACTGATGCGTAACTACCTTAACTTACAGGTCATAAAAGCCAGAACACCCATGGATATTGTCATCGCCTTGTTTGATGCCAAGATCGAATTTCTGGCAGACACTCTGGAAGAGGTTTACGAAAATCTGGAAGCTATTAGTCAGCGCGCTCTTTCTGACGAGTCTAACGATGTGGATGAACTGCTGAAAAATATTACTCTGCAAGAAGATATCAACGGTAAGACTCGACTTAATCTACTGGATAGCCAGCGCTGCCTTCGCTACTTACTGAAAAACTGTCGCCACAAAATGGACGACGGTCAGGTTGATCAGGTCAGAGACATTCTTCGGGATATAGAATCACTCACGCCACACTCAGGTTTTTTGTTTGAAAAAATCAACTTCCTGATGGAAGCGACCATGGGATTTATCAACATCGAACAAAACAATATCATCAAGATATTCTCCGTGGCAGCGGTCATGTTTCTACCGCCTACCCTGATCGCCAGCATCTACGGTATGAACTTCCGAGTAATGCCTGAACTGGCCCAAAGCTGGGGCTACCCAATGGCTCTTGGATTGATGGTTGTCAGCGCTCTGGGAACTTATCTCTTCTTCAAACGAAAAGGCTGGCTATAATTCAACTCGATCGTATATCTGTCATTCCAGTCAAAGCCGTTTTCTGATCTGCTGTGACTGGCAGCACTGTCGAGGTAACCCAGTATGAGTATTGCCCCAAAAGTCGATCAGTTTCTTGAAACCCATAACATCACCTTTGACACGATCTCCCACCCTCCCAGCCATAATTCAGCCCAAACCGCTATTGCGGCAGAAATCCCACTTAGCTCCGTTGCCAAAGCGGTCATACTAAAGGATGGCTCCGACAATTTCATGATGGCCGTCGTTCCTGCCTCCAGCAGAGTCCAGATACAGCAACTTCGTGAAGTCACTCACTCTTCAATGAATCTGGTTACCGAAGAAGAGTTATCCCGACGATTCAATGACTGCCAGCTTGGCGCTATTCCTCCTATTGGCGACGCTTACCAGATGAGCACTATATGGGATGACCATCTTGGCGATATTACGGATGTTTATCTGGAAGCAGGGGATCACGAAACCCTGATACATCTTCATCATGATGCTTTCGAACACTTGATGGCTAAACACCCCCACGCTCGATTCTGCGAGCCACCAGAATCAGACAGGGATGACATCGATTAACCATTCACTTGAATTTATCGATCAAGACTTCTCCTCAATGACCCGATATTTTTATTCATGAATCAGGGTGAACTACCACTATTAGAAATAACGACCATACTGATTGCTTAACGTTATAAACATAAACTTACAAACTATCGGCCTTACAATGCATCAGAGACTAAGCCTCCAGAACATTATTGGTATGGGATTTATGGTTTTCGCCATGTTTCTGGGGGCTGGAAATCTAATATTCCCGCCAATGGCAGGCCAACTGGCGGGAGTCGAGGTCTGGCAAGCAGCGGCAGGCTTTCTTCTGACAGGTGTAGGGCTGCCCTTACTGGGCATCATTGTTATCGCAAAGGTTGGTGGCGGGTTCAATGAAATCACTCGTGAACTTCCACGCAGCCTGGTGGTTTTCATAGGCAGTATCATTTTTATCATCATCGGGCCTGTCTACGCCGTACCGCGCACAGGCATGGTGGCTTATGAGATAGGCTTTTCTCCCTTTATTGACTCAAACGACGCCATCTCAAGATTCGGTTATAGCGTGGTATTCTTTGGACTGTCCTGGTATCTGAGCCTCTATCCGGGAAAACTGCTGGAATACATTGGCAAGATTATTACCCCTGCGCTGATCGTATTGCTGGCTGTTCTGGGTTCAGCGCCTTTCTTTCAAACTTCTGAACAAATCCTTTCCCCTCCGACAGAAAGTTACGCCGACAATGCTTTTATAAGAGGATTTCTTGAAGGTTATATGACTATGGACGCTTTGGCCGCTCTGATGTTTGGCATTGTCATTGTGACTAACTTGAAGTCTCACGGCATTACCTCATCCAGTTCACTTTTTCGTCACAGTGTCATCACCGGACTGATCGCCGCTAGCGGCCTTGCCCTTGTCTACCTATCACTATTCAACCTCGGAGCAACCAGCCACGAGATTGCACCTAATCCGGAAAATGGAGCGCAGATTCTATCTTCGTACGTACATGTTCTGTTTGGTTCTACCGGCAGTATTCTACTCGCCGCCGTTGTCACACTGGCCTGTTTGACCACAGCTATTGGCTGCATAACAGCCGCTTCAGAGTATTTCAGTGAACTCACAAATGCCGTCAGTTACAAAACACTCGTCGGAATCATTTCATCGACCTGTGTCATTTTTGCAACCCTCGGGCTCAACCAGATCATTGAGCTGTTTATCCCCGTTCTATTGATTCTCTACCCAGTATGTATTGCTCTGATCTTTTTAGGCCTCATTCGAACCCTCCTGCCCAACCCCAAGCTGACTTATAGAATGACACTGGTGATCGCTTTTCTACTCAGCCTGGTAGACGCTGCCAAAAACATCCAGCATCCGGTAATGGATCTGTTACTCACCCCTTTTCAGCTGCTCCCTGGGCATGATGCCAACCTTAGCTGGGCATTACCGTCCCTAATCTGTGTACTGATTACCATATTGCTTGGAAAAATCTACCCAACCGCGTTAAACGAAAGTCAGTCTTAACCTTAAGCATCAATCAGTTCAAACGGCACACAAACACCAACCATGAAGGAGAGGTATACCTCCTCCTATGGCTGAACTGTGATACCCATCACCAATTCACAACACCCCCCATCACTTTCACCTTGGTTTTAGACCATAGTCTATGTCAAAATCAAAATAACAAATTCACAACCATTTAACTTGGGAGAGGTTGTGACTTCATGGAGGATACCCAGCCTTGCTGGTCGTACAACCACACATGTTAACGAATGATCACCTGATCAAGCGCTTCGGTCTTCAATTATTTATGAAGTTCATTTTTACGCTTGCAGTTTTACTGCTTTCTTCCGGCTGTTTTGCAGCTGACACTATTTTTGAGTCCACAGGAAGGACGGTAGACCTCACCAGCGAACTGGTGCAGATCTCACCTCCCGAGAATATTACTGATTCCCATTCTGTAAAGGCTGGCGAACAGTGGTACCGACTTGATATCAAGCCAAACAGTAAACTCAGTAATGAATGGGCTCTTGTCTTTCGACGGACGCCACACCGGATTCTGGATGTATTCACATACACCAAAAACGGCTATCGACTCCACGCCTTAGGATCCAATGCATCACCAGGTAGATCGGATCCTAGAACAGTCCGTCTTGAAGACAGTACCGCCCAAACCATCTATCTAAGAGCCAGCACTAACACCCCCAACCGTATTCAACCGATGCTTGAGCCTTACACCGACTACATGCTGGATGAATACAGAAACCGCGGGCTGCTTTCAGGCCTACAATCACTGCTTCTTCTGTTTCTGGTTGTCAGTGGCATTGCCGCTGTTTATTCCGGACATCAAGGTTATCTTCTTCTTGCCAGCCACTTATTGGTGACATCTGTTCTGTTGATCACCTGGCAAGGTGATATTTTTAGATACATCCCCATTGCTGGCGATCCGGGCCTCTGGGTCATGACCGCAACGAACATCAGCCTGGTTTCTGCTCTGGCTTGTTACAAGAACCTTGGTTTACTGGCTCTCTATACACCAAGAACGGACAGAGTACTGCTATGGCTCAGCCTGCTCTCGACCGGCCTTTTTATCGCTTTTGCTCTATTCAATCCACAAGGTCACTTGCTGCTTAACGTCAGCTTCAGCCTGATAGGTCTGATCATTGTCATTCTTACCGGCAACCTGTTGTATATTATGATTCAGGGGGTCAAACCAGCAAAACTGGCATTACCTGTCATGTTGACGATAGCCCTCAGCCTCACTCTACTCTGGGCAACATCCAGCTGGCCTAGAGCGACCCCAAGCCTCGCTGAGTTGTCACTAATCTGTATTCAGGCCATGCTTATTACCGGACTTTACTGGATCAACCGACAACAGAAACGACGTCAGGACATTTCGGTCAACCTGATTACAACCAGCAGTGATAAACGAAGGGTGTTCGATATAGCCCTCAGAAAACATTTACAAGCGCCTGCTAATGAACCTCTCGATGAAAAAGCCATTCGTCGTCGCGTACTGGATACTTTGGACGCGGTCATTCCTGGAACACCATCCATTGTTCTGACACGGGAAGAGCGTCGATGGTCTATCAATAGCTATTACCCAAAAGCATCAGGCCTGTTCAAAAGCCGACTCAAATCAATCAGCCGAGAACTGCTTTCGATCATAGAATCAACTCAGCACGAAGCCATCGTCGAAGACGCTGGCGGCGTTATTTACTGGGTATTCAAAATACACAGCGAAGACAACCGCAGTGTTTTGCTCATCGTTGCGTCTGGAAAGAACGGTAATAAAGGCCTCTGGGAAATCATCAGCGATGTCGGCACTCACGCCAGAACCCTGTTTCAGGCTAACCAGCAAACCCGGTTCTGGAAGCTTCAGGCCAGTCTTGACCCATTGACCGGAGTACTGAATCGTCGAGCCTTTTTGAATGAAGCCAAACCACAACTCGCTCAGGCTTTGGAACAAGATAAACAAAGCTGCGCCATCTTTATGGACATTGATAACTTCAAACAAGTCAATGACACCTATGGCCACCCTGCTGGTGATGCGGTTCTGGTCAGCCTGGCTCGAACTTTAAGAAACGGTTTGCGACAAAACGACTTGTTATCACGTTACGGCGGTGAAGAGTTTGTTGTTCTGCTTCCCAAGACTGGTGCCAGTCAAGGGGTCCAAATTGCTGAACGGATTCGAAAGGCTGTAATGGCTATTGAAGACGGCCCCCGCCCTATTACGATCAGTCTGGGTATTTCAGCGACAAACTCTGATATTCATGATCTCGAAACACTACTGGACCTCGCTGACCAGGCGCTCTACAAAGCTAAAAACACCGGCAAGAACCGTGTGGTTCAGGATAAAGCCTGCTTTGATCTGAAACTGGCTCACGCTTAACCTGCGTTTCTTCGGGAGCGTAGTAATACATATTCAAATAACCTCGCTGTTCGCTATAAAATCAATACCAATAAAACGAATACTGCTATGGAAAGGCGATTCTCGACATAGCAAAAAGCTGCTGCAGGTTTATACACAACAATATGGCCGTCTTACCTTTTTTCCAAAGAAGGAAACACACAAAAACCGACTTCCACCTGGAGGGACGAAACCTCAACTGGCTTGAAAAAGTAGCCAGGGCACCGCATCAGGAACCCTGGAGCGTCACTATTCTTCAGTACGCCTGGACAGCTGGCCCCGTCTCTCTGCTGGCTGCTTATGCAGGGTATTACTTTGGTTTCGGCGGCATCATGCCCATTGAACGGGCTCTCTATTTCGTCGGCTACTCACTGGTTGCTATCGCTTTGGGTTTAGGCACCAAGCTAATGTACAACCTCACCCATGTTCGAAAGGTGAACAAAGACAAAAACAACCTTCTCAGTGTTATAGATCGCATTCCTGAAATCATTTACATGACCCGAGATCTGGCTCAAAGCCAGATGACAGAAGACAGAAGACGTATTAATTCTGCTGGCATTCTATTACGTCAACTTGATTTGGGCCCCGAATGGGTTTCCATGGCGGTAGAAGATATTACTGGCGATACCCAGCTGGCAAGAAAAGCAGAACAGATTGAAATGTTTCGCCGAGCCGGATTGTATACCCGAATGCAGGATATTATTAGTGAGACCAGCGATGAGGCTGAACAGTACTACGAACAACTAAAGGAACTACACCCCCGCATTGCAGAAGCCCTAAGAAACCGTCTGACCGGTGTTGTTGCGCGTCCCCGCCACGGACAAAGCCGTGAACCTCTGTTTATAGAACGTATTCTTACTGCCAGCGAACGAGATAATGAAGAGTTAATGACGCTTGACGATGTCGAGGAGATACTGACTCTTTGTTTTGAACTGATCTGTGGTCGAGAAATCAGTTGGCTGAAAATTGAATACACCGGTCGCTGGAATCTAGCCAAAGCCCTTGATCGACTGGAGGAAGAACGCAATGACTTCCGATTCAGTCGAGCCAGAGTATATTCCCGCCTGAAAGCGCTGAATATCTGGATGCACAATGCAGATGTACAAAACGACATTATCACTGGCCACGGTCTTAGTCCTCAGAAATTACTCGCTTCTGCTATTGAATCTCTGGACTTGCTCAGTCAGCAAGTCCGACAGGCTCGAGATTTGTGCAAGAAAACCGGCAAGCACTTACCCGCTCTTCTGGAGAAAAAACGTCATCTGGAGAAAGCGCTCCAGCTCTACAATGAAGCACACCGTGCATTCCTAAAACAGGGACGAGACAGTAATCGCTTAAAAAAGGCCATGAAACAGTGGCAAAAGCTTTCAAGCCAGTATCAACAAAAACCTGATGAGAACTTCAAGCGAAGCATGGTAATCTCGGAGCAGAGCATTGAACTTGACGATGATACCCGCATGGAGATTGCCAACCGTCTGGAGAAGCACCTTCAGGAATCAGAACTGAGCCGAACCAACAGACAGCTCCATGACATGCGAACCGGCTCCATCCCTCTCACCGAAACCCGTGCCAGGGAAATAGCCATTGAGGTCGCCACCATACTGGACCCGTATATTGAACTGCACGACCCTCAAATTCAGCGGGCTATCGAGAGTTCACCTGCATCCAGTCTGGCCTTTATTGAACCGGGAATGAGTGCAAAAACCAAAGCAGCTATGGGCGAGGCTTTAGCTTCAGCGGTTGACAAAGATCTGTCAGCGAGCGCAGAGAAACTGGCTCAAAACCTGATTCGATACTATCGTGTACCTCTTACTGAACGCACTATCAACTTCCTGACAAAAACCTACAAAGCTGATCTCGAGCGTTTGCAGTTTATTGCTCGCTTTGAAAGCCCGATGAGCGCCCGCTACTCTCTGGATAATATCTCGCCAATCGAGGTGCCACCCACAAAAAACAATTGGCAGATTGATTTATACAATGCCAATAAGGCCGTCAGTCAGTTCAGTGCATTTCATCTGGAAAAATAGTACCAGAGATAGCTATAAACTCTACCTACCTACTACCAGCCGACATTTATCACCAGATATGAGAGCTAAAGCAGTGCTATTGAATTTTTTTTGATTGAAGTCATTTTTTCAATGTTACCTCCGTTTCGATATGTAACAAATACAGGTAACATTGCCGCAACTGCACTGACAACTAGCACACGCTTGATCACAAGGGTTAAACTCGAGATTAAAAGGATTTTTTGTCTGCACACGCCAACATCAAAATAGAGTCGTCATAGAAGGCGAACGCCGATGCATCGTTTATACTTGCAGCCGGGACAGAAAACCATCCGTGTAGACCTCCTGTGATAAGTACAGTGCCGACCTTGTTTCAACACTGTCCCATGCGAGGAGCAACATGATTCCAGAAGAGATCATCGACCTGTCGCGCTTTCAATTTGCGATGACAGCCCTTTACCACTTTCTATTTGTCCCCCTGACTCTGGGCATGACCTTTATGCTGGCCATAATGGAGTCGGTGTATGTCATGACAGGCAAACAAGTCTACCGGGATATGACCCAATTCTGGGGAAAACTGTTTGGCATTAACTTTGCCATTGGCGTTGCTACCGGCCTGACTATGGAGTTCCAGTTTGGCACCAACTGGTCTTTCTACTCCTATTATGTAGGCGATATCTTTGGCGCACCTCTGGCCATTGAAGCACTCATGGCATTCTTTCTTGAATCCACTTTCGTCGGTATGTTTTTCTTTGGCTGGGATCGTCTCAGCCGTGTTCAGCATCTAGCCTGCACATGGTTAATGGCCACTGGCACCAGCTTGTCTGCACTGTGGATTCTGGTAGCAAATGCCTGGATGCAAAACCCGGTGGGAGCAGAATTTAACTTTGAAACCATGCGTATGGAGATGACCAGTTTTGCGGATCTGGTTCTGAACCCGGTTGCCCAAGTTAAGTTTATTCATACGGTGGCTGCGGGCTATACGACCGGTGCTATTTTTGTACTGTCTATCAGTGCCTGGTACATGTTGAAAGGTCGTGACATCGGTTTTGCTCGTCGCTCCTTTGCCGTGGCTTCGGGATTTGGTCTTGCCGCCATTTTATCCACCATTCTGTTGGGTGATGAATCCGGCTATGAACTGGGCGACGTTCAGGAAGTAAAACTGGCCGCTATTGAGGCAGAGTGGAAAACCCATGCGCCACCGGCAAGCTTTACCATTATTGGCATTCCCAATCAGGAAGAGATGAAGACGGAATACGCGATCAAGATTCCATACGCCATGGGTATCATCGCTACTCGTTCTCTGGATACTGAAGTTCTCGGCATTAAAGATCTGATCGATAATAAAGAACAGCGTATTGCCAGCGGCATCGGTGCTTACTCGCTGCTGCAGAAACTAAAAAACGGCGAAGACACTCCTGAAAATCGCCTGGCCTTTGAAGAAGTAGTAGACGACCTTGGTTATGGATTACTGCTGAGCCGCTACACCGATGACATACCTAATGCCACACCAGAGATGATTCGTCAGGCAGCAGAGGATGCTATCCCTACCGTATGGCCTCTGTTCTTTAGCTTCCGCATCATGGTGGGTGCCGGTGTATTGATGCTGCTTCTGTTTATTACTGCATTCATCAAGACCGCTAAACGTACAGAGCATACCAGCCCACGTTTTCTTAAACTCTGTGTTCTTGCTCTGCCTTTACCGTTCATTGCCGCTGAAATGGGCTGGTTTGTTGCCGAATTTGGCCGTCAGCCATGGTCTATCTCCGGTATTCTGCCCACCTACCTTTCTGCGTCTACTCGAACAGAAGCAGATCTCTGGATGAGCATCATCGGCTTTGCCACCTTCTATACCGTCTTCCTGATTATCGAAATGTCATTGATGGTGAAATACGCAAGAAAAGGCCCTAGCAGTTTGCATACCGGACGCTATCATTTTGAGCAGCGAAAGTCAGAACACATGGCAACCCACGCCTAACCGGAGAATGAGAGATGGATTATGAAGTTTTAAAATTTATCTGGTGGGTACTGATCGGCGTTTTGCTGATCGGTTTTGCCGTCATGGATGGCTACGACCTTGGCACAGCTAACCTACTGCCCTTCCTCAGTAAAAATGATGAAGAGCGTCGCCTGATGATCAACGCTGTTGCTCCTCATTGGGATGGCAACCAGGTCTGGTTCGTTACTGCTGGCGGAGCCCTCTTCGCCGCCTGGCCGATTGTTTACGCAACGGCTTTCTCAGGATTTTACTGGGCCATGCTATTGGTACTGTTCAGCCTGATAGGACGACCATTGGCGTTCGATTACCGCAGCAAGGTTGATGAACAGTATAAAAAATACTGCGACTGGACCCTGTTTGTCAGCGGCATTGTTCCTTCCCTTGTTTTTGGCGTGGCTTTTGGCAACCTGTTTCAGGGCTTTGGCTTTGATCTCGATATCACAATGCGCTCCAGCTTCAGCCAGGGATTTTTCTCACTGCTGAATCCTTTTGCACTGCTCTGCGGATTAGTCAGTGTTGCCATGCTGACAATGCAGGGTGCCGTTTGGCAAAGCATGCGTGCTGGAGAGCCAATCCAGAGCCGTGCTGCTACGGTTGCCAGACTGAGTGCATTGGCAACCATCGTACTGTTTGCCATGGCCGGTGCCTGGGTTGCTACTCTGCCTGGTTTTGAGATCGTTGCCGGACTAAATACTAATGGTGCAGCCAACCCACTGGCTAAAACCGTCATCGTCAGCGATCCAGGTAGCTGGTTGAAAAATTACTCTCTCTACCCCATGACCCTGCTTGCTCCGGCGCTTGGTTTTATCGGTGCGGCGGGTGTTTTTGCTCTGGCAAAAAGTCGTTTTTATGGACTGACCTTCACCTTTAGTTCACTGACTCAAGCGGGTGTTATTCTGACAGCAGGTTTCTCCCTGTTTCCGTTTATCCTGCCATCCAGCAGTAACCCTAATGTCAGCCTTACTCTCTGGGATTCGACCTCCAGCCATATGACTCTGGGAATTATGACCGTTGTTGCTGGCATTTTTGTACCCACCATTATTGGCTACACGACATGGTGTTTCTACAGAATGTGGGGACGCATGACATCAGAAGAACTTAACCAAAACAGTCATTCACTGTACTAGGGAGGCAAAAGCAATGTGGTATTTTACCTGGATTCTCGGCGTACTGCTGGCCTGCGCCTTCGGCATCATCAACGTAATGTGGTATGAATTTCATGAGATGGATTTTGATAATGAATTCAATGAGTTAGAAGATTCGAACACAAAATAGTATGCAATCTCATTGCATACTGCTTTTGAGTTATCGTGTCTAATCGTGCGTTATCTGGAAAAACAGGGGCTTCGGCTCCTGTTTTTTTGGCTTGGTTGAAAGTGAAAAAACAGTAAAAACGACACCAGCCTTCAGCCTGACCGCCAGTACAAATACCCAGCCCCCATCAAGAACTCTAGTTCTGTTCGAAATATCCTGACATCAACCTGTTCATTCGTTATCGATCATCCCCCAGACGAACAAGGAACACCCTCAAACGTCGAACTGCCTTTATCGCAATCATTGATATTGGTTGATCAATAACACGCCCTACCCCGCCCTGATGACAAACAATCACCTGACCGACAGTGCGGTGTTTTTCAACAAAGATGTCGTCTTGATCGGTGAGGCGTTGGCTTTCGAAGAGTTTGACATCCGTATCATTAATGGCCATTTTTATAGGCTCCTAACCTGTTATCAGATCTATGAAAAAGTGCTTCACACGGTTATTGCTAGCTGGGCTGTTAGAATTTGGATTGGTAACTACGGGGCAAGGCTATTTAGAGCCACAAGATGTAGAGTTAGAGTTAATCTACAACGTGGTCAGTTATCGATACGCGGATATTTTTGCTTTGTTGGAAGATTGGCCTATAGAAAGCCTAATGAACCTGAGTTTTTCAATTTTATATTTTTCTTATGATTCAGTCGTGAATCCACATTTACTGGAATTTCGTGCATTACATCCGTTTTATATTCAGATGTACTTTCTACTTAACATTTATCCAGAACTATATAGCGCTCACCATCTTTTTGCATTCGGCGAATAACTACCAGAAAGGAGAACCTTCCAGGTCAATCTCATCATCCTTAATCCATTTAGACATTTGAGGATCAATTATTTTTTCTTTAAGCAAAAACTGACGAATTTCATCCGTAGTCTTATCTTTGAGATTCTCCAAAGGCTTTCCGTTCTCCTTCATTCTATCGCGAATTTGGTTGTAACAAGACATGGCATTGACAGCATCACCCTTAGCGTCCTGATACCCTTCTGGACTTTTTCTTGATTCAACCAAAGCTTGATTGTATTCAGCCAATTTTTCTGCCCCTCTTTGGTCAAGGCCTTTACCCTTTCTGTTAACTCTCTGAAGTTTCAAAGGAGGTATCCCCTCCTTCTCGGGCTGATCATCAGTTCTCTTTCTCTTCTGCCCAACTTTATGGACTTTCCAGGTTACTGGTTCATCTGCGTCATCAATGACCTCTGGCTCTTTGAACCAGACCTTTGCTCCTGTTACTTTCTTAGGATCCATACTAAAACCTCCTGTTCATTGGGATCAGTATAGAACTGCCAATGAACCTATTAAGTTGACGGAACTGTCAAAAACCGGACAGTTAGTGCATAAAAGCTAGAATCATCTGGGTAAGCAAAAGGCATGACTTGATGAGCTTCTATAGGACTTACTGACTGACGGTCAAAAATGACGGAGTACTGTCGCTGGTCAGCCAGTGTTAAAGTCATCACTTTATTAGGATCCTGAGAAAGACCCAATAAACTCTGTACCGTAGCTCTTGTCACCCATCCGGCCTCTGTGCCACCCGATAAGACGATGGAACGGCCATAACTTAATGCCTGTTCTTGAACCAAAAGTGCTCCCGTTAAACTGCGGTCAAGAGTCTGCTCAACGGGGTTCCAGTCAAACTCATTGGTCCATAGCAGATCATCGGGCAAAGTGATTGAATCCAGTTGCATATCATTATCCAAGCTGATGATTAGACTGATCTGAGCCCTGCATTTTTCAATGCAGCCAATAGTTTTGATTCGTCATTAGAAGCAATACCGACATTGACGCCACCACCGGGATATTCAAGGCGAATGACTTTTTCAGGGGGGCGAGTCGTTGCAGGTTGGTTTTGTGCAGAAGCTGGTTGAGCAGTTCTTACAGTCTCACGCTGTTTTTGCTGTTCTCTGTTTCTGTCTTGCTGGGCTTTTCTTTTACGCTCATTAAATATTTGTTCATTCAATGACTGCGCTTTTAACAGGGCGAGACAACGTATCTCGCGCCTTCAGCACCAGCCGAAGAGCGGATTCTTTGATGGAAGGCATGATTCAGTCCATTGATTATTACTGATCTAAGGAAGGTCTTGGAGTATTTGTTCAAGAATGGTTATAGGGTTTTCACCTGCAGCATGAATATTTGCTATCCATGCAAACCATGGATTAGCAATAGCTGCAACAACTATTCTCACGCTTAGCATCGGGTCATGCTGAATGACATGATTATCCAGAAAGCTACACAATATGGGATATGATTCCTAAAATCCCACTGCAAAAGAAAAGTCCATGGATACGTATTTTTTACCTACTCATTCTATAAGGCACATGTTATTTGTGAAGGTATGTGTAATACATTTCTAACACACCAACTGCTTCCTCGTATTCTTTGCCTTTTACAGCAAACTCAGCGAATTTTGCAAAACTGTCATTATTTAGTGCAAATGATGCAATCTGATCAGCCAAGGCATAACCACAAACAACCATTTGGTTAATAACACCACTAAATAATGGATAAAAATCGACAAACTCAGCAGCGGACAGCATTTCTATAATTCTTTTCAGGTTGCTAAATCAATTTGCAGAAAGGCACTCAAGCCAGATTCGGACAGACTAGAATCAGCCAAGACATCAAGTTGCAATGGGATACTGGCAAAATCATCCGAGATAAAGCCCAAATTTTGCACCGGTGAAAACTTCACCCGATGCACACGAATATTAAAAGATAGACCTTCCTGAGCATCATTCAAGCCTTCCATAAATAAAGTGAACTCACGTCCGGATTCCACCAGAGCCTGAATTAGGTTGGAGCTGAGCGGCGTATACGTTGCCTTTATGCCATTGGCACCTATCTCACCAGTTCCAATTACCTTAATACCGGATTGAGTCAGCTCATAATCTGTTCCAGCTTCCAGAGCGACATCAGCACCATCACTGAGCGTAATAGTTTGTGCTTGATCAGGCATGAACTTAAAGGGAATCAGTTCGCCATCAACGCCGTGTGATGGATGCTCTTCAGCACTGATCGCTACGGTTCCGGCAGCACTAACGCTACCACGCAACGCCAGCGAGATATTATCAGCCGTAAAGTCGTGAGCGACCACGCTGGCGGTGATACCTGAAATCCGGCTGATGGTGTTTCGGTTGCCACCACCGCCCAGATAATTTTTCAGCTCTTTTTTGTCTTCCTCAAAGCTGAAATTAAATTCACTCACGTTACCGATAGGCAACAACGGAGCGGATTTATCATGGGGCTGTAGGTAGATGCTTCCTGCACCGATAAAACTACGGTCTACGGTTGACATTGCGAGTCTCCTTTTTGAGCAAGTCAGATCACTTAACGACTTCAAGAACCAATGTCATATCTGCAAACGAGAAATGACTATTGTTGGGGGATATATCAAACTGCGTTTCGCTGATGGACAGCTTTCTTACTGCGGGGAAGGGTCGATTATTCTCTGCAAACAGGTTTCGTACTGCATCATTTAACGCCAATAGGCGATAGGTCGTTTCTGCATCCGTACTTTCGACAAGGCTGATATTAATCCTCATAGAACACTTCGCCTTGGTTCCCTGACGGCTGTCCTCACTGATGGATTCCAGATCAAGCAGAATGGCAGGCAATAACGGCCTTTCTAATCCAGAGGCCGAATAGCCAAGAAAAACTTTCGGAGTGATCTGTTTTAAATGTTCGATCAGTTTCTCAAGAATGAGAGCATCAACAACAAGCGCATCAGGATTCGATGTTGAAGGCATAGTTTATTTCCCGATGTAATTGAGTTGAAAACCGCTCTAATACTTCTGGAATGATCTTTTCCACTACTGACCTGGCTTGTGCATAAATGGGCAAGCTCTGCTTTTCAAGAGGCAGTCCCATATACATCATGCGGCCTGATCGTTTTGATCGTTGATACTTGTGTGTCCATTCTGGGCGACGTTTAAAAACCAGTTCTTTAGGCGACCCCAAGGGTTGCACCGTCCCAAAAATGCTTGCCTGTTTTGACGCCTTTCGCCGTTTGAACCGGCTTACCCAATTTATGCGCCGCTATGTTGTAGGTGCCGATCCAGATAATCAGAGCAAAGTCAGCGTTACTGTTTCTGGATGGCTCATAGAGTCGGACGGTTATGCGACCAAGCTCTTTCAGTACCTTTTGAGTCACTGATATATCGCTGGCTATTTCCCGGTATACGCTTCTTTCTACAAAGCGGCTGACGTTTCTTAAGGCTCTGTTAATGGCTTTTCTGGTCTTGGCAGGGGAATCTTTGAAGAGTTGCGATATGGCATCAATATCATCACTGACACTGACTTCAATTTTCATAGATATTCCATTTGCTCAAATGACCACTGACCGATAGACGACGGTCAATAGCCCATTGATGACCGTCTCTTTCAAGAATGTCACCACGGCTTAAATGAATACTGTCATCAAGCGTAGCCACTAAAGTTTCTTCAATAAGGTGTTCAAACTGCCCGGTAGTGACTAACTCTTTTTTTATAATGGCGACTGAATCAATAAGGCTGCCATCTTCTTTTAAAATAACAATAGGCTTGCCGAATGTATCAAGAACCGTTCTGGAAAGGCGTGAAAATTCATCTTGCATCGGTGATGCCTTTTATTCTGATGACGTAAAAAAACAACCCCTATAGAAAAATCTACAGGGGCTGGAACCGCATAATGACCGATCAGGTCATTTTCAGTTTAACTACAGCTCTTGGCCGCAGGTTGATAGGCTTCTTTGGTTTGCTCATGCCCTACCAGACCATCGTAGAAATTAGCACCGCAGAGCGCACGAAGACCGCTATAAGGGTGCGCTCCAAGGGCTGACTCGACCTTACGACGGGCTTTGACGCCCTGAATACGCACATCAGTAGTCTTGTCACTGAACTTAAAGCTGTGAGTCTGCTGGGTTACACCAAACTCATCGAACAGGTTATACAGAACAGTGCTGCCGTCACCATCGACAATAACGCCTTTCAGCGCACCCAAGCGCAGGTGCTCAAGGGTCAGTTCGTGGTTGCCCGACATCTGCATAAGACGACCATTGACCACAGACTGAACGCCTTTCAATGCGTCTTCGCTGCCAAACTCACGAACGTTCTGAACTTCATCAGCCAGAACAGTGCTGTCATGAGGAATATGCGGAATCACAAAGCTGCGGACCTTGCGTTTGCCGTCTTTGGCTTGAGTGCCGGGTGCGCCACGTTCCTTGGAACTCAGCAGACGAAGAATACTGCCTTGGCTTTCTACGATAGCGGTAGTGGTTGAAATGCCGCTTTCTTCAAACAGGCCAAGCTCACCGAGTCTGCCGGGCTTGTAGTCCTGCTCATTGATCGCTGCTGTCAGGCTGACCAGACTGAAAGCATCGTCATTAAAGATATCCAAAAGTCCCATTATGTTATCTCCCTGATAACTGGTTTAAATGTGCTGTAAGAGGGTTGTGGTATACGATGTGAAAGAGGGGTTAGCTGCGGGTGATAATGTCGAGTCCAGCCAGCTGCTCTACAGCCGCGGCTTTATCTTCATCGGCAATGCCATCAGGCCATACCAGCAGGCTTTCAACGACTTCAGCGAGTCGGGCAATGATGACGCCATTACCACCACTGGCATCGGTCATTTTTCCTGCGTACAACACACCTGCGGCGACTTCAGTTCCGTCATCAGCGGCGGGATTCACCGGGCTATATACATCATCAGCCGTTTTGCCGACAACGGTGCCGGGCAGCATATTCAGATTGCCAGCCAGTGCTACTTGCTCACGGCTGATTCTGTTATTGCCTTCGGATACCAAAAATTCGCCAGTGTGCAGCGATTCAGTCTTGACGCTCATAATTAAAATCCTTTTATTGGATTGGTTTTTCAGAGACAGGGTTACGGGGTAGGGGTAAGGTTCAGGCTTGATTGCGCTTGCTGTAAATCGCTTGCGTATCAATAGAGGCCGTGGTTTTTAACCCCTGATTTTTCGGGGTCAAAGAGTTGTCGATGGTTTTATCATCGGCGGTTAACAGCTTAAATAACTCATTTCTGACTTCATCAATCGCTGTGTCATTTTTGATGAAGTCTGTCGCTTTATCCGCCAAGTTAGCGGTCTTGCAAAGATTCTTGATTTCATCGAAATCAGCCAAGCGATTCTTTACCTGCTCTTCAGTCAGCTTGGCTTTCAGGAAAGCAGCAGCTTTTTCAGGGTAGCCCGCTTTATTACAAAGGTCCGCGATATTAAAGGCTGAATCCACTTCTACTTTCGGGCTTGATTTCGTATTAGTTTTAGTGACCTGGCTGTTTTCTGTTTCAGTCTTTTCTTTGCCTTGCGGTTCTTTTTTCTGCTTCGGTTCCTGTTTTGACTCTGGCCTGCTCATAAAGTTTTCAGGCGTATTATTGAACATGGTCAGATCGAAGCAGGCAGCGGCTTTAACAGGTTCATCCACTTGATCAACCAAACCTATTTCAAGGGCTTCAGCTGCGGTGAACCATGTTTCCTCTTCCATCAACGCTTTCATTTCATCCAGCGTTTTTCCGGTTCTCGCTGTATAGGAAACAGCGATACTGTCAGCAATCTTATCCATTGCCTCCGCAGTCTTTCGCATATCCTTGGCATCACCGGACGCCCAGCCATAGGGGTTGTGAATCATCATCATGGCATTTTCAGCGATAGTGACAGTATCACCGGCCATGGCAATCACTGTGGCAATACTCGCTGCCAGTCCTTCAATGCTGATATGAACATTAGCCTTGTGCAGTCGCAGAGCGTTATAGATAGCAGTGCCTTCAAAGACCATTCCACTCCGGCAGTTAATACGCACATCAATATCTGCTGCTTTGATATCCTTGATCTGATCGACAATGCCTTGCGCCGAAATACCGTACCAGTCATCAATATCATCGTAGATAAACAGCTCAGGCTTTTCGCTGTCCATGTTCTTGAAGGTAAACCACTGTCTGTTATGACTCATCTTTGTCGTCCTTTATGAGAGTTTTGTCGGCTTCAGTTTCTTCTGTTTCTGTCTTTGGCAATAAAGAGTCCCTTGAATCACTGTCATATTTCAAGTCATGGCTATCTGCTCTCCGATTATCAGCAGCATTCTCTTCATCAATCTGCTCACTATCAAAGCCCTGTTCGCTGACCACTTCTGAACGTGATTTGAATCCGCTTCTGACAGCCATTTTCTGAGCCTGCATATCTTGAACCGGGTGCATGTAAGGCCAGCCGTGAGCAATCCATTTCACCCGACGATAGCTGCGCTTGTTGGTTGAATAGTCAGGCGCAGAGACAGCGCCACTCAACACCGCTAAATCCATCCAGCGATTCCAGACCGGACGGCAGAATTGAAAAATGATCTGGTTGTTCTGAATTTGCTGAATGCGCCGACGGAACTCATTGAGGATCAGCCGTAAGGCTCTGTCACTGACGCCTTTCATATCGCCGGATAGCAACTCAAACGGCAGACCTATACCGGCGGCTATTGCCATTAGCTGTTGACGCATAAAGTTGGGATAGTCGTTGCCAGTTCCCGGAGGATTTGAAAACTCGACATCTTCACCGTGTGATAGCTCCTGCATAATGCCAGGTTCCAGAGCGACCATGGCCGAACCATTCTGATCGTACTCAAGGGGCTTGCCCGTCAGTGGATCAATGGGGTCCTGTTCCGGTGAAGGCTTCTTGATGAAACCAGCAAACAGGTTGGCTATTTCCTGACGCAGTAACGTTGCATCATCGAACTTATCAAGGTGATAGAGCCTGATTAATATCTGAGTCAGTACAGGCTGGCCACGTAATTGACCGGGACGCAAAGCTTCAAACACATGGAGCACACCTTCTGCTTTGACTCGCACAAGCTTACTGCTGTCAAAGCTGAATTCGGCGGGGTGTTCTGTGTGCATCCAATAGGCGACACGTCGGCCTATTTTATTGAATTCGATACCCGCTTTGATCGTATGGCCGTTATCAAGGGTTTTGTTATAGGAGATAGGGACATACTCGGATTCAACGATCTGAAGCTGTAGCGGTACGGCTAGATTGTCTTCCGGCCTGCGGGGTCTTAATCGAATAAAGCATTCACCGCCTTCGAGCATGGCTCGGGTAACCAGCGATTGCTGTCCGGTAAAACTGAGAAGTCCGTCAGCGTCGAATTCGTTGGACCACTCCTGAAAAAGTACCTGAACCTGATCCCGTAAATCATCGTCTTCAATTAGCGACTTGGGTGTTATGCCTTTGCCGATAATATTACTGACCAGTTTTACAATACCGCTGCTTGCCCAAGGATCGTTTCTGATCGCCGCTCTTGAACGATTAATCAGCTTGCCAAGGTCAGCGATAATAGCCCGGTTCGCAGACAGGGAAGGCGCATACCAGCTCTTGGTTCTGCGGCCTTCTCCTGCTGCGCTATAGGCTGCATTGCGAGGCGCAAAAATGCGCTTGGCTGTAGATAGAAGCCCCATTGATCAAAGTCCTTTTGATGAATAGATGCCGTATTGCTTTGGCCGTTTCTGACCTTTGACCAATTCACGCTCAATCATGCGTAAGCGGCGCTCCATTTCTCCGAAGCTGGCATATTCTATTCTCTGCCCGTCAAACTCAACTACTCTTGACTCACGTAGCAGTACAGCTCGCTTTAAAGATCGATACTCTTCTTCGGTTACCATAATTTAGTTCCAAAGTGATTTAGTCGGTTCTTATACTCAGGCGGAGGTAAACAAAAAAATTATGAGAGCTCTTCTATTGGTTTTACTTTGTCTATGCAGTTCTTGCTCGCTTGCTGATAAATACAAGTTCTACTCGTTTTTGGTGAATAACGTTACTTACTACGTTCTGAAAGATTGTATTGCTGAGCATGATACTGCAGTCTATTGGCTTTTCGACTCTGCATATTCGATGCTTACTAAACTGCCTACAGCCGAAGTATTTGAGTACTTCGGCATGGATATGATTAACATCCCTGAGAATAAGTTTATTTTTAGTGACTCTTATTCCGTAGAAAGTATTGATTCCTTTGAAAACAATTGAGGTAGGCACAAGCCAGGTCTTTCTATAGTGTTGATACAATGCTCAATCGCGGTAAGACTTACCTTCTGAGATCATTAAGCCTCCCTCTCAAAAATTGCTCAGCCGCTCTTTCTGCTTCATATTGAGCAAGCTCTGGTTCAAACCCACTATCCAAAAAATAAGGTAATACTCGTTCGGCCACAGGCATGACGAACTGCTCTATGAGATCTGGCGCAAAATAAATAAGCTGGAGTACATGCTGGAGATAAGCATGGTGTGCCCTTAGATACTCATGAGGGTTTGGTCGACCGTGAGACAGCGTCTTGCCACTATCACTGAGAAAGCAGAAAAATAGCAGAGTCAAAACGAAGCGTTTCATAAATCCCCCTACTCAGTTGTTTAAATAAGCACTTTTGGCTTTTCTTCGATGTTGCATAGGCTTTTGCAATTGCCCCTCAGAATAGACAAGGACTTCTTCAGCCGCAGGTCTCTGCTGAGAAAGTAATTCGAGATTTATTCCACGGTGCTGTTGTAATATCCGCACAGCAGCCAACCCATAAACCCGGCAATCAAGCGCCTCGTTCCTGCGGCCTTTGGCATCCCAAGTGAAAAACGGAACGCCATTTCTGAACTTCTTCAATTTTTCTTCTGCGGTGACTTGCTTGAAGTAGTCTTCATCAAAGCATTCCTTGATCGGCCAGTGACAATAGCCTGCACCTGGCTCTAATATTCGGAAGCGTTGATAGATCAATTCTTTGGCGGTATCCGTTCCGATAATGGTCAGATAGACGCCTTTTTTATTCTTATTTTTGGGAAAGGTCGCTATAGGTTTACCAGCGAGCGAGGATCCTTTGATGGGAATAGCCCAATCTGCACCATGCTTTTTACAGAAGGCATAGACTTCATCGGTGAAGTGACCACCACTGTCGATGCAGACTTGAGCAGCACTCATAATCACGCCATCTTGCCGGGTGTAGCTTTTCTTCAGCATGTCACCGAGTGCATCCCATATACCTTGCCGGGACAGATCGCCGTATAAACGCACATAGTTTATTGACCAGCTTTGCTCACCTGCGCCCCAGCCAATGACTTCAAACTCTATTCGATCATCCTGAACGTCAATGCCGATGGTGATGACCTCTACCCACCATGGGACTTCGGCTGCGTAATGTTCCCTGCGCTGATAGGTAACCGAACAAATTAAGGGGGGACTTCCCCTACTTGTCCAAATCTGATTTTAACGGATTATTCCCGAAGCGTTCCTTCCAAATTCTTGGAATCAGCTCCTCTACTTTACGGGCAGGATGCAGGCTGACACGCTGTAGAACGTCAACCAGGTAGGTGT
>SIHQ01000021.1 GCA_004762125.1 Oceanospirillales bacterium | reverse complement strand
TTACATCCTGTTCTACAACAACCACCGATTGCACTCATATTTGGGATATAACAGCCCTGTGAATTATGAACGCAAGAGTTTGGAAAAGGCGGCTTAATCAAGTGTCCGAAATCAGTTGACCACTACAGTTCACCTGTCAGGGCAAGAAATATTGTTCTCAGATGAGTTCTTGCGAAGAAGCCATGTTTTATCAGAAAAACTGTTCAGGTACGAAGATGCGAACTTATTTTCACATTCATTGTCTATTCAATAAATGGAATTAAATTAATAGATAAGAGGGCATCGACATGAAAATAATTTTAGCCGTAATCGTTTCAATTGCATTGAATTCATTAAGCACGATTTCGTACAGCAACATTGAGTCAGGTCAAAGCTTAGATGAGAGCAACGACATAGGTTCACGATCAATGCGTGCTTTAGATGATAGTTATATCTGGTTAGACTGGAGTAATCTCAACTGGGGAAAGATCTACCCTTTTATCTATCAAGCATCAGATCCAGTGTGGAGCCCAGAAAAATTCATCTACTTGACCAAAGGCAGTAACCCTCAGGCACTTACAAACCTTGTTAGAAAAAGTGATCCCTATGGACTCATAAAAAATTACAGTACTGATGAACCCTTCCTTCTTATTTTATCATCCTTGAGAGAATATTTTAAATCACAAAACAACCTCGACTCTTTTGAAAAACAATTAAAAGAAAAAACCGATAAACTCATTGTTCAATATAACTTGAGTAATGATCTCCCTGCAGTAAAAAAACATTATAGAGAAATGGACTTACACAAAGAATTCAAGTCGCTTTACAATAGATTTTTCAGAGATGAACTAAACGATATTAAACTGGCTTCATCATGTTCTTCTCTGATTAATCTGATCAACCAAAAAGAAGAAGGTGATTTTTATCTCTCTGATTTTTGTCATGGAAGAAATCAAATAACATTTGGTGAGTTTTTCAACGCTGCTGAACTCTCTGGTTTACCCGAACATCGTACTGCGCTACATCTTTTTAGAGTGGCCACTGGTTTCTATCGCGACATTTCGATAAAAGCTGAATTTAATCTGGAAGAGGGAATTCAACAGGTATTTTCTATGTACTGGGCCGTTGCCGATAAGGACTGGAAGGTGTCAGTTTCAAAATCATTTCTGCTAATTTTTAACTATAGTTTCTTACCTGAAACCATACCGCCCAAAAGAGTACGTAAAACGCTGACCTCTTCAAGAAATGTGAATTCTTTGCAGGAACGCCCAACACTAAACCAGTTGCTAAATCTGGAAATTGGTGATCAGAAACATAGATTTATTAAATCACTGAGAGTTGATTACGAATTAAAAGGTACGTTTTTATTAAATGACCATGATGGGTCTGTAATGGCGCAACTTCAGAAAGAAAAAAAACGAGATTCATCGGCTATTGCCCATGAAATTATCATGAAGTGGCTCATGGGTGAAGGTACAGAAGTCAGCTGGAATAGCTTGCTGCGAGCGATACACAACAGTAACAACCTGAGGAATTACAGTGATATAAAAGAAGCTCTAACACTCCCCGCCTTATCAGGCGAGGCTTCTTTCTGACTTCACGGACTGTAGCCGGTCTATAACGATCGGACTTACGTGGCAGCGACAGCTTGGGGAGACTTTATATTCGAACGCGTCTATTCAAATGACACTGTGCTGCTACTTCTGTAACTCCCGAATCAACAATCCCATACCTTTTTCCAGCTCTTTGATGGCTTTTGGGGCATAGGCTATTTCCAGCCAGCGATCGTCAGTGTTGGGATAAAGCACCCAGCAACGCTGCTCATTTCTTGAGCAACTGGAGTCCAGTGAATAACCCATCCCGTAGACTTTCAGCTTGGTGGTTTTCTTCAGTTTTCCCTTCGCCTGATGCACTTCACGGGTCACTACAAGCTGACCTTCGCGATATCCTCGAACAGAGTAAGTAATTTGTTCACGGCCATGATTACTTTGAACAGGGTTGGCCTTCAGCAGGCTGTTGATATAAGACTCAAGAATAATATCCCTCACAGCCGGATCTGATTGCTGTTGCATTTGCTCAACAAAAGTGCTGGGTTGTTCTGTGGATTTTAGTTCCAGTAACTTCTTTGCCAACAGAGGTGGAACCGACAACAGATAGACAAAGAACATTAAAATTATTTTTTTCATAAACAAGCCTCTGTTAACTATATTACTGACTACTATCCTTCAGTGCTTCTTTGATTTCAATAACGACCCTTTTCTCAAATATGGCCTTGAACGTTTACGCACAAAGGCTTTGAAGATGTGAGAAAGTGGAAAATAAACGAAATTCAGGAGCCTGCAAATAGTCAGTAACTAAAGTGAGTGAGAACAACCAACACTCCTATATCATCAAAGGTGACGGGAATGTATATGAATAGAGGATCAAGCTTTCCCTTCTCTCTCCCATACTTGCTTCTATTAGCCTTCCTGGTTCAGCCATTAGCCTGCTTTGCTATTGAGCAGTCTTTTACTTTGTATCACAGTAACTCTCCGAATAACTGGGTTCCAAAAGCCTACGTAACTGTTAATATTGACTCAAACTCTGGCTCAGTAGAGACTTCAGGTATACCTCTTTTTGACCATCAATCTACTACCCCTGACAGTATTCAAGACTTTAATAAAAAAACAGTTAAACATTCACTGAAACAGTGCTTCATGCATCAAGACGATATTTTTAGTCGAATAATGCACTCCCAGTCCATGCGGTTCACCCGCAATTTTAATATCAAACAGAACCAAACCGATCACCAGAGTATTTATTTCAGTGAACCAGCCCTAACTGATCTTCACATATTGAAGAAGCAGAAAAACTGGTGGTTCAATCGTGCTCTTGAAATAGCTCTATGGAAGAATGAGTTAGAGAATGACATCCTAACCCTTGAAACAATGGTTCAAAAAAAACTGAGCGATATTAAAGATAAAGACTTGTATCAGATAGTTTTACAAAAATACATAAGAGAAAAAAAAGAACTACAAGGTAGCATTCAATCCATTTGTATATATAGGGCATACGTTAAAGCTTATTTTTTCATAGACCCTCTTTTTGGTACCGACTGTCGCTGGAAGATTACCTTTCTATATTATGGCAATCAGTTTAAAGGCATTGAGTTAAACTTAGGCGACGACACTTACCTTCTGCTAATACAATCTGAAGGCACTATGGAAAAACCAAGAAAAAGAACATCTGCTACAGCTGTAGTCTATCCAGACTCGATGAGTGAGGAGACACAACAGCAAGGCTTACCCAATAGCCAGGCACCATGCCCTTCCCTTTCCAATTTATCTCACTCAACAGAGAACTTTATACATCAAGCTCGATCATGCCGGATGGATCCTGACATATTCCAATAAGAATACCTTCAGGACAGAAAGCAGTCAGTTTTGATCAGGCGTTACTCGCATCACTTCTTCAATAGTGGTCAGCCCTGTGGCCACTTTCTGGGCACCAGACAGTCGCAGGGTGTACATGCCGTCCTTAATAGCCTGTCGTCGTAAATCAGCGATATCAACATTCTCAACCAGCTGACTTTTAATCGATTTGGATATAGGCATCAGTTCGTATACACCTGCTCGACCAAGGTAACCTGTCTCCCTGCATTCCAGACAACCTACAGGGCTATAAACTTCTGCAGGTAATGGCGCTGCCCATGGCCGAGTCAGTGATTTCCATGCCTGCTTGTCAAGCGAAGTCACCTGCTTACAGTTCGGGCAGAGGGTTCTGATCAGTCTTTGAGCCATAACACCCAACACAGTCGCCTTGATCAAATAACCGGGAACGCCCAATTCAAGCAAACGAGTCAAAGCGGAAGGTGCATCATTGGTATGCAATGTTGAGATAACAAGATGACCGGTTAGCGCTGCCTGTATTGCCATCTCTGCTGTTTCAAGATCTCGTATCTCACCGACCATAATAATGTCAGGATCTTGTCGAAGCAGTGCTCTCAGACCGCTGGCAAAATCCAGATCAATATTATGCTGCACCTGCATCTGATTAAAACTGGGCTCTACCATTTCAATAGGATCTTCAATGGTGCAGACGTTAACTCTCTCTGTCGCCAGTGTTTTCAGAGTGGAATACAGAGTGGTTGTTTTACCTGAACCGGTTGGACCTGTAACCAGTACAATACCGTTAGGCTTCTGGGTCATCTGATCCCAGCGTCGTTCATCTTCTTTAGAGAACCCTAGCTGAGAAAAGCTTTTGACCAGAACATCCGGGTCAAAGATACGCATAACCAGTTTTTCACCAAAGGCAGTGGGCAGCGTTGATAGACGAAGCTCAATCTCATTGCCTTCAATGTTACGAGTCTTTAGTCGCCCGTCCTGAGGTTTACGTTTTTCGGCCACATTCATTCGGCCCAGAATTTTCAAACGACTGGTGACGGCTGTTGCAACTTTGGCCGGCATCTTATAGATCAGGTGAAGAACACCATCAATTCTGAATCGAAGGTTGCACTGCTCTCTTCTGGGCTCAACATGAATATCACTGGCACGCTGCTCGAACGCGTATTGCAGCAACCAGTCCACAATATTAACGATGTGTTGGTCGTTAACATCGGGGGCTTTCATATTGCCCAATTCAAGCATCTGCTCAAAATTATTTAGATTGTTACCCTGACCGTTCTTTTCAATAGCACCTAAAACAGACTGGGCCAGACGATAAAATTCACCAGTATATCGGCGAATATCCGCCGGATTAGCAACAACCCGTCGAATATCTTTGCGATTAATATGCCTGAGGTTCTCCTCCCAACCCGTGTGCCAAGGCTGAGCAGAAGCAATAACAATCTCTTCAGCATTCACCTCAACCGCCAGAATTTGATGTCTTACGGCATAGGCATGGGACATCACCGGAGTGATAGCAGCAGCATCAATTTTCAGAGGGTCGATATGAAAATATTCTTGTCCCGACAGATCGGCCAGCCAGCTTACCAGCCAGTCCAGATCAAGCAGTTGTTTGTTGGCTTCATCATGAAGCTCTATTGAGGCAATGTATTCAACAGGGTGAAGCTTTAACTGTTCAGAGGTTCTGTAGCTGGCCAGTAACTCATCGGCCTGAATCTGTGACAAATTTCCAGTCTGAACAAGGTCTGCAACAACAGTCTGCAAATCAAGAAGCAGGGTTCTATGCCTGAGCGATTTCCTGAATGCATCTGCCTTCGACTGTCGGGCTCCGGCCACGATTTCTTCCTTTATTGGGCTGTAACATATAAATCGGCCGTTATTCTCTCGTAAATACCTGATGGATGCATTCAGAATAACCCGGACTGTTACCGTCTTGTCATTTAATCTCAAAGCCTCAATCAGGCTTTCCAGCTCAACGCCTTAACCCTGCTCTCTTGCCTTTAAGAGTTCAAAGCCGCGCTGAGCCTTGCTTCTATCGGATGGCTTCAGTGATATCTCTGTCATAAGAGCTTCAGAAACACTGAGTACGGCAGCTTCATCACCTTCTACCAACTCTATTTCAAGCTCACAAATACGACTACTGAGTTCACCGGATTTCACAAAACCAACATCAAGAACGATTTCAAGTCGGGCAGCAGGCTTTAACCAATCCACATACCAACAGGTTCGATCAAAGTCAGTGGAGAACAATGGTACCAATTTACCATCAGGATAATCCCCTAAGGAATCTGGCCAGCGAGCTTTCAAACCTTCGAGGTCAAGCTCTCGATCTTCGATAGGCCACTCCCATTCACCCCGTTTGGTAAGACCATTAACGCTTTCACCTTTGGTTTTTAACGTTTGGAAGAATTTTCCATTTTTCTCCCGAATACGCAGTGCTGCTGTGGCTTCGTTCAGTGCACGGTCGGCAGTATCAAAGTAAATATTGCCCAGATGAAACACTTCTGGTGGTGAATTGGCGAACTTTTTCCAGAAAGGAAGTGTCTTAATGGCTGACAACTGATTTTCACTGACGGCCAGCTTCAGCTCGGTTTCGTAACTCATAGTGTTCTCAAGGACAGCTGAAACCTCGAGTTTACCTTTTAACGGGCAGGATGTTCAGTCAGTACTATAATTCGCCGTTGAACTCGGTAGCGTAATGCCGGGGATATAAATACAAGGTCTGCACATGCCCACTAGCAACCTGTTATCCAGCGTTTTTGGTCGATCACCCATCGGACCAATTCAAAAACACATAGCCAAGGCTCATGAATGCGCTCTGGAGCTTGAACCTTTTTTTGAGGCGACCTTCGCTGGTGACTGGAAGGCAGTAGAAAAGTTACAACGATCCATCGTCAGACTAGAAAACGAAGCGGATGACATAAAAAAAAGCGTACGCCTCTCCCTGCCCAAAAGTCTCTTCTTGCCCGTTCCTCGCAGTGACATTCTGGAGATCGTTACTGTTCAGGACAAAGTTGCCAATAGAGCCAAGGATATCGCCGGTATCGTTCTGGGACGACAGATGCTGATACCAACTCCCATGCATGAAGCCTTTATGGCGTATCTCAAACGTTCTATCGCTACATCAGCTCAGGCTGTTAGAGCGATTGGAGAGCTGGACTCGCTACTGGAAACGGGCTTTCGCGGCCGCGAAGTACAGCTTGTAGAAGAATTGATCGAAGAGCTGGACCAGATAGAGAGCGACACTGACAAACGTCAGATCGAAGTTAGAAAAATTCTTTTTCGCCTGGAGAAGGACCTACCACCGGTGGATGTCATTTTCCTTTACAAAATTATTGAATGGGTCGGAGATCTTGCAGACAGAGCTTCCCGCGTTGGAAGTCATCTGCAACTACTGCTCGCCCGCTAAGCTGTTTTTCACGGAAAAGATGCATGGGAATTATTTCAGAATACGGCACCACTTTGCTTGCTTTAGCCTGTCTGTTTGCTTTTTTTATGGCATGGGGAGTTGGTGCTAATGATGTAGCCAATGCAATGGGTACATCAGTCGGGTCAAAAGCCCTAACTATTAAGCAGGCTATTATCATCGCTATTTGTCTTGAGTTTCTGGGCGCTTATCTCGCCGGTGGCTCTGTGACCGACACTATTCGAAAGGGTATTATTGACCCCAGCATGCCTATATTGCAGGAGCAACCACAGCTTCTGGTCTTCGGCATGATGGCGGCTCTTCTCTCTGCGGGAACCTGGTTACTGGTTGCCACTCATTATGGCTGGCCGGTATCAACCACCCATTCAATCGTTGGAGCTATTGTTGGCTTTGCCTCGGTAGGGATTTCAGTTGATGCCGTAAACTGGCCCCAGGTTGGTTCTATTGTGGCCAGCTGGATAATATCGCCACTGGTATCAGCCTGTGTCGCTTTTATGATTTTCATGAGTGTGCAGAAGTTAATTCTGGATACCGAAAACCCCTTCAAAAATGCCAAGAAGTATGTGCCTGTTTACATGTTTCTGGTGGGTTTCATGATGTCCATGGTGACCCTGGTCAAAGGCCTTAAGCATATAGGCTTGTCACTGAACTACATCGAAAGTGCATTACTGGCCGTAGCCATGGGTCTTCTGGTTATGCTGATTGGCAAGATAGCTCTTTCACGAATCAAGGAAGACATTCAGGCTGATAAGGCTTTCCACTTTTCCAGTGTCGAGAAAGTGTTTGGCGTCATGATGATCTTCACTGCCTGCTCAATGGCCTTTGCTCATGGTTCTAATGATGTAGCCAATGCCGTAGGACCTATGGCAGCCGTTGCGAGCATTATCGCCAGTGGTGGTGAGATAACAGGAAAATCGGCTATGCCAAGCTGGGTGCTGCTTCTCGGTGCCGCAGGCATCGTGGTGGGGCTGGCAACCTATGGCTATAAAGTGATGGCTACCATCGGTACACATATCACAGAGCTGACTCCAAGCCGCGGGTTTTCGGCAGAACTTGCAGCCGCCACAACGGTTGTATTTGCATCGGGTACAGGTCTGCCTGTATCAACAACCCATACCTTGGTGGGTGCTGTTCTGGGCGTTGGTCTGGCCAGAGGAATCGGTGCTCTGAACCTGAAAGTCATTGGTACTATTTTTATGTCGTGGCTGATTACACTGCCTGCCGGAGCTCTTTTAGCCATCCTCTACTTCCACATTCTCAACAGTATTTTCTAAAAGCATACTTTCTAAAAAAGTGTTTCCCTGCTTTTTTTGACGTCAGTGCTGTTATGATTAATTCGTAATGGCACTTTCTTTCAGTCTGTTAATCGAAGGCAGCTTTACTCTCGTATAGCTTTCAACGATAAAAACACTCATAACTAAGTACAAAGACGCCCAAACGATACTTGTTATCTTTGAAAATGTGGGTAGGCGGCAAATGAGCGAAGTCCCCACATGTTCAAGGGTGACAAGGATAATCATGATGCGAGAAAGATATGACTGGTACTCTTCAACCTGACTTTACATCAGCCCTATCCAGGTTGATTGAGATCCCTTCGGTCAGTTCTACGCTACCCGAACTCGATATGGGCAATATGCCCGTTATTCATGAGTTGGCTGGCTGGCTGGAAAACATGGGGTTTCACTGTGAAATCATGATGGTGCCAGAAGCACCTCAAAAAGCTAACCTCATTGCAACGCTCGGCTCAGGGCCGGGTGGACTGGTGTTAGCTGGTCATACCGATACGGTTCCCTACAACGCTAATCGCTGGTCTTTCGACCCGTTCAAGCTGGAAGAAGCTAATAATCGGCTTTACGGTCTCGGAACCTGTGACATGAAAGGCTTCTTTGCACTGGCAATGGAAGCAGCCAGAGCTTATCTGGATCAACCTTTCAAAGCGCCCCTGATCATTCTGGCCACGGCCGATGAAGAGTCTTCCATGAGCGGAGCCAGAGCACTGGCCGCTGCAGGAAAACCCAAAGCCAGATATGCGGTGATCGGAGAACCGACCGGCATGATACCTGTCTATATGCACAAAGGCATTATGATGGAGAGGGTCAGTATTATTGGTCAGGCCGGGCATTCCAGCAATCCGGCACTGGGCAGGAATGCAATGGAAACCGCTCACAAGGTTATTTCTGAAATAATGGCATTCAGATCCAGCCTCGGCATCCAATATAACAACCCCGGGTTTGATGTCCCTACCCCAACCGTCAACCTTGGCTGTATACACGGTGGTGACAACCCCAACAGAATTTGCGGAAGTTGTCGTCTTGATTTTGACGTGCGACTGTTACCCGGAATGGACAGCCAACAGCTTCGCCATGACCTCAGGCAGCGTCTTCTGCCTTTAGCAGGACAGGACGGTGTTCAGTTGGCTCTCGAAGCCATCACCCCCAGCATTGAACCTTTTGACGGACAACGTGACTCACCACTGATCAAAACCTGTGAGCAATTAACTGGCTACGGTGCAGAATCTGTAGCGTTTACCACAGAGGCTCCCTTCTTCAGCAAGATGGGTATGGATACCGTTGTATTAGGACCCGGCGATATTGACCAGGCTCACCAGCCCGATGAATATTTGGCACTGGATCGAATACAACCGACCATTGATCTCTTACAGGGGCTGATCAGAAAATACTGTCTGACCTGAATGGCAGACAGATAGACGAGTATTCAGAAAAACAAGAACAAACGATGAGCTTGTACCCATGAGCGAACAGCAACAGCAGTATGTAAAATTTTTCAGACAGTCTTCACCTTATATTCATGCCCACCATGGCAAAACCTTTGTCATCACCCTGGGTGGAGAAGCACTGGCTCATGAAAATCTAACCAATATTATTAATGATATTGCCCTTCTCAACAGCCTCGGAGTTCGCCTGGTACTGGTTCATGGTGCCCGACCACAAATTGAAGAAAGGCTGAAATCGAGAGAGTTGGTTTCAACCTTTGTTGACGGTCGTCGTGTGACGGACAGACAGTGTCTGGAGTCTGTCATGGATGCGGTTGGCAATCTGCGAGCAAGAATTGAATCGAAACTGTCGCTGGGCCTGGTGAATTCCCCCATGCACGGTGCCAGTATTCGTGTCATCAGTGGTAACTTTGTCACCGCCAGACCACTCGGTGTTATCGATGGCACTGACTTTCTTCATACCGGAGAAGTCAGAAAGGTTGATCAGGAAGCCATCAATCAGCAGTTGGATAGTGGCTATATTGTTCTTCTTTCCTGTCTTGGACACTCCCCAACGGGAGAACTGTTCAATATGGAAGTGGAAGAAGTGGCTACCAATGCTGCAGTCTCCCTGAAAGCAGAGAAACTGGTTCTGTACTCCAGCCAGGAAGGTTTGAGAGACGACCAGGGTAATCTCTTCAATCGGATTCCATATCTAGAAGCCAGTCAGTTATTGAAATCCCAGCAAGGTGAAATGAAGCGACTGCTGACTTCTGCCATCAAGGCGTGTGAAGCGGGTGTAGACAGAGCTCAGCTCATTGATTACCGGCAAGATGGTTCGCTGTTACTGGAACTTTTTACTCGTGATGGTTCCGGCACGCTGATTTCCCGTGATCGTTATGAAGAAATTCGTGAAGCGACTATCAATGATGTAGGCGGCATTCTCGAACTGATTCAGCCTCTTGAAGAAAAAGGCGTTCTGAGAAGGCGCTCCAGAAAAGAACTGGAAACAGAAATAAAACTGTTCAGAGTTATCTCTCTGGATGGAATGATTATTGGCTGTGCTGCTATCCACCTGTTTAATGGTGATAAGTCGGCTGAACTGGCTTGTTTGGTTGTGCATCCGGAATATCGTCAGGACAATAGAGGGAATGATCTACTGGAAGCCGTAGAAGAACAGGCAAGACAGAAAGGCATGGAGCATCTGTTTGTTTTAACAACACGGACCAAACACTGGTTTCTGGAGAGAGGTTTCAACGAATCTGACCCTGAAAGCTTGCCAAAGAAGAAGCGTAAATCTTACGACTCAGGCCGTCAGTCTAATGTTCTACTGAAATCACTGTAAGTACTCAGAAGACTTCACAGGTTATTTATCTGCCTCAGGCGGATAAATAACTGATTAGATATTCGATGACGTTGTCAAATCAAAGCGGTGATTGAGGAGGAATAACGCCTGCCAGTTGCCGATCCCAGAATTCGGTTTTGGAAATAACACTGCGATAGTAGGTGCCAATAGCACCTGCTGTCATCTGCTCTATTAACTGGCGGTTGTACTGCCACCTCAGAATCTGTACTGCCAGTTCATACTCATCAACAAACTGTCCGACTTTTTCCTGCATGCGAAGGGTTTTCATCACGTCTTTGTGATGATCATGAAGCTTTAGTATGCGCTCAGCAAAGTCTTCAAGGCCGACTTTGGACTGCTTTCTCATCGTGTTCATTTTTTCCCGGCCCGTTCTCTCTCTCCACTTAAACCAGCTAAAGGTTTTAGACTTACCGTGACGCTTACCAGTAATCTTATCCATTCGAACTTCATTCAACCGGTCATTCCAGCTGTTAACCAATAGGTCTGCCAGAAAGAAGAAGCCAAATATAATGACACCATCTACCGATGGCTTTGGCATAAACGGAGATATTTCCAGTTTCGGCAACCCGCTTACCCCATGCCAACCAATTTTCAAGCCATGCACAGTCGTTGCTTTGAAAACACCTTTGGCCCAACTTTTCAAATAACAACTAAGCCCTGATTTCACCAATGTAAAAGCACTGGCAACTTTATTGGCCTGTTCGTTAAATCGACTTTTTTCATTATCGGATAGATTTACATTAGGCATTTCTTCTTCAAGAATACGTTCAAGTTCTTCATAAGAGGCATCAGAGGATTTATCCTCTTTTTTCTGACTGGCCAATTTCGGAAAAATATCATTCAGCCATTCCGATTTATCCGTCTGGAAATGATATCGAGTACCAAGAACCCTAGGGTCGTTAGCTGCCCGGTTAAACACTTTCGAGCGTTGTTCAGCAGGAATTTTTTCAAACACATCAGACCAGAGTTGATCGACCTTTCCTCTCCATTCCCGATCCATTCTTGATACGTCTTCAACGGCTGCTGTATAGAAACGCTTATAGATATGAAAAGCTTCTTTAAGATTATTACGACGATACAGATACCTTACCTTACTCTCCTCCAGTTTAATAACGGTTTCCAGGCAGCTCTCATCTTCCTTCATATTTAGGCGTACTTCAGCATCAACTTCCAGCTCCGAGTAAGCATTGAATATTCGAGTCAGTGTTTCATGGGAACAGATATAGCGAAGGCTGTGCAGAAAAGTTCGGAACTTTTTCTCATCCAGTTCGGATATGACTCCGAGATCGTTTATATCAAGTTTGTAATCCCTGGAGCGTTCCGCTTTCTGCAATGAACGAATAGCTTTTGCCATCCTTATCATTTCTGTGCCACCACTCCATCCGGCAGTCCAGGCGATATACGTTAAAATCGTAACAGCAGATCCAATGCCTCCGGAGACCAATCCCGTCATTACGGTACTGACAATCATCGCAAACGTATTGAGAACAATGTCTTTTTTATTTCGAAGTGCGTAACGCTTTATACGGTTTTTAATGTCATTTGTTTTCAGCTTGACGCCGCCACCGCTATCAACGATGGTTTGAATGTATTCCTTATCTTCCTGGTCCAGCTGGTATCGTGAAGCCTTGGGTTTTTCCAATACTGGAACAGGTTGAGTCAGCTCTGTGTCTGATTCAGGTGTTGTTTTTTCTATGACCAGCTGTGGATTAATCCCTTCTGCACTGAATTGCCAACGCAGGGCATTTTTAACTTCAAGAAGTCGTTCAAAGGTAACGTCACCTTCTTTATTAATACCCCCCTTAGCCAGTAATTCTCTCACGGCACTTTCAGCGTCATCCGCTGAAGTCGCGTACTCGTTTATAGCGAGTTGTATCAGATCTGGAACAATGGCACTTTCAAGAAAGCCAACTGGAAGCCTTCTATCATGGGAAAGAAATTTGTAGGCTAGTCCAATCGAAGTGCAGGATGCTAAATTCTCAACTTCAACAAGAAGCTTTTCATCAATAGCTTTTGTTCCCCCGGACAGCACTACCTCCATCTTGCCATTCTTGTACTCTTCTCCAAGATGGCAAACATTGTGATAGGCCATGACGCAGGCAATTCGATAATCGTTCAGGCTTCTCTCAACGGCATTATCTGAAGGGGAATGGCTTTTTTCGCAGATTCTTTCATAAAAACTGAGCGCTTGTCTGGCAGAGGGCTTTTGGCCCAATATTCTTTTGGCCAGTCGGGATATTCCTTTGAAAAGACTAACAACCCGGCCACCCCATCGCCCATAGTCGATCTCTCCAAGAGAAGGATTATCAGTATGATGAGGAACAACCCGCCCCGAAGGGTTAAAAGCTGGTTGGTTCGTAGGCCCTAACGGCATACCTCTAAGTCCCTGAGATATTGATTATTGTCACTGCGGCAATGTTTTTATATCAGCATCAAATAAAAACATTCTGATATATGAGTTTTTAGAATAAAAAAACGCAGTAGTTATTAATAAGAACTATAGTCAGCGAAAATTAAAAGCAGGGAAAATTAGAGGCAGGAAGAAAGAATCGTTCTAATTCTAGTCAGTGAGCAAGAACGATAGAGGCGTGAATTCACTTTATAAGCGCGAAGAGTAAGAATAAGGAGTGGTTACTTTCCAATAATCTCACTCCTAAAATTAAGCTGTTATTGCCTTTCCAGTACCAGATAACTGAATTTCAGTGGATCTTCATCTTCAGAGTGCTGATCTTCTCTGGCCACTTCCAGCCAGTCACTGTCATTCAACTCAGGAAAGAACGCATCACCCTCGAAACTCTGGTAAACACGAGTTAAATACAAGCGGTTTGCCTGAGGCAAAGCCTGACGATAAATCTCTGCACCTCCAATCACCATCACTTCGTCATTACCATTAATCAGGGCAACATCTTCTGCCAGAGAAATAGCATCGGCTAGACTGTGAACAACCTTCACGCCTTCACGTGCCCAATTTTTGTCTCTGGTAATGACAATATTGGTACGCCCCGCTAGTGGCTTTCGTAAGGAGTCAAAAGTCTTACGACCCATGATGATAGGTTTACCCATGGTCACTGCCTTGAAATAGCGCAGATCACCAGGCAAATACCAAGGCATTTTATTATTGATGCCAATGGCATTGTTTTCCGCTATCGCGGCAATCATGGCTATTTTCATGAGATGGAATCACTGATAAGAAAACCTGCAACCATTGTCTTTGATCAAGGCTGCAGGCTCAAGACTGTTATCGATCAGCTGTCTTTTTTGGCAGGACTGAAGACACCCACATTTTCATAGCCTTCATCGCGAAGATGCATGGCGTGAAGTTGGCTCATAACGCCCTTATCGCAGTAGAGAAGGTAGTTCTTACTCGTATCAAGCTCAGTGAATTGGCTACGCAGCTGGTAAAAAGGAATCGTCAGCACTTCCTGATCAGGCAGAGAGAAAGGCTTGATCTCTTCTTCTTCAGGATGACGAATATCGATCACAACATCATTTTGTTCCGTGTGATCAACAACATCTATCTCTTCACGAGCCAGGTCGTCAGCAACAATATCCGACATCTGTACTTTACGACGGGTAGCAATAGCTTCTTCCAGAACGCTGAAATCAAACCGACCTTCTTCGTGGACGATTTTTTCAGGCTTGGCTCTGGTTGTCGGATTTTTGGAGATAACAGCGCAATACTCTGGAATATTCTTAACGAACTCTTCCGTACCGATACGCCTGGAGATGTTAATAATGTCCTGCTTGTCCATGGCCACCAGAGGGCGAAGAACCAGATGATCTGTTACAGAATCAATCACCGCCAGGTTGGTCATGGTCTGACTTGATACCTGAGCAATAGCCTCACCGGTAACAAGAGCCTGCACATGCATCTCTTTCGCTATCTGAGTCGCTGCTCTCAACATCATCCGTTTGAGAATAACGCCCATTTGAGAGTTATCCACCTTAGTAAGAATCTCTTCTACGACACCTTCAAAAGGGACTGTTACAAAGCTGGCTTTGTGGGAAGAACCAAAACGACTCCATAAATAATACGCTACTTCTTTAACGGCTAATTCGTGAGCATGACCGCCCAGATTAAAGAAGCAGAAGTGAGTGCGTATACCACGTTTCATCGTCAGAAAGCTGGACACCGTGGAATCAAAACCGCCAGAGATCAACGATAGGCAAGGGTCCATGGAACCAAGCGGGTAGCCACCCAAACCATCGCCACGGTCAGTAACCAGGAAGTAACGGTTCTTCTTGATTTCAATCTTTACGACAACGTCAGGATTGTTCAGCTTAACACCGACCGCATCGGTCTGCTGGTTCAGAACGCCACCGACGTATTTTTCCACATCAATGGATTTGAAATCATGCTTACCGGAACGCGCACAGGTCACTCGGAAAGTTTTTCCTTTCAGCAAGTCACGATTGACCTCAAGCGTATTTTCTGACATCTCATCAAAATCGACGTAGTTGTACTCCTTGACCTGTTGCCAGTAAGCAATGCCTGTAATATGACTCAGTAAATCCCTGGTCTGTGCAACCACAACACTGTCATCTGAACTGGTCGCCAACTCGACGAAATCCCAGTTACCGGTGACTTCTACATTTTCATCAATGCGCCTGAGAACAGCACGGATATTCTTACGAAGCTGCTTTATAAAACGCTTGCGGACGGGCGGCGATTTTATGGTGATTTCGGGAAACAGCTTAACGATAAATTTCATGGGTCTGAATTACCTGGATCAGCCTGCAGAAATGATAAATCAACCAGAAACTGGTGACAGTGCAGGGTAGAAGAATTTCGATGGCAGAATTATACAGAATTGTTACTGCCACGAATAACCCTTGATCAGAGTCGACACCTACCTGATCGAACGTACATTCACCTAGCCATATTAGTACTCCTCGCATTTTCACGATACACTGTGCCCCGCTTAAACCCAGAGCTTTATTCCTGCTTCATTTTTTACTGCAAAGCACTAATCTAGCGCACTAATGCAGCGCACCGATATAGTGCATCAATAAAAACCAGAGGCACCATATTTGTGCATCATCTGCAGTGAACCATGCGTTTTTTAGAGCCCTTTTATTTGCTGAACAAGCAATAAAAGGTTTTGCACTGAATAAATGCTCGAATATTGCTCAAATCCCGAATCTGGCACAGCACTTGCTCTACAGATTAGGAACGTTGCTCATGCAACAAAACGAATATGCAAACCGACGGCCACGATGTACAGGGTCTAAACCCGGAAGTCGACCAACGGTGCTCAAACAAGAGCTATAAGTCCTTTGGAGGATATAAGAAATGTCTAAGACCCTGAATCTGATCAAGGATCACGACGTCAAGTGGGTTGATATGCGTTTTACCGATACTCAAGGTAAAGAACATCACGTTTCTATTCCCGTTGGCGAAATAGATGACGACTTCTTTGAACTGGGTAAAATGTTCGATGGTTCCTCCATCGGTGGCTGGAAAGGCATTAACGAATCCGACATGATTATGATGCCGGATGACGAAAGCTCAGTAATCGATCCTTTCACTGATGAAACAACTCTCAACATCCGTTGTGACATCGTTGAACCTACCACCATGCAAGGTTACGCTCGTGACCCTCGTTCTGTTGCCAAGCGAGCTGAAGAATATTTGAAAGCGACTGGAATCGCTGACACTGCTTTCTTTGGTCCTGAGCCAGAGTTCTTTGTATTTGACGACGTCAAATGGAAAGTAGACATGTCCGGTGCTTCTTACGAGATCAATTCCGAAGAAGCTGCATGGTCATCCAACAAGTCTTTCGAAGGTGGTAACACCGGTCACCGCCCTCGTGTTAAAGGCGGTTACTTCCCGGTTCCTCCAGTAGATTCCCTGCACGACATCCGTGCTGCCATGTGTACCGCTATGGAAGCACAAGGTCTGGGCATTGAAGTACATCACCACGAAGTGGGTACAGCGGGTCAGTGCGAAATCGGTGTTAAATTTAACACCATGGTTAAGAAAGCAGACGAAGTACAGATTCTGAAGTACTGCGTACATAACGTTGCTCATGTCTATGGCAAAACAGCCACTTTCATGCCTAAGCCTGTCGTTGGCGACAACGGTAGTGGCATGCACGTTCACATGTCCCTGAGCAAAGACGGCGAAAATATGTTCGCTGGTGACAGCTATGCCGGGCTGAGTGAAGACGCTCTTTACTACATCGGTGGTGTTATCAAGCATGCTAAAGCAATCAACGCTTTCGCTAACGCTTCTACTAACTCCTACAAGCGTCTGATCCCTGGTTTTGAAGCACCTGTTATGCTGGCTTACTCTGCCCGTAACCGTTCTGCTTCCATCCGTATTCCCTACGTGAACAGCCCTAAGGCTCGTCGTGTAGAAGTTCGTTTCCCTGATCCAACCGCTAACCCATACCTGTGCTTCGCGGCACTGTTGATGGCTGGTCTGGACGGAATCAAGAACAAGATTCACCCTGGCGATGCAGCTGACAAAGATCTCTACGACCTGCCAGCTGAAGAAGCAGCTGAAATCCCGACGGTAGCGGAAAGCTTTGAAGAAGCTCTTGCTGCACTGGATGCAGATCGTGAATTCCTGACCGCCGGCGGTGTATTTACCGACGACATGATCGACGCTTTCATTGGTTTGAAGAAAGAAGAATGTATAGCAGTGAGTCAAACCACTCACCCTGTAGAATTTGACATGTACTACAGCCTGTAATTCCAGCTGAGAAGCAAAGCTCTACTTTAGAGCCCTGCTTTCGCTTAACGCTTGGTAAAAACCCTTTAAACCGGAGTCGCCGATTCACACAGGCACTCCGGTTTTTCTATTTATGAATCCTGTTATCTGCTCTTAATGATTTAGTCTTTATTCAGCAAACGCATATAGCTAGAAATACAAAAACCATCTATATTTTATCCGACATTCACCATATTAATGGGTGATAAAAACGGTGGTAATTGAACAGTACAATGACAAAAAACAAAAAATCATCCATTACGATCAGTTCGCTCTGCGTCACTGTCTCTGACATCACAAGAGCGGCCAGCATAAGCACTCAGTTACCAATAATAGATATAAAACTTGGGGTGCTAACCTCACTTTTGAATACATTTCCTGCAATTAATGGCTATTTTCAGGGAATAGACGCTGATGCGCTTTTGAACGAAATCAGTAAAATTATAGAGTATTGTTTTTTCAAAAAATTGATCATTGATGGGGATAACTCTGCTATTTTTTCTGGTACCGAAATAGATATCGATTCTATTGAAACCCTCTTAAATCTTTACCCAGATCTCATGACTACAGTCTTGCAGCTTATAGGAGGATAAAGCCATTCCAGCATGGTTTGGAGTGGTTTATACACATTCAAATGCATAATGATCGAGTACTTATAAAAAGGTCATCACTGTTATTCCCACCTCTGCCGAAGTACTCTAGTACCGAGACACACGAATTCATAAGTTACTTGCCCGTCGTGGGTGCGTAAATGACTGATTAAATAGTCGATTTCGTGTGTCTACACACTTATATGGCAATCAATTCGGGTTTCATGGACAGATCATGTCAAGCAAGTTAATCCCTTCTCTACTGCTATTAAGCCTTACTGCAGCCCCCGTTCTGGCAGGGTCCATTTATAAAACAGTGGATGCCAACGGCAATACGCTTTACACGGATTCTCCATCCGTTAACCAGAAGGCAGAAGAAGTCAATTTACCGGCTATTACACCTCTGCAAATCAATACCCCACAGCGAAGCTACAAACCTGCTACCAAAAAACAGAATAAAGCCAAGATTGACTACAGCTCACTGAAGATCACCAGCCCTGCTAACGATTCTACCGTGAGAAATAATGGCAGCTTTAACGTTTCAGCAGAGCTTAAAACCGGCTTGATGTCTAACCATAAATTCCAACTGTTTGTGAATGGAAAGAAGCACGGTAAGAAACAGCGACACTCCAGTTTTAAGGTGACTGATCTTGATCGTGGTGCACACGTTCTCGAGGTCGCCATTGTCGATCGCAAAGGCAAAAAGATAGAAACCGCATCCAGTACTGTTCATGTTCAAAAAGCTATTTACAGAGCACCGGTCAAAACTCCATCGCACTAACAGCTCTTCATTAATAACCATACGCACTACTTTGGTGCGTATCCGGTTTCTCATTTATACTCACCTGCTCTAACTGCACTCTTATTGCAGGTAATCTGACAAGCTCTTTTGTCATCCAATGCCTTTGCTCCCAACCTGGCAGCAGTTACTAATACTGGCTCGATTCTTGCGAAATAGATTGCTATGCAATTGATTATTGCAAGAATGAAAAAGGCCCAATAAAACAAGAGCTGAAGAGTATCAAACGTGACTTCCAACTTTCTTCTGGACAATTTAAATACCGCTATCATCACTCTCGATGAAAGCCTGAAACTGTCCTTTCTGAATCAGGCTGCAGAAGCCCTGCTGGATATCAGTCAGAAAAGTGCAATGGGGTTGCCTGTCAGTAGCCTTATTGAGCTCACCGCCCTTCAGGAAGATTTACACAGAGCCCTCCAGCAGAATCAGCAGTTTACCCGCAGGGAATCTGAACTGATGACCCATAATGGTGCGATATTGGTGGACTACACGGTGACACCGACAGGCACCAAAGAAGCTTCCCTGATTATTGAAGTCCATCCTCGAGACCGTCTTCAGCGCATCACGCGGGAAGAATCCCTGATCGCCAAACAAACCACTTCTCGTATTCTGGCCCGTGGTCTCGCCCATGAAATCAAAAACCCTCTCGGCGGTATTCTTGGTTCCGCCCAGCTTCTGGATCGTCAACTGAAAGAACCGGATCAAAAAGAATACACCCACATTATTATCGAAGAAGCCAAACGCCTTAGAGACCTGGTTGATCAAATGCTCGGGCCTATTCAACCTCCGAAGATGGTGGATCTGAATATTCACGAAGTCCTGGAGCGAGTCATTCAGCTAACCCACGCCGAAACCAAGGGTGAGCTGACGATTATTAAGGACTATGATCCCAGTATTCCCAATTTCCCAGCAGACCGGGAGCGACTGATTCAGGCGCTGCTGAACCTTGTAAGAAATGCCATGCAGGCCATTGACCAACATATCCTGCTGTCTGACGGAGAAGTCAGGGTTACCAGTCGAATTGCCAGACAGTTCACCATTGGCAACAAACGACAGCGGCTTGTTTGTCACATCACCATTACAGACAACGGCCCCGGTATTCCGGAACACCTGAAAGAAAGCATCTTTTATCCAATGATCAGTGGCCGACCAAACGGTACCGGGCTAGGCCTGCCCATGGCTCAATATATTATCAGCCAACACAATGGGCTTATTGAGTGCGATAGCAAAGCCGGGCAAACCAGTTTCCACGTTTATCTACCCCTTCTTAGTGAAGTCAGTCAATCTAGTGAAGCCAGTCAGTTTAACGGAGTCAATTAATGAGCACTAAAGCCAATATCTGGATCATTGATGATGACCGATCCATTCGCTGGGTACTGGAAAAAGCACTGCAAGCTGAAAAGATTACGACGGTGTCTTTTGAATCCGCAGAATCTGCGCTGGCCGCTCTAAAACACAATCAACCTGAAGCCATCATCAGCGATGTCAGAATGCCGGGAATGAACGGCCTTGAATTGATGGGTGAAATTCATAAACTGTTTCCTGATCTGCCCATCATCATCATGACGGCACATTCTGATCTCGACAGCGCTGTCGCCTCTTATCAAAGTGGTGCCTTTGAGTACCTGCCAAAACCTTTTGATATTGACGAAGCGGTTGCTCTGACCAAAAGAGCCCTCGAACACAGTCGGCAAAACAAGGCCAAACGGGTCGTCAAACCCGTTGAGAACAGTCCCGAGATCATTGGCGAGGCACCTGCCATGCAGGAAGTCTTTAGAGCCATTGGTAGACTGTCACAGTCTAATATTACCGTTCTCATTAATGGTGAGTCCGGTACCGGTAAAGAGCTGGTCGCCAAAGCGCTGCACAAGCACAGTCCAAGAGCAGACAGTCCTTTTATTGCGCTTAATATGGCCGCTATCCCGAAAGACCTGATTGAGTCAGAACTGTTCGGCCATGAAAAAGGCTCATTTACCGGTGCCGGTGCCATGCGCAAAGGCCGCTTTGAGCAAGCCGCTCATGGCACACTTTTTCTGGATGAGATCGGTGATATGCCCGCCGATACCCAGACCCGACTGTTAAGAGTGCTTGCAGACGGCGAGTTTTATCGGGTTGGCGGACACACGCCTGTACAGGCTGACGTGCGCATCATTGCTGCTACTCACCAGAACCTGGAAAAACAGGTAGAGAAAGGAAAATTCAGGGAAGACTTGTTCCACCGCATCAATGTCATCAGAGTTCACTTACCCCGTCTACAGGAAAGAACTGAAGACATTCCGGTTCTGGCAAGGCATTTTTTAAGCATGGCTTCAAAAGAGTTGAGCGTAGAAACCAAAGTTCTGACCGAAGAAACCGCTCACTATATAGCCTCACTCAGATGGCCTGGCAATGTACGACAATTAGAGAACACCTGTCGCTGGCTAACCGTCATGGCATCGGGTCGTGAAATACTGATTTCAGATCTGCCTCCTGAGCTTGTGGCGCAAAGTGACTCCAGCCAGGTTGCTTCTGATCAAAGAGTGACTCAATCGGTCAGTTGGGAGCATCAATTAAAACTCTGGGCCGACCGAGAGCTGGCAACAGGCAATACGGGCATTCTCGACAAAGCGGTTCCTGCTTTCGAAAAAATTATGATTGAGTCTGCACTGCAACATACCGGCGGGCGTAAACGAGATGCATCGGATTTATTAGGGTGGGGAAGGAATACACTCACTCGGAAAATGAAAGAGCTGAGCCTTTCTGAAAATCACGAAGTGAGTTAATGCGTTCTTCAATCATGTCAGTATTTTTAAAATGAGTTAGAACTTGCCAAGTTTTACTCATTTTAATTGACTGCGAACTCTTCTCATAAAATATTCCATCAGGTTAATTCGCAAAACACCCAGTGAAATCACCTGGTCGTCTTTGGCAGAAGGTAATATGGCAGAAGATAAGGTTTGATTGGTTTTCCGGGGAAGCAATAAAAAGCCATTTTTCAGAGGCAAGGGTTCAATGACTTCAAAGTCATTATTTTTTCTGCTGACGCCGCTGTTTACAGTGACCCCATCCTTTTCTGTTTGGGTCGTTAAATATGGGGCCAGCATGTACCACAACTCGGAATCGCCGCCCAACGCATAATGGAAATGCAGTACTATATTTTCGAAAGAAGTCTCGCTGCCTCCTAGAGCGAACTCTCCCAAAATAATGTGTTCGCCACCTTCAACCGCCACAAACTGATAAACCGTCGCAGGTACTAACGTCCAATCAATATTACCTGTGTCAGCATTGTAATACTGAAGCAGCACATTAGTATCTGGAACAATCACAACACTGTCCACTGAAAGAAACCCCCCATGGCCAGTATCAATAGCAAAAGTTACGTCAGGATGATTGCTCAGGAACGTCTTGATTTCTTCCTGAGTGTGCATCATCAGCTGCTGTGGAGTAACCATGCCCAGCTGACAATCTTGTGCTCCGTCTTTCGTCCGCGAGGCAGTAATCAAAGGCTTACGCTCACTTCTATTAACGACCAATTCTTGCAGCTCGAAGACACTGTAGCGAAAACCTTTCTGAATTTTAGTTTTTTGCCATCCATCTAAAGGATTCAAGAAAATCTGAAAGGAGTGATTACTATCATCCAGAGATATTTCTATATTGGCCAAACACTGAAACTCAGCACTTGGATACCATGCAATTAAAGTATGAACAGGTTTAACATCACTACTAGGAACCAACCATACGTTATAGGAATTCTGTGAAAAAAAAGAAGAAAAACACAAAGAAGTTGAAACCATGAGCAGTAAAAACAAACAGCGTTTAAAAAATAAATAATTCTTCATATTCATACTACTCACTGATTATATGATTTTTTATAGCTCCCGCTTCCTATCAAGATACTTATCTTATTTATAGACTGAAATTTTGAAATTTGGGTTTTTCAAGGAAGTACATTGTGTGGGTTTGTGGGAGTTCGATGAGGTTAAAGCACTTTAAATACGATCACATTTTCTATGTTTTTGAACTTTTATTTTTATTTTTATTTTTCAATTGACCTCTATCTCCCTTCTTTTGGATTTTCTTCTAAAAATTGATTATCTTTTAATAGGTTAGTACTTTAGTGTCGCTCTTCACTTAATCACTTAGGTGTGATTAGCACTTATTGACATATTGATTATGTTCACAGTACTTTTTCATTATGTTAACCTCATCACAAAATACAAGTTCATGGATGAATAAGTAGCAACTTATTAAGACAGTCGTCGTATTTTTATGTTAGCTGACTTTGTCAGAGATTGTATTACGTATCTCAGAATGCCTGACAGTGGATGTGCCGGTATCTAAGAACAAAAAAACGAAAAGTTCTCCGGAGGAACACAAATGAAAGCATTGAAAAAACTGGCTGCGGCTGTTGCGGTATCGACTGGATTGGTTGGGGCTAGTGGGGTTATGGCGGCTGAAGACGGAGCGTTAACAGAAGACTCATCAGTAGGTCGATTTGATGTTCGTTTGGTTAAAGATACAGATGTTGAGATTTGGGGTCTAGAGGATCTTGTATTTACAGATCAAGATCTAACCGAATCTCAAGATGTATGTTTATTTAGTGACTCTGGTAGGGTTGCCTTAGCTATCTCGAGTGCAAACACGAAGCCATTTACTGTTACAAATAACGCTGGCTCTGATGCAACAAGCTACCCATATACATTAACAATTTCGGGTACAAACATGCGTGCAGGTGATGCTTATGAGGACGATATTAACACCCCGGCACCTACAGACTATCAACCCGAAATATGGGGTAAAGAAGACGATCACAATAAAAGTGGCGCAGAATCTAAATTTCCCATAATTGCAACAAAGTCCAGTGCAAACGGTGCTACATGCACAGGGGGAAACAGGTTAAATGTATCTGTAAATATTCTAGCCCTAGCAACTGGCCAGACCTTCGCTGCTGGTACGCATACAGACACTATAACAATGACTGTAACCCCGCAGTAAAAATAGGCTTCATTCTTCCTTGTTCCCACGCTCAGCGTGGGAACAAGCTGAGGATTAAGAAACTACTAAACCGAACAACCAACACAACCAGGAAGGTGTGTTGGAAGTAATAAAAACTTCCATGGAGATTAACCCCCTTATGCGACTCTGGTTATGCATAAAATTTGTCTTTATTGCATTAACCATATCAACCGTGGGACTTGCGGCCGAGCCAATTTTCCTAGCCGCAAACTCCCCTCCCAAAGGATTTGAAAGCCTCACTGCCAGCCAGCAGACTCTGGTGGATATTTATTTTGGTAATCGTTATCTCACTTCTCAATTAGTGACCTTCAGCCCCGGCATTGTTGAACTCTCTTCATCGGCAGAGATTGTTCGAAAGATTGGCGATTTGAACGATGCACCTTTTATTACCGATGCGCTGTCAGGTGAACTGAACAGTCATCCGGACTTGATTTGCCTCACTAACAAGAGTTCGTCTTCCAACTGCGGCACACTGACTACTCCTATAGCCGGAGTGATTTTTGATGAATCCCGATTCCGGCTGGATGTGTTTGTTAATCGCCGCTTTATGCTGACCCGTGCTGCAGAAATTCGTAAATATTTGCCACCGTCCGATGCCGGTTTTGCCTTGATGCAGAATTTTTCTGCTGCGGTATCCGGTTCAACCGCAGACAACAGCAACAGTGATTACACTTTAAACGGTCAAACCATTGTCGCCTTTCAAGAGAACAGCCTGTACAGCAGCTGGGATTACTCTAAAAACAACCGGTTCTCGGTCAATCAAATCTATGGGCAGCGGGAATATCAGGGGCTGGAATACAACGCTGGCTTACTGTCCAGTCAGGGGTTTGGATTAAGCTTTTCTTCTGATCAACCTATGATTGGCGCCAGAATCAACACGTCAAACAATACCCGTGAAGATCAGGATTTTACGGGCGGCACACCTGTAGAAGTGTTTTTGCCTTTAAGAGGTCGGGTAGAGATACACAAAGACGGTCGTTTGCTTAACAGCTCTTTTCAGGAAGCTGGTGCTCAGTTGCTTGACACCAGCAGCTTTCCCAGTGGCGCCTACGATATCGAGATTCGTATTCTCGATGAACAGGGTAATACTCAGTCCAGCGAAACCCGCTTCTTTGCCAAGCAGCTCAGAATCCCTCCCGTCGATGAATGGTTGTTGTTTGCAGAAGCCGGGCAAATTGTCAGCCGTCAGTCCGACCAGCCACTGCCTTACACTACTGACAGCTATTTAGTGCGTGGCGGTGCCAGTCGACGCTTGCTGGACACGCTTTCAGCCACCACCGCTGTGGCAGCTATAGATGACGATGCGCTAGTCGAATTGGGCTTTTACCATCTAGGTTATCGCTACGAGTTGTCGCCGTCGTTTATGGTGTCTAATCAGGGCAGTAAAGCCTTTAGCCTTAATGGCCGCCTTTCAGTGTTTGAAAACTTATCACTTAGTGGCAATTACCGTCGCCTGTGGCAAGATGAAAACACGCTTAACGCAACTACTAATACAGCTACCAGCACAGTTACAACTAACGCGAATTCAACACAGTTTACACCGGTATTGGTCGCTAATGCGTTTGAGCAGCATTCGCTGTCTGCCTCAACGGCCATTCTCGGTGGCAGTGCCAGCTATCGTTACAGTTTTAGCCAAAGCTTGAACAATGACCCTGTTCGCACCCACAGTCTTGATTTTCGTCGCGGCCTGTTTCGTACTCAGGATTACGATACGGACATGAACATCAGCCTGAGTCAGTCTGGTAGTAGTAAAGTCGCTTTGTTCAGTTTCAGTATGCGCTATCGCCAAGACCGCTGGAATTTCCGTGCTAACCCAAGAGCTGAAATAAGAAACAACAACGGTCAAAAAGACAGAAGCGAACGACTGCGTTTGTCTACCACCTGGGAAGATCAGGATTTATACGACGGCGATTTAAGATTCAGTGCCGGTATAGATTCAGGCTCCGGCGATGAACGCCTCGATTCTTCTGTTCAATACGCCAACCATTACGGTCGAGGCAGCTTATCGGTTAACCATACTGCCGGTGAAAATATAAGTGTCACTTCCTACGGCGGCAGTTTTAGCAGCAGCTTTATTACTGATGGCAATATTGTAGCCGTAGGTGGCGAACAGAACGCAGAGAGTGCATTGGTTGTTAACCTTCAAGGGCGCGATGGCGATGTGTTTGACGTGAACGTGAACGGTCAGCGTCGTGGCTATGCTATTGCCGGAAAACCCTCTGTAATCCCTGTATCGCCTTTTGAGCAATACACCATAAGCCTGAGCCCGGCGGGTGAAACGCTGTACAGCTTTGATGAACGGGAAAAGAGAGTCACCTTGTATCCCGGCAATGTAGTGACTTTGGATTACGAAGCCGTGCCCTTGCAGCTCTTATTTGGTCGTTTAACATTGAGCGGTAAGGCTCTGAAAGGCGCGCGTATCAATGGCGGCCTCTATCCCGGAAACACCGATGACATTGGCATGTTTCAGCTGGAAGCACGCTCCGACATTAATAATATTCAAGTTGAACTGGATAACGGCTGGATTTGTACACTGCCCATAAAACCTTTGAAGACAGGTTATGTTCTGAGGATGGGAAACATTGAAATGGAAAAGGCTCAGTGCACAACATTGCTTGAAGGTCAGCTGGCTATTACAAAGCGGGATGAGCCTGCGAAAACTGAAGAGCAGGATCTTTAATCGGCTTTGACACTCCAGAGATTTGAGTAAAATGCATCAAGAACCGATGCATTTTACTTTGTGTCACTTTTAAGGGATAACTAAAAGGTAAAGCTTAAAGGCAAAATTTAAAGCGGAAACTTTTTAGTTTCTTCAAATTCACCATCAAACAAGCCGTATTGAATATACCCTTTTCCTTTTTTTGCTGTTTCGGGTAACCCTAATATCCAGCTGCCATCGGCATATATACGAGTGCCTGCATCCAGTTTTATGCAGCTATCTTTCTTATCACTGGCGCAATACTGTCCGTTACGTAAAACCACATTAATATTGCCGCTATTACTGAACGTGATGGTTTGTTTTTCTACTTTCGCAGAAACCTTATATTCCGGATTCGCAGGGCGTACAAAGACTAACGCCTGATACGCCACCAGCAACTTAATGGCTGTTTGCTTTGCTTCCAAATCGCCCACTACCGGCTTAAAAGTAACTCGATACACCAGCTCGTTATCTTTAGGAGTTTCCAGAGCCACCAATCGAACCGTTTTACGGCTTCTGGGTGCAATAATGGACTTTTGTGGAGTGGCCAACAACTTCAATTCTGCAGGGTTTGTAATGCGCACCCGCTCTTCGTTTTTTGTACCCGGGTTGCTGACTTTAAATATTTCTGTCTGCAAATACAGATTTTCAGGATCAGGATTCGCTACTACAATATCCTGCCGTGGTAGCTTATCTGAATTAAAATATACGATCATTCGATCAAGCGACATGGTAGCTAAAGCACTGTTGCTGATGAACAGTGAAACTAAAAGACTTAATCCTTTTTGGCTCAACTTCATTTTATTATTTACCAGTGTGACAATTTTTATTTACCGATCACAAAAGCCCGATAAACGTAGTACAATTGTACACATTCTAGGCTTTCAGGTCATACGTGGTAAATAGTCAAATACCTCAATTTTTATGGATCTCCCTGTATTGGGTTATTTGTTATTTTGCTTGATAATACTCAGCCATCCTGAAGATAAATACTTGAACATAAAAACTAAATAATAAGAGCTGAATCGTAAGTTCTGACAGTAAGAAGTGGAGTGACCCATTGCTAAAAACGAAGTTATTATTTTTATGTTTGTTTCTTTGGAGCAATGTTCTCTTTGCGGTGACCACCATTCCAGTTACATCGCCAGTTACCCAAAGACCGGACCCACCTTGCAGCGCTGTAACTTCAGAGTGCGATCTTGGTTATGACTCTGACGCGAAAAAAATACATTATCTTAAACTGAAGCGACTAGCTTATATCTCCCTCGGAAAATGGAATGGTCGTGAATTTATTAATGTCGCTAACCCTGATGTGCCAACAGATAATCAGGGGGCTGACTTCTGTATAACCAGTTTTAATGAAGATATCTATGACGTCAGCGACCCTAAAAAGTCGAGAGGTACACGGGTTTATACCGATTTTTCAATGTCACTCACTTCGACAAACACTTCGACAAACGGTCTGTTTTTAGTCAACACGAGTAGCAGCAGCGCTAAACCTATACCCGTTAAACTGACACTTAAAGGAACTGAAAAAAATACAATTTTGTCTAATGATATAGAATTATTTAACAACTGGTCAGGCGAAATACCCAACAGTTCTATTACGAACTCTGGGACGTGCAACTCCAACTCACTTGTAATCGAAGCAGTGGTTGAGAGTAGTGCAATTATTGCATCAGGCGCAACGGGTGATTTCAGAGGAACGTTCAAGATAACCGCTACCTATGTTGATTTAAAAGTAGAACATAATTTTGATGTAACTTTATCAGTCAGCCCTGTACTTCAAATTAGTGGCCTTAGTGATATTTCTGTAGGTTTTGACGGCACTGATATTGATAAGAAAATGAATTTTTGTGTTTTCGTTTTTGGAGGGACTGGCTTTAAAATCAAAGGCGATAGTCAAAATGGAAGTAACGGTAGCTTTCTGCTTCAGCTCGGAAGCGATACGATCCCTTATATTCTTTCAGTCGGAACCTCTTCAGACGACAGTTTAATACCTCTAACCAATAACTATTCATCCATTTCACCTACCAGTACTGTTCCAAAATTATGTAAAGGCCGGCAAGGCAATATGCAGATCAGATTACGCATAGACGCCAGTAATGTACAAGGTACCTCTTCGGGCGTCTATAAGGACACCGTGACACTAACGGTTGCTCCACAATAACTTAATTGATCGGTTATTCTGCGTGAATAGTCAGGTCAATAGCTCCTGGTAAGCTTTTATTCAGAAGAGAGTGATGGTTCACTTTTATAGAGAGCTGCCTTGATGGTGTTAGGCAGTTTTCTTCTGTCTTAAAAATACGAGCATTATTCAGGTCATTTTTGACTTCAATCAATTCTCCCGATTCAGCAAGTAGACCAATATTATATGCAGGTTGTGTTGTATTATTACCTGCCTGCCCAGCTCCTGTTAAACTGAACCGACCAATACCACGACCTGAAACGCAAAAAGGTTTCGGTTTATCAACATCAATGTCGTTTGAAATTTTCGCTGACGTCAATTCTTCTTCAGCGCTACCTATTCTTGTTTGCAATGTAGGGTGAATAGTCAAAGTGATGCTGAAAGAGCCACTGGATGTTATTCCTGCTTGCCCTTGGGTTGCTGCTTTCAGCGGAAAGCATACACAGCATATTACTAATAACGGAGCACAACCCAAGCACCTGTTTCTTGCGGCTTTAACATCCATGTCATAGCGGCCTTGATAAGGTTATAGATAAAGTTTCAAGTATTTTTAGAAACTTATTAGATATTTTTGCAACATCGTCATTGAAATGTCATTACATTTTTATAGTTGTTTTTTATTGAACAAGGTCAAGAAACCGTCAATTGAGAATGATAATGTTACCAACTTGTGTATGATTGTAAAAATTCGTTCATGGCTGAAACCTTTGGCTAATCTTTATTCAGTAGCCTCCCTTAGAGCCATGACACGCACGAAGGAAGTATTGAGGTTGAAATATAGAATCCAACCTCAAGGATTTACGAGGCACTATGAACATATCCCCTTACGATCAAGACCGTTGCGACCAGAAACAGTGTCGAATTGGCGGAGCCTGCAACCTGATTGCCCTGGCTGTAACCATTCTGATGATTACCGGTCTGGCCACTTCCTGACAACGCTCTCCTCTAGAGGCTCTCGCTATGAGACTCACTTCATGAGGCTCAGTTCAGGTAGGGTTTAGGCCGTCTGATACGGCAAGCGTTCTTCGGCTTTAATGAAAGCAGTGAGTATTTCTATATACTTTCCTGCTTTCTCTTAACAGCTCACTCCCAAGAACCCATACCCTATGTTCGATATTGTTCTCTACCAGCCCGAAATCCCGCCAAACACCGGCAACATCATTCGCCTATGCGCCAATACAGGCTTTCGTCTGCATCTGATCAAGCCCCTGGGCTTTGAACTGGATGATCAACGTCTGAAGCGCGCAGGGCTGGATTACCACGAATACGCCAACCTTCAACTTCATGAAAGCTATGACGATTTTCTTGAATCTGTAAAACCCACCCGAGTATTAGCCCTCAGCACCAAAGGCAGCCGAAACTATTCTGAGCACAGCTTTAAGGAAGGTGATGCGTTGATGTTTGGGCCTGAGACCCGGGGCATCCCAAAAGAGATTCTGGAAAGCCTGCCTGACGATCAAGTACTCAGGTTACCCATGCTGGATGGCAGCAGAAGCCTTAACCTGTCTAATACGGTGGCAGTGATGGTGTATGAAGCCTGGCGGCAGAATGGCTTTAAGAGTGGCAAATAATAAGACGGTGTAATGAGGGAGAAAGTAACAAGGCGGAAGTCGGTTAAAGCTGATCAGGGCTGAAGGCCCTGATCATAAGGAAGACTGTTAGTTAACAGTGCCACCTTCCTGTTGCTGCTGTTGCTCCATCGCCTGCATGTACAGAGCGTCGAAGTTGACAGGGGCCAGCATCAGCGGAGGGAAGCTGCCACGCAGTACCAGACTGTCGATAGCTTCACGAGCGTACGGGAACAGGATGTTCGGGCAGAAGGCACCCAGAGTACGGTGCAGCTCTTCGTCAGCCAGACCTTTCACCAGGAACACACCCGCTTGCTGCACTTCAGCCAGGAAGGCCGTTTCCTTGCTCTCATCAGCGCCGTTCTGAACAGTGATGGTCAGAGACAGAACCACTTCAAACATGTCGTCTTGCAGCTGACGGTTGCTGGTATTCAGGTCCAGCTTAACTTCTGGCTGCCACTGAGCCTGGAACATCTCCGGTGATTTTGGAGATTCGAAGGACAGGTCCTTCACATAGATACGCTGCAGGGCAAATTGTGCCTGTTCTTGCTGGTTTTCTTCAGCCATGTCATGTTCCTTAAATAGTCCGGCCGTTCTTCCCATTCTGCTTTCTCAACAGAGTATTTGTTCGGAAAAACTGACCGTATTAAAAATCAGATTAAGAAGCTGATTCTATTTATTGGGATTGTCAGAAGAATATCAAGTGACTCTGACATTTATTTTCAATAATTGCCGGAAAACATCACGCAAGTACTTAGCTATACGAAGCTGCACGTTGTATTCCCGCTACCTTCTTGCCTAGGGAGAGAAGAAAGCGGGTTATGCATTCGGTTACGTGAGGCTACACGCTTATCAGTCGTTCTTACCGGTCAGCAAAGGATCGAGTGATCCTGATCGTTCCAGAGCATACAGTTCATCACAACCACCCACATGGGTATCACCTACCCAGATCTGAGGAACAGTATGAGAGCCCGCCTTTTTCGTCATTTCCTGACGAACGTCCGGCTTGCTATCAACACTGATGACATCAAAACTGACACCTTTCTTCTCAAGCAGTGCGGTCGCACGATGACAAAAAGGACAATAAGCCGAGAGATAAATAGTTACAGGAGCCATGGTTTCCGCTTTTAATTTTTGTACTTGAAGGCCAGTAGAGCCGGACAATTTACTGAGCAATTTGCCCGCCCACTGCGTAATACTCACTACTTTTTAACCAGTGGCAAATTGTCACTGGTCCAGGTACCGATACCGCCCTGCAGACGAACCACCTGTTCAAAACCGGCTTCTTTCAGTTGCTTAACAACAGAACCTGAGTGCTGACCCATGGTATCAACAACAATAATCGGTTTGTCTTTGTGCTTATTCAGCTCACCCATGCGTTCTGTGACCTTACCGTGAGGCATGCTGACAGCATCAACAATATGGCCTTTGCTGAAGTCAGCCTTTTCACGAACATCCAGAACAATACCATTCTGATGATTGATCAATGTGGTCACTGCCTGGGAAGAGATAGATTTTCCCCCCTTACGCGACTCGCTCGCTATCAAAATAGCAACCAGAGCAATCAGTGAACCCACCAGCAGGGGATGATTTCCAATAAATTCTATTATCTGTTCCATGCTGAACGAGAGTCTCTATTTACAATTATCTGAATTTTAAAGATCGCAAGTATACAAGCCAGCGATGATCTGTGAACAGTAAAAGAAGCCGAACCGGCTTTTCGTTATTCGGAGATGTTGCTTCCAAAACCAACAACCTTCACATCGAAACACAGCAGAAAACATCGACCCGCAACATTATTTATCAACTCCTGTTTTATTCTGTCATCAGTGATTTTATAAGGCTTCACGACTGGATTCAGACGGCAAAGCGAGTAAAATCAATGACCTTCTTCCCCCTCTCATGAGCGTTCAATTCATGACTGACAAGCGCACAACCACCGCCCTGATCATTCTGGATGGTTACGGCTATCGCAAAGAAACTGATTCCAACGCTATCTACGCAGCTCGCACCCCGGTGATGGACAAGCTGCAGCGCGAGCATCCTTTCAGCTTTGTTTCCGGTTCAGGTATGGACGTAGGTCTGCCTGACGGCCAGATGGGTAACAGTGAAGTAGGTCACATGAACCTTGGCGCAGGTCGCGTGGTTTATCAGGATTTCACTCGTATCACCAAGTCTATCAAGGACGGTGACTTCTTCGAGAACGACGCTTTCACCAACCCCATCGACAAAGCAATCGCTGCCGGCAAAGCCGTTCATATCATGGGGCTTATGTCGCCCGGCGGTGTACACAGCCACGAAGACCACGTTAATGCCATGATCGAACTGGCCTGCCAGCGTGGTGCGAAAGAAGTGTATGTTCATGCTTTTCTGGATGGTCGTGATACGCCTCCTCGCAGTGCTGAAATCTCACTGGCTAAAACCGATGCTTTATTAAAAGAAAAGGGCGTTGGTCGTATAGCAAGTGTGATTGGTCGTTATTTCGCCATGGATCGCGACAACCGCTGGGATCGTGTTCAGAAAGCATATGACCTGATAACCCGGGGCAAAGCTGACTTCACCGCTAAAACAGCAGTTGAAGGTCTGATGGCTGCTTATGAGCGTGACGAAAACGACGAGTTTGTAAAAGCGACTGTTGTTCTGGGAGAGAATGGCGACAACCCAGCGACCGTAAACGACGGCGATGCGATGATGTTCATGAACTTCCGCGCTGACCGTGCCCGTGAAATCACCCGTGCTTTTGTGGATACTGACTTCGAAGGCTTCAAGCGTGAGAAAGACCCTAAACTGGCCGGCTTTGTGATGTTGACTCAATATGCCGCTTCTATCGATACCGTTTCTGCTTACCCACCGGCTCAACTGACCAACACGTTGGGTGAGTACATGGAAAAGCTGGGCAAGACTCAACTGCGCATTGCTGAAACCGAGAAGTACGCTCACGTCACCTTCTTCTTCAGTGGTGGCCGTGAAGAACCTTATGAAGGTGAAACCCGTGTATTGGTGGCCTCACCGAAAGTAGCCACTTATGACCTGCAGCCAGAAATGAATGCGCCTGAAGTGACTGAAAATCTGGTGGCTGAAATCAAAAGCGGTAAGCACGACCTGATCATCTGTAATTACGCAAACTGCGATATGGTCGGTCATACCGGTGTGTTCGATGCAGCAGTAAAAGCGGTAGAAGCGGTTGACCATGCTGTTGGCGAAGTGATCAAGGCTCTGAAAGAAACGGGCGGACAATGCCTGATTACGGCAGACCACGGTAATGCCGAGCAGATGGTAAACCCACAGACGGGCGTGATTCACACGGCACACACGTGTGAGCGAGTACCTCTGGCTTACTTTGGTCCAAAAGCTATTCAGCTGAACGACGGTATTCTGTCTGACCTGGCTCCGACCTTGTTAGAACTGATGGACATCGACCAGCCTGAAGAAATGACGGGGAAGTCACTGATCGATAGTCACTGATCGACAGTCACTGATCGACAGTCACTGATCGACAGTCACTGATCGACAGTCACTGACGAATAATTACTGACATCGTCGTATATAAAAACGGAGGCTTACGAGTCTCCGTTTTTATCACTAGCCCCTTCTGGTTCAATACGATAATGAATCAAACAAGGAGTCAGTTCATTGCTCTTCAGGAATTTATCAGGACTGGAAACTTCATAACCTTTTTTATTATCTTCCTGCACCAACCAACCATCAAAACCTTTGGTCAAACAATAGTAATGCCCTTTGGACGAAGATGACCCCTGATGCGCAATCAAACCTTCTGGTGAACCTGTGATTGAGTATTCTTGCTCATCTGCTTCCGCTTTTTTAATGGGCAGTCTAACAGACTCAAACAGTTTTTTTTGCCAGTTACCTCGTTGTTTTATCTCCTGTCTTCTGCTGAATTCAGCGGTCAAATTAACCTGAAAACCATTCTGAAAGCCATTCTGAAAACTATCCTGATCACTTTCTGCAAGAAACAGTTGTTGATGCTGTTCTGTCAAATAAGATCCTCTTTTCAGAGATACTTCTTCATTATCCTCTGAGAGGTAAACACCTTCATTCCATTCAGATAATGTTTCCAGTTGTACTGGGGTCAGATAGGTTGTGATCGCTTGCTCCACATCCCCTGTTTCTGGAAGCATTAATCTGAGTTGCTGGAAAGGCTGCACTTCACCTTTTCTGGAAATTACCTGACCATTAACTTTTGTTTTAAAAATAAACGACGCATAAATTCTGTCGTTTATTGCGATTCTATTCTGCAATGCTTCCATCATTATCTGAAAAAATCCCGCCGAGTCATTCTGCGCAAGTTCTTCAGGTAGGAACTGCGAACGATCACTGCCTTTTCTCCTAAGCTCTTTCTGTGTTTGCATCTCACTTAAAAAGCATTTATCAAGAAAACACAATTTCACAAAGTCGCTACGATGAGCGTTCACCAAATGCTTGTCAGCAGGCGAAGCCTCCATTGTGATTAACAGTCTGATAAACCCATCAACAACATTGGTCGGATCATCGCTTTTATTTTCGGCCTTATGAATAAGCCATTGCCGAACGAGTTCCTGCTTGGCGTCTTGCGGAAGAAGCACTCTTAAGAGTTGCACGGCACTGTTGATATAGCATTGTTTGCCATAGGGGTTGTCCAACCCAACACAGGTATGAATAGATACGGATTTAAACAATGGTATTTGGCTGTCTGGATGCAGATCATGTATCTCTCCAGGCACTTCTCCAGGCACTTCTTCAGGCACTTCTTCAGGCACTTCTTCAGACAATGACTCTTTCTGCTGTTCAGTGGTTTCAGGTGAATTCGATAGCTGTTCGAAGCATTCAAAAATAACCTCAGACTGCACCTCTTCAAGCGCCTCTCCAGGTACTTCTCCAGGTACTTCTCCAGGCAATGACTCTTTCTGTTGTTCAATGGTTTCAGGTAAATTCGGTAGCTGTTCGAAGCATTTAAAAATATCCTCAGGCAGTTGTTCTTCTAACGTGGCTTGTAGCAGTGACTCAGATATAGAGGAGTTGACTTGAGAGCTGACTGGAGAAGCTTTCATCAACGGAGCAACTTCATTATTTATCTGCACCTGACAACGGGTTTCTACCATTGAATACATTGGCGCTGTACTCGTACTAACATCGGACGGATTCTGACGACGTTCTACATAACCGAGGAGATTGGACAGATTAACTTTAGGCTCCGACTCAAGCCTCTTCACGGGCTCTGTGGGTTTCACAATGTCAGCTTCTTTGAAATCAGGCACATCCCCGGATTTTTCAACACTTTTGTAGAATGTTCTGAAACAACTTATAAGACTCATGATCTTGGGTCGTTGTTCATCAGCCAACTTGTTATAATCGTCTAAACACCCCGCCAGACTTAAAGCTGTCATCCCTCCTTGATAAAGAGCGTCCCACAGTTTTCTTTTTCCAGGGGACAAGCCAAGATCTTGCAGCTTCCCATATAGTTTATTAAACTTTTCCGTCGAATATTTAGATATCCTAGTCTCAGGTGCTCGTCTTGCCGGGGCAGCTTTTTTCGCTGGCGGTCCGAAAAGCTCTGAATTGACTCTTTTGACCGGAGCGCGCGGAGTCACTGAGCCATAGAAAGGAGAAACACTCTCTGATGAAAAAACCTGATAAGTACTTCCGTGTAACCTTGAAAGAGCTTGGGGGGGAGTTGCCTGAGGGCCGCTAAAATAGGATGTTGAATAAGGTGCAGGCTGAGTAGTGCGCTGACCGTTAAAAACTGGATAGCCACGAGCGGAGCAGTGCCCGGTTTCAGGGCTAAACGAGGGAAGCGCATTATTTGAACCAGCATTAGAAACGGGTGTGCCAAAGCGTTTATAATGTCCATCCATCGCTGTCAGAATTCAGGTTGTTGTTGACCTTTGTTTTATCGGCCAACAACAACCATTAAATATATAGACACACGTAACCGAATCTCTAACCTGTCATCTTCCCGCCGAGGACAGAACGATGACCGTTGAATTCCCATGTCTAAATACTTAAGCAGTCAGACTCAGGAGAAAGCCAGCAGCTCAACTTCAAAGATCAGGGTAGCGAATGGCCCAATAGCACCACCAGCACCTTGAGCACCGTATCCCAGGTTATGAGGGATATACAGCTTAAACTTGGAGCCAACGGTCATCAATTGCAGAGCTTCAGTCCAGCCAGCAATAACACCGTTTACAGGGAATTCGATGGGCTCGCCACGCTCAACAGAGCTGTCGAACACTTTACCGTCCAGCAGTGAGCCATGGTAATGAACCTTAACGTTTGAAGAAGCGCTTGGCTTTTCGCCCGTTCCTTCACCAGCAACCATCACTTCGTACTGCAGACCGGATTCAGTCACAGTCACTTCATCACGCTTGCCATTTTCAGCCAGGAACTTGTCGCCTTCAACAGACAGTTCTTTTTCTTGCTCAGCTTCTTTTGCTTTCAGACGAGTGTGCATTTCCTGAAAAGCTTCTTGCAGATCAGCGTGAGCTACCACACTTTCAGCGCCGTTCAGAGAGTCAGCCAGACCAGCCAAAACGCCATCGATGGACAGACCGTCGATAGGGTTGCTAGCCAGTTGGTCACCCATCTGACGACCAATACCGTAACTTACGCGCTCTTCAATTGTTTTATATTCAGACATCAAATTTTCTACATAAATGGTAAGAAAGCGGCGAAGTATACCATTTGTCTCAAAAGCGTCACGCGTTTTAAAAAGGGCTGATCTTATATCCGATTAAGTGTTCTATCGCTGGTCAACTCCCAACATCCAAAATCTTCTGCGAGTTCCACCTGTCCTTTATATACGGATTCCGCCTCAGCCCTCAGAGCCGCCAGAGTAAATTGCTCATTTGGCGATTCTCTGCGATAGCGTCCACTGAAGTGCGTCAAAATCACACTGGCTATTCCGGCCTTTTCTGCAGCGGTAGTCACCATCTCTGCCGTACTGTGCATGTATTGAGGACCCACTTTGGCAAACACCGGTTCTGTAAACGTCGCTTCATGAACCAGCACATCAGCGCCTTTCATAGCCTCCAGCAACAATTCCGGCTTATCGTTATCACCGCCAATGATCGCAACCCTGCCTTTTTCATCCGCCAACCTGGCATCTTCTGCTGAAACCACCTGACCATCATCAAGGATGATACTGTTACCTGCCTGCAATTTTCCCCATAAAGGGCCTTTGGGTACACCCAGAGATTGCAGCTTTTCCTGATTCAACGGCCCTTTCTTAGGAGCTTCCTGAAAACGATAGGCAAAGCAGGGAACCCTATGGGACAGTTCATGGGCAGTGACTTCAAAAACATCGTCCTTGAAATAGAAATCGTCGCAATCACTGGCAATAAAGGACAGTTCAAAAGGAAGATCCGTGACAGCGGCACATTCGAGGGAATGGCGAACAAAGCTTTCTACGCCTTCAGGTGCCACAACGGTCAATGGCTCCTTGCGCCCTTGCATACTGGCACTGGAAATCAAACCGGGTAGCCCGTACATATGATCACCGTGGACATGGGTGATAAAAATGCATTTCAAGCCGGAGAGGGTATAACAGCTCTTCAGCAAACGATGCTGGGTTCCTTCTCCACAATCCACTAAATACCAGTTTCTGCTCTCATCCAGAGCCAGCGCCAGCGCAGTGACATTACGTTCAGGTGTCGGAGAACCTGCAGAAGTACCAAGAAAGGTCAGCCTCATAAATGTTCACATACCTAGTGAGTGTGTAGACACACGTAGTGGGAAAATAACGTGTGGATTCGTATGTCTGAATACTGAGTGATCTTCAGGATACCACTTTTTTAAATAGATCAAATTCACAAACCTATCCATTGCTCTGCTCGCTGTTTGTTATTGCCTTCTCAAAAAGTGCATACTACCGTTCCAGATGAATTATAAATGCCCAACTCTATGAAAATCACAGCACCAGCACTGGTGTTAGCTGCCCTGTTAAGTACTAGCAGTTTTGCAGCAACTACAGACAATTCCAGTAATGCTCTCTCCAGCAAAGATCTCTCCAGTAAAGAGAAGGCCACCAACCAATCTCAACTTGAGTCGATTCAGACGGATATCAAGCACATTAAACAATTGCTGGACCGGCTCAATAAAGAACGCAGCTCCGCTGAAAAGAATCTGACAGAGGCTGAAGGTGAAGTCAGCCAACTGCAAAATCAGGTTCGTGATATAGAGAAACGACTTAAAAAAGGTCAAGCCTCTCTAAAAAAGCACCAAAGCCGTCAGAATGATCTGACGGCGCACATCAACGACCAGAAAGACCGCATTGCCAGCAGTGTTCGCTCAGCTTACCTGGCCAGCCGGGATAACAAGCTGAAGCTGCTCTTGAATCAGCAAGATCCCTCTGAGGTATCACGACAGCTGACGTACCTGAAATACCTTCAGAAAGCACAGTTGGAAGCCATTGAAAACTTTGAGTTAGCCATTGTTGAACTGGAAACCAACCGACAACAACAGATCAGTATTAATGAGCAGCTGGTCAGCGAAAAACGTTCACTGAAAAAACAGCAATCCAGACTCAAGTCCGCTCAGAAAGACCGGCAGAAAATGCTGGCCAAAATCAGACTGCGCTATACCAACAGCGGTAAGAAATTGGCGACACTGAATGCCGAACGCAAGCAGGTGGAAGAGATTCTTGCCAAGCTGGCCAGCCGCTCACCAAACTCGGGGCAACCTTTAACAAAACTGAAAGGTCGACTGCCCTGGCCTGTCAGTGGCAAAGTGCTTTATGGCTACAAACAACAACGACCTGACTCACCTATTCGCTGGCAGGGAATCATGATTACCGCTGAACCGGGAAGCCAGGTGAAAGCCATACATGACGGTACGGTTGTATTTTCTGATTGGCTGGGGGATTTTGGTCAGCTCATCATCATTGATCATGGCAACAATTACCTTTCCCTGTACGGTCACAATCAATGGTTGCTAAAGCAGGAAGGTGAATCGATCCTTGCTGGTGAACCTTTGGCGCTGAGTGGCCAGACAGGAGGACAAAGCCGTCCCGGTGTTTATCTGGAAATTCGTCGTAGCGGCAAGAACCAAAACCCTCGTAGCTGGCTCACGAAGAAGCCTTGATTTCTGCAGAATCCCACCCATCAACCGATAACTTTTCTGGTATGCCGATCATACTTTTCATTGCTCATCGAGAATGCTCTCTGAATAAGCATGGCCGATAAGATCCCTTCTCGGGTCGCAGGAAAAGCATTGATAGTCTGCAAAGGAATATGTCAGCCTATTAATAGTATTGCCACCTATACTTCAACTCTTCAAAAAAAGAGTGCAGGAGCATCTATGACACCAACTCTTTCTTCATCCCGACTGCATCTTGCACACTGGTTAAAAGCTGGCGTTCTGAGCTTGGCTGTCAGCTACGCAGTGCAAGGCTGGTCTGCACCAGTCGGTCAGGAAGAGAAAGCAGCTCCGGCAGAGCAGCCGGCAGCTGTTGCAGAACAAAAAGAAGAAGCCCCGCTGGGTAAGTTACCACTGGAAGAACTTCGTACCTTTACTGAAGTCATGCAGCGTATCAAGAATTCTTACGTTGAAGACGTTGATGACAAAACCTTGCTTGAAAATGCTATTAAAGGAATGCTGACCGGACTCGATCCTCACTCAGCCTACCTCAAGCCTGATGATTTCAAAGATCTCGAGATCAGTACATCAGGTCAGTTCGGAGGACTCGGTATAGAAGTAGGCACCGAAGATGGGTTTATTAAAGTCATTTCTCCTATTGATGATACGCCTGCCCAAAAAGCGGGCATTCAACCGGGTGACCTGATCATCAAACTGGATGGCACCTCAGTGAAAGGCATGACACTGAGCGACTCCGTCGACAAGATGCGCGGCAAGGCCGGTGAGCCTATCAAGCTGACCATCATCCGTGAGGGTACAGCAAAACCTCTGGATATTGTGGTCAAAAGAGCCATCATCAAGGTTCAGAGCGTTAAATCAAAAATGCTCGAAGAGGGTTATGGTTACATTCGCCTCAGCCAGTTTCAGGCTGACTCTGACAAAGAAGTTGTCGAACATATTGGCAAGCTTAAAAAGAAACACAAAGGATCACTGAACGGCTTGGTACTCGATCTGAGAAACAATCCGGGCGGCGTACTCCAGGCTGCAGTGGGTGTTGTGGATGCCTTTATTAAGGAAGGTCTGATTGTTTACACCGAAGGCCGCATAGCCAACGCACATCTCAGCTTCAGTGCGGAAGATGATGATCCTTCAGAAGGCGTTCCGCTTGTTGTAATGATTAATGGTGGCTCAGCGTCTGCTTCAGAAATTGTTGCCGGTGCTCTGCAGGATCATCACAGAGCCGTTCTTCTTGGCACTCAATCCTTCGGTAAAGGTTCAGTTCAGACTGTATTGCCGCTCAGCATCGATAATGAGAAAGGCCTAAAGTTGACTACTGCCCTTTACTACACACCTGAAGGTCGCTCTATTCAGGCCGAAGGTATCAAGCCTGATATCTTTGTACCCCGTGCCAAGGTGACTCCTATAGAAAGCACCTCCTCATTTAAGGAAGCCGATCTTCAGGGTCATCTGGACAACGGAAACGGTAAGGACGATAAGAAGAAGCAGGCCTCAAGAGCCAAACAAGCGAAGCAGGAAAAAGCAGAAGAGTCTCTGGCCGAGAGTGATTATCAGCTCAGCCAGGCACTTAACGTGCTCAAGGGACTTCATATTGGTGCCGTTCGTGAAAAAGCCAATAGCAATAAAGCTAAAACAGTGACTGTTAAAACGGTGACCGCTAAATCTGAAGACTAAACCTTGTAAAAAAAACCGCAGCTGAGCAATCAGTTGCGGCTTTTTTTTAGCTGTAGAAACCTGATTTATACCCGTTGAATATCTAGATCTTATCTAGACCACGGGTAGAGCTTAGAATCGATAAGAAACGCCAACACTCACCACCGGACGCCATTCATCTTCTACAGCTCCGGAACCAGAAAGAGTTTTCCTGAGAGGCTCCGCTGTTCCAGGCAGACCATTAGCATCTACCTTATAAATAGCTCCGAAATCCATTCTCAAATCCAGATCACTGTCGTCAGATATTTTCTGCCAACCGATACCCAGATAAGTCGCATCCTGTGACTGTCCTGACTGCACCTCTTCTTTAGCCAAGGTTTGGGCAAGACTGGCTGTCACATTGAAATTATTTTCGAACGGATGGAAGTCTATCCGCATGGCGGAAGGAGATTCTTTTTTGGTGGAAGAGTGACCGGGATGCTGTCCGGGTCTGGAAGTAAAACCCGTTATAATGACATATTCAGATACTTTTGCCGTTGCTGGCAATACAGCCTGCTGACTGTGACCCAACAAAGCCTGGTCACTGGCATAAGCCGCAACAGAACTGTTAACCGAGAGAACAAACAGCCAGCATAAATACGGTCTGTTTTTACCGCTATTGAACAACTGACTTCCAATTATCACATCAAACCCTCCGTAGCGGATTCATGTTCATGACAAGGGTAATCCAGCGCTGGCTTTGTCGAAGTATTCGATTTTCAGATCAAGCCAGAAAAAAAAATCATTGAACAAGTACAAACAAACCTTATCTCATAGTCACCGGAAATTTGAGAATAATCAACTAGTCTATAGCTACTTATCATAATAGCTGTTGAATTAACCACTCTGATGCAACTCAGCACCAATTGTTAAACTACTAACAATATTTTCATGCTGGCGTGGTTACGTTTTTTATAACAAGGCTTTCTTCCAGCGAATCATTTTTCAACTACTCCGAAAGGTGTTTCTTTCATGAGCCAATCAGAAGGTAAGAGCTATTCAGAGCTCCACCGTCCCAGTAGCGAATTTTCTTCCCGGTCAGATTATCTCGACCACGAACTGACCATCATGAAACCTCGTCGCTGGAAGCTTAACCTTCCGGGTCGTGACTTTAAGTTTGAATGGGAAGATCTGGTACCTGCTATCGCCGGTACTATTGGTATTACCGTGATGTACTCTGCGGTCATGTCATCCTGGGCCGCTGGTTTCGGTCTGGATGCTGACTTCATCATCGAAAACGTTCGGGTGGAAATGCTCGTTTCCGCCATCCTGTTTTGTATCCTCGTTTCCGGTTTCATGAACCCGCGCGCAAACCTGGCCGGTAACCATGGACCGATGATTCCGTTGATTCCGGTCATCGCTGTTTCCGGAGCTCACCCTCTGGCTCTTGCGATACTATTAGGTATATTTGGTCTTATATTAAGTATCACCAAAGGTGGTTCACGACTGGTGAAGTTAACCAGCCAAGGGGTTGCCGGTGGTCTACTGGTTTATCTCGGAGCCATGGGCAGCATCGGCCAGATTAGCTCATTGAAAGCCTGGGCTGATGCTCAAGGTCTGGGTTATATCGCTCTGGCTGTACTGGCTGCCAACATCATTGCTTATGCCTGGCTGGCCCGTATCGGCAAGCGCTGGCTGGCCATTCCTCTCTGCTCCGTTCTGGCGGTCATCATTGCTCTGGCTCTGGGTGCTCCTTTTGAATTCCAGACATCTCCGGGATTACCAAATCTGAACCCGGCTTACTGGTGGGGTGCAGACACTGGCTGGAAACTGGGCCTTCCTGGTGTTCCTGAATTCCTGGCGTCTCTGCCATTCGCTATTCTGGCCGTAGCCATGTGGTCTCCTGACTTCCTGGGTCACCGCATCTTCCAGGAAATGAACTATCCGAAGAAAGCCAAAAATGTACTGATGGATGTAGACGACACTATGACAGGTTGTTCTTTCCGTCAAATGATCGGTACCCTGTTCGGCGGTGGTAACGTGACCTCTTCCTGGGGCACTTATATGATTCCTGCCGCCATTGCCAAACGTCCGATTCCAGGTGGCGCGATCATGCTGGGTGTACTGTGCGTTATCGTTGCTGTAGCCGGTTACCCAATGGACATCGCTGTATGGCGTCCGGTGATGAGTATCGCTCTACTGGTAGGTGTATTCCTGCCACTGCTGGAAGCCGGTATGGAAATGGTTAAAGACACCAAGGACACACAGTCTGCCGGTATCACCATCTTTGCTTCTGCCGTTGTTAATCCAGTATTCGGCTGGGCGCTGACCATGCTGCTGGACAACAACAGCTTGATCGGCGACAAGGAACGTTCAAAGCTGCTTGGCTTTGCAGACCGTATCATGATCCCGGGTCTGGCCTTTATTGTCAGTACTCTGGCAATGGCGGCTGTTGGTATGCTGCCAGGCATTCCTGCGATCGTTGGCTGATCTTTAAGCTCGCAGTAGTGAATATAAAAACGGAGCCTTTATGGCTCCGTTTTTATATGAAATCCCTTATTATTCGCTCTTTCTCTCCTTCTCTCTTTAAATGAATAATGTTCTTTCATGCCTTATTATCGATGGCAAGACGACGACCTGATTCTGCAACTGCACTTACAACCCAAAGCCAAAACAAGCCCGTTGCCTTGCTGAATACTCTCAATTATTATGAGTTTCTGCTGCAGTTTCTGGATCATAGTGATCAACAGGGTTTTATACATCCAACGGGAGCTGCCAGCATGATTATGGAAAGCGAACCTTCCGCTCTGTTGGATCAAATGACACAGTACAATTGAATGAGATTTTGAGGTATGACCAAACAACCCCTGCTCATTTACCTTCATGGTTTTAATAGCTCACCGGGTTCCCATAAGGCACAGCTGACCTGCCAGTTTATTGATCAGCAGCGCCTGGATATTGAAACCTGGGTTCCACAGTTACCCAATGAACCTCAGCATGTTCAACAACTCTTGCTTAACCGACTAAAACAAGAAACCTCGAAAAGGCCGGTGTATCTTATCGGTAGCTCTCTGGGTGGTTTTATTGGCACCTGGTTGAATGAACTCATTCACGAAATTTATCCATCGTGGCCTACTCGACTGGTTTTAATCAATCCGGCCGTGTCTCCCTATGCTCTCTTCGAGGAGCATTTGGGCTGGCAAACCAATGAACACACCGGCGAACGCTGGCAGTTAACACTTGAACATGTACAGCAATTAAAGACGATGAAAGTTCCTCTGCTCACACAGCAAGAACGGACTCTGCTTTTGGTACAGACAGGTGATGAAGTGCTCGACTACCGAAAGGCGGTCAGCAAATACGCTGGAGCAGATATTCTCGTTCAACAGGGCGGAAACCATCAGTTTGACCAATATGAAAAAACGCTACCCTATATCTTTGAGTTTTTGGCGGGTCATAGCCTTAAATAATCAGAACCCGCCTGTAAGTTCTCTAACAAACATTGATCAAACTTTCTTTCAACCGAAGTTTATCCACCTTTCCTACAGGGGTTCTGGGCAACTGCTCAAGCAACTGAAGATAAGTCGGTAGCTTGTAGGTCGCCACTGCCACTTGATGGAACAGCCAGTCATTGATGCCTCTGATATCAAGATACCCATTTTGTGCATCTGGCACAATGCAGGCACAGATGGCTTCTCCCAGATGTTCGCAAGGCGTACCCAATACAGCACTCTCCCGAATTTCAGGATGCTCATCAAGAATAGATTCCAGTTCCAAAGCAGATATTCGATAGCCTCCACTGGTTATTATGTCGATGGAACGTCGCCCCAGTAATCGAAACTCATCATCGTTTGTCCGCACGGCTATATCACCTGTACGAAACCAGCCGTGGCGAAAAGCCTGTTGATTCAAATCCTCTTTGCCATGATACCCTCTGAATAACTGCGGGCTTCTAATCTCCATCTCTCCCTGATTCTCTACCTCACACCCATTATCATCTACCAACCTGATACTGACACCATGCAGCGGTTTACCTACGGTATCCGACCCTGAGCTACCATCCAGACTCTGCGACAGAACCATTCCAGCCTCAGTCAGCCCATAACGTGTCACTAACGGTTTTCCGGTAATTTTCAACCAGCCGTTATACGCCGTTGGCATCAATTGAGAGGAACCCACCATGGCAACCCTCAATGCAGTAGCTCCTTTAGCCCAACGGTGCTGTTGCTCCAGAGATGCTTTCTCCCAGGTTTCAACCAGGTAGTGATATATGGCAGGAACGGCTGTCAGCATTGTATTAGTGCCTCCTGCAAGATGTTCCCACACTTCACTGGTTTTAAAACACGGTAAAATTTCGCAACTTGCCCCAGCCGCAAGCGGTGCTAAAAGCCCGCAAACCAACCCGTGAATATGAGACAGAGGTAGTATATGAAGCATTCTGTCCTGGGGTTGCCAGTCCCACGCCGCACATATACTTTTCACTTGAGCCTGCAATGAGCTGAACGTGTGAACGACACCTCTTGGGCTCCTGCTGGTACCACTGGTGAACAAAACCAGAGCATTAAGCGACGGGTTGATGGTGATAAGAGGTGAAGGTTTGGCAGCCAAGTCACTGGAACAGATCAGCTGTATTCCCAATCTTTGACCTAGAACCATTGCCTCTGATTTCTTTTCCGGTGAGTAAATCAGGCAACGAACATCAATATCACGAAGACAACGTTCCCACTCCGGCTCAGACATCAGCGGATCAAGAGGGACTGCTGCAGATTCTTCCAGCCAGATAGCCAGAAGAACCTCAATAAAAGAAGCATCCCTTCCTGTTAAAAAAGCGATGAAAGAATGCTTTTCACTCAGTTCCCTGATTCTACCGGCCAGCATTCTGGACCGTTCCAGTAAAGACTGATACGTATGTTCACCTTCAGAGTCAACAACAGCAACTCTGTCAGCGGGATGCCCCACCAGCTGAGAAAGAAACGGCATTTCAGCCCCTCTTATGGAGAGTGGCTGGAAAGTATAGTCAGTAGCTCAGGGTTTTTCCGTATTGCGATTAGATCGAGTCAGAAACTGCAGCATCGTGCCAGAATGAAAGCCATCTCATTATGAGTTCAGAATCATCGAAATTGGCTGCCGGTAATTGCCGTCAGTACTCTACTGCCCTGTTGTCCTGTTGCTGAAGAGAGAAAGTCATTCAGTCCGCTTTCTCTTTCTGCTGAGATTTACGAATGTCTTTCAGATTTTTTCTTTCAGTTTTTGGCAGCATCAATAAAAGGAACAGAGACACTAGAGGTGATAACAGCACTGAAATAGCAAGCCAGGAAGGCACGGATCGCCCTCTGGATCTAGCCAGCAGGGTCACCGGTACCAGCAAGATTAAAAATACAGTCAAAACAATAATTAGATTCATGGTAACAATCCCGATCTCGCGGGTAGTTGAAAAGCTGTCAGGAAAACAACTCATCTCAGCATCAGCCATCTTTAGTATATGTGCAAATTTCAACCCTATCCGAGCCGCTGTTGCATTGTTAGACTATCCCGTTAGCGCTTACAGATCAGCAAGGATTCCATGGGTAACGACTATACAGCGGAAGCTATTGAGGTTCTCAGTGGCCTTGACCCGGTTCGCAAACGTCCGGGCATGTACACTGACACAACCCGCCCTAACCACCTGGCTCAGGAGATCATCGACAACAGTGTCGATGAAGCGCTTGCCGGGTTTGCCAGTAAAATTAAAGTCGTCCTCTACAAGGATAACTCTCTGGAAGTCGTTGATGACGGCCGAGGCATGCCGACGGATATACACCCGACACACGGCATCACTGGTATTGAGCTGATCCTGACCCGTCTTCATGCCGGTGGTAAGTTCTCCAACAAGAACTATCAGTTTTCCGGTGGTCTGCACGGTGTGGGTATCTCTGTAGTAAACGCACTGTCGAACATTCTGGAAGTGACCGTACGCAGAGACGCCAAAGTATCCCGGATCAGTTTCAAAAACGGCTACAAGGATCAAGATCTGCATGAGATTGATACCTGTGGCAAACGTAATACAGGTACAACTGTACGTTTCTGGCCTGACGCCAGTTATTTCGATTCTGCCAAATTCTCTGTCACACGGTTGATGCACGTACTGCGTGCCAAAGCAGTACTCTGCCCAGGACTAAAGATTGAGTTCGTTGATGAACATACTGGCGATAGCTCCGAGTGGTATTACGAAGACGGCCTCAAGGATTACCTGATAGGCACGACTCACAGTTACGAAACCTTGCCAATCCAACCGTTCACCGGTTCATTAAAAGGTGAAAAGGAAGCCGTTGACTGGGCCGTGCAGTGGCTACCGGAAGGTGGTGAGCTGTTGACAGAAAGTTACGTCAACCTTATTCCCACACCTATGGGAGGTACGCACGTTAACGGCTTAAGAACCGGCCTGCTGGAAGCCATCCGTGAGTTCTGTGAGTTCCGTAACCTGATGCCCCGTGGTATCAAACTTGGCCCAGACGATATTTGGGAAAACTGCGCCTTTGTTCTGTCAGCGAAACTGTCTGACCCACAATTCTCCGGACAAACCAAAGAACGCCTGTCATCTCGTGAGTGTGCTGCTTTTGTATCCGGTGTCGCCAAGGATGCTTTCAGTCTCTGGTTAAACCAGCACACCGCAGAGGCCGAGCAACTGGCCGAACTGTGTATTGGCAACGCCCAGAAACGGATGCGTAAATCCAAAAAAGTTGCTCGTAAAAAAGTGACTCAAGGACCTGCACTGCCCGGTAAATTGGCAGACTGTTCCAGTCAGGACTTGAAACACACCGAGCTGTTTCTGGTAGAGGGTGACTCTGCGGGCGGTTCTGCCAAGCAAGCCCGTGATCGTGAGTATCAAGCCATACTTCCTCTCCGCGGAAAGATTCTGAATACCTGGGAAGTCGATTCCAGTGAAGTCTTGGCTTCTCGCGAAATTCACGATATTTCCGTTGCACTGGGTGTCGACCCGGGTTCGGCAAACATCGAGGAGTTACGCTACGGCAAGATCTGTATTCTGGCCGATGCTGACTCCGATGGTCTGCATATCGCCACCCTGCTGTGCGCCTTGTTTGTTCAACACTTCAGGCCACTGGTAGAGAAAGGACATATTTATGTGGCCATGCCACCCCTCTACCGAATCGACATTGCCAAGGAAGTGTTTTACGCACTGGATGAATCCGAAAAAGACGGCATTCTCGAGCGTATTAAAGCCGAGAAGAAGCGTGGCAAAGTAAACGTTCAGCGTTTCAAAGGATTGGGTGAGATGAACCCACTTCAGTTACGTGAAACCACTATGTCAACCGACACTCGTCGCTTGGTTCGGCTCACCTTTGAGAATGCTGAAGAAACCCTTCAGGAAATGGATATGTTGCTGGCTAAAAAACGATCCTCAGATCGTAAGATTTGGCTGGAGTCCAAGGGCGATTTGATTAACATCGATTAACATTGATCTTTTTGATAATAAGATGGCAGTTGTTAAACACATTTTAGCAAGGCTAGCTTAACTGGTCGTATACTTTGCATACGAAGATACGAAGTATACGACTGGAAAAATCCACGTTCAATTTTTACACGTCCAGAGATATCAGAGCATTAAACCTGACACCCAGTAAAAAAACCTCGGTAGTCGTTTGCGGTGAAACGGTAACAGCTTAAAGCGATATCCCCACAAGCAAAATAAATTGCTCTTTATTGTGAAAATGAAAGGAAAGTGTAAATTTAGCCTCGATGTTTGATACCAATAACAAAAATAAACACTTGTAACTGCTTTTATTAACAATAAACGCTTGCACAAGTAAGAGTGCTTATCTAGATTCAACACTATTTAGTCATTCAGTTAGTCATTTAGGCTTAACCATAAAGTGACAGATACAGGTGTCTATGAAGAAGTTTAAATCGTACGAGATCTGTTCATACTTGCTCAAAGAATAATAATACTAGATCTCATATTTTCACTAGCTTTACTGATAAATAATCAGTAGCTGCCAGATATTAAAACGACAGACTACAAGGTATATGCTTCATGTTGAAAAATTTATTACGCCAAGGTAAAGAAAAATTCAATGAACTCAAGACTGAAGCTCAAAAGTACAAATCAAAAGAATTCCTGAATGCCAGTCTTGCTGGGGCCGCTTTGGTTGCAATAGCTGATGGTTCGATCGACTCCGAAGAAAAACAGAAAATGATGGCTTTCATTGAGAGCAATGAAGCGTTGTCTGTTTATGAAACCAGCGACATCATCTCAACGTTCAAGAACCATATTGAAACGCTTGAATTTGACAAAGATGTAGGAGAAGCAAAAGCTTTTCAAGCAATTGGTAAAATGCGTGAAAAGCCAGAGCAAGCACGCTTAATCATGCGTATGGTTATCGCAATTGGTGCGTCTGACGGTAGTTTTGATCAGGATGAAAAAGCAGTGGCTACCCGCATTGCTACAGAACTGGGATTAACTCCAGCGGACTTTGAGCTGACTTAACTTCAGTAAACATCTGCTTTTTATTTTTCCGGTAAAGGAATTACTATGGAACCGTTAGGTTTTCCAATAGAAACCATCCTCATTCTCCTTGGTGTAGTGGGAGTCAGCGTCTTCGCTGACCTCTTTGCACATCGTAATAAAACAGAAGTCAGCTTGCTGGATGCCGCCAGCTGGTCTGTCTTCTGGGTTGTTCTCGCAGTCGGCTTTTATTTTTATCTTCAGGTTCGCTTTGGTGATGAATACGCATCACTGTTTATGGCGGGCTACGCTCTGGAAAAATCCCTTTCCATCGACAACATGATGGTGTTTGTTGCCATTTTTGCATCGTTCGGCATTAAAGGGATATTACAGCACCGGATTCTTTATTTTGGCATCATTGGAGCACTGCTGTTCCGAGCTATCTTCATCGCAGCGGGCACGTCTCTTTTTGGCTTGGCTCCCTGGGTTGAGTTGGTCTTTGCCCTCATCGTGGCATGGACCGCTTATGTCATGTTCAAAGGCACCGACGAGGAAGAACACGAAGACTACAGTGATCATTGGTCAGTACGCATGACTAAAAAAGTCTTCCCGGTTTTTCCCCGACTTCATGGCAAAAAGTTCTTTGTCAGACAAAAAGAAGTTGAACGCCTGCAGTCTGAAGACAGTACGTTGTCAGTCACTAAAAAAGGGGCTTTCTTTGCTACCCCCATGTTTCTGTGTCTAATCGCTATTGAAATTTCAGACATTGTTTTCAGCTTCGACTCCGTTCCAGCTATTATTGCAGTCACTCGTGAACCACTGCTTATTTATGCAGCCGTGATTTTTGCCATTCTCGGCCTGCGTAACTTGTACTTTATGTTGGTAGTAGCTGCAAAGTATCTGTGCCACCTGGAAAAAGCTGTTGCCTTGATTCTGGTGTTTGTTGCGGTGAAACTTGGCGCTAGCTCAGTGGAGAAAACCTTCGGAATCCACACATTCGAAATAGATCCCAGCCAATCACTTTGGGTGGTTCTTGGCTTGCTTGCCACAGGCATACTTGCATCGCTCATCTGGCCTGAAAAAGAGGATGATGTAGACACCAAAGCAACATAGATCTCCTTAGATAGACGCTCATACAGCTCTTGTAAAAAGAATGTATGCGCGTCTGACTTAAAATACAGACACAGTGTCTTACTCATTTTAAGAACGACTGCAATAGGAAAAGAAGATGGCTATAAGTCTCAATAAAGGTTCACGAATCAACCTCGAGAAAGAGGCTCCAGGTCTATCAAAACTGCACTTGGGTCTTGGTTGGGATCTGAGAAAAACAGATGGCAATGACTTTGATCTTGATGGATCAGTTTTGATGCTAGACGAATCCGATAAAGCCATTGGTGAACAAGGATTCGTATTTTATAACGCCAGTACCTCTGGCTGTGGTTCTGTCGTACATCAAGGTGACAACCTCACTGGAGAAGGTGATGGTGATGATGAAGTTATCCTTGTTGATTTGAGCCAGATTCCTCAAAACGTACTGAAATTGTTAGTTGCAGTCACCATTCACGACGCTGATGCACGTAACCAAAATTTTGGCATGGTAGACAATGCGTTTATCCGCATCGCCAATCAGGATAATAACGAAGACATCGCGCGCTACGATCTCACAGAAGATTATAGTTCAGAGACTTCGTTGATCTTTGCAGAAATCTATAAGAAAGATGGGCAGTGGCGAGCAGTAGCGAAGGGAGATGGCTTCGCAGGTGGCTTATCCGCTTTCCTGAAAACCTATGGTTTAGGTTAATAACTTAAGCGCTTTGGCCATTAGACATACAGTCAGCCAGACAGGCCGATTTTCAAGTTAATTGTCAAAGTTCTCCAATATATTAAGGCAGGCTTTCCTGCCATTTTTATGTCAACAAGGAGTTAATCATTATGGCTGTTTCTCTATCTAAAGGCGGCAATATTTCTCTGGAAAAAGCTGACCCGGGTATCAAGAAAATTCTTGTTGGGCTTGGCTGGGATGAGCGGGCAACAGATGGTCAAAATTTTGATCTGGATGCCTCTGTTTTCGTTCTAGGAGAAAATGGCAAGGTTCGTGGCGATCATGATTTTATTTTTTATAACCAGCTGACATCTCAATGTGGATCTATCGTTCATCAAGGCGATAATCGCACGGGTGAAGGGGCTGGTGATGATGAAGCCGTTAAAATCGACTTGGCTTCAGTACCTGCAGACATCAATAAGATTGCAGTGACTGTAACGATTCATGATGCTGAAAAAAATAATCAGAATTTTGGCCAGGTTTCCAATGCCTTTATTCGTGTTGTAAATGACGAAAGCGGTACTGAAGTGGCTCGTTACGACCTGACCGAAGATTACAGCATTGAAACCGCTATGATCTTCGGCGAACTGTATCGCCACAACGGAGAATGGAAATTCAAAGCAGTGGGTCAAGGCTTTGCTGGCGGTTTGGCTCCTATGGCAAAAGAGTACGGTGTTAACGTCGGCTGATTTACGCAATGTACTATACCCAAAGGATTTGAATATGTGGGTAGGCGGCAAACGAATGAATCCCAGGAGCCTACGAGTAGTAGGTGACTGGGATGAGTGCGAGCAGCCAACGCCGCCACATCTTCAAAGGCGACGGGTATGAAGCCCTTCCATGCATCATGGAAGGGCTCTGTTACAAACAATATGATGTTTTATATCGTTAAAATAACTTTAACTTGCAGTGTGTCTTGAAAAGGGATTTGCGCAAGCTAAAAGCGGAGTGTTTATGTCTTCATCTACTTTTGGTATCCGCGCAGGACAGCTAATATTTCATATAGAAAAAAGTCTACGTTCTTTGGATGAGCTTCTTGATTTTGCCAGTCGGGAAAATCCAAAGCGTGGTTTTTTGTTTGTATCCAAAGTATTGGGAAAACATATCCCAGTCACTCCAAGCGTAATGCGCGCCATTTATGATGAACTGGCGACACTGATTGCATCAGGTGATTCAACCTACGTCGTAGGTATGGCTGAAACAGCGACGGGACTTGGAGCGGGTGTAGCCGATAGTCTGAGTCAGCAACAGTCAGAAAATGTGTTCTACCAGCACACAACACGTCATGAATTGTCACAACCTCTCTGGTTACAACTTGACGAAGCCCACAGTCATGCTGTTGATCACCTGCTTTATGAACCTCAGAAAGAATACCTCAGCGATATTTGTACTTCCAAACGGCTGGTACTGGTGGACGATGAAATTTCCACAGGCCGTACACTGAAGCTTTTAGCTGAACGTTTGATCCCAGTACTTCCGGAAATAGAAGAAATTGTGATTGTTTCTTTGGTCAGTTGGTTATCAGAAGAGGCTAAAGCCCCTTTTTCCAACTTAGGACTTCCCGTTCGCTTTATTTCCTTACTGGACGGTGAGTTTGAATTTATCCCTGACTCATCCTTTTCAACAAAACTGCCTGATAGTGTTGATAAAGATTTATCAACAGCGCCTTCGCTGAAAAATGCAGGACGTTGCGCTATAAAAATGCCCTATCAAGGCGAACTTTTGGCCATAGAGGGTGACGACCCAATCACGATTGTCGGAGATGGTGAACATCTCTACCTGCCTTTCCTCACTGCTGAAAAAGCTGAAAAAGCGGGTAGAAACGTACTTTTTCAATCAACAACCCGTTCTCCCATACTTATTGGTGGGGCAATCTCAACAAAACGTGCATTTACCATTGATGAACGTCCTGTCCAACACTATATCTATAACTTGGCCGAAGATAAGCGACAGGTTGTTGTCATGCTTGAAGACGATGCTCGCGTTAAAACTCACGGGTTAGCCCATTGCTTTCCAGCTACTAGCACCGCTCCTATGGAGTTCGTTGATGTTACTTGAATCCAAAATATGGATATTTACCGATCTTGATGACACCTTGTTTCAAACAGCCTCTAAGCTACCTGCCGGTATATCAACTACAGTCGCAGCTTTGGACAGGCAGGGTGAGCCCGCATCGTTTGCTACTCAACAACAGCTTGCTTTGTTAAACGTATTTCTCAAGGGTGGTGCTACCGTCATTCCTGTCACAGGCCGTAACCAGCCTGCTTTTGAGCGCCACATTCTGGGTCAGAATATATTTGGTTCATTTCGAATTTTATCTCATGGGGCCATCATTGTTGATCAGGCCGGTGAACTTTATCAGCCTTGGGTTGAGCATCTTAATCAGTGCTTTGATCTCAAAAAATGGGAAGCCCGGCTGGAAAAAATGAATCACTGGATAAGCAGGCAGATTGAAACGCACAGAATACCCGTACGCACCAGAGTCATTGCTGAACACGGTATTTCTGCCTACGTAAGTATTAAATCCGATAAAACCGAAGACCCGGAAAATACCTTTCATTCATTACGCAAAGCACTATCAGGTTTGCCAGAGTTCCAAGATATCCGTGTACACATCAACGGAAATAATATGGCACTTATGGCACCTTATACCTGTAAAGCTAAAGCCGTCCGCTACCTGATGAATGATCTTGGCATTGATAAGAATGATCTTGTGTTGGGATTGGGCGACAGCCTGACCGATTTACCCTTCTTGCGCGAAACTCATTTTGGATTATTTCCCATGAGTAGCCAGATTGATAAAGGAATGCAGTAATGGCATTAACTGTATCAAACCAACGAGTACCCATGCTTGGCAGCTACACAAAAGACGACTGCCAGTTTCTGCTCAAGCCTATTCAAACAGACTTTTGCACCGTTGCTGATAAAGAGCAGTTGATCCAAAGTGGTCAACGCCATTACTCAGAGATGATTCATCAGGAAGCAGCTCCAACAACGGAATATACAGAGCTGTTTCTGTCCATGATGGAACAATATCGTCAACAACTGGCTGATGAAGTGATGTTGTTAGCCGCCTTGATTGCAGAACGCCGTCAGGGAGATATTTGTCTTGTATCTCTGGCTCGTGCAGGAACGCCAGTGGGTGTTCTGTTGCAGCGGGCACTGACTCGGCATTTTGATCGTAAAAGCACTCATTACAGTATCAGTATCATTCGTGACCGTGGCATTGATACCAATGCCCTTGATTACATTCTTGATACGGGTCATTCACCTGAGTCGCTGGTTTTTGTCGATGGCTGGACCGCAAAAGGTGTTATTACTCGTGAGTTACACCAGTCAGTCACAGACTATAATGAACGACACGGGGTTACTATATCCAAAGAATTATTTGTGATTTCAGATATTGGTGGTAGTGCTGACGTAGCAGCCACATACGCCGACTACACTATTCCTTCTGCACTGATGAATTCAACCGTTTCCGGGCTTATTTCACGATCCATATTGAATGATCAAATCGGCAAGAATGATTTTCATGGCTGTGTTCGTTACGACCATTTACAACACGCAGATCGTTCAGTCTGGTTTGTCGATAACATCTCGGATTGCTTTTCAAAGCAGCAATACGCAGCTCCGGTTACGATTCCTCGCAAAGAACGCCAACACATTACTCGTCATTTTCTGAAATTTGTTCAAAGCCATTACCAAGTCGGTGATATCAATCGCATCAAACCAGGTATTGCTGAAGCAACCCGAGTAATGCTTCGCCGTGTTCCGGACATACTGCTGGTTCAGAACAAGTACTCAAAAGACGTCGCACACCTCATTCGGTTGTGTAATGAAAAGCAAGTTACATTGATTGAGCTGGCGGATATGCCGTTTGGCGCCTGCGCAATTATCAAAGATGTACTTCAGGAAAAAGTTGCATGAAGTCTCTCTCTTATTTTTCTCTTGGAGCAACGCTGTACACACCTTGCACCCACCCTAACCTCAATCGCGTTATGCAACAGGGATTAGGGGCAAGAAGCATGGTGTTCTGTACAGAAGATTCGGTTAATCCGGAAGAGCTCCCTATTGCGCTTGATCGCTTGGCAGGTAGTTTAAGATCGCTGCAACCGAACCAGCATTTTTTACGTTTTATAAGACCTCGAAATCCGGACGTTCTCGACCAGATTCTTATGTTTTCTGGCATCGAAAAAATAGACGGCTTCGTTCTGCCTAAAGCAGACCTCGATACAATACCAAAATACCGTGAGGTATTGAAAAAGCATCAGTCGGATCATGCGCTCATGCCGACACTTGAAAGCATTCAGGTTTTGGATCCCGCTCTACTTCCTAAAATCCGTCATGAATTGGATCAACTAAAAGCCAATATCGTCTGTTTGCGGATAGGAGGTAATGACCTGATGAATTTAATGGGTTTGAAGCGTCTACCAGGGTTGTGCGCTTACGACACTCCGCTACGAATGGTTATTGAGCAATTATTGCTCACTTTTCGTCCCCACGGGTATGAAATTTCAGCGCCTGTGTTTGATTTTATTGATGATCGAACCACATTATCTCAAGAAGTTGTTCGAGACATCAGCTACGGAATGTACGCCAAAACAGCCATTCATCCCAACCAGTTAGCGATTATCGAAGAGCAATACACCCGTTACACTCAGCTGCACATTGAGCAGGCGCAGGCTGTTGCTGACGTCAATGCAAAAGCAGTTTTTAAATATAACGGACAAATGATGGAACGAACCTGCCATGCCAAGTGGGCAGAAAGAACCTTGGCATTGGCGGAAAATTTTCATCAGCATGAATTGGCTGCGGCCAATGGATAGCTTTGACAGGATTTCTGTCGTAATAGACATTCCCGTTCGATCGGGAAAGTAGCATCAGTTATTAAAAAGGAGTTCTAAACAGTGGCTATTTCTCTTCAAAAAGGTCAGCGTATTTCGCTGGAAAAAAATGGTTCATCCCTAACACGTATGTGTGTAGGCGTTAATTGGGGAGCTATCTCCAAGAAAGGTTTTTTTGGCGGATCAAAAAAAGAAGCGGTAGATCTGGATGCTTCCGTTGGCATTTTTGATGCTAATGGACAACTGCTGGATACCGTCTATTTCGGCAGTCTGAAATCAAAATGCAGTGGGGTTATGCACAGTGGCGACGACCTCACAGGAGACATGGACGGAGACGATGGACTTGATAATGAAGTCATTAGTGTTGATCTAACCAAAATCAATCCTAAGGCTGCAACCATTGGCTTCGTATTGAACTCCTTCAGAGGTCAGGATTTCAAAGATATTCCCTTTGCCTCAATACGTATCTATGAAGGTACTCCAACGAGTGTTGAGTCCATTTTTGCTACTCTTGATCTAGCTAATGACTCCACCTTTGCTGGTAAAGTTTCCATGATCATGGCCAAGCTTTACAAAAAAGGAAACGAGTGGAAGTTTCATTCAATAGGGGAAGCGACTGCAGATAAGAAGCTTGAAAATACATTACAAGCTTTTGCAAAAAATCACCTGTAGTTTTTAGACATGACTGAGGGTTTGTCCCTCAGTCTAAATGCAAATTCTCTGTGGATAGAGCGCAAAAATAACTATTAGACACAAATACACGATTTACTGACTTTGAGCATATCCCCCTTAATAAAAACGTTTAATATACACTCATAAAAATAGCATTTACCTGTTATCACAATCAGTTAGCCTACTGTCATTTAGACTCTTTCAAGCGGCCTTTCTATGAAAACAGCACTGACACAAGCAGCCAGAAATATTTTCGACTACTTTCAGGGAAAGGCTGATATTAACCAGGTTCAACTAAGCATTGAATATCTACACATAATAGAAATGCCTGCTCATAAAAATCTGGTCCTTCCACAAGTAACGTCTCAACAAGAGTCTGCAGAATTCGATTATAGTGCGTTATTTTCTTCTTTTAATGCGAGCAAGATTATAGATGATTGGTCTGACGTATTTTCAACAGACAAAAGTATTACAAACGAAGAAGCAAACCTTTTTATAAAATCTTTATTCAGCTCTATTGATTTAGATACACCCTTTTTTACTTACCAAAATATCATTCACTACTGCAGCCGTTTTAAAGGGCGATGGACAGATTTCCATATTCTTCGCCCAAAACGAAAAGCAGGATGGAGCCTTCATTTCACACTAGAAGGCTCAGGATCTTACAATTTCATCAGAAAGGAGTTCAAGTCTACTCGGGGAGATCTTGTTCTTTTCAGTCCTTCTGCGTATCTCGATGCTTGCCGATCAGAAGATAATCAAAGCTGGACTTACTTTTCAATCATGTTTCAGCCTACTGAGGATATGCTTGAGCTTCTCAAATGGCCTGAAATATCTGACGGCATCTACTATTTAAAAGAAAAAAGTGAAGATCGACAAGAGTTATTAATATCAATATTGAAAACGATCTATCAGCAAGGGAAGTCGAACGACCGAGTTGATGTTTTAGCCAGAGCGGCTGGTATAAAAATGATGTTATTGCAATGCAGTAAATTGTTAGAGGGAAACCGAGCTGAAATCATTGACTCCAGAGTTCTGAAAGCCATGGAGTATGTAGAAAAAAGACTCTTCAAACCACTGACTATTGAGGAAGTCGCCAAAGAAGCTTGCCTTTCAACGTCTGGCCTTTCTCAGCTATTCAAGAAATACCAAGGTGTTAGTATCATGCAGTGGCGCGAAGAAAAACGCATTGCTGAAGCCTGTGAAAAATTATTAACAACCTCAGACAGCATGTCACAAATATCCTTTGATCTCGGCTATGTCAGTCAGGCTTATTTCTCTCGTTGTTTTAGCAAGCATATGAAACGCTCACCATCAGAATACAGAAAATTATACTCGCTGTTGTCATTCTGAGCGAACAGAATCAAGCTATGAAAAAAACATATCTCAATATAAATAAAATCGACCCTTAGTTAAGAAAGGGCCGATCTTGGAAGAGCGCAGTTAACTTAAAAGGAATGCACTTAAAAAACAGCTTAGAAAGATTCACCTACACGGAAGTACAGCAGTGTGCCTTCTTCTTCCTGATTGCTTTGTGTCAGGTCAATACGTAAAGCAAGATTGGATTCTGGAACCAGCATATACCTCAATCCCAGAGTACCGGCATAGTACAAGCCGTCCATATCTTTGCTGTTGGCATCAAGAGCCTTCGCGATTGCAAGCCCACCCACAGCACCCCACTTTGAGTTAAACCAACGGCGATATTGGCCTTCCAGAGCTACTGCACCACGCCCTAGTACTTCACGAGAAAAACCTTGAGCAATGCGTGAAAAGACAGCGGCCGTATTCGGTGCTTCATCAGTGTTATAAACGACAGACATGCGACCTGCAAGAGTGGTCTCGGCATCCAAAGATTTATAGTAACGACCGTCTAATTTTACTGTCTCGTAACGATAAGTTTGATTTGGAGACTTACCGGCTGGCAAGGGGTAGCACGTACTTGCGTTTATACAGAATTTATCAGCACCACCTGTTGCTTCTCTTTTTACTTTCCAGAGATTAGCTTCCAGAAACATACCATCAGTCGGCATCATTTTATGATTTCTAGCATCATAGTTCAGATACAAACCAACATTTTTTACATCATTGTCCGGCAGGTTGTTCACCAATGTCTGATAAGTCCCACCAGTATTTCGTTGCATTTCTGTGGAGCTGATATCCCAAGAAACACCCGCATAGATATCATTCAGGATCTGATAGGAAAAGTTACCCCATACAGATGTGGTTTCTGTACCTACATCCTGAAGACCTTGCTTATAAAAATAATCCTGTTGGGTTATTTCTACATCGTTGAAACCAAGATAATTTCTGAATTTAAATTTATTTTCACCAAAGTACCACTCATTACCCAGCGCTATGTTCTTATTATCATTAGAGCCGTAGACTGCTGTAATTCTGGTCCAGGATGTAGAGGATTTATCGTCGAATTTATTCAGCATTGTTGGTAATGCAACAATGGCAAAATCAAAGTCAGGATCATACATAGGGCCTATTGGAAAAATAGTTTTTATTTCTCCTGCGGCCAGTTCTTTTTTCTCTTCTGCACTAACACCAGCACTTAGAGAACCCGCTACGGCAACAGCCAAAGCACCCATTACAAAAGGACGAACGACTTTACGCATGCTACTACCCCTAACTAAATAATATTTATATTTTTTAAAATCCAGGAACACTTCTTTGGAAGCATGTTCAATTCAAATTTTCTAAAACAAAATCCATGAACTTCTCTGTATGGGAAAAATACATTTTGTAGCCATCACAGAGGTAATTTTTATTTCGCTGGCCATCACTGCTGATTTGAAAACGATGCTTTGGGCAACCACCATTACAAATAGACAGGAAGCTACAATCATCGCAGTCAACGGAACGGCCCGTTTTCTTATCCATTCCAAACTGCTTTAATTGATCTGACTGTGCCAACTCTGATACCGGTTGATCCAGAATATTGCCGAGTTTGTGTTCGGGATACACAAAGTGATCGCACGTGTAGAGATCCCCATTGGATTCCAGCGCGACGGCATTGCCACAGGTTTCAGCGGTAATACAGCTATTACCTGGCAAACCTGCTTTCATAGTCAGTGTGGATTCAAAGTTGTAAACAAAGACCTTGCCAAAATCCCGTTCTTTCCAGGTATCAAAAAGATCACATAAAAATTGGCCGTATTCCTTCGCCCCAACAGACCACTTTGCTACGTCTGCTTTACCGGTATAAGCCGGGCTCACCAGAATCAAGTTATCTTCAGGAATTTCTTGCGCCTTTCGTTCAACCAGTGGCGTCAGTTGTATGTGGCGAATTCCATAGCTTTTTAGCGCGTTATAAACGCCTTTTGGATCATTAACATTGGCCTGATGGACAACCACCATGGCGTTTAACTCAACCCTGTGTTGAGTCAAGTGTTTAATAGCCTTCAATACTCTGGCATGAGTGCCTTTACCGGTTCTGGTTTTACGATATCTGTCGTGATGCTGTTCATTGCCATCAATGGAGAGTCCGACCAGAAAACGATGCTTTGCCAGAAACCTTGCCCATTCATCATTAATCAAAATGCCATTGGTTTGCAGAGAGTTAACGCAAGGGACTTTCCCTGCCAAGCTTTTCTGCAGTTTCATGGCTTTTTTGAAGAAATCCAGTCCCAGTAAAGTAGGTTCTCCCCCTTGCCAGCTGAATTCATGATGATCACGGCCTTTCTGATGCTCAATGGTCTGTTTGATATAGGCTTCAAGCACCTCATCAGACATACGAAAGTCAGTGGCGTCGGGGTAGAGTTTTTCTTTTTCCAGATAAAAGCAATATTCGCAATCAATATTGCATTTTGAGGACGAAGGTTTTGCCATTATATGGATACTGGACATATTGAATCTGCTTTCGCTAATTGGATCTGCTTTTGATAATTGGATCTGCTTTTGATAATTGGATCTGCTTTTACTCATTAGATCTGCTTTTGCTAAAAAGCTGTCCCGCTCACGCGGGACTGATCAAAGAGACGCTGAATTAATCGTCAAAGTCACACAATGGCGCTGCGGGCGTACCGATAGACGCCACGTACTCTTCGGATAGCTTCACCATTGCTGCATATGTCTCAGGTTCTTTATCAGCAAGATTGACCTTTTCACCCTCGTCACTAACGAGGTTATACATCTCAGCCTTGTTTCTCTTGTTACCGTTAGTCACCAGGCCAACGCCACCAAAGACCAGTTTGTAATCCCCTTTTCTGAAACCAACCAGCTCTCCGCGCATAAAGATCGGTACGAAGTCTCTTGGAGATTCTTCACCTTTCAGTAGGTTGCCAGACTGGTCGAAGCCGTCAGTAATAATCTCTTTAGGCATATTGGCTCCGGTCATGGAAGCCAGAGTTGGCATCAAATCCAGAGCGGAATACATGGCACTGTTGGCACCTGGTTTCACCTGACCTGACCAGCGAATAATACCGGGAACTCGGCTTCCGCCTTCATAAGGCGTTGATTTACCCGCACGGAATGGCAGGGCAGAACCGGCAGCACCACGGCTTGAGTAGTTCAACCAAGGACCATTATCAGAGGTGAAAACAACGATGGTATTGTCGTCCAAACCATTTTGCTTCAAGGCATTCATGATTCGGCCTACAGAGTAGTCCGTCTCCACCATCACATCGCCGTATGCTGTATCCGTAACACCGTTATACTCGGGCGAAGTGAATATAGGCACATGGCTTTGCGGATAGGCCACATACATAAAGAAAGAGTCGTCTTTCTTGTTATTAATGTATTCAACCGCACGAGACGTCATGTTACGCATGAAAGTGTATTGGTTCAGAAGACCTACTTGGTAGTCTTTGAATTGCCCATCATCGGTGGAGAAAGAATGGTAGAGAGGCACCAGGAAGTCATCATTATTAGCTCGCCCATCTTTCGGATTGGCCAGATTGAAGTCTCGCTCTCCGAGCATCTTCATCACTTCCGGGTTCTGGAAGACTTTTGGATCACGAAGCAGTTTACGAACCGGCTTTAAACGAAACTCGGGGTTAGCCTCAAACATGTCGTTAGAGGTGGGGATGCCATACCATTCCTGAAAGCCGTGACGGGTTGGAATATGTTCAACACCGTCCTTACCGATACCTAAATGCCATTTGCCCAGCATATAAGTGCTGTAGCCGGAGTCTCTGAACATTTCAGCCATAGTGTATTCAGATTTGGGCAGGCCATCTTTGTCAGTCTCGTCAAACACAGCCATTTCACGACCGTACACACCGGTTCTCAGGCTAACTCTTGACGTCAACAATGCGGCTCTGGATGGCGTACTGACAGGTGCTTCCATGTAAAAGTCTGAAAAATTCTGACCTTCCTCAGCCATTTTATCGATATTAGGTGTCGGATATTTACCGCCATTCACACCGATATCCGCATACCCAGCGTCATCTAGAAAGACCACCACCACGTTGGGTTTGTTTTCAGGTGCCCGGCCAGAACCCGAATCAATGGTAGCCGCATTGGCCCATGAGGATGCAATCACAACCGATATGGCACAGCCAAGAAGTGTTTTTCTCATTGTTTCGTCCTGAGAGTGCAAAAGAGGCCAACCTGAAATGAGCACTCCAATACAATGTGAAATGTTCAAGAATGTTAGCGTTTAAAGTGATTGTTATTTAACATTATTTCTCAGGACAGAGACGTATAGGATACGCTGCACAACTTGGCATATTCTGTACAAAATACCGCGCATTTGCACAAAACCACTTAACTCCATTATCTATTGATGCAAGTCAGCTTTTTTTTATGTTATCTGTTGTTCCCTCTTGATCAAAAATTAAACATGCAAATATTCCGCTAAAATCCACCACGCTCCCTTCTTCCTTTGTCAGCGAAGTACTCCTTTCCTCTGGCAAGACATTTACCCAGAACCCTTCCGAGGACATCACTCTTGGTGATCTTCATCTTGCAGGCTTGAAAGATTTGACCGCCAGCAAGCAAATCACATTAGAACAATTCGGAAAATTCATGGCCGGTGTGGATAAATTAAAAAGGATGAGAACAACGACCCACGAAATGCGAAGAGAGTATCTTGAACGACTGATGGCTCATCCTGATTTTAATGAACCTGGACTTAAATCTGCACTACCGGATTTCCTCTCCAGTGAAAGAAAAGAGCGAAGAGTTGACGGTGTTGACGAATTAATAGCAAAAACGGGTGCTAATAAAGACTGGAAAGCCACTCTTCATGTATTAGCCTGGAGTGCAGATGGCACCAGAGAGCATTAATTTACATTTATCCAGCCGTGCATAAGCCTACAAAACTATTGTCATCAGCTTACTGGCTACAAATTTCCGCCAAAAACAGGCTAAAAGCCTACAAAATCGGCTTAAAACACCGATAAAACAACTGCTTCTTCAATAGAAAAACAGGGTAAAACCTTCGTTTCATCACGCTTGACTCAGCTCTAAATCTATAGTCCTAATAAAAAATTTGGCCAATCTGGATTTCTTTGTTTACTTTTGGTTCTATCTCGGGCTCAAAGCCATTAAACTAGCGGGCGAAATTTTCCCCTGAAACATCGAGCATCTAATGTCAGATCTCTCTAAATATAGAAATATTGGTATCTTCGCACACGTTGATGCCGGTAAGACCACTACAACTGAACGTATCCTGAAACTGACCGGTAAGATTCACAAGACCGGTGAAGTACATGACGGTGAATCTACTACCGACTTCATGGAACAGGAAGCTGAGCGCGGTATTACTATCCAGTCCGCTGCGATCACCACCTTCTGGGATGGTCATCGCATGAACATCATCGATACTCCAGGACACGTTGACTTCACTGTTGAAGTCTATCGTTCCCTGAAAGTACTTGATGGCGGCATCGGTGTGTTCTGTGGTTCCGGTGGTGTTGAGCCTCAGTCCGAGACTAACTGGCGTTATGCGGACGAATCCGGTGTATCCCGTATCATCTTCGTAAACAAGCTCGACCGTCTGGGTGCAGACTTCTTCCGGGTTACTGATCAGGTTAAGAACGTATTGGGTGCACACCCTCTGATCATGACACTGCCAATCGGTACTGAAGACGAGTTCGTGGGCGTTGTCGACATTCTGTCTCAGAAAGCCTACGTCTGGGATGATTCCGGCCTGCCAGAAAATTATACCGTTCAGGACATTCCTGCGGACATGGTTGACGACGCGCAGATGTACCGCGAGCAGATGATCGAAACAGCCGTTGAAGTTGATGACGACATCATGATGGCTTACATGGAAGGTGAAGAGCCTACCGTTGAGCAAATCAAGTTCTGTATCCGTAAAGGTACCCGTGAACTGACTTTCTTCCCAACTTACTGTGGTTCTGCATTTAAGAACAAGGGCATCCAGCTGGTACTGGACGCTGTTGTTGACTACCTGCCGTCCCCAACAGAAGTTATCCCACAGGACCTGACCGACGAACACGGTGAGCCTACCGGTGACGTTGCAAAGGTTGCTATTGACGAGCCTTTCCGTGCGCTGGCCTTCAAGATCATGGACGACCGTTTCGGCGCCCTGACCTTTATCCGCATCTACTCAGGTGTCCTGAACAAGGGCGACACCATCCTGAACTCCTTCACAGGTAAGACCGAGCGTATCGGCCGTATGTGTGAAATGGAAGCGGATGACCGTAAAGAGCTGAGCACTGCTCAGGCAGGTGACATCCTGGCCATCGTTGGCATGAAGAACGTTCAGACTGGTCACACTCTGTGTGATCCTAAGCACGAATGTACTCTTGAAGCAATGGTATTCCCAGAGCCAGTAATCTCCATTTCCGTTACCCCTAAAGATAAAGGCGGTTCCGAGAAAATGGGTATCGCTATCGGTAAGATGGTTGCTGAAGACCCTACCTTCCTGGTTCACACCGACGAAGAAACTGGTCAGACCATCCTGCGTGGTATGGGCGAACTGCACCTGGACATCAAGGTCGACATCCTGCGTCGTACCTACGGTGTAGATCTGGAAGTGGGTGAACCTCAGGTTGCGTACCGTGAGACCATCACGGCTGAAATCGAAGATTCTTACACTCACAAGAAGCAGTCCGGTGGTTCCGGTCAGTTCGGTAAGATCGACTACCGCATCAAGCCGGGTGAACAGAACACTGGTCTGGTCTTCAAATCAACCGTTGTGGGCGGTAACGTTCCTAAGGAATTCTTCCCGGCGATTGAAAAAGGCTTCAAGAGCATGATGGATAACGGCGTTCTCGCTGGCTTCCCTGTGCTGGACGTTGAAATCGAGCTGTACGATGGTGGATTCCACGCCGTTGACTCCTCTGCAGTAGCGTTCGAACTGGCAGCACGTGGCGCATTCCGTCGCTCCATTCCTAAGGCTGATCCTAAGCTGCTCGAGCCGATCATGAAGGTTGACGTGTTCACTCCAGACGATCACGTTGGTGACGTTATTGGTGACTTGAACCGTCGTCGTGGCATGATCGCTGGTCAGGAAGCAGGCGCTTCCGGCGTTCGCATCAAGGCTGACGTTCCACTGTCCGAAATGTTCGGTTACATCGGATCCCTGCGTACCATGACTTCCGGTCGTGGTCAGTTCTCCATGGAATTCGCTCATTACGCTCAGTGTCCTCAGAACGTGGCTGAGAAAGTAATCGAAGAAGAAAAGGCACGTCAGGCTGAGAAGAAAAAGAATAAGTAATTCTTTTTAACTTCTAGCTTTAGTGGTGATAATTGCTCCTGCATTATCACCATACCGTCCATCCTGGACTTAAAAAACCACTGATGAAAGTCAGTGGTTTTTTTGTACTTACGATTCAGGAGTACGATTTTCAACTTTTCTACTCACTCATTTACACGTCAATGACCGAGTATTTTATGGCGTGTTTTTTTACTTTAAACCACAATAATTAATTGCCTTCTGAATCATTATTACTGATGCTGATACTTAGTAAATTCAATATTCGAAAAATATTTTAAAAAAATACAATAAATATCATATAGACACTAACATTACTCTTGTTCTGCTCAACAACGAGCTTTGTTTTTTACAATTGAATTCGTTATTCACACTGATTTTTCTTAGTAAAACAAATAATAATTATATTAATTTACGGTAAGCAATCAGGTTTTATGACGATTTCCTGGAAAAAAATATCATGTTCAAAACACGACACCGCAGTAAGCAGTATCTAAGGAAAATATTATTTATAGTTCCTTTTCTGATATCGGGATTACACACTCAAATAGCGATGGCTCTCGATTGTAGCTCTATTTCGATCCCGACTCTTCCTCCTGAGACAACCCTAGGGCCGAATGACTTCACTGGCGATGACAGAGTGAATGCCATTTCTGCCTGTAATCGATTTAAAACAACCTACACTTCAGGAGAAATTTATTCTTCAAATTTTCTTGATGATTTCACATCCATTTCTTTGGCAAAAACAGAAGCCCAGTTAACGCAAGCACTCCTCACAAACAATAACCTGATCATTCTTCTTGATAGCATTACAGGCTTAACACAAGGTCTCGCGACACAGCAAAATAATATAGCACTGACAAGTACTTCAGATAACCATCATACGCTGTCGTTTTCTGAAACAGCGCAACCAGATTTGCCGGTAATTTTACTCTCTGGTGCACCACAAAAATTTATTGTGGATCGCATCGAATTCGATACTCGAGAGTCCTTACCTCCATCGGGGATTGCAAACCAAACTCAAGGAGCTATTGGAACGGGACCAGGCTCAACCGCGGTCATTATCAATAACTGTAATTTCACCCACTCTGGTAATGCTTATCGACCCAATTTCTTCGTTGACATTTATAAGCCTACAGGTCGTGTTGATATTAATTTCAACGTATTTGACTCCACCAACATTGAAGGTCGTATAGGAGACGGCACTTCAGAGGTTAAGCTTATCAATGTTACCTGTTCTCAGGATGGTTGCCCGGCAGCTCATCAGATAAGCATCTCTAATAACGGTTTCAGCGATCTCGATTCCAGTACTACCCACGCGCCTAGTACTGCGCCAGTAACAGATTTGTTTGAAGCGATTGTTCTTGAGAATGTTGAACACTTTTCTATTGATAACAACAGCCAGCGCGCTGAAACAGCTATTGCCAGTATTCTCTTGCGCTACGATCGTGGTTTGACAAGGAGTTTCACTCTCGATGGTCGTGTTAATTTTAATTCGGGCTTCAACCATAGTAACAGTGCTGACAACCCAACTCTTAAAATAGTCAGTCCCGGCAGTGGAACTAACACACAACTAACTGGCGATATCTATGTGTATGACAATACGAATTACAATGCTGATAATCCGGAAGGCATCTCTTCAGGAATAATCTCTCTCTCGGCGCCATCCACACCCACAACACCCACAACACCCACAACACCCACAACACCGCCACTGACTACAACCTACAACCAGTGTAGTGACATTCAAAATCAGATTGATAGAAGCCTCTGCTCTTCTATCACCTCTCAGAGTTCGATTTCTTTCAACCGTATCCTCAAGATAACAGCGGCAGCTGAACTCACCACTAGCATGCTCAGTCAAACAGATACCTTGTATATTTTTGATGCCTTGGACGGTAATGGAGACATCGCCGATTATCATCTTCCAGGGGCATTCGTAATGCCGGTCAACTCTATTTTTGCAGGTAACGGAGTGTTCGATGAAAACACAGTTTTACCTGTTTTCACGTCCGAAGTGGTGTCTGCCAATTCATGGGTAATGCAGTTCAATCAAAGCGGAGCACTGTATGAAATCATCAATATTGAAGTAGATTCCACGAGAGATAGTAGCCACAATGGCACATTGTCTGTTACCAATGGCGCAACTTTAAGTGTATTCGGTAGCAAAATTGTACGAGGAGGTTCAACTTCTAGCACACATGTTACTGAAGCGATCACTCTTTCGTGCGGCTCAAATGTTACAACCCGTCTGAATGTTGATGGTTCAGAGATTGATGTAAATAAAAGCATCATTGCAACAGATAGTGCATCAGGCATTCATGTTCTTAACAGTTGTTCTTTTGACAATGCTGCTGCCATACGAATGAGAGACTCAAATATTTTCGTACGCCGTCAGACAGGTGTGGCCGTGACAGCGTTTGATTTTGACAATATGCTGGGTGGTGCTGAATTCATAGAAGGTTCCCGTTGCAATATTATTTTAGATGAAACACTAAATGATACATCTTCTCTCATTAGTGCTGACAATCACAACCGTGAATTTAGTACTTTTATTTCAGGTGCTTTAGGACTCCGAGGTAACAAAGCTTGGGGAGTAAGACAAGTTATAGACTCTAGTCCTACTCGATATGAAACACGGTTTGCTTGTTATAGTGATTGGTCACCTTCATTATCAGTAGCCTGCCCAAGTGACAACAGCTCATGCCAGATTCCCAGTGACATAACAACTCAAGCTCCCGTTACTCAAGCTCCCGTTACTCAAGCTCCCGTTACTCAAGCTCCCGTTACTCAAGCTCCCGTTACTCAAGCTCCCGTTACTCAAGCTCCCGTTACTCAAGCTCCCGTTACTCAAGCTCCCGTTACTCAAGCTCCCGTTACTCAAGCTCCCGTTACTCAAGCTCCCGTTACTCAAGCTCCAATAACACAACAGGAGGAAACCCGCCCGCCTGCAACAACGAACCGCATCGGCACAACAGCAAACACACCTCTTGTAACTACTCAACCTCGTGCATGCGGCGAGCCACGCTGCGCCACTCCACCCGTGCAAACTGATATTACAGGCCCGTGCAAGTTGCTCTGTACACTGGAAGAACAAGATCGATGCCAGGCGTTTATTTCGCAAGCCAATGGTGACGACTCTGATCCTACCGGTGGAGCAACGTTTACACAGGTTGAATCCATAAGTACTTCCGCTCAGCTGCTTGAGTGTCAGGCGCGAATCGTCGACGGCGGTCAGATTCTCATGATTAATGAGGACCTCACTTTACCGCTTCAGAATTCAGGAGCAGACTTACAACCCCAAGGCGTTGTTGCCTTTGTAGGTCGCCTTCCTTCTGACACAAATGGCAGCCCTGTCATTGCTACCTCGTCAACAGCCAGCAACACTATTGTTCGTCTCTGCCAATCCGTTGACGAAGACGAAGACGAAGACGGCAATGGTTGTCAGGTCGGCGATCGCTCAGTAGGTTTTTATGCATGGGGAATCGACTGGCAAATCACGGGTAGTACTGAAGGCGTCTTACAGTCTGCTGTGTCCAAAGACGACAGCTATAACGGCCCTGTTCGGATTACTAACTCCGAGTTCAGCCATAGCAACAGGGGGCTGAATAAAACCGCTCACTATGTCTCGCTTTCAAACATAAAGCAGGACGTTTATTTAGCGGATAACACCTTTGATATGGACTTGGTCGCTTCTGCCGGGGCAGCCATTACGGCCTCATGCTCAGGGACAGCCGCTCCATCGTTACCCAATACAAGAACTGCTGGAAAGTGTGTACAGCAACAACGGTTGAGTGTTCTGAACAATCAATGGCGCAGTGACTCTTTGGCACCGATAAATGACAACGCCACGGCTATTCAACTGACAAATATTCCGAAAGCAACTATCGAGCGCAATGCCGAAGCCAGTGCTGATGCAGGCGCAGGGATGTCCATCGTTTTCACTCATCAACCTATCAATGCTGGAGTAGCGGATTACACCGTTGATTTGAGTATTCGCGAGAATACCGTCAACAACGCCAGTCAGTGCTCTGCAAGGACCCTCTTGCTTCAAAGTGCTGGCACAAACATGAACCCGATACCTTTGGAAGGTCTGGTTAATGTTCTCGAAAACAGTTGTTATTTGATTGATTCGAGATCCGGATTTAATGACACCCGACAATGCGCTCACACTACTATTGACTCAAAGCTCTGTGACAATGCGTTGTATCAATGTGCTGGGTCACTTGATACTGAATTCCCTACAACAATCGGAGGGACTACAACGCCAGTGACAGAGCCTACCGTTAATGAGGGTTATGCTGGGTTTATCTGTTCTGGCACTAAAGGCATGTCGATCGCAGAGAAAGCCGGTATTGCTGCTGGAGTGACCGTCGCAGTCGTCGCTAAAGGTGTTACGGGATTCGGTTATGGATGTACCTCAAGAGGGACACAGTTGAAAGCAGTCTGGGCCGTTTCAGGTTTCCTAACGGGCCCATATGCTCCTTGGGAAATCGTTCATTACCTGATTCGGGGTCGCCATCCGGCTAGTAAATCCGGCTCATACGACATGCAGAATATGCTATTCAAACAACAGGATTCGACTGAAGATGTCAATGCTCCGATAGAGGCTCCGATAAACGTGCCGAGCGTGAAGAATAGAGACAGTAGTACTTTTTAAAACTACACAAGTTGCCTCAGCATAATTCTAATCATGCATTGGTAGACAAAGGATTCTAAGCTCTCGCTTAGAGTCCTTTACTAAACGATGAGGGCTTTTATGCACATTTCTGATGGCTACAAGTCCTGTAAAACCAGTATTTTCAGTCGTCATATTAATCAAGCCATACACTCTGTCAAGTGAACATTTTTGCGTCGGTAGCAGGCTTTAATCACATCATCCAAATTGATTCATTGATTTCCTTAACTGGAGATCATCAGTCAGCAGTTTTTCGACTATGGCTTATACTTTTTGTTCAATGAATAAATATAGATGCAATGCCTGTATGAGAAATTTATCTAAACGACGTAAATCATATGATTATTTAGTTATTTTCTTTTCATACGCCATTTTATAGTTTCATAATGGTGTTCTTGCGCAGGATATAGCGCAAAGTCCTTTTCTCTTTATCCCTCTCGGCAGTTATATGGAAAGGATTCGATTATACGTTATTCATGCAAATAAAGCTGAAAACATAATTGCTTATTCAGTCCTTCGAAACCAAATCGACCCATCTTTATCATTAAATTGTTGGAGAGATGGCTTTGACATTATTAAGGGTAAGGACAAATTCTCATGTGATAGATCTATTAGCAAACCGATTATCAATGCCGTGCACTTTCTTTATTCTGTATTGATTCCTAATGGCTCGTACCTTGATTCGTGTATCAGTATTTTAAAAACCAGAGAACTGGTTAATAGCGAAATGCGTTCGTTTATTTACGCAACGTGTAAAACTAATTCTTTAATGCAAGGGTATACTTGGGTTAATGATCGCAATAATGTAATTACGCAAAATTTCGTTCAGCCAATCAACCAATGTTGAGTCAATCCAAACAAGGAAAATTTCAAATGAGAAGTCTCTGCATCCAACGTTATAAATCAAGATGGCATATTTTCTAATCGTGCGGGTATGCAATGCCATCAAGCAGAGTAAAGAAGGTGAAATCCCACTCATTTATTGACAGTGTTTTATATTTTATTAGAACATGGACGTAAGCGTATCTCTCTATTCAAGATACGCTTGAGCAAAGAAATGAAAGACTCCATTCACTTGTCCGTACGACAACAAAATAACCATGTGCACCTACTTGTCGCGTACTCACCAAAACTGGCTCTCAGTGTTAGGGTGAACAACCTGAAATCTGTATTATCCAGACGATTAAAGACCTTAAACACGCATCCTATAACACAGAGTAAGTAAGTCAGGTAGATTATGGCCATGTTCTTGCTTTGCTTTGCTTGCAGTGCAGGAGGTGCAACTATTGAAATTCTGAAGGAATATGTGAATAGCCAGAGCATGCCTGACTGACCAAATACAAACACTCAACCGGAATGCTCGCCGCATTCCCTTCTTATATCCCCGCCCGATTGGGCGAGGGTTTACGACGATTTTGCTGAGTGAGACTGACTGCTACGAAACTTAGCGACTGAACCACCCTAAGATTGTTCAGTTCATCCGGATATCCGAAGGCGTATTGATTATTAAACAGCAGGCGCGTCGAATTATCTGTTTCGCAAGATCAAACGTACTAGATTACTAAAGCACCAGAAGATTTATACGACAAAGTCATTTGTGAATCCTCCTCAGAAAGTCATTTTTCAGCGTTAAATACACTCAATTTTTTTATTTTATAATTACTACCACTCTGAATATTCAAAAATATTCATAAAAATCTACTTTTATAAACATGATCATGATCTAGGATTCATCATTGAATTGGTTTTTATTAAAAACCAATTCAATGATGAATCCTTATTTGATATTTACAGGCAGAGAGGCGTAATTTCATACCTATTACAAAAATGAGCTGAACAGGGTTTTTCAATGCACTTATTGATTGAATCCAGCCTTAGCCATCTTGTTGATACGTCATTGAAATTACACGACCTCGTACCGGAATTCCATCATGATCACTTTTGTTTTAAAGAGATACAAGTTCTTACGCCTCATCATATTTTTATCCAGCCTTTTTCAATTAAGCCAGGTAAATGCAAACATAAATTGTAATGACGCACCTATGGGTTCGGCTCGAACAGCTTGTACGGATTTCGTCGATCTTTATTCCAATACCTACTCAACAGATTTTCTAAATGATTTCACCAGAGTTACCGTTGTCAGCAATAAACAGCAATTACTTGCAGCCGCTGCTATAGACCGAACACTGGTGATACTCACTGCCAGTATTACCGACCTAACAGCCCAAGTATCGGTGAGTCCCTATTTTGCCATAACCGGCGTGACGGGGAATGAAGAGTTGTCGCTGGGTGAAACACCCGCCGGCACGACTAGCTCACGAGTGGATGCCATCCTCCGCTCCACATCACCCAACCGTTTCATTGTTAATAAGGTCGCTTTCGACTCCAGAGCCTCTCAGAATGATCCGAATGCTGCGAATCCAGCAACGGACCTTACACCCCTGAGAGCTATTCGCATTGATAACAATGCGTCCCAAGTCGTGGTTCGCAATAGTCAATTCAGGCATACAAACACACAACACAGACCCCAAGGTTTTGTCTATGTAACCAGCCCCGGCTCTGACAGCATTGTTGACATCATCGGTAATACCGTTGATAGCACAACGGTATACAGCCCTACTGCGGACACTGAACTATTTCATGTGAAGTGCCACACAAGATATGGCTGCCAGACCACACATGTCAATATTTCCGATAATATCTTTGGCGGCACTCAATCAGGTACTCGCAAGCGCCGCCAGACCAACGTTGATCTGCACGAAGCTATTTTCCTCGAAAATGTTTCCAACTTCAGGATCGAAAACAACAGCCAGACCAACGAAGCCGCACTGGCCGATATTTTAGTACGTTACAGTGCCTTTCTTGACAACATATTGACACTGGACGGAACCATTGCCAACAATATCGGGCACCCAAGTCCGCTCTCTGATGTTGACCCAGTTTTGCGAATCACGTCTAGCGATATCTCTGATCCACCCAGCATACGAGGAACCGTGAGGGTATACGGTAATACCGAGTACGATTTCAGCAGCACTTCAGTCAACAGCTTGTTTCCTCCACTGACAGTAAGCACAACGATTCCGGTTGTGACGACCCAACCTCCTGCCACGACCCAAGGCCCACCCAATACTCCAGTTGAGTATTCAAGTTGTGACTTACTGTTTGCGGCTACCGGTGACACCGATGAACGGACAGTATGCAACAGTCATTTTTCCACCGGACTCACTATTTTTAAAATTGCCCATGACTCGGAGATGTACGAAGAGACTCTTTCAACACCTAACGCATTGTTTATTTTTGATGCATTAAGCTCTGAAGGACACTTCCAGACTTATAACCTGCCAGGTGGCTACTCAGCGCCTCAAAACAGTACAACTATTTTTGCAGGAAATGGTTCTGATGACATTCGTCCAACTCTCAGAATAACCAGCGGAGATTCTTCCAGCTCTGTAATGTCGTTTTTAGGTTCAACAAGCCAAAGCAGTATCATTAACATGGAAGTAGATTCAACCACCGCCTCATCACTTATGAATGTGATAAACCTGAGAGATGGTGCTCAGCTAACACTGAAAAACAGCAAAATAGTCAGAAACTTTTCCACTGGCACCAGAGTTAACCCCCTGGAAGCTATTTCAATAAGGTGCAGTAATAACACAACGACACGGCTCATCCTGGAAAGTACTGAAATTGACATCAGTAGCCGCCACGACACGGTCAGTACTCCAGCTTCCGGAATCAACATCACTTCCGGGTGCAGTGCCACAAGTCGCGCTGAAATCACCATGAATAACTCCCAGTTCAAGATCGATGACATCGATAGTGAGAACACGATGCCATCAGGTAGAGCTTTCTTTTTTCACTCTCCCAATAACGGTGTCAGTTTTACTTCGGGTTCGACCTGTAACTCTATTCTCGATACTAATGGAAATGATATTTCCTCTGACCACATAGGAAGCGCATTCTTTCCGGGAACAACAACTAGCGCATCTAACGCTCTGAATGGAGCTCTTGGTTTGCTTAATGGTAGAGCATGGGGACTGCGAGCAGACAGCAGTAACCCTGGCAGTTACCTAATGGCTTTCGCAGATTGGCTGTACTGGCCAGAACTAACGGTAAGTTGCCCAGGTGTCACTCCACTGCCTACTACTCAGCCTCCTGTGACAACACAGGTTCCCACGACCCAACCTCCTACTACCTTGCCTCCTACTCAGCCGGCTACTACTGCTGCGGCACCTACTACGCCTGAAGTGACCACTGTTACGCCTACTACGCCTGAAGTGACCACTGTTACGCCTACTACGCCTGAAGTGACCACTGTTACGCCTACTACGCTTGAGGTGACTACCAAACAACCTACAGACGCTGCAACAACGAACCGCATCGGCACAACAGCAAACACACCTCTTGTAACTACTCAACCTCGTGCATGCGGCGAGCCACGCTGCGCCACTCCACCCGTGCAAGCTGATATTACAGGCCCGTGCAAGTTGCTCTGTACACTGGAAGAACAAGATCGATGCCAGGCGTTTATTTCGCAAGCCAATGGTGACGACTCTGATCCTACCGGTGGAGCAACGTTTACACAGGTTGAATCCATAAGTACTTCCGCTCAGCTGCTTGAGTGTCAGGCGCGAATCGTCGACGGCGGTCAGATTCTCATGATTAATGAGGACCTCACTTTACCGCTTCAGAATTCAGGAGCAGACTTACAACCCCAAGGCGTTGTTGCCTTTGTAGGTCGCCTTCCTTCTGACACAAATGGCAGCCCTGTCATTGCTACCTCGTCAACAGCCAGCAACACTATTGTTCGTCTCTGCCAATCCGTTGACGAAGACGAAGACGAAGACGGCAATGGTTGTCAGGTCGGCGATCGCTCAGTAGGTTTTTATGCATGGGGAATCGACTGGCAAATCACGGGTAGTACTGAAGGCGTCTTACAGTCTGCTGTGTCCAAAGACGACAGCTATAACGGCCCTGTTCGGATTACTAACTCCGAGTTCAGCCATAGCAACAGGGGGCTGAATAAAACCGCTCACTATGTCTCGCTTTCAAACATAAAGCAGGACGTTTATTTAGCGGATAACACCTTTGATATGGACTTGGTCGCTTCTGCCGGGGCAGCCATTACGGCCTCATGCTCAGGGACAGCCGCTCCATCGTTACCCAATACAAGAACTGCTGGAAAGTGTGTACAGCAACAACGGTTGAGTGTTCTGAACAATCAATGGCGCAGTGACTCTTTGGCACCGATAAATGACAACGCCACGGCTATTCAACTGACAAATATTCCGAAAGCAACTATCGAGCGCAATGCCGAAGCCAGTGCTGATGCAGGCGCAGGGATGTCCATCGTTTTCACTCATCAACCTATCAATGCTGGAGTAGCGGATTACACCGTTGATTTGAGTATTCGCGAGAATACCGTCAACAACGCCAGTCAGTGCTCTGCAAGGACCCTCTTGCTTCAAAGTGCTGGCACAAACATGAACCCGATACCTTTGGAAGGTCTGGTTAATGTTCTCGAAAACAGTTGTTATTTGATTGATTCGAGATCCGGATTTAATGACACCCGACAATGCGCTCACACTACTATTGACTCAAAGCTCTGTGACAATGCGTTGTATCAATGTGCTGGGTCACTTGATACTGAATTCCCTACAACAATCGGAGGGACTACAACGCCAGTGACAGAGCCTACCGTTAATGAGGGTTATGCTGGGTTTATCTGTTCTGGCACTAAAGGCATGTCGATCGCAGAGAAAGCCGGTATTGCTGCTGGAGTGACCGTCGCAGTCGTCGCTAAAGGTGTTACGGGATTCGGTTATGGATGTACCTCAAGAGGGACACAGTTGAAAGCAGTCTGGGCCGTTTCAGGTTTCCTAACGGGCCCATATGCTCCTTGGGAAATCGTTCATTACCTGATTCGGGGTCGCCATCCGGCTAGTAAATCCGGCTCATACGACATGCAGAATATGCTATTCAAACAACAGGATTCGACTGAAGATGTCAATGCTCCGATAGAGGCTCCGATAAACGTGCCGAGCGTGAAGAATAGAGACAGTAGTACTTTTTAAAACTACACAAGTTGCCTCAGCATAATTCTAATCATGCATTGGTAGACAAAGGATTCTAAGCTCTCGCTTAGAGTCCTTTACTAAACGATGAGGGCTTTTATGCACATTTCTGATGGCTACAAGTCCTGTAAAACCAGTATTTTCAGTCGTCATATTAATCAAGCCATACACTCTGTCAAGTGAACATTTTTGCGTCGGTAGCAGGCTTTAATCACATCATCCAAATTGATTCATTGATTTCCTTAACTGGAGATCATCAGTCAGCAGTTTTTCGACTATGGCTTATACTTTTTGTTCAATGAATAAATATAGATGCAATGCCTGTATGAGAAATTTATCTAAACGACGTAAATCATATGATTATTTAGTTATTTTCTTTTCATACGCCATTTTATAGTTTCATAATGGTGTTCTTGCGCAGGATATAGCGCAAAGTCCTTTTCTCTTTATCCCTCTCGGCAGTTATATGGAAAGGATTCGATTATACGTTATTCATGCAAATAAAGCTGAAAACATAATTGCTTATTCAGTCCTTCGAAACCAAATCGACCCATCTTTATCATTAAATTGTTGGAGAGATGGCTTTGACATTATTAAGGGTAAGGACAAATTCTCATGTGATAGATCTATTAGCAAACCGATTATCAATGCCGTGCACTTTCTTTATTCTGTATTGATTCCTAATGGCTCGTACCTTGATTCGTGTATCAGTATTTTAAAAACCAGAGAACTGGTTAATAGCGAAATGCGTTCGTTTATTTACGCAACGTGTAAAACTAATCCTTTAATGTAAGGGTATACTTGGGTTAATGATCGCAATAATGTAATTACGCAAAATTTCGTCCAGCCAATCAACCAATATTGAATCAATCCAAACAAGGAAAATTTCAACTGAGAAGTCTCTGCATCCAACGTTATAAATCAAGATGGCATATTTTCTAATCGTGCGGGTATGCAATGCCATCAAGCAGAGTAAAGAAGGTGAAATCCCACTCATTCATTGACAGTGTTTTATATTTTATTAGAACATGGACGTAAGCTTATCTCTCTATTCAAGATACGCTTGAGCAAAGAAATGAAAGACTCCATCAAAAGTAAACTTGAGCAAATAGTACAAGGCATTGATAGTTTGTATCACGCACTTTGAAAGCTTCCAGAGTCAGAAAAGTGCTATAAATTCTACTAGATAAGTGACTTTTTATTTTAAATTATTATTTATAAAAATCAACTGTAATGGCTAGTCTGATTACTCAATTCATTGATTAATATTTATAATTTGTGTAGATATATGTAATCGAAGAGCAATCAACAATTCGCTTTATTTAGTTGGAAAAATGAAATACGAATCTAAATAATTAGACATTTAATTCTTTTATCTTAAAAAATCAAATTGTGGATTATCAGTGGTATCGTGAAAAATGATATATAGCAGTATTTTCAAGTAACTCAATTTTAAAATCATACAGGTTTTATCATGAATTTATATATATGCAATATAAAACAGATCTCGTTTAACTTCATATTGATATCATTTATTGTTGCAGGGAGTTTCAACCTTAACGCACAAGAAACGACAACACCACTGCCATTTTCTGAAGATTATACGATTTACTCAACCTGTTCTGATCTGCCTACATCACGACAAAGAGACCGTTGCAACCAATTAGATCAAGAATATCGCAATAACAACAACAATTCGTATTTCGAAAACTTTGTTCTAATTAATAGAACAACTGAACTTAGTGCTATATTCGTTGCATATTATGATGAAATTGGATCTAAACCTCCCACAGCTTTTTTTTTAGATAGAAGGCAAGGTGAGGGAATATATTCTATTAACAGAGAGATTGAACCAGAAGGTAGCTTTGCTCTTATTGGAATTAAAGACAATAACATGCATCCAGAAATAGAAACGACAAATGCATTCAACGTAGACTCGGGAAGGGATAACATGCTTCAAATTGATGCAAGTGTTATCGATAACAACTTAGTTGACCTTATGGTTATTGATGGAGTTAAATTTGATCCTATTGCAAAAGGTGGATCCAATAGCGATCTTCTTTCAACAATAAGTTCAGATTCCGATGTCAGTATAAATAAAATCGTCATAAATGATTGCGTGTTTAACGATGTATCTCGGGATCATGATGAGCATATTTATATACAAAATGCTATAGGTGAAGTAAGAATTACCAATAATACTTTTTCGAAAATGACTGATGATAATACACTCGATGAAGAAGCTGTTGACATTAAGTGTCTTCCAGGACAAGGAAATTGCAGCACAACAAAAGTTTATTTTACTAACAATAATATCAGTGCAGAGCGAATCCCTCATGCTTTAAGATTAGAAGAGATATCTTCTTTTGAAATCGCATTCAATATTGTCACTTTTGGTTCTACTGATTCAGGGAGCTCATCACGACCAATATTCCGAATAGAATACGAGTATTTAAGTTCAATTATTCCCGTATCAGGTGTTATCAACAATAATACCTTTACGGGTTTATCAGGTACAACAGTCAGCGCAGTCGATATTTATCATTCTCTCCGAAGTGACAATATTAATGGGAGTCAACAGGGTGTGATTTATCATCACTCAAATGCGTTTGGGAATAGGTCCATACTGAAAGATAGTTCCTTACCATTAATTGAATTGCGGAATGAAATCCCTTCTCTTATGCCCACTATCACTCCTGGTAATCCTTGTTCTTCTGGTTTAGTTGCAAATAATTCATCTTGCGAAATCAGTGGTGGAACCATAGCAGGCTTGGCTGTATTAGGAGGGGTTGCTGCTCTTAGTACATATGAAGCGATAGCTTTGGTTGCTTTTTCGATTTCTAAAGCCGCTATGCATGCGCCTGAAGACATTAGCACAGCCTGGCATTTAGCTACTCTTGGAGTGTCTGCAATTGTTAAAAAGAGAATGATGAAAGGCTCATATAACACACAGCAATAACTTGAAAGCTTAGAGCTAGTATTCACAGCAGGATAATTTTCTATTATTTGATGTAAACAACCGCCTCTATCTACCTATAGAGGTGGTTGTCGTACTCACTTAGGTTAGTCACCAAAAAATTGTTGGCTACAAGCTAATGATAGTAAGGGTTTTCATGATTTTTCCTTGGCACGTTACAGCCTTTTCAACACACAACTCGACGGTATTCTAATACCACGTAACTGCCAGGCCTCTGTGCCAGTCGGCGGGTAATCTTATAATCGATCACATCATATTGACTTGCATCAGGGCCTTGCAATTCCGGTGCAGGCATCTCGATCACTTCAACGGGAACCCGATCATCAATCCGTAATCCCTGATCGGTCACGCAGCCTTCTTTACGCTGTTTTTTTCGGCGTTTGTAAGTGATGACTTCTTTTTTAGGCTCAGGCTCAACAGCAAGGTTTGCAAACGTTTGTATTGATGCATTGAGCGTTGGGCGATACCTTCCAAAATGAGCTTAAGTTCCGTCCATTGCAGGCACTGTTTGGTTTGGTCTGGTCTGGTCTGGTCTGGTCTGGTCTGGTTCTGAGCGTGACTGTGGAAGTAACCTTGCTCGAGCCGTTTGCTCCAAATACAGTAACCGGTGCGATCAAAGTAGAGAATTTTGCACTGGGTTTTCTTGCTATTGATGAAGACAAACATCTGGCCACTGAGTGGATCTTCTTGCAATTGGTTTTTAACCAGTGCCGATAATCCGTTGTACGACTTGCGCATATCGGCAGGCTGATTGTAGAGCCACACCTTTATCTGGGATTCCGGAAAAAACATGATTACTGCCACATACGCAGTATGACCTCGCCGGGTAGCTCCAGCTCAATATCCTAATGAGGAGGCGACAACTATGCTGACACAGGGGGCCTTCAGGATGCGGTGAAATTTAACCCGATGGCAGATATCGACAAAGAGCCTGTAAAAATAGAGGTTTACGGACAAGCAGGAGAGATTGAGCCTATAAAACAAGCCTTTTTTTCTGATGCCGACACTTAGTCTACACAAAACGACGAGAGATGTTTAATAGAGGGATTAACTTGAGGGAAATCAGGGAGTTACAAAATAATAAATGGCGGTGAGGGAGGGATTCGAATCCTTGCATGCGGGAGATAATGCTATATATTTCAATAGCTTACAGCGGTATAATTTACAGAGAAGTGTCCATTTTGGTCAATAATGGTGATTATTGGTCAGTGTTTTGGACACTTTTTGGACACCTATTTAATAGAAGAGCATTGACTGATATTTGTTGAGATATAACCAATACTCTTTGAGCCCAATCATAGTCACTTATTAGGAGATTAGTGTATTCAAATCTATTTCGTAGCCAGCAACTTTTAATTCTTTTGCCAAACTCAACTTCCAAGAATCAGTGTCATCTATTTCGGTATATACAACTCCTAAAATATCTGATGGAAGCTCTACATCACCTTTATATAAAACACATACCCGGTCACGACCTAAACAACCGACAAAGAATCCCATTTCAAGAATTACATTTTGTCGGGCTCTCGGGTTTTTATTTTCTTCTTGACCGAGAGGGTAGGCGATATCATCAGGAGTGAATAAAGCGACAGCAAATCCTGATTTTTTAGAATAGGCTTCAAATTTTTCTATTATCGTCATTCCACAACTCACTTGTTCATGTAGAATCACTGCATTAAGGTCAAGTTTTTCTATAAATCGTGCAACTTTTTCTTTAGTTGCATCATCTTGTCCGTGAACGATAAATATTGAGTTATTACTCTCTTCCTCCTTAGTTTCTTGTGTTTTAGAATCGTTTAGTTCTTCTTTTATAATATGAAAAGTTCCAGAAGTTCCAATCGAAGAATGCCAATCCCCAGATAGCCTTCCTAAATTATTAATTCTACCATTAACCTCAACATTACCAAGATCAATAGTGGAACTCGATCTAGCTCCAGGAGTAAGGATTAATCCGACCTTTTCATCCTTTACAACACCTTGTATTTGATATTGATAAATTCCTAAGGTAGGTTCATTGATATTCCCTGTACCGTAAATTCTATCCCCATCATGTTGAAAATTTACAGTCATTCTTCCTTGGTTGGTTCCATTTAACTCACCAATCCATGTCCCTGTTAAATTTTTCATTGTACTCCTTATTCTTCTAACACTCTGTTAAGGGAGATTTGTGGCTAACAAAAAACGAAGCAAAACTAAGTAATTGTAATTCGTCTCGTTTAAATAACTTGCTATTTACATATAACATCAACTAAAAATCTTGTTAGCACTACGTATCCAACATATCCCATTCTTCACCAAGTACCCAGCGCAATGCAGACACTTTTCCATTTAACATTCCCCACTCAAAGTCATCCCAGATAAGATTGTCTTTACCAAATTTTTCTTCCACTTTTTGTGCGGAAGATAAAGCTACTTTCCAGATGTCTGGGTCAACTTTTACACCATGACATTCAATTTTATATCTCAAGTTTAAGTGGCGGTTATACCAAACTTTTTGAATCATATCGTCTAATTCAATTAAAATTTCATCTACATTCCGATCGTAATCATGCTCCTGCATGTTTAGAGTATAATTTTTGAACTCCCCATAATCAGCTGCTAATAATTCTAGTTTCTCAGTATAAAAATTTAATTTATGTTCCTGTTGAGCAAAGAAAGCTAATTGCTCTTCTTTTGTTAGTTCTAGATCGAGATATTCTAATCTTATACCGTAATTAGACGGCTGATCAAGGATGCTACTGACTCTCTCAAGGTGGTATACCGTTACTTCAAAATCAACAAGTTTCTCTAGCTCACCACGCTGAGACAAGGTAAGCTCCTGATTCGTAATAAATATGATACCTTTGCCATTATTTATAATTACTCCATCTGCATCCCCCATAAACTTTTTTTTGATTTCAGAGAACGACTTCTGCCCACGAGGAAAATATACTGCACCGACATATTTATTAGAGCTTTTAGCACATAAGATATCTTTTCCACCATCTCGACCTCCTAGTGGGTGAGAGGGATCAACAGAGTGGTACTGTTCGGATTTAAGAATATGAGCAGATATCCTTTCTGCTGCTTTCTGACCTTTCGTCCAATTTAGCAATCGAAACCAAGTTTCGTCACCTTCTGATGTTCTTCTATTACTCAATGTTGATTCCAATATATGTGTGTAGTGCTAACGCCTAAATGTGCAACACTTTAGAGTCAAATTGCACACTTTGTATTAACTGTGCTTTGCACTATATAAATTTACTATTGATTATGCTTCAGTTCATAAAGCTTGCGAATAATCATATCAGCATCATGAAATAGCATATTTTCAACTTCACTTTTCTTATCTTTATCTCGTAATGATTCAACGATGCATTTAATTTGCAATCGACCTATACTCTCTTTTCCTGTTGGTTTTAAAATGCAGTGTAAAAGTTCATTATGGACATTAATACCGACAAAAATATAGTCGTTAAATATCAAGATAGGAAAACGACACTCACCAAACTCAGGATTAAATCCATGTCCACAGCGAATAGACTCACACTCATCTTCTTTTAATAGGTGTGACATAATTATAAGGCAAATCTCATTATCAGATTTTCCAGAAAAAACGTCATTTCTTACCAAATTCAAGTCAGATGCATAATAATTCTTAAACAACAATACTTCTCTAATGCACTCATAAAATGGAATATTCTTCTCAATAATATTTTTATAAGTAACTTTCTTCTTAAACAGTCCCAGCACACTGACCTCATAAAAACTCTATTAATAGTGAATATTTTTCATGATATTTTTTGTAACGCCAATTAATCTATAAGCAAATCATTTACTGTTGACTATTTTATTAAACAATTATCAGGAAATGAAATTCTTATATGTATTATAGAGATAGTTATTTCTACCAAAAAAACCATGTTCAGTCTGTATAACGACACATAAGGCCGTGCTCTGTGGAAATTCAGGAGCGTCAGCGAGTAAATTTTCCGTAGCAGCACCTTGTTAGAACACACCCTTGAATTTTACTGCAATTCTAACCTTGGCTCTAACCATTTAGCTTCGAACCCAGGGCTACTATCACCAACACATGCTGTTCCATAGAAAATTTCTGGGTTGCAGTAACGACGATGTTTGCTTATAGCGTCAAGAACAAATCTAAAACTGAGTTGTCTTTGCGTATCATCTAAGCTGTTTTCAATCATATCAATACTTGGCATCCAGTCATACAAATACCGACATTCATCAAGAATAATCATATCCATGTACATATTTGTATCTTTGGCTTTGTACTTCCATCTTTTTGTTGCGCTTATATTCGGATGGTATGGAACAGCAATTTGTCTGAACAGTAGTTCTTTTATTTGATGAAATAAAAATGCATCACAGAAAGGATAGATACGATTAAACCAAGTGATAGAGGATATTTTATTAAGTGATTTACTTTGATATTTGTTTTCATTGTCTTCTCCTAACAGAAAATGGAGAGCGGAAACATTATTTATCAGTGAAGCACTATCATTACTGCTACTTAGTTGTGATAAAAAAGAGCTACAGAATTTTTCGAAATCATCATCCTTGTAGATATTTTGGGAATAATTTGTGTCTTCCTTGTTAATTGACTTGTTTAAACTGCAGAATGTCCAAAGGATAGGATAAAACATAGTATCAGAAATGATGTCACCACCATCAAAGTTTTCACTGAAGTGATAATAATTAGAAATCATATTTTTAATTTCTTTATCATTAACCTCAAACAAGTTTTTAAAAATAGGGTTATTCCTACTGAAATTATCATATGGAGATATGATTGTTACCATATCTAAAAGTAGTCTAGTGACATATTGACCATAATAATATTCAAGATTATCTCTAACTTCTCTATCCCAAGTGTCTAGATCATAGCTATTGGCTATTGGGCCTTCGGTCATGTCAGTCTGGCTTTCATTCGACTCAATGAAGCTTTTAGGGTATAAATATGATGCAACAAGCTTAGCCATTAAGTCATATCCTTTAGAATCTTGCTCTTTGCTAGGAAGACTCACATTTGTAATGAGTGTGCCAGGAGAGTTCAAAGAATGATGAGATAAAATATTGGTAATAGCTTTGAGAGTTTTTTGTTTTTTGTTCCTACTTGGAAGAGGGCCACAAAAATCAAGATAGATAATGTCAAATTTTTGCGGTGATACTGAAAAAAATGTACCAATATTAGATTTTATGAGTTTTATAAAAGGAAAGTCAGAAGATAATGCAGAAATTACTGCATCATTATATATTGTATTATCACTTTCAAATGCCCAGATATTTTCAGGTAAAATGCCAAGATTAGTCATTTCAGTTAAATCATTTTCTGGATTTGGTCCAGATAAATATGCAACCTTTAACTCACTAGCTTTTTTACTACTTACCATAGAGTCATAAAAACATTCCCAGCGAGTAATTGTTTCATCTCTTAACTGGTTTGCATAATATACTCTGTCACTATCTTGTGATGTCAGATTCTCTTTAACTTTTCTAACATAATCTCTAGAAGCAATAGTGGTAATACTTCTATCATTGGTCAAAGCAATAATTGACTTCTCTAATACTGATCTCCGTGCTGTATCTTTCACAGCTTCTCTATATTTTTCCACTTATACTCCGATATGGAATGAATAGCATTCTAACGGCCAAGTCATTTGGCGCCGAAGGCAGACAGATAGATTTTTGTTATATCGCTAGGGGGCGTTGACAATTAAGCCAACCAAATCATAGAGGCCGCAAGTTGAAGCATTCCCATATAGTTTCGACCCAGCCTTTCGTATCGAGTAGCTACCCTGCGAAATTGCTTTAGCTTCTGGAATAACCTCTCTACCAAGTTACGCTCTTTATAGAGTTCTCGATCATACGTTCTCAGTACTTTCCTTCCTTTACGAGGAGGTATGACGGGGATAGCCCCTTGGTCCACAATAAATCCTACAAAAGCATCAGAGTCATAGCCTTTGTCCGCACATAGTCAGCACATATCCCTTCAATCAATGCGTTAGCCTGTCCATATTCGGATGATTGACCTGCTGTTAATATTAATCGGATCGGATTTCCGAGGGCGTCAACGGCAGCATGAATTTTAGTAGTCAAACCGCCCCGTGATTTCCCAACAGCTTCATCATCTTGAGTACTTTTTTTGGAGCGCCATGCTGATGAACTCGCGTAATGCTTCCATCAATCATCAGATACTCAAAATCTTTTTCACTCGACAGCTGTTCAAATAAGTCAGTCCAAATTCCCTTCTGACACCAGCGGTTGTAACGAACATAGGTGCTATTCCAGTTACCAAAGGCTTCGGGCAGGTCTCGCCAAGGTGCACCCGTTCTGGCGATCCAGAGAACGGCTTCAAGGAAAAGCCGATTGTCCTTGGCTGTTACTCCGCAGTCAGTTGTTTTTCCAGGTAAAAGATCATTGATACGTAACCGGCCATTTAAAGACGTATTCCAATCCCTGAAATCATAAACCAATCTGTTTCCTGACATTACTCAGGAAATAACCATGACCGATTCCTCCAAACGTCGTTCTGCCAATGAATGGCAACAGA
>SIHQ01000020.1 GCA_004762125.1 Oceanospirillales bacterium | reverse complement strand
TTTTGTGGTAACCACAACATAGGTTGGATTTCCACACACTGCTGATTCCAGAATGGTTTGCAGTCCTTTTCGTTTAAAGTTGAAAGCACTGGCAATGTCACTGATAAATTCTGCGTCAGGATACTTTAATCCACGCCAGCTAAGGAGCAGTACGGTTTTCAAGGGACGACCAAATCCATTGACATCACTGTTCTAGAAGGCAGCGCCAACACGTAACCTAAACTGAGCTCAAGTTTTGATGTGGAGACCCACAAATTATACGTCTCTGGGTGATTGAGTTACAGGTATTATAATATAGCATGTTGTAGTTGTTGCGTATTTTAAGAACTGCCAATCAGGGTAGTTCAAATCATTGACTGTACACTGATAGGTTCCTGTTGCTGGCAACGATACGATTTTAATTAACTTGGGTTGAGAGGAATACACTACTAGCGGCTCTTCATCAATTCCTGTGCAATAGTGAGAAATATCTTCAGTTGCATTGCCATGATCGGCAAATATACGTACCTGTCCATTGTCGGGGACAGCTAAGGGCAGGCCTGATACTAATAAACCGTTATTGGTGACAGGGCTGATATACGAATGATAGCTGTTGTTGCCATGGCGAACAATTAGTTGAGATTGGTGTTCATGGTTTTCATCGCTAGCTGATTGTTTAATGAGCGTGAATTCGGGAATGAGTCTGCATTTCGGGAAATATTGAGTATCACCATCTTTAAAAATATAACAATTTCCAGTTGGTCCCCATAAGTTGTCATTTGATGCGTCGACAAGCCTGAAAGCTTGCTGGTCATTAACTGTCAAGGTGACGTGATATACCTTGTATCTGATAGAGAACAATCTTGCCTTAATGGTTTCCCTGTAATTGCATGTCAGTTTTTTCTGATTGTCTTCGTCCTGTGCGTACCACTCAGAATGTAACTTCAAATCAGGGTCGTTTATTAAATCTTTTTCATCAAACCAGTGGATAGAAAACAAAGAAAAATAATCTTGTGAGGCATCTTTTGCAATAGTGTCAGCGAAGGTGTTCTTCCAATATTTATCCGAAGTAAATAACTCACTTTTCTTAATAGTTTGAGGGCACTCTATAAATAGGAGATTTGGTTCCGGATCGTACCCTGCAGACAGGCTGCTATAGGCAGTAATGCATATGAAAAAAGCCTTTATAGCAAAACGGAAAAGAACTGTTTTTTTTTTGAACTCATATGCACTCCAATTTATAAATTTTTATTTATGGGAGTGAGACTACTGTTTATCTTTTTAGTTCCTCGGCACCTAAGTTCATAGATGAGTGGTAATAACTAATGGCAGCTTTTGCAGCTGCCCCTAGCTCTAGCGACAAACAGGAACTGCCTACGGCTTATTAAAAAGAGCCACAAACTTGCCATAACCTTCTTTTTCCAACTGACTCACTGGTACAAAGCGCATAGCGGCAGAGTTCATGCAGTAGCGTAAACCGGTGGGCTTTGGGCCATCATTAAATACATGACCAAGGTGCGAGTCAGCATCTTTTGAACGTACTTCCACTCGCTTCATAAAAAGTGTGTTATCGGATTTTTCGACAACATTACTGGCAACCAGTGGTTGTGAAAAGCTGGGCCAGCCGGTTCCTGATTTGTACTTGTCCAGAGAACTGAACAGTGGTTCGCCAGAAACGATGTCTACATAGATGCCTGCTTTCTGATTATTCCAGTACTCATTCTGAAAAGAACGTTCAGTGCCATCTTCTTGGGTTACTTTATACTGAATTGCAGTCAGTCTTTCTCGCAGAGCTTCTTTGGAATAGCTTGATGAGACAGTTTCAGCTAGCTCTTTATTAGAACTATCGTTTTGTCCTGATGCTAATACAAACGTTGTTGCAGCCATCGCTGTTGCCAGAGCAGTGGCCAATACTACTTTCAATCGTTTCTTCATGAATTACTCCACAGCGGTGAATTGTTGATACTACTCTATACGCGATAACTCATATCGTGGATTCAATAAGTTCACAAAAACTCTTTCTTCTATACTGCTAACCATTTTATAGATTTATTAGAGGTAGATAGTTGCAAGAGCTCCTGTTCCATTACATAAGCCCCGAATACTTTATTTCTGCAGTCGCTCTATATAAAGCCTTGCCGCTTTTTATAGCATTCGCAATTGATGGGCTGGTTCTGGGATATAGAAACAGCGCAATTAAGCGCCTACTGTGTCCAACCCTATCAGCAAAAGCAGACATTATTCTTTTTTTGCTGATTTCAACCAGAGTCATGGGTTATCTGTCTATCGTTGCCAGTTTTGGGCTGGTTTACTGGTTACCAAAAATTTACCAGCAATACTCTATCCTAGCCTTTGGCAACCCGTTTGAATCACCGATTCTTCAGTTTCTATTCCTCTTGATAATTGAGGATTTTTTGCAATATTGGCGACATCGTCTTGGGCACAGAGTGTCCTGGTGGTGGCAAATTCACAGATTTCACCATTCGGCTACCGAATTTAATGTGATTACCGAGGGCCGTATTCACCCACTGGATATTGCCCTAAATTCTCTGTTTGTTTATATTCCTCTCTCCCTGATAGGGCTTAATATTGAAACCTTCATATTGATCAAGGCACTGTGTTCGCTTCAAAGCAAGCTGCAACACTCAATGATTCCCTGGCGCGGGGGCTGGATAGGACGATACTTGTTGATTTTCCCTGTGGATCACAGAATTCATCATTCTAGCCAACGTGTCCACTGGGACAAAAATTATGGGCATATTACCCCCCCCTCTGGGATCGGCTTTTTGGAACCTGGTATGAAGGTGAGTGCATCAATCAGCAGGTTGGCGTTACAGGAAACCGGAATAATCAAAAAGGTTTTTTGTACGATCTCTGGTCTGCTCAGATAAAATTCTTTAACTATCTATTGGGTAAAAAATGGTCTTTCAAATACGGAGTCATCCGCAAAGATGCTTGATAATACCCATCAAACAGAAGTCACCATTAATGACTTCCGCTTGATTGCAGAGAAATTAATGGTTGGCGTAAGTAGCCTGCTTACCATCATGGGTAAAGCTGATCACTTTATAATCAACTTTTTGGCTTCCATATTCCATTCCCGGCGACCCAACAGGCAACCATCATTAGGCGCATAGAACGGCAATGGTCGTTGAACTACTCTCTTGTTTATCTTCAATGAGGTTCGTGCTCGTAGCGATTAACCGAACATCCTTGTTCAGTCTTTCTCTAAAATATTAACTCTGAACGATGTTTAAATACTAACCATGAAGATGATACTTAACATTGTTACTAAAGTTACAGGTAGGAAGCTATGGATTGTAACTACTCCTGAGTTTAATGCTGATGGTAGTGTAGGTGAAAGAGTTGTTGCCGGTACTGTCGTTTGTGCTTCTGTTGTTGTCAGGAGAGGCGTATCTGCGTTTGTATATATATCGAATAACTCACTTCTATGAGTATAGGAACAATTCTCAGAATCAATTTCTGATGCAGCAAGATCGGTCTCGCATTGAGTTAAATAAGGAACTTCACATACAGAGGCTCTGTTACCTCGATCAGCTACTATACCGTAAAGCATGTTTCCTGATTTTTCGAACCGACAGAAATTAAACCCCCGAATCAGTTTGTCTAAACTTAGGCAACCCGCCCTATAGTCACTTGAATAAGCGTTATAAGAAACCCAACCTGAGTCTTTGAATAAACCGATTCGCTCATAGACCGCTTCAGAGTCAGAAGATTCAGAAGCCTGAAAAGGGATGCGTCGATACCCACCGTCTTCTGTAACGGTTAACTTACAATTTAGTTGGCCGTCGGTAATTTCTTCAATACCTACACGTTTATCGCCTGTTTCAGGAACAAATGTTTGACAATAATAGACATTATTTTCGTCAGAACCCCTAAAAGGACGAAAGTGTGTAGGGTTCCATCCGCTAATAGGGGGGGACGCACACAGAGGGTGCTTGTTTGTCACTGATTCAGCTTTTCTCAACACTATAAATGTATTTGGTGACGGGATTCCAGTCAGTAGCCGAGAATCACCAATAGCATCTCTATATGAAAGAGCAACAGGCTTGCAAATTTGATCATAAACATGTGGATTCTCCGGATTGGGATTATTTCTTGGAATTACGCCAATAATTTCTTTCTCTTCATAGATATAGCGGCACAGTAATCTGTTTGGCTCGCCTTCATCACTTATAAGATCTCTAGGACCTGGTCTATATGCAGGCAGAACTTCAGATGTTTCTGGTACCTCATAACGATGTTCCTGTCCTGGTGTATTGCACAACACCTCGAATTCTTGTTGAATCCCAGAATTTCCATAGGTCGGCTGTCGGAGTTGATCTTCCTGAAGATTGCATCCGTTAGCATTATTATCGTTATTACGAGTGCTGGAGTAAGCGCACCAGACAGGTACATAGCCTAGGATTTCTCCAGGTGAACTATTTTGAAAATACCAACCTCTTGTATCGCTGTCAGGTCGTAGTGTTGTTCGGCGGGCTATAGTCGTTTGAAAAAACCTTGGAGATTCAGAATCGTTATCGTATTCATTTAAAATAGTGAACTCCGCTGCATAATAACCTTTTTCTGGGTTCAGCTCAGATACGTTGCACCATTGATAAGGTGATGTGACAGGAATCTCAGTTGTCACTGGTAGTTCAGTTGTTTGATCGGATGTTGTGATAGGCGATGCAAGAGTGTCAAAGCTTAAAAAAGCTAAAGCACTGTATCCAAAAAATAAATATTTTATTATTTTCATAGCTATCAGCTCATGACGTAGAAAGAGAAACTAAATTCTAGTTACTTTTACTGACTTCGTAAGTATAAATAGCGCTAATAATATTGCGATATTAATAGATTAGTTATGTTATATCTGCATTTTTTATTAGAATGCAGTTGGAACTTAGAAACTGTTTTAAAATTACACAAGCCGCCTCAGCATTATTCTAGTCATGCTTATGTAGATATAGGATTCTGAACTTTCTGGTAGCTGCTTATTAGTCCTTTGCCAATCGACGAAAATCTTCGAATAAGTTCTCTTGATTAAAGCTATGGGTTTGGTAAACAGGATAAGAGCAGGTAGAATCTGTTTTTTACAATGATTGAATATAACAGGCGATTCCAGTCTTGAGTGAAGCATCCACTGGTCTTCTAACGACCATTCTTGTTTTTTTGCTGTTTCTGTCGGCATTTTTTTCTAGCTCCGAAACCGGCATGATGGCGATCAACCGCTATCGGCTGCGCCATCTCGTTAAAAAAGGGCATAAGGCAGCTCTGAGAACCAGTAACCTTCTGGATCGTCCGGATCGTCTGATCGGTGTCATTCTGATCGGTAACAACTTTGTAAACATCCTTGCCTCTGCTCTGGCCACTATCATTGCCGTCAGACTTTGGGGTGAAGACAGCGGTGTTGCTATTGCCACTCTGGGTCTTACGGTTATAGTGTTGATTTTTGGCGAGGTGACTCCCAAGACCGTAGCGGCTATGTATCCAGAGAGAGTGGCTTTTCCGGCGTCACTGATATTGCTACCACTGCTTAAGTTTTTTTATCCAGTAGTGATTGGTCTTAACTGGATTTGTGGCCTGCTCTTGAAGCCTTTTGGCATCTGCCCCGGGGAAATCGTTAAAGACCAACTGAACGCAGAAGAGTTGCGAACCATCGTGACTGACCCGGGCATGCTGCTGCCCCAGAAACGTCGAGGTATGTTGCTGGGTATCCTGGACCTTGAGAAGGTTCGGGTTGATGACATAATGGTTCCCAGAAATGAAGTGCTGGGTATCGATATTGACGATGATATAAAAGATATCCTAGATCAACTTCGTGACTGTCAGCACACCCGGGTTCCTGTGTTTAAAGGTGATGTTAATAACCTGGTGGGCATGCTGCATATGCGTAAGGTCGCTCGGCTGCTCAGTGAAGAGGAAGTGAACAAGGCGATGTTGTTGCAGGAAACGACAGAGCCTTATTACGTACCCGAGAGTACGCCGCTTCATACCCAGCTGTTTAATTTTCAGAAAACCAAAGAACGTGTAGCTCTGGTTGTGGATGAGTACGGTGATGTTATGGGACTGGTGACACTTGAGGATATCCTTGAGGAAATCGTCGGTGATTTTACCACTGATGTGTCAGACTCCAGTCCGGATATTACTCCTCAGGAAGACGGAACTTATATTATTGATGGTTCAGCTTCCGTCAGGGATATCAATAAAATACTGGGTTGGTCTTTGCCCACGGACGATGCCCGTACTATTAATGGCCTGATTACAGAACAGATGGAATTTATTCCTGAATCCAGTGTTTGCCTGAAAGTGGGTATTTACCGACTGGAGATTATGCAGGTGCAGGATAATCGGGTGAAGTCAGTGAGAATGTTTACGGCTGATCAGTGGAAGAAGATTTGCAAAGCCCAAAAAGCTAACAAGATTGCTTAATCTATTCAGTTCTAATGAGTCGCTCAAATAAAAAAAGTCTTTCAGTTGGCGTCAGGAATGATGCCATGGGAAGGCGTAAAATGTGGTGCATCCAAAGGGATATTGGTTCCTGTGGTAATGTTCAAGAACTCTACTAGCATGATTGCAGTTAGCCCCCAAATCAGATACTCACCAAACTGGTAAGACGGCATAGCGTAGCTTTTGCTGCTCATATACCACTGATCAAACCGAATATTATCGGGATCAGTCAGATAATCCAATGGTACGGAAAATATCCTGTCCAGTTCATCGAGGTTTGGCTGTAATTCAACGTTGTTGGGCACTGAACCAATGAAAGGGGTGACTTTAATACCTCGTCTGGATACAACAGGGCCCATTTCACCAATGACGTTAACAGCTGCGGGAATCAGGCTTATTTCTTCCTGTGACTCTCGTAAAGCGGTATAGAGCAGATCAGGATCCGTGGTGTCACGTTTCCCTCCGGGAAAGGCAACTTCACCGCTGTGGCTGTTCATATGAGAAGCACGGCGGGTAAAAATAATATCGGTGACCTTGCCTTGTGAGTCGGTAGCAAGTGGCAATAATACGGCAGCCTCAGGCAAAGAGAAGTTAAGGACTCTGGGGGTGTGCTCTTTAAGCTTGCTCTCAATATCAAATAATCGCATACAGTGCCGAGGTTGCAGAGTCAGTACAATTATTATTACCTGTGGTATAGGCGGTTAATAAAGTTTGACTCAGACTCATTGTCAATTGTTTTTAATGTTTATAATTTGATATTAACACAGATAATTCAGTTGGTTAGTTTGGATCTGTAAAGAAATATTATCAGCTATGGACAAAGGGGATTTTTACCTATTAATGTGAGAGGAGAATCGGAGCGGGGTAGAAACAGGGTGAATTATTGCAGTGATTGTGGAGCAAAGGTCAGAAAGGGAATGCCTGAGGGCGATAACCGTGTCAGGGATATATGTGATAGCTGTGGCAAAATTCATTATCAAAACCCTCTGATAGTGGCTGGATCCCTGCCTGTTTTTAAGGATAAAGTACTGCTGTGCAAACGAGCGATTGAGCCGCGAAAAGGTTACTGGACATTACCAGGTGGCTTTATGGAGCTGGGTGAGACTCTGGAGCAAGCTGCACTAAGGGAAACTTGGGAAGAGGCCGGAGCGAACATCAAGATTGAGTCCCTCTATACGATCTTTAACATTGCTCATGTTGGGCAGTTGTCTGTTTTTTTTCTGGCAGAAATGCCTGAGCCGAAATTCTTTGCCGGTGAAGAATCGTCTGATGTCAGACTGTTCAGTGAAGAAGAAATCCCCTGGGATGAGTTAGCATTTAACACCATCAAGCGAACTCTGCGTCACTTTTATAAGGATCGCCAATCAGGGAACTTCGATCAGAAAATTGAAGACATTCAGCCTCTGAAAATAGAAGAAAAAATCACTACAGATAAGTAAAGGGACCAAATTTAATAACAGTCGATGACCGGGCTCTTGTCCTATTAATCTCCTTGCTTTTTAGGAGATTAAATTAGATGCGTCGAATCAGTTGTTTCGAAGTTGATTCGATGATTGAAGCCTAAAATTATCTAAATATAAAAACACTATTACAAAGACTAAGCCCGTGCTGACAAGTAGATTTAATAAAACATACAGTCATTAGTAACTGTTGATCGCAATCATTCTGAAATACTTAAAGCAATACAGGATTTATTGACGAATATGAATAAGCAGGTTTTTCGTAAGGGTGCGCTTCATTCAGAGCGGCTAGGGCTGTTTTTATATATTTATCCTGACAAATCATTTCAACCCTGTATTCGCTAACGGTCTCAAGTTCGTCCGTTGAACCAATAAACGGTTCGCTGCCTGTCAGTGGTCGAAACTGATGCTGTCCGGCAATTTGCCAGCAGCAACGGTCATATTGGTTAGAACTACCTGCGCCCGCTTTAAAAACAGCCCCTTTAACGGATTCCAGGTGACTTTCTGGCACATAGAAAATGAGGCTGTACATTACCATTTCCTGCAAACTAGCGAATAGTGAGACGGTTAATCACCGGATAAGCGTACATCATGGTTAGGTGATCATGATATTCGGTAGGGCACTGTGCAAGACGCTGATCAAAAGCGATTTTTGCTTTACTCATGTTCTCATCCGGAGCCAGTGTCTGAAACAATGTAGATGGTTCAGTTTCGGGAAGTCCCTGTAAACGATCCGGGTTGATTCTTGAAAAGGCTTCGAGGTTAAGACCTGTAAGACGGTATTGCTGATAAATTTGACGATCAACTTCTGCTACCACTGCATGGGCATTTTCGTATTCATCCGTCAGTGGCTGACCAAAGGCAATATGAATATGACCCTTGTCGCCCTCAATACCTGAAACAATACTGCTTAAATCCTCGCCCTGTTCCTTCTCATAGCTGCCATGTTGCTCGGTTTCATAAAGTTCTTTGGCTTTAGACTGATCGCAAGGATCGAGCTCGTATGAGATAGCCACCGGTACAATATTCATGGAACGTATACTGTCGGAAAAAGAGGTGCTGGCATCCTTGCGACTCATATGGAACATCTTGATAATGGCTGAGTCTGTACGATCATTGCCGTCTTTAGCACGGCCTTCACTCTGTGCTATCCATATTGGATGGCCGGTATCAATAGAGTCGTGGATGTAAGCTGAAAGATCCTGAAACGCTTTTAGCTTATCTCGTCTACCGATCACAGAACGTTTAACAATAAAGCTCTTGTTCAAGCGCATCAGATCGCTGACAAAAGGTTTCTGCAATAAATTGTCGCCAATAGCGATTCGAACTGTTGTCCGCTTTGCCCTGTGCAAAGCAAGGTTGACCAGGGACGGGTCCATGGCAATGTCGCGATGGTTGGACAGAAAGGTATAGGCTTTGCTCGGGTCAAGACTTTCGAGACCTGAAAAGCTGATAGCACTGGCGGTAGATTGAATGACACCTGTGAGGTAAGGCTCGACGATATGTTGAAAGCTGACAACATCATTGACGCCTTTCACTTTGGTTTTCAGACCCAGTCGAGTAATCCAGCGTGCAACAGCAGGCATATAACCATCAAGGCGGGGAAACTGGTGCTGGCTGAGTACACTGATCAAATCCTGATCCTGAAGCAGTCGCTCCAGTACGGGGCGGACTTCATGATCGTGGTAGGGCCTGATATCGTCAAAGCGTTCCATTCGGGGTAATTAGCCACTCAGTAAAGCGAAAATTGCATTATATAGATGCTGTTATAGTTGTTCTGTTGCAAGGTTGTGGAACTTTGTAACCAACATCCTGTAACCGAAAAAGTATAACGCTTTAAGAATCTGTTTACTCATGATTTTCCCTGTTAAGTACTGGACAGTTGTTATGCAATATTTTGGGTACTTAGTTGGGATTCTGTTTTGCTACTGATGGGAGTAAACTAGGCGACCAATATTAGGCTATGGGGCAAGTACCGTTTGAGGTGTTAATTGCCCCTGAAAACCCATTCTCTGTTTGAGGTATGAAATGGTATTCCAAGGGAAGGCAAACAAGCGTCTGTTGCAGGGTGTTTTGGCGACTGTACTAGTGACAACAACTTTGACTGCGCAAGCAGGAGAGTTTAATGATCTGCTGAAGAAGGCTTCAGGTGGCGATGCTCCTGCCTCGCTGATGGCTGGTAAAGAGATGCTGGCGGGCAAGCTGGATCAGGTAGTGCCTGATCAGTTGGTGGATCTTCTAGAGCCGCTGGCTGAGCAAGGCAATGCCGAAGCACGGCTGTTACTAGCAAAAGCTTACAGAGGCGGTCTGGCTGGTGTTGTTAAAGACAGGAAAAAGAGTTTCAAACTGTTGGAACAGGCTGCCGGTAAAGAAGGTAAGTTAAGTGAGGCTCAGTTTGAATTAGGTAAATCCTATTACATGGGTGCGGGTACTGACAGGAACCTGATCGCCGCCTATATGTGGACAACCGTCAGCCTTTCAGGTGCTTCTGACAGTTTTGCTGAAAAAGCGATGGAACAGAAAAAAGATCTGGCGGCTCAATTGAATTCTGAACAGTTGAAGAAAGCCAATGAGCTGGCTCTGCAAATCAAGGATCTTTATCTGAAGTAAATGTGCTGACCCTATACCCAAAGCATTTGAAGGTGTGAGTAGGTGGCAATCGAGCGAAGCCCCATGAGCCTATAAAATCAGGTTCGGGGGTGAGTAAGAGCAGCCAACAACCTCTCATCTTCAAAGGCAGCGAGTACAAGTCTTAGGAACTGGTGTAATGATCAAAATATACAGCCCGGACAACCCCATGGAGGCTCAGTGTCTGAAAGACATGCTGGAGTCTCACAGTATCGGCTGTCATGTGGGTGGTAGTTATCTGGCAGGTGCTATTGGTGAATTGCCTGCCGCAGGGCTGCTGGGGCTTTATGTCGAAGATCTGGACGCAGTTCTGGCTCGAAATTTGATTGAAGACTACCTCAGTGCGGCTCCGGTGCCGGACTCTGCCGAGTAGGCACTGTAACCTGTATTCTAAACCCGAATGATGATTTGTCTATCCTGAGTAGATATTCATCATTCGGAGTATCACTGAATGCATACAATTTTTTCTCATCTCTGCAGTGACTATTGGCAGCATTTGCTGGATACCGATCCAACCATCGGTCGCTCAGTGGGTGATCGCCGGTTGGTTCATCTGTTGTTTAAAGAAAGCCTGAATGATATTCAACTCCGCTACGATGTTGCTCGACGCTTTCAAAGCAAACTAGCAACGATTGAACAGTCCGAGCTAACGTCAGAAGAATCCAGAAGTTATCAACTGTTGCACAGAGAACTGAGTAATACAGTTCGTGAGTTTGAATTTGAACGACACCTCCGGCATGAGTTCTTTCCTTTCACTCCTGATTTTCGCATGGTGCTTTACCTTAATGATGGGGCTGTGCTGAGTAAGAGAGATGTTGAGGATTACCTGCAAAGACTGTCATCTATTCCCTTGTTGTTTCAGGATTATCAGGATCGAGTGAAGCAGGGTTGTGCAAAAGGCTACAGGATTCCTGCGGTGTTGCTGGACACAGTGATAAATTCGCCGTTGGAACAGAGTCGTCAACCCATACGAAAGAGTGGTTTCTTCAAGCCTCTAGAGGGAAGGTTATCGGACAAGTACCCGGATCAGGCAACAAAAGCCGAGAAAATCATCAGCGAACAGGTTTATCCAGCTCTTGCAAACTGGAGTCAGTTTGTCAAAGAACGATTAGGGCAACACAGAACAGATCAAATCAGCCTTGCTAAAACTGATCCAGATTACTACCGCTACCTGGTAGAAAAAGAGACACTCTGTTCAACCAGTGCAGAAGATACTCATCAACTGGGTCTGAGTGAAGTCGCTCGTATTGGAGCTGAAATGGAGAAAGTGGCAAAGAAGGCCGGATTTTCAACTGGTGCCAGTGAGCTGAAAAAACATTTAGCGACGAGTCAGACATATTTCTCAGAATCGGCTCAGGCGCTTAATAATACCGTCGCGATTCTATCGAAAAAAATCGATGGTATGATCCCTGAGTTTTTCAGCCTGATTCCCCGAACCACATACTCCATTGAGAGTATTGATCCTGAGACGTCTGCTTCCATGCCACCCGCTTTTGCCCAGCCTAATCCGGCCAATGGTTCACGATCGGGTATTCATTGGCTGACCTCGCTGCCGGAAAAATGTCCATCTTACATGCACACACCTCTGGCGCTTCATGAAGCTTGGCCGGGCCATCTTCTGCATATTGCCGTGCTTCAGGAACTCGATAATATTCCCGAGTTTCAGAAACACCGACCACTTGAATATAACGCTTATGCAGAAGGCTGGGCGCTCTATTGTGAACGACTAGGGCATGATATGGGGTTGTATGATGATCCTATTGATCACTTTGGTCAGCTAATGATGGAAATGTGGCGTGCTACGCGACTGGTCGTCGATACCGGTATTCATTACTACGGCTGGAGTCGTGAGCAGGCTAATACGTATATGCATAAATACCTCTCCCTGTCCGAGGCTACTATTGCGGCTGAAGTTGATCGGTATATCGGAATGCCTGCTCAAGCCTTGTCGTACAAGATGGGGGATACTTGTATTCAGTCGTTGAGAGATAAATGTGAAACAGAATTGTCTGAAAAGTTTTCGTTACGGGAATTTCACCGACAGCTAATGATTTGCGGGCCGGTCACTCTCAATCTCTTAGAGCAACATATAGCCAGCTGGATTAAAGAGATTCAAGCAAAAAACAGCAAGACAGCTTGATCAGGCAAGTTTAAGCCAGGCCAGTGCAACCGTCAGGGCATCTCCCTTGGCGGTGTGCCTGTCAAAAAGTGGAATATCCAGTTCTTCACAGATTTTCTCGAGTCGCAGGTCGGTAACACCTTCAGGCTGCTGGTGCAGCTTTTTCCAATAGTAACGATGAGATAGCTCTTTAATCGGGTTGGGTAATTTGAAACCAAATAGTTGCTGACAGAAACGGTTGATGATCAGCTGATCAAACTTGATGTTATAGCCGACCATGGGGCGCCCACCGATAAAATGCAGCAGTGTTCTAAGAGCTTCTTCTGGTTCCAGAGCATTTTCCAGATCCTTCTCTCTGATTTGGTGAATAGGCACTGAATCAGGATTGAGCTCTCCTCTCGGTTTCACCCTCAATACCAGAGATTCTCCGGGGTAAACCTTGTTGCCTCGGATGGGCATGGCGGCAATCTCCAGAATTTCAGCACTATGATGATGGATACTGCTGGTTTCCAGATCAAGACTGATGAACTCACCGACTGGAGGACTGACAAAAACATCGGCAAAGTCTCTGTGACGCTTTTGGATCTGGTAAGTTAGCCAGCGCGATTTAAGGGGCGCTGGTAATAGGTTTATAATCATAGCAACGCTCCTTACCCATCAATATGAAAATGATGTCTGAGATGCTGTCGGAATTTCTTGGCGGTATGCAAACAGTGTCTGAGCATATCTCGACGACGATAGTCCAGTGCATCCAGATCCAGTTCATTACCATCGCAGATACCGGCCACTTGCTGCTCCAGCCGTAACCGGTTTAACACCAGAAAAGCTTCTTCCAGTTTAGAAACTCTTTCGAGATCAATTTTACCTTTTGTTTTGAGAGCGTTAAGACGATCAGTTGTCGATAATGCTCGTACTCTTTGTTCAAGAGCCAGTGTACGAATACCATGAACTAATGGAAAAATACCGGCTTTTTTGATGTCCATTCGATGATCTTTGCCTTCCTTGATTCGACCAAAAAAGCTCAGGTGGGAATCAAACTGAAGAGCAGGGGAGACGAAAGCGGCAAGAAAGGCTTCACGATCGCCCAACTTTTGAGCCAGCTCAATCTCAAAGGCTCTGAGTAAACCTTTGCGACCGGCAACCGCTCGAGCATCCACCATCATGGCCATTTCCATCATGTTTTCCGGAGTGGTTCTGTCAATCCAGCTAGCGGCTCTCTGCTTCCATTCGGATAAAGTCAGAACCCAATGCGGGTTGGAAACCATGACGTTGCCATCGCAAGGTGGCCAGCCACATTGAATAAGGAGTTGGGTAAAGCCGTTGAGTCGTTCCTGGCTTGGTTTTTCTGTGCCGTCAGCAATAATCAAAGCGTTGTCTTGGTCGGTCTTGATGACTTGTTCACCACGACCTTCGCTGCCTAACGACATAAGGCAGATGTTTTCCTGAATCGTGACAGGGAAGTACAACTCAAAAAGTCGCTTCAACAGTTGGTCGTTCAGTGTGGACACCAGGTTCATAACCGAACCGGTTCGTACACCGTTTGTAAACAGGCTTCTGGCCTGTTTTTCTATTTCCGGTGATAGCTCTACCAATTCGCTGATGCTGGTGGCTCGTGCAATCCTGACAGACAGTAAATGAGAGTGGCTTGAAGCCAGAGCTAGGATTCGATTTAAATCCAGTATGCCAACCAGCTGGTCGTTATTCATGACCACGAGGCGTTCAATCTGTTTACTGGTCATCTTCAAAAGTGCATCGAACAGATATTCACCGGTATTGATGGTGATTAGCGGAAAAATAGCTATTTCCGATACAGGGGTTGATAAGGGTTGCTGGCGAATGGCAATGGCATTGAGCAAGTCTGTCCGCGTTATCATTCCGTACCCGGCTTCAAGTTCAACCAAGACAGCATCAAGGTGCTCACTGTCCAGTATTTTGGCGGCTTCGGTAAACGTTTGCTTAGGCTTGAGAATTTTAGCTGAACGACAATGGCTCTCTTCAATGCGACCCAGTAGAAAGTCGGCCATACCAGGGCGGTCGTTGGCGCTGATTTGTTCGTGCTTTTCGCTCAGGTCAGCACTTAAAGCGGCCAGAAATTGCGGATTTTGCTGGCAGGCTTCTTTAAAAAGGCTGGCGGGTATTTCTTGAATCAGTGCTTCTTCGAGGCAGATATATTCATGTTTGGCATTTTCGTCCAGTAATCCACGGACATCGAATAGATCATCTTCCGCATAATGTGCGTATATTTTTTTGATGTCCCGAGCATCGCGCTCTTCGACGACGCCTTTCTGCACCACCATTAATGATGTGGGTTCAGAACCTGCCTTTATCAGCTTTTCGCCAGGCTTATACCAGCAGAGACTGGCTTTTTGAATGAAGCGTTGCTGCTGTTGATCAGTGAGTTGATCGAAGGGGGGCTGTTGAAAACGTCCCTGATAGTTCATCGGATACCCCGGGAAATGAAGTAAATTCAAGCCTTGTTGACTTGATACTACTGACATTTAACCGGGGGTGTGTATAGACCATAGTCCGATTGATAATGGTGAGATTATTCGGTCAGCTGACGTTTCTTTTCCTGCTTATGTTCTTCGTCGGCCAGACCTTTCTGCCAATAACTGCTGATATATCGCGTAGGTCTTGGTTTAGGCATCTGTTCATTCAGATGATTGCGCAGATTCAGTACGGATCTCAGCTCGCCAGCGGCCCAGATATAGGGAGACCCTGGTAACCACTTCAATCCTTTCAGTGTGTTTTTGAGAAGCTGTGAATCAGAGCCTGAATCAGGATTGATAACCCAGTGAATCTCAATGCCTGCAGGAAGTTGATCATTTGGTATATGCAGTGCTCGTTTGTCATCGACTTCAGGAACTTCAATTACCACATAGCCTTTGGCATCAGTGGGCATCTTTAGCAGATTGGCACGAATAGCCGGCAAAGCCGTCATATCACCTGCGAAAATAAACCAGTCGGCTTCAAAATCAACCAGCTTGGTGTCGCCTGGTCCAGAAATCAGGACAGAGTCTCCCTCTTTTGTAGTGGTAAGCCAGCGTCCGGCGGGGCCTCTTTTATCGGGCTGATGTTCATTATGTACGACCACATCAATGGTTAGCTCTTTCTTTTTAGGATCCGAGTCAACGACGGTCATGCTGCGTAAAACAGGTTTTGGTTTAGCTGGTGTTTCAAAAACCAGTTTGATATAAGCAGAAGCCTGATCCACAGGAAAGTCGGCCAGTGATTCTCCGGTAAATATCAACCTTTTCATGTTGGCAGTGAGTGGTTGAATGGATTTGACAGTGACTGCTCTGGGAGCTGGTTTTGGCATGGGTACTCCATTGTCCCCCGGACAGGCCGGTCTTTATATATAGCTATTTGATGAGAATCATTATCATATTGGTGTGGGCAGGAATTGCAAGGAGGTTTTTGGAGGAAGTGAGAAGGCTGGCAGCTAATGAGGATAGCTGCCAGAAATCATAGCTATCAGGCAGTCTGGCCCGTCAGTTCAGTCTTTTGCAGTTTACCCATCACGTAATTCAGTAGTACACCATACATAGGCAAGAACAGAAGCAGGCTGATAAGTAGCTTGTAACCGTAGTCAGCAAAGGCAATAGCCATCCAGTTTGCCGCCATAAAGGGATCGGCAGAACCGGCAAAGGCCAAACTGAAGAAGCTGAGTGTGTCGATGGCGTTACCAAAAACCGTTGAGCAAGCGGGCGCGATCCACCAGATGGCATTTTGGCGCAACTTGTTAAAGACAGTAATATCCAACAACTGACCGATCAGGTAAGCGGCAAAACTGGCCATGGCGATACGGGCAATAAACAGATTGAACTCAGTCAATGAAGCAAGACCGGTAAACTGCCCATCAATAAACAGTACTGAAACCACGTATGACACAAATAAGGCCGGGAACATAGCCATAAAGATGATCTTGCGAGCCTGTTCCGAACCATAAATACGTACAGTCAGGTCAGTGGCTAGAAAGATAAAGGGAAAAGTAAAGGCGCCCCAGGTGGTATGAAACCCGAACATTTCAAAAGGAATCTGAACCAGATAGTTACTGGCAGTAACGGTGGTAATGTGAAACAGGGAAAGAATCAGGAGCAGATTCATAGATTTGTTTTGTAACAACACAGAAAATCCTTTTTAAACAGAGGTAAGGGAACTCAAGCCGTCGTGGGTTTCACTGACGGAAATCGAATTATAGACTGGTATAGATGTACTAGCCAAGCCGCAGCATTGTAGTCATTCAGTAGAAAATATATAGCTGATTTTTTTGAAGGGGTTATCAGTAGGATTGAATGAATGCCTTTGTATATTAACCTGCTACCGAAGGGATCATTAATCCATGAAAAGTAGCCTTCCTAATACGTTGATAAGTTGTTGTGACGGATAATCCTGAAGTCCCTGAAAACTTTCATGGATTTTGTCTGGCCAGTGAGAGAGGGAATATTCAAAAGAGGGTTCGGTAGCTCGACTACGGGCTAGTTGAAAAGCAATGGCTTCGGAGTATTCCATAATTGCAGTCGTATCGTCAGGAAAATGTCTGATGAGAAACAGAAAGCCGTTTAATAAAACATCTTCGAGATAGGAAATAATCTCGAACTCTGCATTCCATCGCAGGGCAGCGTTATGCATGCCGCGGGCAACGATCTGTAGTTGTTTTTTCTCTAATGTTTTTGTGAGGGCTAAGAATAGTTCGTGGTTTCGGTAGATTCCTGGTAACCAGGCTATCACTTGTCCTGAAAGAAGGCCTCTTTCGGTTTTTGTCAGCGTCTCAATTCGAGAAATAAGATTGAGTGAATAGCATTCAAAAGCTATATCGTCGGCCTTTAGTTGCCTCAATCTACTGACTGATATCAATATCTGCTGATCAAGCGAGAAATTATCTGTCAGTTCTTTCTCGGTCATAAAGGGTTGAAGCAGCGCTTTGGCAAGATGGGCTTCGCTGGCATAGCCGTGAGCGCGCAAACTGTGATGATAGTTTTCCAGATCAGAGCGTAATGAATCTATGTTCGGATCATTGTCACTCAGCATCGTGAAATAACGTTCAAGGTTAGTGAATAAAATGACCAGTAATCGTTCTCTTCGAAGCAGTTCAGGCAGTGAATCAGGGTCCAGGGCCGCTTCTCTTAACTGGTTACTGTCGGGATCATCAACGTAGTTCCATAGATCCTGAAAGCGGTGATCAGTATACATATTGGCCACTTTTTCCATTTCCGGGTAAAGGGAGGGAGTGACTGAACTGAGTTGCTGAAACTGATAAAGGGTCAGTGAGTGTGCAGCGGGCATTGTCAACTCAAGAAGGAGGTGTAAAGAAGGTAGGTAAAACGCAGCCGATGGCAGTAAGGCAGAGTATACATCGGTGGCTGACGGAGGTGATTCTAATGAATGCCATATCTGGTCAAAAAAACAGCCTGGTGCAAAATGTTGCTGGCATAAGATCTGAGTTATGAGCAGAAGTTTAACTTTCGGTTTAAGACAACGTAGTTCAGGGTTGTGGCCGAAGTCTGTCACCCGTTCACTGGATAACACCTGCTGATCTGTTGCATATAAAGACTGCGTAGTAACGGTTGATGATTTGGTGGGCGGTGTTTCTAGTATTGTATGGATGGGTAATTGTTGAGTTGGATTCTCAGGTTTCTGGTGATCTGCTGTATTTAACTCTGAATCCCAGTATTTTATAGCGGTTTCTGCCAGTTCAGCTAACTCTTGATTATCTTCTGCGAGAGCGTCAACTAACTGCATAGCAAGATTGGTATTAAAAAGAAAGAAACCAGAGTGAAGTATGTTGATGATGAATAGATAAGCAGACTTCTCAGTTATTGAATGATTTTTAATCAGCTGATTCAGTTGAGAAGTAAGATCTGGAATTTTTTTGGGATCGATGCTTAGGCTTGCAGCTAATAAAGAAAAATCAATAGCTGTGATAATGAGCACTTTTTTATTGCGTTCAATGTATGAATTCAACTGAAACGGACTTTGAATGAAAAGGTTTAGATAGCGTTTAAAACTTTTTTCATTACTGTCTTTTGATATTATCTTTATATATTCATTTAATGGGGCGAGTTTTTTGAACAGCCAAAGGTGTGCTTCGCTGAGACGGTTTTTTTTATCGCTGGATAATAATTCATACTGGCCATTAATCGATAGGGCCACAGCTTCAGGAGAGTAATCAGAGACAGCTTCTGCCTGTGTTACTAATTTTTCCTCTAGTGCCTTCAGTGCCTTTCGATTCCTCATTGTCTTCTGAAATGCAGCGTTCAGATAATAGTCGAGAGTGTTATCTTCATCAGCGACTGAATTTGGGGTGATGACATAGTGCCTTTGAGGCCTTTGAGGCTTTTGATGCTTATTATAATGATGATAGATAACCTCAACGGCCTTAATATCAAATAATGGTGAAGAGGGGGTATATAAATCCTTAATAACTGACCTGCGTGCATAGTCAAGATGGAGTGCTGCCCTCAGTAAGAGAGCTTTTTTTAGGGGAACATCAGGAGACACTTTAGCAGCCAGCCAGCACGCTTCAGGGTTACCCAGTTCAGCTGCTTGTTTTAAAAAAATAGCGACGGGTTTAGTAGTCAGAGCCTCTTCTCTAATATGAACGTCTACTAAACCTGAATCATTACTTATGTAACTAGCTCTTGCCATAATTAGCGCCTGAAAAAGTAACTTATTACTGAGGCTTAAACGAGCTTCGTCAGGCAGTTCTATTTTCGAAAAGGGGGGGGCTATATCCGCGTGTTCTTGCAGAATATCATTACTCATTCCGATCTCGGCAGGAGAGGTAAGCATAGGCATACTGATTTCTTTTTCAAGCTGTTTTTCTGGAATACTTATCCATTCTAATAACATCGGTATTTTGCTTTTTAGTTGAACTTTATCTTCTTTCCTTATTCCGCTATTGATAAGATTACAGGCAAGAGCTAAATCTGATGAATACAGTTTGCCTGAGAATTTAAAGCAAAATAGAAGATACGGAATAATCTGACTGCTTCGTAGTAATGCTAGTGAACGAAACAAAGATTTCTTTTTTGACTGCTGTTGAAGAGAAAGCTTGCTTATTTTTTCCTTTTTATTAATTTCTACGAGCAGAGCCGTCCATAGTTTCTGATTTAAAAAAGCTGGTCCAGAAAAATAAGTTGCAGCAAACAGTTCTTCATTAACATCTTCTGAAAGTAGAAAATGAATAGTCTCTCCCTGAGTCTCCTTCTTTTCCAACTGCCTGGCCAACCAGACCGGATTTTCTTTGATATCAGGGGAAAGTAATACAGAGTCTTTCGGCCAGCTACAGATCCAGCGAGTGTAAGGGTTTTCATTCAGGCAGGATTTTTGTTGCCAGTCGCTCGGCAAATGATTCTCAAGACCGCTAGCAAGGAAGATACCTAACACCCCGGGATGATACTCCGTTGTTACAGGTTCTGTGCTTAGTAGAAGGGGCAGTAAAATTTTAATCGCTTCTTCTTTGTTAGGTTCAGTACCCGTTGAAGGGAATAACATAGATAAAGCACGAACTACTTCAGTGGCTAGAACGGAGTAGGTGTCGTTGTTAGTGAAAGTGATATCTAGATCAACTTGGGAAAATTCCTGTGATTTAGCATAAATCTGATAAAGCCCCTCAGGGTCAAACATATTACTCTCTGGGTCGAGAAGTATTTCAGCACACAGCAGTCTTGATGGTGAAAACTGTAGAGCTGATTTTTTCAGATTAATCAGATCTTGCCATGTGAATGTGACTGACATCACCAAAGTGCTGTGAAGATAATTGGCGACAGGGTTACCCAAAATCATAGTGTGCTTAAGTGCATTCAATAATGGTAGTCGCTCTGTTTCCATGTCGATAACAATTTTTGTTTCGTTTAACTTAAACCCCGATGATTTCATTGCTTTCCAGAATTGTAGCCAGCCTTGATCATCAAGGGATAGGTGGGGAAAAAACCAGCCTTCAATGGTCTTTGTGTTAGGGAAGTTATCGAGAAGCCATAGCCATTGAACCATCATTCTGTTTGAAGTGGTTAAGCCGAAACTACGGCTGTCACTGAAAGTAGATGGCAACATTTGTCTGGATGCTACTTCTTTGACTAATGGTGGTACTGGTTTAACAGAAGAGCTTTCTGAAGGGAGAGCAATAGTTAAATCTTTTATTTTTACCGGAGAGCTTTGTTTTACTTGAAATTGAGCGACTGTAGGAAGCACGGCGGTAGCCGGAGTGACTGTTTCTTCAGGTTTTCCTTGTAGAGTAGTTGTAACTTTTTTTGTTTTTTTGGCTCGCTTTCTCTTCTTTGATGCAGGCTGTTCTGTCCCTTCTATTGCCGTATGCTGTTTAGCTGTTGCTATTTCTTTCGCTGTTTTATGTGACTTTTTGAGTGGTCTCTCTTTCGCTGTTCCCTGTTGTGTTGTGACCATGTCGTCTTCAGCGCTTTGCTGTGTTTCATCTGTAGTTACTTCCTGTTGATTTGTGGCTATGTTGCCTTCAGTACTTTCCTGTGGCTTTGTGAGTGATTGATCTTCAACTTTCTCATGTGTTACAGCAGTTAGTTTATTTGCATCTGATTCGAGCACTTCCTCCACGATTTTTTGCGCTGATGTATGGAAATTTGAATCTGTCTTTTTCTGTGGGTGGGTGGACTGTTGTTTTGATCGTTTTCTGACCTTTTTCAGTTTGATCGGTTTCTTAGAAAGTTGAGTTGTTTTTCTTGTTATGGATTTTTTTTGGAAAAGCTCACTGGCTGCTTCTTTGATTGCTTCTTTGATTGGAGGTGCAAGGGATTCAGGTTGGTCATTTAACAGAGTGATTGACGGTGTTGAGATACAAGGTTTTTCGTTCAGAGTTTCGGCTGCTGATTGTAACAGTGATGAGGTTTTTATTTCTTTTTCTGCAGCAGCAAAGCAGAGGGAAGGAGTCTGAGGTTCAGTCGGTTTCAGTTTTTTTGACGACTTGAGAGCTAGTGTGTCGGCTGACACATCGACTTGAGCATGTATTGTGGAAGAAGGCAACTTAAGTTGAAGAGATTCTTCCTGACTTGAGACGGTTTGAGTTGATTTATGAATGAGGCTGTCTGCTGGTTCATTTTCAGTACCAGACTCGTAGTCAGAGGTTGTGCTTGCTGCTGTAAAAGCGATAGGAGGGCTGGTCTTTTCTTCAGATACAGCTTCAAATACAGCTTCAGGCGGTAGCTGCATTGATTTGTCTGAATGACTGTCTTCCAGGTTGATCACAGCTTGTAAGTCAGGCCCCAGCATATCGGTCACTTTCTGTATCAACGATGGGTCAGTGGAATGAGTTAAAATGATACGAAGTATCTGTTGGCTTTTCAGGCGTCGGCGCTCACTGTCATCCTTCATTGTTTCTTGTCGAACGCCTTTAACCAAGTGTTCGAGAGCAATATCCAGCGCAATGACAGGAAGCCAGATATCCTGTTCATGCAGCGATATCTGTTTTTTGGTGAACTGTGCATAATCAGATTCCTGACTTGCGGAGGGAGTCGTAATGTCAATGGTATAAACTCTGATGTCCTGCCAGGTTATTTTCAGTTTGATCGTGGCCGGCTGTCCGGACTCAAAAGGTAATAAAAGTTTGCTGATGGATAGATGGGGAAATTGTTCTGAAATGGCTAGAGTAATGAACCTGATGAATTCTTCTGCTGCGGCTGAATTTGGAACTAAAAAGTCAATGTCGTTTACTGTCGGAATACCTGCTTTAATTGCGGCGTTTATATTTGAATGAAATATGTCGTTAATCAGGTGCGTTCGAATGGCTAGACCTCCATAAACACCGACTGTGATATGGGGGCTATTAAAAACGTTGCTGGTGATATCCGTCAGCAACTGAATGATATGGCTCTGCAGTTTAATAAGCTGGAGTAGAGCCGGTAGCGCAATATTAATCATGGCGTTATCGAATCCACGGCTATCTACATCCCCAATGGTGTACTCGGTACGCAGTCGTACTGATTTTATTATGAGTTCAGATACGGTTTGTGCTCCAGTTCTTTTTGAAAGATAAGTGTTAAAGAGATTTTCCTGACTTCGCCAGAGGCTTTCGATAAACCCCATTGCTGTTTTGGTCAGGAAAAAATGAGAAGGCTCCTGGTTTGGAATTGTTGACGGTGGATATCCAATCAGGCCAACATGACTGAGCTGTTCTCTGGATGATCTGATTATTTCCTCTTCGGGACTTTTCTTCTCGGCACTTTCATTTTCTCTTTCAAAAACAGCTGCAATCATGGTTTTGAAGGCTGAGAACTCATCCCGTGTCCGGTCAGTCCCATAGAACGCATGATGGAGACCAGCAAGACCTTCGGAGAAAGGAGGGGAAAATGCTGTGCCTCTATGGAGAGTTATGGGTTTAGTAAAGGGAGTTATGTAGCTGTCTGATTTTGGTGTAGGTGGCTGTCTTTGTCCTGATCTCGTCAGTCCGCTGCTTTCGGGCTTACCCCTGTTTGTTAACAGACGGTAGTATCCATGTCCTTTGGCATAAGCTAACCAGATTGTTTTTCCTGTCAGCGAAAAAGAGTGAAAATCTTTTGTTAAGGGGCGTGTAACAGCGTCACTCTTCCCAGTCATTTTGTATTGAATACTATGCTCTCCAGGGATTGAAGCTGTGAATATCGCAATGTTGCTTTTTGCTGCTTTGGCAAGCTGAGTAATATGATCTTTATCAAAAGGGTTAAAGCGTGAGGGATGTTTGATGATCTTAAGAAACTTGTCAGATGACTCTGAGGCTTCAAACTGAGTCAGATCTTGACTGAGGCGATCTTGTAACTGTGCCAGTGTCTCTGTCGCTTCAGGGTAGTCATTGAATAACAGAGGACGCCAGTCGTTAGTGGCTAGGTCCGACGATAAGATAAACCCTCTTGTCTGCAGTGTGTTTAACAGATCCTGGATGTCGACAGGGTAAACAGAGGGTAAAGAAGGCTCTATAACGATATTTGAAGGGGGTGGAGGGTCATCATCTGAACGTCTATGTTGACGGCGTGTTGGTTTGCCGGAACCGCTGTTCAAGGCAGATTGGCCTTGGCCTGTTTTCTTTCCTGCTTGTTGCTTTTCCTTGACCGGAGAGGCTGTGCTGCCGCCTTTGCCGGAGAGGGGGAGTGATGTAATGAGAAGGGGGGATGTAGTACCAATGTTTTCTATTAAGGGTGAGGGATGCTCGGTTAGTTGAGACTGTAGTGCAGGAGTGACTGCATAATGATCTGTTGTTTCTTCCGATTTTAAAACAGGCCAACTGACCTGCTGAAATACGAATGGCATTAAATTGAGAGAATTCAGAACGGTTTCTGCTTGATTGATCAATTCAAAGGGAGATGATGGCGAGGTGGCTTTCAGCCAATAATTTAATAAGGGGTATTGGTTCAGAAAGGAGACTGGCCCATTGCTTCCAAAGAGATAATATCGTTCATGGTAATTCTCAATTCCGTGATCAGAATGAATGCTTAATACCGGGTTAGGTTTACCCCAAATAGCCGGCGTTTTACTGATGTGATCAGCCCATATCAAGTAAGAAGAGCATTGGTAATGATGAGGTGGTTGGAAGGCTTTGCAGGGCTCTAAAGGTAGTAATCTGAGATTATCTGATTTGTATAACCACTCTGAAAAAGTGAGTTTGTTTGCTTCTTCGGATGCGAAGAGCCATTGGTGGTCACCGTTATAGCGTATATCTTTTGATTTTTCCCACTCTGTTTCTGGTTTGGAAATGGTTTTATCAAGTGCATCAAGTGCATCAAGAGTTAAATGAAGATTGTCGCTGGAAAAAACAGACAAGACTTGTTTATTCTCTGTATCTCGATAAGCGATTTGATGAAGTAGCCATTGGTTTTTTTTTGCCTCAGGAAAGACTATACCGAAATTCACTGTGTGGCACTGCTCACTCTTACAGGCGTATAGCTGTAGCCCGGCTCCCTCAAGTTCGAACGTAGGTTTTATCATCAGAGAGTGCCAGTTTCCCAGATGCAATTGGCTCCATAACAGGTAAAGGTGAGAAGAGGCATCAACCTGAGTGAGCTCGGCTTTGTCATTAATCGTGCGTGGCGCTGCATGAACCAGCCACACAGGATCACCTGAATGTGTGCAGTGGGTCTGAATGGAGAGAAGGCTGTTCAAGATCGAATGAGCCATTTTGACACGATAGTTATTACAATCAGCTGAGCGATTAAAAGGTATTGAATGAGCAGGTGATAACAGCTTAATTTTTGTAAACAAAGCAATCATGTACGAAGGGTTTGAACCTAATAACAGCTGCGACAGGAAGCTAATAAATAGCTGGCTGGTTTTTAATTCAGGTAGAACGACAAAGTCACCGGCAACTCTTAGATAAAATTGCCCATGATAGTTTGCCGCATAGAAGGTATCGGATGCTAATGTTTGTGCCATACACTGTCCATTCTTCCCTGGTACTGGTAGCCAGAAAGAAAACAGTACGAAACAGGTAGCACAAAAACTTGTTATTTTATTTCTCAGAGTTTGCATTGGCTTCTGGCCATCACACTTTCTCTAGTTTGTTGTTAGTCCTGCAAAACAAAATGATCGATTGCCCCGCAAGTGAGTGTGATTATTGTAGACCTACATTTACTGAGTCGTTGGTTTGTAAAATTGATGAAGGCGAAGGTTAAGAAAGGTCGACGGCGAGGAAAGGAAACGAAAGGTAGGATGTGATGCTTCTGCCGGAAGCTGGGCCGGCAGAAGCATGGGAGTAAAAGTTAGCTGGCGGTAACTAGCACTGTATTGTACTTACGTCTTCTCTGGCCGAAGAAAATACCGGCCAGTAACAACAGCGCAGGTATCCACACCCATTCACGGTGCGGACGTTCCGCTGTAACTTCTAGCCTATTCAGTTGCCAGTCAAAATCGATACCGGCTTTTTCAGCGGGGCTGGCAAAACCAACCATATCAACAATCAGCTTACCGTCGTTTTCAACAACATCCAGACCCAGGGCACTGAGTCTTGCTGAACCTTCGGACACTTCACCCGCAGGTAAAATAGCTAATTTACTGACCTGATTACCATCAAGGTTCTCACCGGAAACCCAGAGTCGAATCTCGTCACCTTCAGGTATGGATTCCATTGCCTGAACGATAGCGGATCCTTCATAGATTTCATAAGGATCATAAACCTTGTCCCAGAAGAAGCCTGGGCGGAATAGGGCAAAAGCGATTACCAGCAATAGAATGTTTTCATACCAGCGGCTTTTGGTGATCCAGTAACCTTGAGTGGCCGTGGCAAAAACCAGCATAGCGATAACAGCGCTGATGACAACGAGCGTCAGTTCAAATGGGCTGTGAACACCAATCAGCAAGAGCTCGGTGTTGAAGATAAACATAAACGGTAGTATCGCAGTACGAATATCGTATGTGAAGCCCTGAATACCGGTCTTGATGGGATCAGATTGAGCAATGGCTGCCGCCGCAAAGGCGGCCAGACCTACCGGAGGTGTGTCATCTGCCAATATGCCGAAGTAGAACACAAACAAGTGGACGGCAATGAGCGGAACAATCAGTCCGGACTGTGCACCCAATGTTACAATAACCGGAGCCATCAAGGTGGAAACCACAATGTAGTTGGCGGTGGTCGGCAGACCCATACCTAAAATCAGGCAGATCAGAGCGGTGAAGATCAGCATGATGATGATGTTGCCGCCGGATACCCACTCGACAAATTCGGTCATAACCAGACCGATTCCTGTCAGTGTTACCGCACCCACCACAATACCGGCCGTACCAGTAGCGATACCGATACCGATCATGTTCCGTGAGCCAGTGATCAGACCTTCGAACAGGTCATCAAAACCTTCTCGAAGGTTGACTCTCTCTTCCAGAGCACCGTCGCGTTTACGGAACCAACTGATCAGAGGTTTGTGCGTCAGGGTAATTGCGATCATTATCACGGTAGAGTAGAAAGCCGACAAACCGGGTGAAAAACGTTCAACTGTTAAACACCAAAGCAGCACAACCAGGGGCAGCAGGAAATACAGACCGCGTTTGAGGGTTGGGCCAGGCTCAGGAGAATGAGTCAAAGTTTCTTCAGAGTCTTCTGGCAAGTCCGGTTGGTAGGAAGCTATTTTCAACAGTCCGATATAACTCAGAATGAGTGCTACACCAATAATATACAGAGCAGATTCACCCATATAGGCTTTGGTCCAGCCAACACCGTAGTAAACCACCGCACCCAATACACACATCAGTGTGAATGATCCAGTAAACGACAGCAGTGACTGAAGTTTAGTGCGGGTTACACGGCGTGGAAGGCCTTCCATTCCGGACTTAACCGCTTCCAGATGCACGATGTAGAAGAGCGCAATATAGGAGATCAGAGCAGGAAGAAGCGCTGCGCGGATTACTTCCAGATAGGAAATGCCTACGTACTCAACCATCAGAAATGCTGCAGCACCCATGATAGGTGGAGTCAGCTGGCCATTAGTAGACGCAGCCACTTCAATCGCACCGGCCTTATAAGCAGGAAAGCCAACACGCTTCATCAGCGGAATGGTAAAAGTACCAGTGGTTACCACGTTAGCAATGGAGGAACCGGAAACAACACCACTCAGGCCGGAAGAAACAACCGCCGCTTTTGCGGGGCCGCCCTTCAAATGACCCAGCAGTGAGAAGGCGACCTGAATAAAGTAGTTGCCTGCACCAGCACGTTCCAGCATGGCACCGAAGAGTACAAACAGGAATACAAAGTTGGTGGAGACGCCAATGGCAACACCGAATACGCCTTCGGTGGTAATCCAGAAGTGCGAAAGTGCCTTGTTCAGGCTGGCGCCTTTATGGGCAATAACGTCTGGCATATAAGGGCCGGCAAAGGCATAGGTCAGAAAAACCAGCGCCACAATCATCAGTGGTGGGCCTAATGCACGGCGGGTTGCCTCTAGCAGTAGAAGCATGCCTGCGCCTGCGGTGATCAGGTCGGCCGTGGTCGGGGCCCCCATACGACCAGCAATTTCATCGTTGAACATATAGAGGTAAGAGGCACTGGCGGCACCGCCGGCGGCCAGTACCCAATCGAGTAGAGGGATCCGGTCTCTTGGTGACAGTTTACGAGCCGGAAATACCAGAAATGTTAAAAACAGAGCAAAAGCCAGGTGAATAGACCTTGCCTGGGTGTCGTTAAAAATACCGAAGTTAAATGTAAACGGCAGTGGTGATGCATACCACAGTTGAAACAGTGACCAGCAAAGTGTCACAGAGATCAGGATACGGCCGGCAAGTCCCACTGGGTTGCGGGCGCCCTGGTCAGAAGACTGAACCAGATCCTGAGCCTCTTGAAGTTTGGGGGAGGTTGCTTCCATAGTACTTCCTATCGAAATGAAGAGATAAGACAGAGGGGGTAATAACCGCAGGAATGTCACAGTCGCCCTTGGCAGCTGTGGCATTCCCGGTTTAGCGAAGGGTTACGATTACCCTATATCTCTCTGGCGGTAGATTGCTTACTTGGCAATCAGGCCCGCTTCGAGGTAGTACTTCTTGGCACCTTCATGAAGAGGAGCAGACAAACCGTCGGCAATCATCTCTTCTTTTTTCAGAGTACTGAACGCAGGGTGCAGTTTCTTGAAGGTGTTCAGGTTTTCAAACACTGACTTAGTGATCTGATAAACAGCCTTGTCGCTGATTTCGGAAGACGATACGAAGGTAGCTGCAACACCGAAGGTGGTGGTATCAGCTTTATTACCAGTGTACATGCCGCCAGGGATGGTCGCAGAACGGTAGTAAGGGGTATCAGTAATCAGCTTTTCAACCACTGAACCTGAAACGTTAACTAAAGTAGTGTCGCAGGAAGAAGTCGCTTCTTTCAGGGAGCCACTTGGGTGTCCGGCGGTGAATACGAAAGCGTCAATCTTATTGTCACACAGAGCCTTGGCCTGCTCGGCAGACTTCAGTTCGGACGTAAGAGTGAAGGACTTCTTGGTCCAGCCGTAAGCCGCCATCAGATCCTCCATGGTGCCACGTTGACCGGAACCAGGGTTACCAATGTTAACGCGCTTGCCTTTTAGGTCTTCAAAGTTCTTGATGCCAGAGTCTTTACGGGCCAGAACAGTGAAAGCTTCCGGGTGAACGGAGAATACTGCACGTAGCTTTTCGTTAGCGCCCTGCTTTTCGAATTTGCTGGTGCCGTTCACCGCGTGATACTGCCAGTCAGATTGAACGATACCCATGTCCAGTTCGCCACCACGGATGGTGTTCAGGTTGTAAACAGAACCACCAGTGCTCTCTACTGAACAACGAATGCCATGTTCTTTACGGGATTTGTTCACCAGCTTGCAGATAGCGCCGCCAGTAGGGTAGTAAACACCGGTAACACCACCGGTACCGATGGTTACGAACTGCTGAGTAGCAGCGCTGGCAGTGGAAGCAGCAACAGCCAGGCTTGCGCTAGCGATAGTCATACCCAGTATTTTTACAACCGACATTATATGTCCTCTTTCTGGTTAATTTCTCTGCCATGTCAGTCCCATTGCTTTCCTTGCCTGGGTTCTGTTGGCTATTTTTTTGGCTGCCCCTTGCGTGACAATAAATGCACGACGTAGAGCTTTTAGATATTAATTCGAATATAAGACTGCAGTCATATATCAGATGTATTTGACGTGTAAACCACTAATTCCATTTAATTATTACAGTGTTTATACAGTGGTTGATTGATGGATATCAATACCTGATTCGGTAAATGGTTATGCGCTGGAGGATTATAATGCAAAGGGGGTCTGGTCCAGGAAAAAACGCTGTAATCATGGCTTGAAATAGATAGAGTAAGTGCTGATGTCTAATCAATTCAGCACACCTACTGTTATTCTGAATTTTAACCTATGTAAATTTATGATCTGAGGCAAGAAGAAAACGGGATGTAGTGTGATGACCTTGCTATACAGCATCAGGCATACAACCGCCTACCGGAAAATCTTGACTATGGTATAGCCCGATCGTATTACATTGATTAGCAAAATCGTCGTAAACCCTCGCCCAATCGGGCGGGGATATAAAAATAGATCTTGTGAAGGGCAGCAGTGGTAACAAACTGTATTGCAGGCTGGGTAGCCGTTTGGTTGTTGTGTTACGTTAAAACTAAAAAAGTAAACGCTCACATTCATGAAATGCTACCGCTGCAATGGTGCATATGTGCAAGAATTCAGATTATAAGATAAGGCATTACATACAGCACTTCTTGAATTTTTTACCACTACCGCACAAGCAAGGGTCATTTCTTGCAGGCAATTTGGCGGGTAAATTAGGGTAGATAAAGAACCACTTTCCTTCTTCCTTAATAAAGTCCGAATTCTCATGATAGGGTTCTTCACCTTTGTTGGAGGGGTTGAAGAACCATGCCTTAAATTCAACCTTACCTTTCACGTCCGTTTCCGTTCCTGCTTCGGTACTGATAATCTCAAGTCTTTGCCATTGAGTCTCGTCGGTTCTCTTATGAAGGCCTGTATTATCCAGTGCCTCTGACTGTCTGGGCCATGTTGTGGCGACCAGATAATCAGCGTTCTTCAGAAAATAGGCGCAAAAGCGTGAGCGCATCAGTTTTTCTGCGGTAGGTGCTGGAGTGCCGCTGTGATACTGGCCGCAGCAATCACCGTATGTCTGTTTTGAACCACATGGGCAATGAGATGTAGTGTCAGTAGTCATTTTTTTGAGCAGCCAAAAGCGGGATTCGATAAACTAGTCCAAGTTTACTTATTTATGAGAATGAATTCATGGGAATTGGTAAGTTAGTTGTCATTGTTTTCTGGGGTACGGCTATTTTTAATCTGTTCGTACCGATGGCTGAGCCCATGGGGAATGTTCTGAATATAGCCGCACCGGTTGTGTTGGTCATGCACATTATTGAGTGCTTATTCTTTAGTCGTCGATTTGCTGCCATGGGCAAATCCCTGAGCAGTCGTGACAAATGGATGATCATTGTGTTTGGTGGTTTTCACTTGATGAAGCTGATGAAACAGATTCCTGAACTGAGCGGTGGTGGCGAAAAAAGTGCTTGAAGAGCCGCAGAAGAAAGCTATCCAGAAAGCGTACAGTACTTTTCTGGCCAGTAAAAAACTGAAAGCCAGACCGGGGCAGAAGCAGATGATTGCTGAAATTGCCCGTTCTCTTGGTACCATTAAAGCGGACAGTGAAGGGCGGCGAACCTCTGATCCGACAGTGTCGGTGATTGAAGCCGGCACGGGCACCGGTAAAACAGTGGGATATGTTATTCCCGCTGTTGTGATGGCTCAGGCTTCTAAAAAGCGGTTGGTGATTTCAACGGCTACGGTGACCTTGCAGGAACAGATTATTAGCAAGGATTTGCCCGACGTTATTCTGAAGTCCGGGCTGAAGTTCTCTTTTACTCTGGCCAAGGGCAGGGGACGTTATGCCTGTGTCAGTAAACTGGACAGAGTATTGCAGGAAGAGCAGTCCACGGCATCGTTGATGGATATGTTTGCGGCTGATGGTTATGCCATGGAACAGGATGAATCCTCCCTGAAGTTGTATCAGAATATGCTGGAGGATTTCGCGTCTTCCAAGTGGAAAGGCGATCGTGACAGCTGGCCTGATGCACTGGAAGACCAGCAGTGGCGAATGATTACTACGGATCATGCTCAGTGCAGTGGTCGTCGTTGCGGATATTTCAGTCAATGTCCTTTTTATAGAGCGCGCGGCGATCTTGAAAGCGCCGATGTCATTGTGACTAACCATGACTTGGTGCTGGCGGATCTGGCTCTGGGTGGTGGTGCTATTCTGCCAGACCCGAAAGACAGTATTTTTGTTTTTGACGAAGGTCATCACCTGCCGGACAAGGCCATTGATCACTTTGCATGCCATGGTCGTTTAAAAAGTACAGCCAGCTGGTTGGAAAAAGGCAGTAAGTATCTACAGAAAACCCTGGGGCAGAATGCATTACCGGGGGATTTGGGTGAACAGTTGGAAAAACTGATGCCTGAATTTGACGATCTGGTTAACCATCTGGGTCATACTCGATCCATGTTGCACTCTCTCGCTACCTTTGAACCTCGTATGCAGGGGGATATTCAGGTGGCGGTTCACCGCTTTCCGCAAGGTGCTGTACCTGATGGTGTGAGGCAGCAAGCAGAAATTCTGAAAGTAGGCTTCAGCAAATGCAGCGGCATACTGGAAAAAGTAGCTAAAGAACTTAATGAGGCTATGGATGGTGGTGTTCCGGGCATTGATCGATGGCAGGCAGAGCAGCTTTATCCTGAGATTGGTGTCATGCAAATGCGACTGGAGAACCAGTTTCAGCTCTGGTTGACCTATACGCACCCTGATCCGGTAGGCGAGCCTCCCAGTGCCCGTTGGTTAAAATGGTCAGAAGGTCCTTTTGGCGAGGAGTTGGAAGTATTCAGCAGTCCTATATTGTCATCTTCAACCTTGTGGCAGACGTTATGGAATCCTGGTTATGCTTCTATTGTTACCTCTGCAACCCTGACTGCTCTTGGTAGCTTTAACCGTTTCCGTATGCGTTCCGGCGTTCCGTCAGAGTCAAAAACCATTGTGGTACCCAGTCCATTTGAGCATCAGCTGGCTGCTCGTCTTGTGGTTCCTGACATGTTATCTGAGCCAAGACAGAGTGAAGAACATACTCAAGAACTGATCGAGATTATGCCCGGTTTGATGGCAAGCCAACGGGGAACACTTGTTCTGTTTTCATCACGAAAGCAAATGAACGATGTTTTTTATGGGCTTGATGACAGTTGGCGAAGGAAGGTTCTTCTACAGGACGATTACTCCCGTCAGGAACTGCTCAAGCTTCATAAGAAGAACATCGATGATGGCAAAGACAGTGTTCTTTTCGGTCTGGCGAGTTTGTCAGAAGGTATCGATCTGCCTGGAGAATATTGCGAGCATGTGGTGATTGCTAAAATTCCATTTTCGGTGCCGGATGATCCGGTGGAATCGGCTCTTTCAGAGTGGCTTGAAGCTCAGGGTCGAAACCCGTTTATGGAGATTACCGTGCCTGATGCTGCCATAAAACTGGTTCAGGCTTGTGGTCGTCTGCTCAGAACCGAGCAGGACACGGGTAAAATTACTTTGCTAGATAGGCGAGTAATCACTGCTCGTTATGGCCGTATGATTCTGGATTCTCTACCTCCCTTTCGGCGTGATATTGAATACGCTGTGTTATAAGGAGAAGGGATTCGAGTACGGATTCGGAAAGGGTTATTAGCAAACTGGGTGCTTTTCTATTGAGTCATTGTGTAATAAAACCATTCTATATCGGTGGTTAAAATTCCTTTGGTCACAGGCATGAATGTGGGGTATGGCGTGCTCTAAGCTGAAACCTGTCAGGCTGTAGAATGATTAACAGCCTGACAGGTTTATTTTACTGAGCTCTGAATTTGAAATTCAATGGCTATTGGTAAACGATAGACTCAGCCGCTTTTTGACCACTACGAACAGCGCCTTCCATGTACCCAGGGTACAAGGTATCAGTGTGTTCTCCAGCGAAGAAAATACGACCGTATGGTTCATCAAAAGCACCCCACAAGGACGTTACCTGACCTGGAGAGTAAGCACTGTAACCACCACCAGTCCATGGTTCTCTATTCCATGATTGAACCTGAGCTTTCAAAAAGTACTGTGTGGATCCCGGGTACATTGCTTCAACTTGCTTCAGCTTGTTTTTAATAATACCGGAATTCTTTTTGTACTTTTGTGCATCTGCGTTTCGACCAGAAGTGTAGGCAATCAAAATACCAGCCTGTCCGTCCTGCTGGTCTGTTGCTTCCCACGTCCACCCAATAGGTAATTCGCTGGCAGTATCACCACTGAGGCCTTGCTCCAGCCAAAATCTTTTTGAGAACTGCATGATCACTTTTGTGTGAGATCCATAGGAAAGCTGATCAGCAGCAACACGGATGGAAATAGGCAGGTTTGGAGTGAATTCAATTTTGTTGAGCACTGGAGCAGGGACAGTAACAACGACATAATCTGCTTTGTATGCTTTCCCACCAGCCAGTACAGTGACTCTTTTACGGTTCTGTTTGATTTCAGTTACCGGAGCATTGAGCACTACCGGGTTATTCAGTTTTTCTGCGAATGCCTCAGGAAGTCTGCTGTTTCCGCCTGCAACCCTGAAAATTTCAACTTCATCATCGTCTATGTCTTCGTAGACTTTTGTTTGATGAGCGAGAAATAATAAGGATACATCTTCAGGACTGCCGTATTCACCGTTGATATATTGGTCAGCCAATGTTCTGGATTCAGGCAATAATTCAAGAGTGTCCAGCCAATCTGCAACACTCATGCGATCCAGAGAGTAGGCATTAGGAGACTGGTCTACGTATTCAGGAGAAGGCACAAGTTCAGCGAGTTCTTCAAGCGCATCCCAAAAGCGATTAAAATCTCTATTGATTTTTTTACCCAATACTTTTTTGACGTCATCAAAAGGAACCAGTTGGCCGTTGACGTAGTAAGCACCATCTACTTCGTCATACCCAACGTCTTCAAGTCCAAGATCGAATTCATTGATGTAGGAGTGTACTGCTGGATGCACTCTTTCTGCATCCAGTAATTCTCCACCGGCTTCAGCGTGTTGGTTATCTTTAAATCCGGAAACAAGCGTGTAGATTCTTCCACCTGCACGATCTCTTGCTTCCAATACGGTGACATCGTAGTTATTTTCCTGGAGTTCGTAGGCAGCAGTTAAGCCTGACAATCCAGCTCCCACGACTATGGCTGTTTTTTGTTTTGCAAATGACGCTGCTGAAAAAGTAATGACAGCAAAAGAAAGAGCGCCGGCCCAACACTTACGGGAGAATTTATTAACCATATACAGTCCTTGGCGTTAAATATTATGTTTTTTTATGTCGATGTATTACTGGTTACCTAAACTGAAAACATCTCACTATATGCACGATAGCCCATGGGAAATCGTTTACTGATGGCAGTGTTTTAGGTCAGATTTCCAACGTAATGCATTTGAAGCAGTGTATTAATTGTAAACAGACGCAGTCGGCAGGTATCATCTACTGATGTGTCATAGCATCTATGATTGCCGGTTTATCGATATCCCAGCGCTCATAAATATCGTCAAGCTCGCCGCTTTCATTTAACTCTAAAACTCTTAGGTCATATACTTTGGCAAGACTTTTATTTCTACTGGCCTTATGAGAATGTCCATCAAACGACAGGTAATAGTATTCTCCGGTTTGAAACTCAATAATCTCAAAGTCGCTTTCGTATAAATCAATCTTGAGTTCATCAGCTACTTTTTCAATTTCAGCTAATTCATCTACAAAAACATCTACTTTGCCAGCAAGAAGTTTTTTAATACCTCTTTTAACGTTTCCGTACTCTCTTAGCTCGAACTGTCCGTACTCTTCACCAGACTCGATAAGCTCGTACCCTTTTCTCATGGCTACTTTCTTATCGGACAGGTCAGGAATTCCGTCTTTGGCTTGAACGGAACCTTTTCTGAACAAAACGGCAAGGTATTCATTTTCGATAGGAAGCTTCGGGTAAATAAGCTCTCCATAATTTGATTCAAGAGTTTCGCCCGGAACACCATCAACGATCGAATATTCGGTCATCAGTTTCATGGCACTGTTCCAGGACATATTTTTTAGTTTGACTTCAAATCCTAGTGGCTCATAAACGGCCTTAATGATCTCCCAATAGACACCGTTGCCATTCTCAGTCAGGCCTTCCCAGGAAGGCGCTGCAAATGTCAATTTGCGTTTGTCTACTGAGTTCACATACGTTTTAATTTCTTCGGTAGCAAAGACAGAAATAGGAGATAAAAAAGTAAAGGTCAGAAAATACTGAGTAATAATCTGTCTGAGAGTAGCGAAATTATTTTTTTTTATAGTTTTCAAAATAGCCATCTTTGCAATTATCAGCTGTTAATCTTTTTTGAGCTACACTGTATGTATTGAAGTATTTATATACAATGAATGTCGTATAATATCTTTTAAACCAACTGCTTGCTAGATCTTTTTCCTGAATTCGTTCCATAAATCATGCTCATCAATATGTGTGTCGTAGGTTTCCATAATATGCACGTATTTTTGAGACAGTATGTGAGTCTGAAGATATGAGTAGCCTTTCGGATTTGATTCATCATCCTCAATACAGTGTTGGATTTCTTGTTGTCACTGTGACAATAAGAGCTTTGATGGCTATCAATCTGATCACTTTCGAAGGTGAGCATTCTATACATGTTTATCGATGCATGACTTCGTTCTTGACATCTTGAATTTTAGATGGATGTAGGGTTTTTGTGATGTTTTTTCTGTTTTGATGAAAGCGTTCGAGCAGCGGCATCACGCTCTGACTATACGGTTATCGAAATCTTTCAGTCCTGGTTTGTAGTCGATGGACGAGCCTATTGCTCAGTGTTTGGTGATCAGCCTTCTCCGCCCGGAACTTCTCCGAGAAAAAAGGATGAACGTTGAAAAACAGATCCGTTAACCGATAAAAAGTAATTACTCAAGAAGAGCTAAAAGTGTCATTTATGCATTCGCTTCTGTGGATTCATCCATGCCACCTTTGTCGTACTGAGTATTATTGAAACAGCAATCGACTTTGTGAGTCAGGCGGTGGTTGTCCGTGCAGCCTGATTCAATTAATCCATCAGGTCATCCGTGTGATTGTCTTCAAAAGAAGGCTCTTCGTCTTCATCATCATGAGCTAGAAGGTTGTCCTATTCTTCTAATGATGCTTCTTCTATTCCAATCGGTTCATGTTCAAGAACAATCTGTTCAGAGTCGTGGCTCAGGACTGTCAGACTGAGCAGTGACAGGCATGTCAGTGACAGGCATGTCAGTGATAGCAGAGTCATTAATGCACGTTTGTTGATCACGATGGGCCTTCATAAGTTCTATTCGGTTGTTTTCGTCACTGTTTGACTGAGGAGCGAGAGAATAGTTCTGGGTTCTCCGAGCAGAGATTCCAACGGCAGTGTCTATCAGTTATGATATGCGGCTGATTTTTTTCTTTTATTTGATTATTCAATAACTACTTATCGAAAGCCCGATCACAGCCTGTTTCCGATGAGTGTAAACATGACTGAGCGAGAGCCATGCTTGAAGTAAATCCTATCAGGGAACGCATCAAAGATCTGACAGCACGTACAGACGTGCTTAGGGGGTATCTTTGACTACGCTCACAGGAGCGAACGTCTGCAGGAAGTAGAACGGGAACTTGAAGACCCGAATGTCTGGAATGAGCCTGAACGGGCTCAGGCGCTGGGTAAGGAACGTTCCACCCTTGAAAGTATTGTCTCCACCATTGACGATCTGACCTCAGGTTTGGATGATTCCACTGAATTGCTGGCGATGTCTGTCGAAGAGCAGGATGAAGAAGGCGTTGACGGTGTCACTCAAGAGCTGGACGTGCTGAGCGAAAGGCTCGAATTGCTGGAATTTCGTCGTATGTTTTCCGGTGAGATGGATCCTAATAATGCGTATTTAGATATTCAGTCAGGTTCTGGTGGTACAGAGGCTCAGGACTGGGCCAATATACTGCTGAGAATGTATCTGCGCTGGGGTGAATCCAGGGGGTTTAAGACCGAAATCATTGAGTTATCGGCCGGTGACGTGGCAGGCATCAAATCAGCTACGGTTCAATTCTCTGGCGAATATGCCTTTGGTTGGTTAAGAACTGAAACTGGCGTTCATCGCTTGGTCCGTAAGTCTCCTTTTGATTCCGGTAACCGTCGTCATACCTCTTTTTCCTCTGTCTTTGTTTCTCCGGAAATCGACGATAATGTTGATATTGAGATTAATCCGTCCGACCTGCGAATCGATACCTACCGTTCCAGTGGTGCGGGTGGTCAGCACGTAAACACCACCGACTCCGCAGTACGTATTACCCACGAGCCATCTGGTATTGTTGTTCAGTGTCAGAACCAGCGTTCCCAGCATCAGAACAAAGACAAAGCCATGCAGCAATTGAAAGCCAAACTGTATGAGCGGGAAATGCAGATTCGTAACGAAAGTGCCCAAGCGTTGGAAGACACCAAGTCGGATATCGGTTGGGGCAGCCAGATTCGTTCTTATGTTCTGGATGACGCCAGAATTAAAGATCTTCGTACCGGTGTTGAAACCCGCAATACCCAAGCGGTTCTGGACGGTGATCTTGACAAATTTATTGAAGCCAGTTTGAAGAAAGGCCTTTAATCAAAGGTTGCTATTCCCATAGCTGATACCGTTGTTGAATATGTAAAACCCTGAGAGCGATTCTAATCAATCGTTTTCAGAAATCTCCCGGAGAGATTATGTCTGAAGAACAGATGACAGACGCGCAGGAAGAAAACAAGTTAGTGGCTCTACGCCGTGAAAAGCTAAGTGCCATTCGCGCGGAGCGTATTGCGTTTCCCAATAAATTCCGCCGTGATTCCCTGGCTTCCAAACTGCAGGAGCAGTTTAAGGATGCCAGCAAGGAAGAGCTGCTGGAAGCGGGTGACAGGAATAAGGTGAAGGTAGCCGGTCGCATTATGCTGAATCGTGGTGCCTTTATGGAAATCCAGGATATGTCTGGCCGTATTCAGGTTTACGTTAACCGTAAAGTGCTGGATAAGGACCTCCTGAAAGAAGTTAAGACCTGGGATATGGGCGATATTATTGGTGCCGAGGGCACCATTCAACGCTCCGGTAAAGGCGATCTGTATGTGGATATGCAAGACGTTGAGTTGCTGACCAAATCCCTGCGTCCCTTGCCTGAAAAGCATAAAGGCCTGACCGATACGGAACAGCGTTATCGCCAACGTTATGTCGATCTGATTACCAACGAATCATCCCGTGAGACGTTCCGTATTCGTTCCATGATCGTCCAGAGTATTCGTGATTACTTCCATGAACAGGACTTTATGGAAGTAGAAACCCCCATGCTGCAAGTGATTCCTGGTGGCGCTACCGCTCGTCCATTCGTTACCCACCATAATGCGCTGGATATCGATATGTACCTGCGTATCGCTCCAGAGCTGTATTTGAAGCGTCTGGTTGTGGGTGGTTTTGAACGCGTGTTCGAAATCAATCGGAACTTCCGTAACGAAGGCTTGTCTACTCGTCATAACCCTGAATTCACCATGATTGAATTCTACCAGGCTTACGCAGATTACATCGATATGATGGATCACACGGAAGCCATGCTGAAACGTATCACCCTGTCTGTGACAGGTGGTGATACCAAGGTGGTGTATCAGGGTAATGAAATCGACTTCGGCAAGCCATTTGTGCGCATGTCGGTATTCGATTCTATACTGCACTTCAATTCCGATTTGGACGCAGCAGACATTGATAACATTGAGTCTGCTACAGAAGTTGCCAAGAAACTGGGTGTCACCGTTAAAGGTGCCTGGGGTCTTGGCAAGATTCAGATCGAGATTTTTGAAGAGACAGTAGAGCATCGCCTAATGGATCCGACGTTCATTACTGAGTACCCAACAGAGGTATCCCCTCTGGCTCGCCGTAATGACGACAATCCGTTTATCACTGACCGCTTTGAGTTCTTTGTGGGTGGTCGTGAACTGGCTAATGGCTTCTCGGAGCTGAATGATGCTGAAGACCAGGCAGAGCGTTTCCGTCAGCAAGTCGAAGAGAAAGAGGCTGGCGATGATGAAGCCATGCACTATGATGCAGACTACATCAATGCTCTTGAGTATGGCCTGCCACCGACCGCGGGTGAGGGTATTGGCATTGACCGATTGGTGATGCTGTTTACCGATGCACCTTCCATTCGGGATGTACTGCTGTTCCCGCATATGCGACCACAGCTGTAATCTTCCGATACTGCAGACAGGTAATTTCCTGTCTGCAGGCTGGCAACGCCTTGTCTTTAGCTGAAACGTTACAATAAAGTGCGACGTACTGTAGTGCACAGTTCGACGTTAAACGATAAACCGGCAACTGCAAGGCAAGACCAGAATGGAAGTACCAAATAGCGAATCAATTCAGCAGATGCCCCATAACGAAGGAATGTCGCAGGTCAAGGGAGCATTGAAGTACCAGGGGCGTAAAACCAGTCGAGCGAATAGCGAACAGCGTCGCCGTACCATCCTTGAAGCAGCACTTCGCATTGTTGTAAGAGACGGTGTCCGTGGTGTTCGTCATAGGGCTGTTGCCAGAGAAGCAGAAGTGCCTCTGTCAGCAACGACCTACTACTTCAAAGACATCAATGACTTGATTACCGACACCTTCACACTGTTTGTGGAAATGGGTGCGGAAAAATTTAAGGCTTTCTGGCAGGAGTCTGAAAACAGACTTCAGGAAGCGCTGTCCGTTCTGGATGGTTCAGATTATTCAAAAAGTGCTTTTGCTACCAAAATGACGGATCTGGCTGTTGATTATGTAGTCACACAGTTACGAGATCATCGTGATTATCTGGTCGCTGAGCGAGCTTTTCAGCTTGAGTGTCTGCGAAATGAAAACCTCAGGCCGGTAGCATTTCAACATCAGTCTTACCTGATTTCCAGTCTTGAAACCCTGTTCAAAAAAGTGGGTTCCAGCGAGTCAAAGAGTGATGCAAAACTCTTTATGGCGGTAATGGTTGAAGTTGAATATGAAGGTTTGGTTCAGGGCGAAGGTGCTATTAACCTGGTACCTATCCGTCAACGTCTTAAACGTCAGATTGAACATATGATGCGTTCATACTGATTGTTTGAAGAAGGGGCGGGTCATATTCTGTGACCTGCCTTCTTTCTATTTTCAAACTGCCTTCTTCTCTACTCTCAAAGTACCTTTCTCTGTTATTTCTTATTTATTAATATCTCTCCTTTCTGATTGTGAAGTACCCAGGTTCACGAATGTACAAGCTGTTTGCCCGGCGAAGGTGGTCAGACATTAAAATTCTATTGCGTTTGTCTACACAGTTTTAATGGGAAGGGTTATGTGGCAAGAGTTTTCCGAATTCGAAGATCTGATTGGCTCTTTGTATTTCTGTGTATAATTTATCTGTTTTTTTTTGAGTAATCATTTATGCCTGATGTTCGTTTGGAGCCTTCCTGGAAATCTCACCTTCAGGAAGAGTTTAATAAAGAGTACATGCAGAACCTGGGAGCCTTTCTGTTAAATGAGAGAGAGGCCGGGAAGGTTATTTATCCGAAAGGTTCAGAATATTTTCGGGCGATGGAGCTGACACCCTTTGATCAGGTGAAGGTGGTTGTTCTGGGGCAAGACCCTTACCATGGGCCGGGTCAGGCTCATGGTCTCTGCTTTTCAGTCAGGCCGGATGTTCGCACACCACCTTCACTGGTCAATATGTATAAGGAGTTGAATGCAGATCTGGGTATTCCTCCGGCCAGTCACGGTTGTCTGGAAAGCTGGGCGAAACAGGGAGTGCTGTTATTGAACAGTGTTTTGACAGTGGAGCATAAGCAAGCCGCATCTCACCAGAAAAGAGGTTGGGAGCAGTTCACCGATAAGGTGATTCATGAGTTGAACGCCAAGCGGGAAGGACTAGTGTTTATTCTCTGGGGCAGTTATGCACAACGAAAAGGCAGTTTTATCGACCATACACGACACTTGGTCTTGAAAGCAGTTCACCCTTCTCCTCTGTCGGCGCATCGTGGTTTTTTTGGTAGTAAGCCTTTTTCTCAAACCAATAGTTATTTAGAGTCCAGAGGGCTTTTTCCTATTGATTGGCGAGTGCCTGAAGAAAGTTAATAGGCCAGAAAAGGAAGCACCTGTAAGGGTGTTTCCTCTCCTTGGTTCTTTTGTTGTGTTCTTGCTTCTTTCAGGCTTCTTTATTCAGTCAGTCTGATGGTTCTTCGTGTTTGGCTGCTTCTGTATGAATGTCTTCGTCACTTTTTGCACTGCCTGGTAAATCAGGTTCCATATGATTAGTGCCTGTAGTGTTGGTCGTTTCTTTGTCTGGCACATCTTCAAGGTGCATTTCATTTTGGGAGCTTGTTGTTGAGCATTCATAAGATGAGCTCAATAAATCAATGCTGAAAATAGCCTCTTTGATGGTTGCTGTACGACCAGTGCAGTCAGCCTGACTGGACAACTGCTCAAGACATTTTTTATACAGCATGCTCCCGGCTCCAGGAAATAGAGCGTTTAGTTCAGCAGCTTGAGTCTCAGAGAGTGCACTCCAAAACTGGTTGAATGCAATCAGTCTAAGCTCCAGACTATGATCCCAGTCTTCTTGTGAGGCCTGAGTAAATGCAGTAATTAAACGTGGCTCTATACTGATTGTGGAGGCGGTTGCAAGCAGAATTGTTGCGAGCTGCTCAGCGTTCATCTCTTCTAATTTGGCGAGGGAGGTTTGAGCCAGCTTTGCGCCTTTGAATATTTTTCCCTGAAATTGTGCAATCTGGCTTAGCTCTACAATTTCCCAATTATCCTCCAGCCCTTCTGATTCATACATAACTTTTAGAGCCAGTTCTGCACTATGCAGTGTGTGTTTTTCTCCATAAGCCTGGATTCTCTTTAGCAGAACAATTGCTGTATTTATGTCAGCTGTAGCGTCAGATTGTACAATCAACTGGCAGGCTTGTAAGAGCTTCCCGGACAAGGGTGCAGGGCATAGTCTATCTGTTTCCACAGATCTCTGCTGTGACTGAAATAAACTTCCAATGCCGCTTACTACCCAGTAAGTACTGTCCTTAATAGTATCCCAGTAATGGTATGAAGCACTTATCCCTTCTTTAAGACCTATTACAGAAGCTGTGGTTATAGCAATGCCAGTTTTTGATATTGAACCATCTTTACCAGGTTGACCGGGAGCACCTTGAGGGCCTGGGTCGCCATCTCTACCATCCACGCCGTCTTTACCAGGTTCGCCTTTAGGGCCAGCATCGCCTTGCGGGCCTTGATCGCCGTCTTTACCAGGTTCGCCTTTAGGGCCAGCATCGCCTTGCGGGCCTTGATCGCCATCTTTACCAGGTTCGCCTTGATCGCCGTCTTTGCCGATTGTGCCATCTTTACCGGGTTCTCCGTCTTTGCCGTCTACGCCGTTTGAACCATCTCTGCCGGGATCCCCGTCTTTGCCATCTACTCCGCTTGAACCGTCTTTACCAGGTTCTCCGTCTTTACCAGGATCCCCGTCTTTACCAGGATCCCCGTCTTTGCCATCTATGCCGTTTGAGCCATCTTTGCCAGGTTCACCTTGAGGGCCTCGATTGCCCTGAGCACCTTTAGGGCCTTGTTCACCAGACTCACCTCTAAGGCCTGGTACTGGTTGAAAGCTGGTACCGCCACCAGAGGTGACCGGGCTGTCAGTGATTGGCCTTGTTGTTTGAGCTGTATCTAGTATTACCGCTTCAGGTGCGGTCGCTTGTTCAAGAGCCTGCTGCGAGATGCTTGCGTATAGCATGGTGAACTCATTTTCTGAACTCCCAGCTATGGCAGCAAAATTTGCCAGAGTGTAGGCGTGGCTCAGAACTGTGACTGTTTCATCGTTGGTTGGATTGATGGTGAAATGTGTAAGAGTGTCCTGGTGTGCATAGATCTTGTTCTCACTTTTATTAACTTTTATTTGCCCTGTTGGCATAGTTTGGTCTTTTGTAAGTGTGATAGTCGCTATCGAAGAACCAATATAAAAAAAGGCCAGTAGAGAAAGCCATCTCATGGATAATTTCATTGACTACTCCTCGTTGATTCATATTTAACAGGCCACGAGTATAGGTTTGATTTATAGTATGTGCTCAGTAACTGCTGGAAACACCGCACGGCAGATAGCGTGAAGCTTCTTCAATCAAACCACTTAATCTAGGAAATACCCCGTCGCCCATTAGTCGACTTTTCAGATAATCCCAAAAAGAGAGACCATACAGACGACACGTTTTCTTCAGGCTGGCAAAGGTATCGCGACTCTGCCTCCCTGCTTTGCTTCGCGTCCCGCCGCTAACTTTACGACGCTTAGCGTGTTCCCTTATCTGACTTTCACTAAGATTGTTATGCAGCGGCAAGCTTGAATCATCAAGGACTTCTAATAGTTCTTTTTCAAAAACTGCTAGCCCTCCCAGTGCATCCTGTACCCCTTCACACTCTACTTCTGTATGGATCAGGCTATGGAAATCAGCTCTGATTTGTTTAGCTTGCTCTTCGGAAGGTCCTTCTTTAAACGCCTTCAGGTCTCTATAAATGTCCCAAAACCAGTTCAAACACCAGTATTGAGCTTGGGCTTGTTGTTGCAAGACAGGCTTCATCAGCTTTTCGGTCAGAGCATTTTGCTGGTCACCCACGATGGAGAATAGAAAAGTCATAGTTTAAGAGGGTAGTCGTATATTGACTTTTTACCTCAAAGCAGCAGTTTCTGAGAACATACGATTTATATGAATAGTGATTCACTAATCCCTGTATTGAAATCTGAATTCATAGTGTGTTGAAAGTTAAATGGTGTTGGATTGTGGTGTTTAAGGCGAAGTTTAAAAAATGAATTAGATATTCTTGAGTTAATAATATAAATAAAAAGTTATATTTTTTATGTATGGGTATGATTATTTTTTCAGGGAGAGGGCTCTATGTTGGGTGAGGTTTAAAGGGGGGGGGAGCTTAAACTAACGATGTGATGAAGAAGAGGTGGTTGACCTCTTCTTTATTTTTTAGCGAGAAAGATTAAATTTTAGATTTTGGGGGGTAATCTTTAAGCAGTTCGGTGACTTCTTTCTCAATATCTGTCCAGCGTTGTTCCGGTGTTTGTCCTTCTTTCCGGGGTTCTTCTAATGTGCCACGCCAAACTATTTTTTTTGTTTTGGCATCAATCAAATCCAGAATAAAAATGCGTTCTTTGTATTCATGTACGCTGGTGGTTGTCTGGGGTTCATTCCACCACCAGTCAGGCCCCAGATAGGGAGCGTAACCAAAACCGGTGTTGAAAGTTTCAACATCCAGCTTTTTATCCGTTTCAGTCAGGTAATTAACCAGCAGTTGTGCTGATTTTTTTGAGGTAACCTTTAACCCCTTTTCGGTGAGGTTTGTGTCTACAACGGAATGAACTCTACCAGAAGAGAGGCTTTCGAATGCTTCTGCTTTATTAACCGTTCGCTTGTTGACCCATGCGTAGGTGTGATATTTGCTGAAATCGACGACAGGGTTGAAATCCCAGCTGGTTTGCATTGAGTTACAGGCACTAAGCAGCAGGATAGATAAAACAATGACTAAAGCTCTCATTGGCAACTCCACGACAGTGAATAGGTGATTACGAGAGAAGGTTATTCGCATGCTTCAGAATCAAAGCTGGTTCAAGCCTGGTCGATAATGTCGTGTATTCTTTTAATGAGAGTAGAAGGCAGGGTACCTGTATATCAATTACTCCTCACGAGTGAACTGATATACAGGGCGGACTGTCTATTCAGAGAGATATTTCACCAGCAAGGTCAACACTGATCTGGGCAGTGACCTGCTCAGGTGTTTTACCGCATGACAGTAAATGATGAAGCTTGCAGAACATCGCTTCCGTAGTGGTATCCAGTCCGCCAATAACACCTGCATTAGCCAATGCTGAACCAGCCGCATAACTACCCTGATGAACCGTACCGCGATGACACTGGGTCAGGTTAACAATAATCTTGCCGGAATCAGTCGCTTTCTTCAGTGCATCAAGTAATGCCTGATCCCCATCAGGGCCATTGCCTGTGCCGTAGGTTCTCATGATAAAGGCTTTGAATGGTTGGTTTAGTGTCGCTTCGACAAAATCAGCGGTGATGCCGGGGAAGAGCTGAAGAATAGCGACATTGCTGTTGGAGTCGCAGTCCAGCATAAATTCCGGCTTTTTTGCCGGTTTCAGCAGCAGATACTCGCTCAGCTCGATATTGATATCGGCTCGACCCAGCCATGGGAAGTTCGGTGAATCGAAGGCGTCAAACAGATAAGCGTTCTGTTTACGGGCACGGTTGCCGCGCATCAATCGGCCATTAAAATAGAGGCAGACTTCCTTAATGCGTTCGTCGGCAGCCAGTGTCAGTGCACCAACAAAATTTTCTAAACCGTCGGTACGAGCTTCGCACAGGGGAATCTGGGAGCCGGTAAAGATAACGGGCTTATCAAGGTTTCTCAGCATAAACGACATCATGGAGCTGGAATAAGCCATGGTGTCAGTGCCGTGAAGTACGACAAAACCATCATACTGATCGTAATGGTCGGCAATGTCGGTAGCAATCTGTTTCCAGTTATCCGGACGGATATTACTGGAATCTATAAGCTGCTCATATTCCACCAGATCAAAATCCGGTAGTTCTGCCCGTACATGTTCCGGTAGCTTTTCTTCCAGCAATGCCAGCATATTGCCGGAAGGAGCGTAGCCTGAATCGGTCGGTCGCATACCAATAGTGCCGCCGGTGTAAATAACGTAGATTTTCTTCGTCATTGTCTTGCTCTCAAAATCTGTTGCTCTTAAACAAGAAACCCCGTCAGACCAGTGTATGGATTAACGGGGTGTCATTAAACTATTTTTCGAATATTTGAATCGGCAGGATCAGGCGCCGGCCATTTCGGTCTGATACAGTGATTTGTCACTGGACTTAACGTAACGCTGATCATTAGGGCGGAACTTACCCAGATAAGCGAAGGCGATAACCAGACCAATACTGATGAAACTCATCCACATATAGGGAATGTAGGCAACGGTGGATACACCCAGCAGACCGGCCATAAAGATGCCGTTATCGCTCCATGGTACCATACCGGATGTCAGTGTACCGCCGAACTCGGCACTGCGGGAAAGCATGCGACGGTCAACGTTCATGCGGTCATAGCTGCCGGACATGATTTTCGGAGTCAGAATCAGCGACACGTACATGGCACTGCCAAACACGTTGGCAAAGAAGGCGGTAAGAACGGTATAAACGGTTAGGTTGCCTTCGTTGGTGATCCTGTTTTCATACTGTTTAGCAACGGTTTCCAGAATACCTACCTTGTCGAGTAATCCCCCAAAACCCAGGCCGAAGATAATGACAGCAACAGAGCCCAGCATGTTGGACATGCCACCACGATTGAGAATGTTATCAATAAATGCGTTACCGGAGGTCATGGACAAAGGCGCCCAGACACTGCTGATGGCTTCAACCGGTGCTCTGTCCTGAAACAGTATTGCCCAGAGGATACCCAGAGCAGAACCCAACATAATGACCGGATAGGAAGGAAACTTCCTTGACAGCAAAAGAAGAACAATAATAACGGGAACAAAAGACAGTATTGAGATATTGAAAGTGCCGTCCAACACTTGCATGACGGCCTGAACCTGAGCCATGTCAGCGTTGCCGCCAAACTGCAGTCCGTAGACTGTAAAGGCTACAGCAGTCAGTGCGTAGGCTGTCAGACTGATAGGCAACATGCCTTTAATATGGTCAACAATTTCCACTTCAGACATAGAGGACGCAAGGATAACACTGTCGGATAGTGGTGATAGTTTGTCGCCAAAGTAAACGCCGGAAAGAATGGCGCCTGCTGTTACCGGCATTGGAACGCCCAATCCCTGACCAATACCCATCATGGCGATACCTGCAGTACCTGCGGCACCCCAGGAAGTGCCTGTAGCCAGAGCGGTCATGGAGCAAATAATCAATGTGGCCAGCAGAAAGATGGATGGGTGTATGGTTTGCAACCCAAAGTAAATAATGCTGGGTACGATACCGCCAGCGATCCAGGTGCCAACCAAGGCGCCTACTGCAAGCAGTATCAGAATAGCGCCCATACCTTTATAGATACCTTCGCCGGCAGCAGCTTCAAGATCTTTGTATTTATGACCGAGTTTTATACCCAGAGCCATGGCCAGAAACCAACCAACACAGAGTGCCAGTTGAATGGGCAGGTTGAACTTGGCTGTAAATGAGAAAGCTAATAGAAGAAAAGTGCCCAATACCAGGAAAACCTGAAGCATGGACGGGAGGGGAAGTTTCCGTTCCATTAAATTGTACTCCGAATAGATGAAAAAGCTTTATACGTCGCCATCCTATGGAGTGATCACTTATAAGCGATTGATATAGATCAATTTTTGATTCTACACAAGCTAGAATCAGTCAAAAAAATGATCTGTATCACGTGAAGGTGTAGTGATTTGACTGGCGATAGAATTCAGAGAAAGAAGTTAATAAGTGTATATTTTTGCAGCAGTGATTTTTTTGCGGCTATGAGTTGGTTACTATTCACGACTGGCACCCGATATTCAAATAATGAGAAACCTCGATGAAAAAAATAACAGCACTCTGCGCGTCTCTGGCTTTAAGCGTTGTGGCCGCTTCTTCTGTGCAAGCAGAAGACAGTCGTCCTTATCTGTCATCAGCCAAAGCGTTAAAAGGTGTTCAGGCTTGTCATGAGCTGGCTGCAAAAAAAGGCTGGAATATGGCTATGATCATTATTGATCGTGGCGATGATGTAGTGGCTTCATTTAGAATGGATGAGGCGCTACCTGCAGCGCTAACCGGAGCTACGTTAAAGGCTGGCTCTTCACTTTCATGGTCAATGCCCAGCGGTGATATCGCAAACATCACCAGTAAAAAACCTGAATTCAAAGTTTTCCCTGGTCTATTAACTGTGGGAGGTGGTGAGCCTGTTTTTTCAAAGTCAGGTAAGTTAATCGGCGCTATTGGTGTGGCTGGTGGTTATGTTGAGCATGATCAGGAATGCGCTAAAACAGCCGTTGCGGCAATGAAATAGTATTTATATTGAATAGGTTGGCTTTATGAAAATGAAATCATATAGTTTCATCCTTGTTGAAATGCGCTCGTAGCTCAGCTGGGTAGAGTACCTGACTACGAATCAGGTGCTCTGTCACAAAAACGCTATCAGTCAGATGCTTCCTTTGCTTTATCTCTTCTTATTCTTGCCATTGTTTCATGGTCGTTTGTTGTCAGTTGTTCTTGCCCGGTAGCTTTAAAAAGGCTGTCATGATGCAGCGGGCAGGGAATGAGAAAGTACTGCCGGCCAAATAGCTCCTTATATCCAGCGACGTCTTGCTTGTTGTTTATCTTTGGTAATTCAAAATCACTGAGCAAGTTTCCAATCTGAAGTACTAGAGTGTATTTCTTGCCGTCGTGCAGGCCTGATGATAAAGCTCTGGTTTTATGTTCAGTGGGGCAGTTACTTTCTTCGTTTGGGCAGTAATCACTGGAGAGTAATATGTGTTTCTCATCGTGGTGAGGCAGTCCTGACGCTTCAAGTTTTTCGGCAAGCAGTTGGCGTTTTTCTTGTGAATTATTGCCGCCCATGGATGAAAGTGCGGTGTCGGCAACGTAGAAAATATCATAGCCCTGATTTTTGGCGTTCAGGAGGGTTTCATTGACGCCGGCCACCAGATTGCTGTCATCAAAAAGACGGCTGAACCACTGATAATGTTTGTCAGGTTGGTCATCTGGGCCCGGTGTTGCGGGCATATATTCCAGAACACTGCCGTTTAATGCGATGGTGATTGCCGGGTTGCTGGTTTGTGTTTTGTCTATTTTACTGGTGACCTGGTCAATTCTGTTAAATGTCTGCAGTGCTGATGCATCGGATTCGGCTGAAGCATGCTGCCACAGAAAGGCTGAAGTACTTTGGTGCGCATAAAGAGGGTCTTTCAACTCTGGGTAATAGCTGTTGTTGAGAGCGGCTATTCGAGCTAAGCGTTGCTCTTCAAGGGTTGGTCTGGTCAGGTTTCCGTTGACGGTTGTTTCCCATGAGCCATAAATAAGGTTGGGAATATAAAACCAGTCTTTTCCGAGGTGATTCTGGTTGTTGTACAGCCAGTGTCTTTTTTGTGGCAGGCTGGCGTTAATGGCAGGGCCAAGATCTTCAAGCTGGTCACCAATCAACATCAGTATGAAATAGCCTTTGTTACGAATAGATGCTCTTTTACTTTCTTTGCTTATGGTGTTCTTGTCTGTTTCCTGGAAAAGCAATTGCTCCTCACTTTTAATGGGAAAACCAAGTGCTCGCAGGTTTGTCAGTGCTGCTTTTTTTACTGAGTTAAAACGACCGCTGATGTAGAAAATTTCTATACCTGAGTCGTTGGCTCTGGTCAGAAAATATTTGGCGCCGGGAAGATCAGGCAGAGCTTTGTTCTGCCACCAGTGGTTTGAACGTTCAATGGTCCGTTTGTCATTGGTACCGATAAGACTGGAAAAGTAGCCAGCACTTTTTAGTAGAGTGTCGTCAATATCAACAACGATGGCTGGTTTTTTGCTTTTCGGTGTGCTCTTAAGCAATTCAGGAAGGGAGTCGGTGGCGAAGTTGTATGTTTGATACACCAACGCTTCAAATTCAGGGCTCTCTTGCTGCCAGAGAGATGCGATTACACGCTCTTCGTTCAGGTCTTTCTGAGTATGAGATGGTTGGGCTGTGGTTACAGAGGGAAGAAGTAACCAGAAAAGAATAAACAGTGATCGTCTCAGCATGAAGAACCCCGACAAATAGATTCAAAAAAGCATTGGATACTGAATCCTGCCGGGAGTTCCCTGTATTTATTGCTTATTGGGCATTGTTGGCTTTTTGAGCGTGGAATGCTTGCCCGCTAACGTCTTTGCTGTCACTGCCCATCAGATAGAGATAGAGAGGCATAATGTCTTCTGGCGTAGGACGGGTGGCTGGATCTTCGCCGGGAAATGCGGATGCGCGCATTGCGGTTCGGGTTCCGCCCGGATTCAAGCTGTTAGCACGGACGTTAGAAATTCCGTCTTCCTCATCAGCAACGATTTGCATCAGACCTTCGTTGGCAAACTTTGAGACGCTATAAGCACCCCAGTGCGCACGACCTTTATGACCAACGCCGGATGAAGTGAAAATGATGGAGCCGGCTTCAGACTCTCTTAGCAAAGGAATCATCTCCCGAGTCAGCAGGAAGGGAGCATTCAGGTTAACCTGCATGAGTTCCTGCCACTTGTCGTAATCGTACTGGGCAATAGCTTTCAGCTCACCAAGCAGCCCAGCGTTATGCAGTAGTCCGTCGAGTCGGCCGAACTCTTTTTCCAGCGTGGCGGCCAAGCTGGCGTAGTCTTCTTCGCTGGCGCCGGTCAGATTCATGGGGTAGATGGCGGCCTGAGGCCAGCCATTGCTTTCGATTTCATCGTAAACGGCTTCCAGCTTACTGGTGGTTCGACCCAGTAATACAACGGTTGCACCGTGCTTTGCGTAAGTCAGTGCCGCTGTTCGGCCAATGCCGCTACCGGCACCCGTCACTAGAACGATTTTGCCTTCCAGTAGGTTGGCTGGTGCTGAGTATTCAAACATTAGTGATTTCTCCGTGGCAGTTGCCACTCCATGCTTTCCAGTAAAGGTAAAATGTCGCTGGCTTGATTGATGGTGTGATCAGCCTGCCATTGTGCAGGATCGTCGTCGTCCAGTATGTAGCCGTACAAAGCAGCTACTGTTGTCATTCCGGCAGCGCGCCCCGCTTCTATATCGCGAACGTGGTCGCCAATATAAAGGCATTGCTCTGGTGATACGCCGGTCTGCTGACAGGCAAGAAGCAGTGATTCCGGGTCAGGTTTTGTGCGACTGATGTGATCTGGGCAGACCAGAGTTTTAATGCGATCTGTTAGGCCGTTCTGTTCGATCAGTAGAGAGGCATAGCTCTCCGGTTTATTGGTTATTACGCCCCAGATAAGGCCTTTTTCATCGAGAGTATTCAGTAGTGTGCTGATCCCCTGATAAAGCATGGCCGGTGAGGCTCGATTTACCTTGTTTATATGGCGGTCGTAACAATCAAGCAGTTCATTACGTTTATCTTCAAGCGCCTGAGTACCGGGCTCAAGCTGATAGGCCAGCTCAACCATTTTTCGTGACCCTTCGGAGACATTTTTGTAAATGACCTCGGGATCAATTAATGGTTTTCGATCCTGAGTCTGCATTTGATGAATGACGCTGATAAAATCGCTAGCAGTGTCCATCAGTGTGCCGTCAAGATCGAAGAAGATAGCTTTGATGTTCTGATTTTTCTGTTTCATGCCTGATCCGATTTGCTGCCGTAAATCAGATAATTGACGTCGGTATCATTCTTGTTGAGCTTGTAGACATTGGTCAGAGGGTTGAAAACCATTCCGGTCATGTCGTGTACGGCCAGTTCGGTTTTTCGCATCCAGTTACAAAGTTCGCTGGGTTTGATGAATTTTTTGTGATTGTGAGTGCCTTTAGGCAGCATCTTTAAAACGTATTCAGCGCCAACAATGGCAAAGAGCCAGGATTTGGGGTTTCGGTTAATGGTGGCAAAGAAAATCTGGCCGCCCGGTTTTAATAACTTGTGACAGGCGCGTACCACGGATTCCGGGTCTGGAACGTGCTCCAGCATTTCCAGGCAGGTAACTACGTCAAATTGCCCTGGCATTTCTTCCGCCAGTTCTTCTACCGGAATACGGCGATAGTTGACTTCAACCTCACTTTCCATGCAGTGCAGCCGAGCTACAGATAATGGCGCTTCGCCCATATCGATACCGGTAACATCAGCGCCACGCAGAGCCATGGATTCGCTAAGAATGCCACCACCGCAACCGACATCCAGAATTTTCTTGCCAGCCAGGCCAACCCGCTCATCAATAAAGTTAAGGCGCAAGGGGTTGATTTCGTGCAGTGGTTTAAATTCGCCATCCCGATCCCACCAGCGACTAGCCAGTTCTTCGAATTTGGCGATTTCAGCTGGATCAACGTTATGAACCGTTTTTTCGGATTCCGGTTGGGAGGTCATAGAGTCTTTGTTCTCAAAAATGGTGAAATCCGGGCGTGATTGCGATAACAGAATGCCCGCCCTAGTTTAGATTTCGGAATTATACCGATAGACGTTGTGACATACAGTACCAGAGATTCATAAATGCGTTTTTTATGGGTCTGGAGCAGGGTATTTTCGAGAGCTGGGGCCGCTTTCTGACTCTGGTCGGGGTTTGTTCTATTCGGGGCTTCAGTAGCTCGCAGTAACAGTGCTTACTGTGGTATTATTTCTCTCTTATTGAATTTGAATTGTTGCCGGCCAGCAGGCTGCGGAATAACCACCGGATGTCAGGGTGGCTGCCGGTTTCTGAACTATTTGCCAAGAGCAGATAGAACCTGATTTTTTAATACGATGGTTCTGTTTTTCTGGCATTCAGATTTCCGGCCTTTTCGAACCTCCCTGACCTGTTGACGGGGATTCGGCAGGCGCAAGCTAAAGGACGATTGAGTATACATGACTGATAACGCCAACGAGATTCTTCCGGTAAACATTGAGGACGAACTCAAGCAATCCTATTTGGATTATGCCATGAGCGTCATCGTCGGGCGGGCCTTGCCTGACGTTCGCGACGGGCTCAAGCCGGTTCACCGGCGTGTGCTTTTTGCCATGAGTGTTCTGAATAATGACTGGAACAAGCCTTACAAAAAATCGGCACGTGTTGTCGGTGATGTCATTGGTAAATACCACCCTCACGGTGACTCGGCTGTATACGACACCATAGTACGTATGGCTCAGCCATTCTCTTTAAGATATATGCTGGTCGACGGCCAGGGTAACTTTGGTTCTGTGGATGGTGATTCTGCAGCGGCCATGCGTTATACGGAAATCCGTATGCGTAAGATCAGTCACGATATTATGGCTGATCTGGATAAGGAAACCGTTGACTACGTTCCAAACTATGACGGTACCGAACTAATTCCAGCGGTTATGCCGACTCGCGTTCCCAATTTGCTGGTGAATGGTGCGGCCGGTATTGCTGTAGGTATGGCGACAAACATACCTCCGCATAATCTGACTGAAGTAGTGAAAGGTTGTCTGGCGCTCATTGATGATGAGAATCTGACCATCGATGACCTGATGGAATACATTCCGGGTCCAGACTTTCCGACAGCGGGCATTATTAATGGTCGTGCTGGAATATTACAGGCTTACCGCACAGGTCGTGGTCGTATATATGTTCGCGCTCGTGCAGAGATTGAGCACGACGAGAAAAAGAACAAAAGCACCATTCTTATCCATGAGTTGCCTTATCAGGTAAACAAAGCACGTTTGATCGAAAAGATCGCTGAGCTGGTTAAGGATAAGAAGATTGAAGGTATCTCTGAGCTTCGTGATGAATCCGATAAGGATGGCATGCGAGTAGTAATAGAACTTCGTCGTGGTGAGGTTGCTGATGTTGTTCTGAATAACCTGTATGCCCAGACACAAATGCAAACTGTGTTTGGTATTAATAATGTGGCACTGCTGGATGGTCAGCCCAAGCTTTTCAATTTGAAAGAAATGCTGGAAGCTTTTATTCGTCATCGCCGCGAAGTGGTCACACGCAGAACTGTTTATGAGTTGCGTAAGGCTCGTGAACGTGGTCATTTGTTGGAAGGTTTGGCTGTAGCTCTCTCCAATATTGATCCTGTTATTACTATGATCAAAGCTTCGCCATCTCCTGCTGAAGCTAAAGAGAAACTGATGGCACAGGGTTGGGAGCCAGGTTATGTAACGGCTATGGCCGAACGTGCCGGTGCTGATGCTTGCCGTCCTGATGAGTTACCTGAAGAATATGGTCTGCGTGATGGTAAGTACTATCTGTCACCCGCTCAGGCTCAAGCCATTCTGGAGATGCGTCTGCATCGTTTGACCGGCCTTGAGCACGACAAGTTGCTCAGTGAATATCGCGACTTGATCGAGAGAATTGCTGAATTATTGCATATCCTTGCCAGTTCCGAACGGTTGCTGGAAATTATCCGTGAAGAGCTTGAAAGTGTGGTTGAGGAATACGGCGATGAGCGCCGTACTGAAATCATCAGCTCCCGTCTTGATTTGACCGTTGAAGACCTGATTACCGAAGAAGACATGGTGGTCACCTTGTCTCATGGTGGTTATGCCAAAACGACGACACTTGATACCTATCAAGCTCAGCGTCGTGGTGGCCGTGGTAAGTCGGCCGCGTCGGTGAAAGATGAAGACTATGTTGAACACATGCTGGTGGCTAATACTCATACCCAGATTCTGTTGTTCTCAAGTCGTGGCAAGGTTTACTGGTTGAAGGTTTACCAGATTCCTGTAGCGGGTCGCACATCCCGTGGTCGACCGATTGTTAATATTCTGCCGTTGGAAGAAGGCGAGAGTATTACGGCCATGTTGCCGGTAGAAGAGTACACCGAAGGTCACTTTGTCTTCATGGCGACCCAGAAGGGTACTGTTAAGAAGACGCCTCTGTTGCAGTTCTCCCGTCCAAGAAGCAGTGGTTTGATTGCTCTCGGCCTGGATGAAGGGGATCAACTGGTCGGTGCCAAGATCACCACTGGTGAAGGGCATGTAATGCTGTTGTCCAATGCGGGCAAAGCTATTCGTTTTGAAGAAACTGATGTACGTGCCATGGGTCGTACCGCTCGCGGTGTTCGTGGTATCAGGCTTAAGGATGGTCAACGAGTTATCTCTCTGATTATTCCTGATAATGAAGCTCAGATTTTGACTGTCAGCGAACATGGCTTTGGTAAACGCACTAATGTTGAAGACTTCCGTATCACCGGTCGTGGTGGTCAGGGTGTTATCTCCATGCAATGCACGGATCGAAATGGTGAGCTGGTAGGTTCTATTCAGGTTCAGGATGGTGAGGAGATTATGTTGATCTCTGACCAGGGAACTCTGGTTAGAACTCGCATAGACGAAATTTCTGTCATGAGCCGTAATACTCAAGGTGTCACCCTAATCAAGGTTCAACAGGGTGAGAAGTTGGTGGGTGTTGCCGGTGTTGACGAGCCTGAAGAACAGCCTGATTATGAGGATGACTCTGAAGGTGAGAGTTCAGATTCAGAATCTGATGTAGCACCTGAAGCTGGAACTGAAGCTAAGGCTGATGAAGAAACAGAAGCAGATGCTGCCCCTGAGTCAGGAGCTGAATCCGAAGAGTAATATCTTCTGATTGCATGCCATTAGAACAAAAATACCTGCATCATTTGATGCGGGTATTTTTTTATGCGCAAACTAATGTGTAATGTTTTTTGAAATCGAATGTATTAGCCGTTTGTATTGGAAGATGAATTAGAAGGCATTTTCCAGGTAATCTATTGAGATGATTTTTTATCTGGTCAATGAGGCTGCGTTAAAACAAACTATTATAAGAATTCGTGTTTTCTTTGGGGGGTATTTCTTAGGTTATTATTGTGAAAATTGCTCACGGACACTGCCGTAGTGCTATTAAATGACCCAATCAATTGAGTGAAGAGCCAAAAAAGATAGCCCCTTCTCAAATAGCAGATTTATGCTCTGTTGGCTAGACTGCTTATACTCACTCATGGGAGGTAATAGTTATGTTAAGTTCACACTTTTTCTGGCGATTTTCTCGGGCGTTGTCTTTCGTTGGGTTTTGTAGTTTTGTTGGTTTAGTCAGTGCCAGACCTGCAATGATCTCAACAGAGGACTGCGCCTCAGCATTGCAATTTGAATCAGCACTGGTTACAGATACTTTCAACCGTTCAAAAAAGCATATCTCCGATCAACACCGGTGCCTTGTTCGTAGCCTGGATGAAGTTCCTGACATCGGTAGTTTGGTTAACTCCCTGCCAGAGAAGACGGTGCTGATTCTAAAACATCGAAACCTGATATCAAGGCAATTACAAGCCTCGATTGAATTTAACGATAGTGCAGAGCTGCCAATATCTCTAGATGTCACGAGAACGAGTCGGCAAGCATTGATATATAAGGCAGGGGGTGAGATTTCTATTGATTTGCCAGCTGACTCCGCATCTACCGTTGGTACTGTGAACCTCGTAGAGTTCAGAGATTCAGTCTCCTGTCTTCGCTCTAAAACTCCAGGTAGGTTACCAAAAGATACTGTCATGCTGGGAGTAAATGAAGACTACCCCGGGGGAACCATTCCTATCTGCGAAGGAGAGCGGCCACACAAAATCAGTTATATGTTTGAACTGGGCGGCGATAGTGATTTTGAAGATGCAGGGCATGTTTACGTAAGTGGTTTCAGCTTCTTTCCACTGTTGGACAATAACCCTGATCCGATTGATTCCATATGGCGGGTACGCTGTTACACAGGTGACCTTGTTTTTGAAACCAATACGTTCCGTCTAGATACCCGAGCAGCGGTGTATTTACAATGCACTCATGGAACATCGAAACCGGTTAGTTTTGAGTTTTTGGATAATTCGGTCGTCGGTATGGGCAGCGCACGTTCTGAGGAGGGTTTGCTGGTAGACCTTCGTCATATAAGCCCTGAAAATGTACAGATGTTGGCTCTTATTTCCGGAAACTACTTTGCAGGCAATATTAAAACGGCCATTGAAATAAGGCTCGATGAAAATGCTCAAGCGAGAATTTTTCAAAATCTGGTCTACCCTGCCACTACTGAAATCAGTGAAGTCAGTAATGCAATAGAGCTTTATGGTCCTGAGGATTCGCTGCAGCCACCTTATGTAGTTTTAAGAGGAAATAAGTTCCGTACCCATGATTCAATTGCCCAGATGTTTGGCAAGTTGGTAGTTAACTTGTCTGGTAATCAGTTCGCTAGCCAATTCTTGATTCAGGCTAAACCCTATGTTCTCGATTATCGTTTGAATGTCAGTCCTGATATACGGATTACTTCAACAGAACCCAATAGATGGTGGCCAGAGCCAGCGAAAAAAAGCAGCTGTCCCTCTTTTGAAGGTAGAGAATATATCAAAGGCGGTATGGAAGTTCATCTCGCGAATTGGTTGCAGTGTAATTTGTAACAAGAAAGTAAACATTTAGAGATTATATGGACGTTTTTCCAATAATAATATTCAGTCTTCTTATGGCTTTTCCAGAATTTGTGCTGGATAACAAGATCAATATTAGAAAAGTAGAACTGGGCACAACCTGTCAGATCACTGGTGGGTCGTGGGAAGTGCTATTGTCTTCTCGCATCTGTTTTCTTTTCATGACGCCGGATGAGGCTCAGGTTGATCCTAGCGAGAAAGCCAGAAAATTGCCTGCTCTGGTCAGAGGATCGTTGAAAGAATACGGAAAAGCCTCTGTTTCCTCTGTCAGTGTATTGGTGTCGGGAGGTGATGTTAGAGAGTACACTAACCGAAGCATTCTGAATCATCTCTCTTATACTCGGTATCATGGAATTCCTTATATTTACGATTCAGGCCGCAAATTTAAGCAATTATATCCGAGTTTAAAGATGCAGTGGCTCAAAATAAACCTGATCTTGGAACTACTGAATAGTGTGTCGATTCCCGAAAATAGTTGGTTGGTATGGGTTGATGATGACATGGTGCTCAACGATCATACGAACAAGATCTCTATGCTTGACAAGTACATCCATAAATACTCTGGTAGTGCTTCGGTCTTGATTACCAGTGATACAGATTTAAATGACAGTGATTTGTACGCTGGCCGATTCAATAGTGGGTTAATGTTGGTTAAAAAAAATAACCGAGCTCGAAAGCTTTTCAGTCAATGGTGGAGTATTCGTTACGAGGCATCTGAAGAACTTCAGGTTCAATCAGACTTTCCGCCAACCCAACATGCATTGGAACTGCTTTTAAGTAAGGTTGATTATGAGAAAAGTGGCGTACTGAAGATCATTCCCCAACGTGATGGTGATCTTAATTTGAATACATTCCACCATGAGCCGGGTTACTGGGGTCGGCATCGCTTGTGTGGAGTTGCCAGGCAAGGGGATAGCGCCATCCAGCACCCGGGTCTTGAGGAGCCAAAAAAATCACTGTGTATATATGAGAGTCTGGATCAGGCTCCTGATTTTCACTTTTCAGGACAGCCCCTATTTGTAATTAACTCATGCCGTTACTCAAGTTATAACGGGTTCGCCAAGTCATTGGATGATTTGAAAGAAACTGTCGCCTTTTGTCTTAAACATTCAAATTAGGTGTTCGTATGCATCTTATAAAAGTAGCGCTATACCGTTTCCAGTGGAGATTGTGTTGAGTGCAGGTAACGATGAAGAAAATAATGCCATACTTTGCGTAATCAAGATAACGGGAATTTTGTGCAGGCTGACTGACTGGAACGCTGCGAGAAACGTACTTGCAAGAAATGACGATTCTGAGATAAGTCGGTATCTCCCGTACAAGAAAGTGCGGGAAATCTTGCAAGAGCGGACTGATCGCTATCGGCTGGAACCGACCAGTCAAAACTCTAGTTACAGGCTCGGAAAACGAGACATTAACAGAGAGCGAATGAGTCTTGTGAATATGTTTGTTCATATTTAGAGGAGCAGTCGGCGACATTTCAGTGGTGAAAGTTTTTGGGCTCGTGGTTACTTCGTGAGTACAGTTGGTCTGGATGAAGACGTTGTAAAAACCTATATACGTAATCAAAAAAAGAACGATGAAAATTTTGATCAATTAGATTTGGATGAACTTCGCACCAGCGGCGCAATTAAAGCCCTTTGAGAGCGTCACCTAATAAGCCTCAGGCTTTCGGAGGTCATTTAACTGAACCTGAGATTTCCTCGAAAAAATGCCTGTGGAGCGTGTTTTTCCTAGTGCCAGAAAATTTTTTCGGTATAGGTAAATAGGGTGATGTTGTTGTGGGAGATACGTTGTATGCTTCGCTGTCATAGTCAGGTCTATGTCGGTGAAAATGCTGTTAAAGCTAGCACTGCAGGGATTCAAGAGTTTGAAGTTGACTGGTAATCAAAAGATGATTATCAGGGTTCTGGTGCTTTGCCGTAGATGAACTGTTGCTTGAAAACAGTTTGGGTAAAAGGCTGGAATCATTGGGAGGAATAGATGAACCAAGTTGTTGCAGAAACCATCGCTCAGCTGGAAGGTCGAAAGTATAATTTTTCAGCAGGTCCAGCGGCTCTGCCTCAGGCTGTTCTTGAACAGGCCAGAGATGAAATGCTGGATTTTCGTGGTGAGGGTGCTTCCATCATGGAAGTCAGTCACCGCGGTAAATTATTTATGCAAGTGGCTGAAGAAGCTGAAGCGGATCTGCGAGAACTGTTGAAGGTTCCGGCTAACTACAAAGTGATGTTTCTGCAGGGTGGTGCCCGAGGGCAGTTTGCTGCTGTCCCGATGAACCTGAAAGGTGAAAAGTCCGGTGCAGACTATATAAACAGTGGTCACTGGGCTCAGTCGGCTATCAAGGAAGCGCAACGCTATCTTGATGTGAATGTGGCTGCAGATGGCAAGAATGCCTCTTTCCATACTATGCCGAAGCAAAGTGACTGGCGTTTGAGTTCCGATGCTGCTTATTTGCATTACACACCGAATGAAACCATTGGTGGTTTGGAATTTCCGTTTATTCCTGACAGTGGTGATGTGCCGCTGGTAGCGGACATGTCGTCCAATATTCTTTCCAGGCCGATCGATGTCAGTAAGTTTGGTCTGATTTACGCCGGTTCCCAGAAAAATATCGGGCCTGCTGGTTTGACGGTGGTGATTGTGCGTGACGATCTGTTGAATCTTGGTCAGTCCGCTTGTCCGGCAGTACTGGATTATAATCTTCAGGCCTCAAAAAACTCCATGTATAACACGCCTCCTACCTATGGCTGGTATCTGGCGGGACTGGTGTTCAAATGGCTGAAAACCCAGGGTGGCCTGGAAGCCATAGACAAGATTAATGATCGTAAGTCCGGGAAGCTTTATTCGGCCATTGATGGTTCAGATTTCTACCATAATCCGGTGGATGTTAGCTGGCGCTCAAGAATGAATATTCCTTTTACCTTGGCCAAACCTGAACTGGATGCGACTTTTCTGTCTGAAGCGGACAAGGAAGGCTTTTTGTATCTGCAAGGACATAAGGCAGTCGGAGGTATGAGGGCTAGCATCTATAATGCAGTGCCAGAGCACCATGTCGATGCATTGACCAGCTTCATGAGTGAGTTTGAAAGAAAGTACGGCTGACCTCCTTTTATATAGAAGCAGCAAGCTTTAAGTTTGAAAACAACACGATAAGGCAATGATTTGTAGCCCGTTGAACAGGGCTGCACTCGGCCATAAGTGGCAGCGAGTTTTAGTAGAGAAAATTATGACTGATGACAAGTTGAAAGGGCTTCGTACCAAGATAGATCAGCTGGATAGCGATATCCTGCATCTGATCAGTGAGCGGGCTCAATGCGCCCAGGATGTGGCTCAGGTTAAACAGAACGAAGACTCTTCAGCTGTATTTTATCGCCCTGAACGTGAGGCTCAGGTACTTCGCAGGGTGATGGAAAAAAACAGTGGTCCATTGGATGATGAAGAAATGGCTCGGCTGTTTCGTGAAATTATGTCAGCTTGTCTGGCCCTGGAAGAGCCGGTTAAGGTGGCTTTTTTAGGTCCTGAAGGTACCTTTACTCAGCAGGCGGCCATGAAGCATTTTGGTCACTCAGCGGTAACGGTTCCCATGTCGGCCATTGATGAAGTTTTTCGGGAAGTAACAGCGGGAGCTGTCAGCTATGGTGTCGTCCCTGTTGAGAACTCTACTGAAGGAGTAATCAGTCATACCCTCGACAGCTTTATGGATTCCGGCCTTAAGATCAGCGGTGAAGTAGTGCTGCGTATTCATCAGCATATGCTGGTGTCGGAAAATACCCGCCGTGAAAACATTACCCGTATCTATTCTCATGCTCAGTCTCTGGCTCAATGCCGTAAGTGGCTCGATGCTCACTGGCCAATGGCTGAGCGTGTTGCAGTGAGTTCCAATGCGGAAGCCGCGAAGCGAATTAAGGGTGAATGGAATTCTGCCGCGATTGCCGGTGATATGGCTGCTGAGCTATACGGACTGGAAAAGGTTTCCGAGAAGATTGAAGATCAGCCAGACAACTCTACACGCTTCCTCATTATTGGTAATCAGGACGTGCCTGCCAGTGGTGCAGACAAAACGTCGATCATTGTCAGTATGAGAAATAAACCGGGTGCGCTGCACTCTATTCTGGAAGTGTTCCATGTTCATGATGTGGATCTGACTCGTGTAGAAACACGTCCTTCCCGTTCAGGTACCTGGAATTATGTGTTCTTCATCGACTTTGAAGGGCATGTAGATGAACCGGTGATCCAGAAAGTTCTGGCAAAGCTGGGTGATAGAGTGAGTGAATTGAGAGTGCTGGGTTCCTATCCCAAAGGCGTGCTCTAATCAAAATGCCAGCTGACTCCTTTGTGTGAGGAGTCAGGCTGCTGCTATTTTTATCGACTATTGTCATATTGGCACTTTTGTACAAAATAACGAAACAGGTGAATTATGGGTTGTGATTTTTTGAAGCTGGCGGTTTCCGGTGTTCAGTCACTTCACCCTTATCTCCCCGGAAAACCGGTAGATGAACTGGCTAGAGAGCAAGGTCTGGCAGTGGATGATATTGTCAAATTGGCCAGTAATGAGAATCCTCTGGGTCCATCCGAGTCTTCTAAAAGTGCGATTAAACAACAGCTTTCAGAACTGTCGCGATACCCTGACGGCAACCTTTACAACCTGCGTAAAACCTTGTCAGAGAAATTGGCGGTTAAGCCAGAGCAGCTGACATTTGGTAATGGTTCCAATGATGTATTGGTGCTGCTTGCAGAGTGCTTCTTGAAAGAAGGTTGCTCGGCGGTTTTCTCTCAGTATGCTTTTGTTGTTTACCCTATAGCGATTCAGGCATCCGGAGCAGAGGGTATTGTCGTTCCTGCCAAGAATCATGGTCATGATTTGGAGGCTATGGCAAAGGCGATTCGCAAAGACACTCGTATGGTGTTTCTGGCAAATCCGAACAATCCCACAGGGACTGCTTTTGACGCTGATGAATTAAAGCTTTTTATGGGTAAGGTGCCGGAAGACGTTATCGTGGTTCTGGATGAAGCCTACTTTGAATACGCGGAATCAGTTGATCATCCGAATGGTGTTCAAATGTTGAGAGAGTACCCCAATTTAGTAGTTACGCGTACTTTCTCAAAGGCTTATGGTTTGGCCGGATCGAGGGTTGGGTATTCAATTTCCAGTCCTGAAGTTGCCAGTATTCTCAATCGTTTACGCCAACCATTCAATGTTAATAGTCTGGCTGAGGCGGCAGCGGTTGCTGTTCTCAATGATGATGAATATTTGCAGACTTCTCGGGATGTGAATTCTCAGGGTAAAGTGCAGCTGGAGCAGGGGTTGGCTCGGCTTGGTTACGATTTTATTCCGTCTTCAGGCAACTTTATTACCTTCAATACAGGGGTGGATGGAGTGACCTGTTACGAGAAACTACTGGAAGAGGGCGTTATTGCACGCCCGGTTGCCAACTATGGGATGCCGAGTCATTTGCGGGTTTCTATCGGTCTGAAAAAAGAGAATGAGCGGTTTTTGGAAGCTTTGGCAGAAGTGCAGGGGCGGACAGCTCAGTGACAACATCTCGTAATCAAGAACCGCTGAATATACTGATCGTCGGGCTAGGTCTGATTGGTGGATCTTTTGCTCTGTCTGTAAAAAACAGCTCTATTAATTGCAGGATTTTGGGTTGCGATCTGAGCAATGAATCTGTGGCAGAGGCGCTTGAGCAGGGCACTATTGATCAGAGTGTTGACAGCCTTGAGTCAGGGGTAGCTGAGGCTGATGTAGTGATGCTGTCGGTACCCATGCTAGCGATGGAAAAGGTTCTGGAGCAGCTGAGCTGTTTTGACCTCACTGGAAAAGTGATTACAGACGTCGGTAGCTGCAAGGTGTCACTGGTTCGTGCTGCAGAGCGTATTTTTGGGAAAGTGCCGTCCAATATGCTACCGGGTCACCCTATTGCCGGTTCGGAAAAGAGTGGCATAACTGCGGCAAAAGAAGGGTTGTTTAGAGGCCATAAGGTGATTATTACGCCTTTGCCGGATACTGAGCCGGAAGTGATATTTCTGGTAAGAAAACTCTGGCAAGCCTGTGGTGCTGAAGTGAATGCGATGGATGTGCAGCGTCACGATGAGGTGCTGGCATTAACCAGTCACTTGCCTCATCTTCTGGCTTTTTCGCTGGTAGATACTCTGGCAGGTAATCCTGAAAATCAGGATATCTTTCGTTATGCCGCAGGAGGCTTTCGGGATTTTACCCGAATCGCTGGCAGTGATCCTGTGATGTGGCATGACGTGGCAGTAGGTAATAAAGATGCGATTTTAACGGCACTGGATCAGTTTTCTACGGGAGTGGAAAATCTTCGTCAGGCCATTATTCAACAAGACAGTGAAACCATGCTGGGTACTTTTGAGCGCGCAAGAGCGGCTCGTAATCATTTTGCCAGCATGCTTGAGAGAAGAGCTTATATGACTAAAGAACTGGAGAATGGGTCTCAGGCCTATGTTTGTCGTCCTGGTGGTAGTGTCATTGGCGAGTTGAGAGTACCGGGTGACAAGTCCGTCTCTCATCGTTCCATTATGCTGGGTGCCCTGGCTGCCGGTGTGACAGAAGTAGAGGGCTTTCTTGAGGGTGAAGATGCTCTGGCCACCTTGCAGGCTTTTCGTGATATGGGGGTCAATATCGAAGGCCCGCACGAAGGTAAGGTCACTATTTATGGCGTTGGCATGAACGGTTTGAAGCAGCCGGTTGGACCGCTCTATCTGGGTAATGCCGGTACGGCCATGCGTTTGATGGCTGGTCTGATGTCAGCTCAGAGCTTTGATGTCACCTTAACAGGCGATCATTCGTTGTCTGGGCGCCCGATGAATCGTGTGGTCAGCCCGCTGAGAGACATGGGCGCAGTCATTGAAACCTCTGAAGGTGGACGCCCACCGTTAGTAATTAAAGGTGGTCAAAAGCTGAAAGGCATTGATTACGATATGCCGATGGCGTCTGCTCAGGTTCAATCTTGTCTGCTATTGGCGGGTATGTACGCTGAAGGTGGTACCGCTACGGTTGCTCCGGGTATTGTCCGTGATCATACCAATCGTATGTTGGCAGGATTCGGGTATCCTGTGGTGGTTGAAGGCAGTCGAGTGACTATTCAGGGCGGTGGCGAGCTGAAAGCGACAGCGATTGATGTGCCGTCGGATATTTCTTCTGCAGCTTTCTTTATGGTGGCGGCGAGTATTGCTGAAGGTTCTGATTTGACCCTTAAGCATGTTGGTATTAATCCAACCCGTACCGGTGTTATCGATATTCTGAAGTTGATGGGGGCTAATATTACCCTGTCTAACAGGCAGACTGTGGGTGGTGAGCCGGTTGCAGATATTCGTATCAAGCATGCGCCGTTGAAAGGTATTCAGATTCCTGAGCATCTGGTGCCTTTGGCCATTGATGAATTTCCTGTTTTGTTTGTGGCCGCTGCCTGTGCCGAAGGTGAGACACTGTTGACCGGAGCTGAAGAGTTGCGGGTCAAGGAAAGTGATCGTATTCAGTCTATGGCTGATGGTATGGCAGCGTTGGGTATCGATGCTCAAGCTCGTCCTGATGGTATGTTGATCAGAGGTGGTAAGCTCTTTGGGGCGGGTACTGTTGATAGTCATGGTGATCATCGAATTGCTATGGCCTTCGCTGTTGCTTCTTTGAAAAGTGAAGGTGAAATCCGGATTCTTGATTGCGCCAACGTTGCCACCTCGTTCCCGAATTTCGTCAAACTGGCTACGCGTGCCGGTTTGAATCTTGCAATAGAGGGTAATAAAGAGTGAGAAACTCAAAAGTGCCGGTGGTTACCATTGATGGTCCCAGCGGTTCCGGAAAAGGAACCGTAGCGGCATTGTTGGCTCGCGAGTTTGACTGGCAGTTGCTGGACAGTGGTGCGCTTTATCGTCTGACTGGCCTAGCGGCTAGCAATCATGGAGTTGCTTTTGATGATGAGGCGTCACTAGAGGTGCTGGCTGAGCACTTGGATGTTCAGTTTGAACCGATAGACGATGGTTTGAAAACCATTCTGGAGGGCGAAGAAGTCGGTGCTCTACTGCGTACTGAAGAAGTGGGTGCTATGGCTTCTCAGGTGGCCGTCTTACCAGGTGTTCGCAGAGCATTGCTAAAGCGTCAGCAGAGCTTTGCTTGTGCTCCGGGATTGATTGCAGATGGTCGTGATATGGGAACCGTGGTGTTCCCAGATGCACCGGTCAAGGTGTACTTGACAGCCAGTGCTGATACACGCGCAAAGCGTCGTCAAAACCAGTTGCAAGAAAAAGGAATTGATGCTAACTTCGACCGGCTTTTAGCTGATATAATGGCTCGGGATGATCGTGATATGAATCGTGCCGTAGCACCACTGAAGCCTGCTGAGAATGCAATTGTGCTGGATAGTACCAGACTGAGCATTCAGGAAGTCTTTAATAAAGTGGTCGACGCCATGCGTCAGCAAGGCTTGATCTGATCCAGCAATCAGTTTCAATGCCGAGAACGCATCATTGGCAGGTTGGTGAGGCTTTTGGCATTGCTTTAGCTTTACGAAATGTTTTAACAACCTGTATTTATTAGAGTCATACCAGTAGGTGTGGCTATTTAAAATCTGTTGGCCGAGAGAGCCAGTCAGCAACCAGCGGATTCTTTACTGACTACCCACACAGACTGGCGGTGTGGCCGGCGCTCAGTAGATTTTTACTGAGTGACCGATTTACAGGAAATACCATGATCGAGAGCTTTGCTGATCTGTTTGAAGAGAGCCTGAAAAATATCGAAATGAAGCCGGGCGCTATTGTTAGCGGTCTGGTTATCGACATCGATAGCGACTGGGTAACTGTACACGCAGGCCTGAAATCTGAGGGTGTTATCCCTAGGGTTCAGTTTCTGGATGAACAGGGTGAACTGACCATCGCTATCGGCGACGAAGTTCAGGTAGCTCTTGACGCAGTTGAAGATGGTTTCGGTGAAACCCGTCTGTCCCGTGAAAAAGCCAAGCGTATGGAAGCTTGGGGCGAACTCGAGAAAGCCTTCGAAGCTGAAGAGATTGTTAAAGGTATCATCTCTGGCAAGGTTAAGGGTGGCTTCACAGTCGACGTTAAAACTATCCGTGCATTCTTGCCTGGATCTCTGGTTGACGTGCGTCCGGTTCGCGATACTGCGCACCTGGAAGGCAAAGAGCTGGAGTTCAAGGTTATCAAGCTGGACCAGAAGCGTAACAACGTGGTTGTATCCCGTCGTTCTGTACTGGAAGCTGAAAACTCTGCTGAGCGTGAGCAGCTGCTGGAATCCTTGCAAGAAGGTCTGGAAGTTAAGGGTATCGTTAAGAACCTGACTGACTACGGCGCATTCGTAGATCTGGGCGGTGTTGATGGCCTGCTGCACATCACTGACATGGCTTGGAAGCGTATTAAGCATCCTAGCGAAATCGTTAATGTTGGTGACGAAATCAACGTTAAGGTTCTGAAATTTGACCGTGAGCGCAATCGCGTATCTCTGGGTCTGAAGCAACTGGGTGAAGATCCATGGGTTGCTATCACTAACCGCTTCCCAGAAGGTACTCGCGTATCTGGTCGTGTAACCAATCTGACTGACTACGGCTGCTTTGTTGAGCTGGAAGAAGGCGTTGAAGGTCTGGTACACGTTTCTGAAATGGACTGGACTAACAAGAACATTCACCCATCCAAGGTCGTTAACCTGGGTGATGAGGTTGAAGTTCAGGTTCTGGACATCGATGAAGAGCGTCGTCGTATTTCCCTGGGTATCAAGCAGTGTAAAGTTAACCCTTGGGAAGACTTCTCTGGTTCCTTTAACAAGGGCGACAAGCTGGCTGGTAAGATCAAGTCTATCACTGACTTCGGTATCTTCATCGGTCTGGACGGCGGAATCGACGGTCTGGTTCACCTGTCCGACATTTCCTGGAATGAAACTGGCGAAGACGCTGTACGTTCATTCAAGAAGGGCGATGAAGTTGAAGCCGTTATCCTGGCGATTGACGCTGAGCGTGAGCGCATCTCCCTGGGTATCAAACAGCTGTCTGAAGATCCGTTCAACACCTTCGCTGGCCTGAATGAAAAAGGTACCATCGTTAAGGGTATCATCAAGGAAGTAACCGCTAAGGCTGCTACCGTTGAACTGGCTGCAGAAGTTCTGGCTACTCTGAAAGCTTCCGAAATCAGTGTTGATCGCGTTGAAGACGCTACCAACGTACTGAAGGAAGGCGAAGAAATCGAAGCTCGCATCATTAGCATCGATCGTAAGAACCGCAACATTTCCCTGTCCATCAAAGCGAAGGATCAGGCAGACGAGAAAGCAGCTATGAAAGAGCTGAAGACTAAGCAAGAAGATGAAGCTGCTGGTCCGACCACCATTGGTGATCTGATCAAAGCTCAAATGGAAAGCAAGTAAGTTTTTAACGAACTTATGAGAATTGGTTAATGGTTCTCGGCTTCTAAAAAACCGCAAACAGACTATTTAGATAGGCTGTTTGCGGTTTTTTTATGTCTGTAATTTAGTGTTGGTTTTATCAGGCTTTTCAAGGGCTTGCTTGATTTCTTTATTCTTGTTAGCTAGGGTAGGAGTGTTCAAGCTCCCACTGTGTAGGCTGTCTGTTGAAAGATGCCTGTGTCACAGGTTATTTGGGAGTCGTTAATGCCTGGGATGGCAAACAGTAGCAGGAACTATTAAAGTGGCTGCTGTCTGATAGCTGAAACTCAGGTATCATCAGAGGGTGCAGGGAAAGGAAGAGCAAGATGACCCGTTCTGAGCTGATAGAATATTTGGCAGCCAAGCAGGAACAACTGCCAATCAAGGATGTCGAATTAGCTATAAAATCTATTCTTGAGCAAATGTCTCAGTCGCTGGCTATGGGTGACAGGGTTGAGATTCGCGGTTTTGGTAGCTTCTCGCTGCATTATCGTGCCCCAAGAGTAGGCCGTAACCCTAAGACTGGAGAATCTGTTTCTCTGAGTGGGAAATTCGTTCCACATTTTAAACCGGGTAAGGAAATGCGGGATAGAGTGAATAAAAGTATGCTCGAATAATCCTGTCTCAATCTTTTCTTAATATACTTGTTTGGTTACTTAATTCTGGATCAGAATATGGTCTCTGTTGTTGCTGTATGGCTAAAAAGGTTGCTGCTCATCCTGGGAGCGGCAGTGCTTCTGATTGCACTGATTAATTTTGTCATGGTGAACCCTCAGATGGTTCAGTTCCAGTTTGCAGGTAGTGTCATGCCTGAGATTAAGGCGTCGTCAGTCGCAGTGTTTGCCTTTATTGTGGGCGGCCTGACAGGACTTTTGGTTTCGATGATCTCTCTTGCCAGATTGCGGTTACTGAATGCCAGTTACCGGCGCAAACTGGCCAGGCGGGATACCGAAATTCACAAACTGCGAAGTGATACCTTAAAGGATCTGGGATAGTGCCAGATTTTGCCTTGCTAGGTCTGATACTGATCGCTATTTTGGCTGGTTATCTTTTCGGGCGGGCAGAGAAAAAGAAGCAGTTGGTTCAGGTACAACAAAACCCTATCTCTAAAGAATATTTTGTTGGCCTTAATTATCTTCTTAATGAGCAGACTGATGAGGCCATTGAGACCTTTATCAAGGCTCTCGACCTGAATAGTGATACTGTTGATACCTATCTGGCGCTCGGTAGTCTGTTTTGTCGGAGAGGTGAGGTAGAAAAATCCATTCGTGTCCATCAGGATCTTTTGGCAAGGCCCAGTTTAACGTCTGAACAGTCCGTCCGTGTACAGCTTGAGTTGGCTAAGGATTATATGACTGCGGGTTTGCTGGATCGTGCTGAAGCTATGCTCGCTGATCTTTCCCGTCAAAACTCCCCGTTTCGTACTGAAGCTTCTGAGCAGTTATTAAAGATTTATGAGCAGGAGCGTGAATGGCAGCAGGCAGTAGAAGTCACTGAGTCACTGTTTCGTTTGAAAGGTGAGTATTATGGCCCGAGATTGGCGCATTTATACTGTGAGCTGGCTGAGAATTGTCTGAATAATAATGACCGTGCAGGTGCTCGCCGCTGCCTTCGAACCGCATTTTCCAGAGATAGAGACTGTGCGAGAGCTAGTTTGATCCTGGGGCGTATTGAGTATGAAGAAGGGCGAGATCGAGAAGTTGTAAGAGCTCTACAGAAGATATCCCGTCAGGATTATCGTTATATTCCACTCTCTCTCGACTTGTTGAATAAAGCCAGTCATCGCAGCAACAGCAAAAAAGCGTACGCGGGTTATCTCAGTCGCTGTCTGAGCGATCATCCTGCTACAGCCGTTGTATTGGCATTAACAGATATTCTGATTGAAAGCCGGGATGAAGATTTTGCTCAGGAGTTTCTCACTGAACAGCTACGAGGCAATCCGTCCCTGAAAGGCTTGAATGCTTTGATTGATTTACAGTTGCACAACCCTGCTGAAGGATCCTTGACCAGCCTCCGGTTATTGCAGGAAGTGATTAATAAGATGCTGGAGGTCAAAGACGCTTATAAGTGTAACGGTTGTGGGTTTTCTGGTCGGAAGATGCACTGGCGTTGCCCCCGATGTCTCGACTGGGGGACGATTACACCGCTTCAAGGAGTGGAAGGGGAATAACAGGGAGTGAAGGGTAGTTGTTAAGCGGTGTGGTTCTGTCTAAAACTATAGATAGGGTTTCAAAATGACCCTGAAAATCTTCATACAGTTATATAGGAGTTTTCCGTATGAAATCGATTCTCTCAGTAATTGCACTATCTTCCATTCTTGCTTTTTCTTCTACTGCCTCAGCTGAAAAAACGTCCCCGCCCGAAAAAGTCAATATCAACAAAGCCAGTGTTCAGGAGTTGGATGAACAGCTTAGTGGTGTTGGTCGCAGAATTGCGGAAGAAATTGTGAAGCATAGAGATGCTTATGGGCCTTTTCAGTCAACCAGTGATCTCGATAAAGTGAAATTTATTGGTTCCAGTATTCTTGATAAGAATAAAACCCGCATAGCCTACGAGTGATCGTAAAGGGTCTGTGAGCTCATTGCAGACCCTTATAATTCTTTCTTCAATTCTGTTCAATTGACTAAAATCATTGCATCTATTGGTAATACGCAAAACCACTTCGGTAATTACTGTATTAATTACCTAAATGCTAAATTGTAACTATTCTCATTTAGACCTATTCTCTAGCCACATATTTTTATTTCATTTTCGTAATTGGCACATTTGTCTTATTCCGCATTTTGCTGCGTTTTAAATGCCTCAAAGGCCAGTCCAGAGTACTCAAACACCTAGTTCATCCTGGTGTGAGAGGGAGATCAGAATGACGGTAACACTTGGAGAACTCCGCAGTGGAGAGTCAGCCAGAGTTTTGGCATTTAAGTCCGCTGGAGCGGCTTACAGGCGTAAGCTGCTGGCTATGGGCTTGATTCCCGGAACCGTGTTTTTAGTTGCCAGAGTGGCTCCCCTGGGTGACCCCATTCAATTACAGGTCAGAGGTTTTCAGTTAAGTTTGAGACGTCACGAGGCTGCTGTGATAGAGGTGGATCGAGTATGAGTGATTTCACCTTTGCCATTGTCGGTAATCCCAACTGCGGTAAAACAACCGTTTTTAATGCTTTGACCGGTGCTCGTCAGCGAGTAGGTAATTGGCCTGGTGTTACGGTAGAACGACTGAGCGGGCATTATAAATACCAGGGCGAAAACGTTGAGGTTGTCGATTTACCTGGCACCTACTGCCTTGATGTTGTTGATGATCAGGTATCCATGGATGAAAGAATTGCCCGCGACTTTGTCCTGTCCGGTGAAGCTGGCCTTATTGTCAATGTTATTGATGCCTCTAATCTTGAACGAAACCTTTACCTGACCACGCAGCTTCTGGATATGGGACTGCCAGTGGTGATCGTCCTCAATATGATGGATGTAGCCAAAGAAAAGGGCATGGTGGTTGACCCAAAAGCTCTTGCTGATCAGTTGGGCTGTCCGGTGCATTGTGTCGTGGCCAGTAAAGGGTTAGGTATAGATGAGCTTAAGAGCAGCTTGAATGACTATTTTCACAATGGCTTGGCAGTAGCTGAGCCTATTCACTACGATCCTGAATTGGAGTCAGCAATCACAGAGCTGACTTCCTCCGGGCAATTGTTGCGCTGGCACTCTATCAAGTTGCTGGAAGGCGATAAGTTGGCGATGACGATTAACTCATCAGTCCAGACAAAGATTACTCAAGAGAGACAACGGCTGGAAAAACAGTTTCAAACTGAGATTGATATTCTGGTTGCTAATGGCCGCTATGAAGCCATTAGAGTGGTCATAGCTGACGCCGTTAAAGAAAAGGGCAGCATCAGCCATAAACTGACGGATAGAATTGACAATATTGTCCTGAATCGATTACTTGGGCTGCCCGTTTTCTTTCTGATTATGTATCTGATGTTTATGTTCTCCATAAACATTGGAAGTGCTTTTATCGATTTTTTTGATATTTTTACGGGTACCATTCTGGTTGATGGTTTCGGGCACTGGTTGGGACTGATGGGTGCTCCTGACTGGTTAACCGCGATTCTGGCTGGTGGTGTTGGTGGAGGGATTCAAACCGTATCGACCTTTATTCCGGTCATTGCTTTTCTGTTTTTGTTTCTGTCGATACTGGAAGACTCCGGTTATATGGCCCGCGCCGCCTTTGTTATGGACAGGCTGATGCGCTATCTGGGGTTACCCGGTAAAGCCTTTGTTCCTATGCTAGTTGGCTTTGGCTGTAATGTACCCGCCATAATGGCAACACGAACCCTTGAAAATCAGCAGGATCGAATGCTGACTATTGCCATGGCGCCCTTTATGTCTTGTGGTGCACGCTTGCCGGTTTATGCACTCTTTGCTGCCGCTTTTTTCCCCAGATCCGGTCAGAATGTTGTTTTTGGTCTTTATCTTACCGGTATTCTCGCAGCCGTTTTCACTGGTCTGGTGCTGAAGAAATTTATGTTCAGTGGTGAAGTGTCTTCTTTTGTTATGGAGTTGCCTAATTACCACTTACCTTCAGCTAAGCAGGTGTTGCTGAGAACCTGGGATCGTCTTAAAACATTTCTTTTCAGGGCAGGTAAAGCCATTGTCATGGTGGTTGTCGTGCTGAATACACTCAACTCAATTGGAACTGATGGTTCTTTCGGGAATCAGGAGACAGAGTCTTCAGTGTTGAGCCAAATTGGTCAGGCGATAACGCCTGCCTTTGCTCCAATGGGCATGAGAGAGGATAACTGGCCAGCGGCAGTAGGCATCTTTACCGGGATTCTGGCGAAAGAAGCGGTAGTGGGTACACTGGATGCCATGTACACCTCTATTGCACAGAATGGTCAGAGCGAAAATACGGGTGAAGACTTTAATCTGATGGTGGGAATTACTGCTGCTTTTTCCAGCATTCCGACTAATCTCTCCAGGGTTACCTCTGCACTCACCGATCCTCTCGGATTGAACGTCGGTAATCTGGAAGATACAGAATCTATTGCTGAAGAGCAGGGTGTTGATATGACGACCTTCGGTGTCATGAGACAATTGTTCGATAGCAATGCGGCTGTTATTGCTTATCTTCTATTGATTCTTCTCTATACGCCCTGTGTCGCAGCCTTGGGTGCTATTTATCGGGAGTCTGGAATTCGATGGACGTTGTTTGTGGCAGGATGGACTTTCTTTATCGGTTATTCTTTTGCCACTATTTATTATCAGCTTTCTATGGCGAGTGCGCAGCCCATGATGGCGGCAGGCTGGGTTTCAGCCATGGTGGCTGTGATGGCGTGCTGCTTTCTGTTTATTCGAAAAGCGGGTCAACGAATGATTATGGCTGAAGTGGCGATTCCCGTTTCTGATTCCCGTGGTTGCCACTGATGTTGTTGGTGAAGCTTCGAGATTATATCGCTCAACAAAGAGTCTGTTCTCTGGCTGACCTTAGTCAGCACTTTCATAGTGACCCGGATGCTTTGCGGGGTATGCTGCAACACTGGCTCCGTAAAGGCCTGATTGCCAGGGAGCAATCAGGCTGTCAGAAAGGTTGTGTTAGCTGTGCCCCTGAGCAGCTTGAAACCTATCGATGGTTGGCAGGGGAGATTGATCAGAAGATTCCTCTTTGTAATATCCCGCTCGATACAAATAGATAGGTGATTTATACAGATCGTTAGCCTGTAATTCTTTCACGGGTTCCCAGCCAGGTAGACTGAATGTGTGGCTGATGATCAAACAACCATCCGGTAAATCTCTTTTCAATTTCTTTGCCAGTGTCACCATTACCGATGGGCATAAATAACAAACAACAAGCCCCGCATCGCTCAAATCCCGTCCGAGAAAATTCTCTTTGCTGATGAGTGTGTCTCTGTTGTTTCCGAATCTTAATCGGGCAATGAGCCAGGGTAACGGTGAACGCTCAAGCCCAACTACCTGATTATTTCTGTAGTGGTTATTGAGTATTTCCAGGAGAGAACCACTGCCACAGCCCAATTCATAGACCTTGCCATCTACAGAGTCCGGCAACAGTTGTTTCAGGTATTGTTTGACGCGGTTTGAGGTTGGGGTGGGTGAGATGCCGAGTTCCAGTGTCCAGAAAACAATGGATATTGTGGCGTACATGCCAGTAGCAATAAGAAGAATGGCAATAATATCGGTCATATCCATGACATGCTCCCTTTTTTATCGCGAAAATTTATTCATCACCAAAGTGTTGATTAAATGTTCTTTCGCTTTTATTTATTATTATTCTCGATGTCAGGCTACAACAGATCGAATAGGCTTGTCATTAATGAAAAGGACTAGAGTCTGTTTTTTTTTGGCAGGATGAAAAAAGCTCGCAAGTCATAATGACCGGCGAGCTTTTTTTGAGGCGAAACGTCTTACAGACGAATCACTCCTTCAGGAGCAAACTGATCTGCTTTTATCTGAGGATGGTTTTCGATGTACTCACGAAGTACGTCAGCATCGACAAAGCCGGTGTCCACAAAACCTGATTTGGTTTTCAGATTAGGGTACTTATCACCACCACCAGCAGAGAAGCTCAGGATAGCCATTTTGTACGTTTTGTTTAAATCAATCGTTTCTCCACCAATGGTTAGATCGCTGACCTTGCCGTTGGCAATAGTCATGTCTGCACCTTCGAAGTGAGCGTAAGCGCCACTGTTGGTTGGCTTCAGAGCAACAACGGTTAGGTAGTCGATGACTTCCTGACCGGTCAATTCAGTGGTTGTAACAGTGTTGCCAAATGGAAGGACAGTCAGAACGTCTTTGTAGGTGATTTCACCTTCGTCCAGGCTGGCACGAATACCACCGCCGTTCATTACAGAGAAGTCAGCACCGGTTTTTTCCATAAAGGCGCGGTTCAGCAGTACAGCCAGATTAGTTGGCTTGAAGCGTACTTCGCTGCGCTCACCTTGCAGGCGTTCGTCTAACTCACCGACTTTTACTTCGATCAGCTCGGAGGCTTTGTCTTTGTAAGGCTTCAGCAGTTCAAGCATTTCTTTGTTTTGAGCCAGTGTTGGCTTACCTTTCTTACCATTAACCGGGATCAGTTTGTAATCCACCAGTTTCAGGTCGCCGTTCAGGAATTCGAAGTCAGCACGACCAACGTACTTACCCCATTCGTGAGCCTGAACAATGTAAGTACCGTTTTGCTGGTCCGGCTCGAACAATGGGTCCTGTGAATGACCACCAATAATCAGGTCAATGCCGTCTACATTGCGTGCCAGTGTTACATCACCCGGAGCGTTTACGCCGTAGTCGCCGTTCTTATAGTGACCCATGTGAGTAGAAGCAATGATGATGTCTGCTTTCTTCTCAAGTTCCGGTACCAATTTGGAAGCAACGTCAACCGGCGTTCTGAATTCCAGTCCTGCTGTGTTTTCCGGATTGGTTTGCTCAGGTGTATCCGTAGTAGTCAGACCCATAACAGCCACTCGCAGGCCGTTAAATTCAAACGTTGTGTACGGGTCAAATAAGGTTTCACCGGTTTTTTCATCGATGATGTTAGCCGCTAGCATAGGGAATTTAGCCCATTTTTCCTGCTGCATGAGAATCTCGCGGGAGTTGTCGAACTCATGGTTACCGATGGCCATAGCATCGTAGCCCAGCATGTTCATTCCCATGAAATCTGGCTCGGCTTCTTGCAGATCCGATTCAGGAACACCGGTGTTTACATCACCACCAGACAGTAGCAGTACATTACCGCCTTCTGCTTTTACTTCTTCGCGGATCTGATTTACCAGAGTTAGACGTGCAGCCATGCCCCAGCGACCTTTGCGGTCTTGCCAGAATCGACCGTGATGATCGTTGGTGTGGAGAACGGTCAGCTTGTAAACCTGGTCCTTTACGTAAGTGACTTCAGGTTGTTGCTGAAGGAAAGAACAGGCGCTGACGGAGATAGCGAGTGCTGTTGCTGTAAACAGCTTCAGGCTACGGTTGACTGTAGACATACGAGGTCGTCCATTTATGTGATTATTTATTCTAAAAATCCTGTACCGGATTATCCGGAACAGGATTAAAACTTCAACTTTTAATATTTAAAAGGAATTAGAATCTATAGTCGAGGTAAACACGAACTTGGTTTTCGTCGTTTTCTTTCTTGTTGCCAGATTCGTTGTAAACAGCGTAACGAACGCGGGTACTTAGGCCCTTAACACTCTGGAACTTATACTTCATGTCAACGCCGTGTTCTGACTCAGAAGCACTGCCGCCCTCAGCCAGGTTAATGCTGGAGCCAAGACGGTACTTGTAATTAACCGTCAGGCCGTTATCGAATTTATAACCAGCACCCAGTGCAACGACTTTTTCGCCGTTCCAGTAGAACTCTTCGATCAGACCAGAGTTGGTCCAGGTGTTCCAGGCGCCGTAGCTGTTCTTACCAAAGTCGTAATAATGGCGACCCGTTTTGCCATCGTAGTTGTCTGCTTCTGTGTAACCCAGGCCTGCACGTACGTAGGCTTTACCAAAGCTGTATTTAATGTTGAAATCGTAGGTTTCAGCTTTTTCACCAAAGCCATTCCCCCATGGTTCATCACCCGTCCATAGGTCACCGTTTTCTTCAGATACACGGTAGTTGCCTTCAACGTTGATTTTGTTGCCACTGGCAAGTTTGTAACCTTTCTTAGCTATCAGCTGGTGGCCTTTAACATACTCATCAGCAAAGCCGTTCATGTACTTCAGGCTTAGGCCGTTTGCAAACTTGTAAGAAGCTTCCATACCAATAACGTGATCGATATCTACAGTGTTGCCTTCTTTGTTTTTAACAGTGACGCGAGTCATGTTTGGCTGGTCACGTTGCAGAACAGCATTAACAGCCGCAAAACCAATGTTCAGGCCGCCAATATTGAAGTCTGTATCAATACCCTGCCATGCGCTTGGCATAGAGCGGGATCCTGAACCCGAAATCAGGCCAGTGTAAATACGGGTACGACCTGCCTTGAAGGAGAAATTGGTCTCTTTGTCACCGAATTTGCCTTTCAGGTATGCTTGGCCGAGCTTGCCAAAATTCTGTTTGGTGCCATATGGCAGCAGGTTCTTAGCATTTTTTGTGTCACCATCATCGAGCGCCATAGCGCCGTAGTAAGAAGCGTCAAAACCGATGGTGTCGAAGATATAACCAGAGCGAAAATCAATAGCGGCACTGGCAGTCGTTGCACCAGCATCATCTTTACCATCTTTAGCGTCAGCTTCAATGTAAACGGTACGTAGCTTACCGCTGACTGTTGCATCATCAATAAAGTTGCTGAAGCTGGCTTGTGCTGAAGACGCTGCTACTGCTGCAGCAATGGCCAGTGGCAATACACTTTTACGGTACATACTTAATCCCTGTGTGTCCTGAAATAAATCTGATCTGATTTATTACGGCAAAAGAATCCCCCTGGCCGTATAAAACTGTTTGATCAGAAATATTGATATGTTGACCCGTACTGTTTTTTGTTGATCAGTTTTGAGTTGTTTGAATCTTATTCTGTCTCGAATTTTATTTCACGAAAAAATAATTAAAAGTGACTGGGTTTTGATATACCTCAAAATTTAAGAATCATTATTCTAATAATGCGAATGTCTGAATTAATTATTTGAACTTTGAATTTTATTATTTAAACACTTATACGACCCATAGCTGAGTTAAATAGATAAAGTAAAAATGCTTCAGAGACAGAATTAAACAAAATTTTCTCAGCGTTATACCAAGCTCTCCTTGTCTACGATTTTTCTCGGGAATCCGTTATTATGACGTTTTATAACCGTTCAAAAGGATATCTTGTGACGAACAAAATAATGGGGTTGTTGTTGACTCTGGTTATGTCCAGCACAGCATTGCAGGCTTCAGACGTGACTGTTGACGTTAAGATGTCGACTAATAAAGGCGATATGGTGATACGTCTGAACCCTGAGAGGGCACCCATTACGGTTAAGAACTTCCTCTCCTATGTGGATAAAGGCTACTACAATAATCTAATTTTTCATCGAGTTATTAAAAGCTTCATGATTCAGGGTGGTGGCTTTAACCGTGATATGGAAAAACAGTCGATTTCAGCTCCCATTAAAAATGAATCCACCAATGGTTTGAGTAATCGCCGTGGCACCATTGCTATGGCTCGAACCAATAATCCGGATAGCGCTACGTCACAATTTTTTATTAATCTGGTGAATAATAGCAATCTTAATGCTTCTGGTGGTCGCCCTGGCTATACCGTATTCGGTGAAGTAGTTGAAGGTTTAAATGTATTGGACATTATTGGTTTGGTTGAGACAGTAGGCAAGGGGGGGCACGGTAATGTTCCCGTTAAGCCTGTTATTATTCTGAAAGTAGAAAGAATCGTCAAAACTGAAGATAAGCCTGTGATCATTAAGAAAGCTGGCTAACATTCTTCATTCAAATAATAGGGATATTCCCTTCTCAATCAGGTCGGAATGCATTGATAGAATAGCCGGCCTGATTCTTAGTTGTAGATATTCAACACTATGACCCAATGGTTAAAATACATTGTTTTACTGCTGGTGCTTCCCTTGATGGTTTCCTGTGACAAGTTCTGGAATCACCGTCTTGAGCTCAGACATGTGAATGCAGAGGAAATGACGACTCTGGTTGAGCAGGGCTATGCCTTGCTCGATGCCAGAGACAGTAACTGGTATAACGGTTGGCCTGCCAACGGTCAGTTGAAAGGTGGCCATATACCGGGAGCTAGAAATTTTGATGTAGCCTGGTTGGACAAAAACCCTGCGCTGTTAGAAGAGCTGCTGACTACCAAGAAAATTACTCCGGATCGAGGGGTGATTGTTTATGGTAAGGATAAGCAGGATGCCCAGGTTCTGGGACAGTGGCTGGTTTCTGATATGGGCTTTGAAAAAGAAAAAGTTCTGATTTTTGAACAGGGATTCGGCCAGTGGCTGATGAAAGGTAATGAGCCGGAAAAATTACCGGGCTATCAGCGTTTAGTCACACCTTACTGGCTGGATGCTCATATAAAGGCCCTGCCAGAGTTGAAATTACTGGATGTCTCCTGGGGCGGTGGTCTTCGATATGAAACCGGACATATTCCTGGCGCTCTTCATCTGGATACTGGTTCCATCGAGTCAGAGCCTTTGTGGAATATTCGCGATCCGGAGTGGCTTAAAAGGGAGTTGTTAAGGTTAGGTGTCCGGGTGAACACACCGGTTGTTGTTTATGGTGATGATATGATGGCCTCTGCTAGAGCTTTGTTTGTTCTCAAGTATGCCGGAGTTCGTGATGTTCGCCTGCTTAATGGGGGATGGAAAGCCTGGGTCGAATCCGGTTATCGCATAGAGCGAGGCGTGAATGAATCTGTAGCAGAGAAGGACTTTGGTGCAACTATTCCGGTCTTACCGAGTATTCTTGCTGAAACCGAAGCGGTTGAGCAGTTTCAGGCAGAACAAAAAGGTGCGCTGATCAGTGTACGCTCTCTGGCAGAATACAAGGGTGAAACCAGTGGTTATAACTATATTGACAAGGCTGGCAGAATTCCCGGTGCTGTTTGGGGGCGCTCAGGTTCTGACGCCTATCATATGGAAGCCTATATCAATCCCGATAACACGTTACGGGAATACCACGACTTAGACAGTTACTGGCAGGATATTGATACCAGTAACGGCGTAACTTTTTATTGTGGCACCGGTTGGCGAGCTAGCTTGGCCTGGTTTGCGGCCAGTTTGATGAACTATAAGAAAATTGCAGTCTATGATGGTGGTTGGATGGAATGGAGCAGTGACCCATCTCGACCAACGGAAAAAGGCTGAAAAAGCAGGACAAAACCTTGAGCGTGCTTAAGCAGCTGGATCAGATTATTAAATTTGCACAACAGAATAATCACAGGCAGCTTCTGGTTCTGTCCGGCAGTGAATCCTGGGGGCAGCAACAGGCAGAGCAAGTGTTTTGTCATATTAGTGCCCTCACACCTCTATGGGTGGGTGATAGGAAAACCCAGGAAGCAGCGGTTCAAACCAAGAAAGTGTTTGGCTGGCTTGGGAGGGAATTGGACCTGATTGTATTTAATGCTCACTCAGGTTTTGATGTCGATGCCTTTGGTGCAGTATCGGGCAGTTTAAGAGCTGGCAGTGTTATGATTTTGCTAACGCCTGAGCTGGATAGCTGGTCTGATTATAATGATCCGGAGCATACTAGGCTTTGCGTGCACCCTTATTCAGAACTGCCCTATTCAAGTCGGTATCTACAGAGGTTGGCTTCTCTGATAAACGACAACCCTGACTCAATCCTGTTCAAGGAATCAGATACACAGATTACACGACCGATTGCTCTTACAGTGGCTCCAGAATCTATTATTGAAGAGACTGTGCAACCTTATAGAACCGTCGAGCAACAGCAAGCCGTAGAGGCACTGATTCGTGTGGCTAAAGGCCATCGTCGCAGACCGCTGGTGTTAACAGCTGACCGTGGTCGAGGAAAGAGTGCTGCTCTGGGAATTGCCGCTGCACAGCTGTTGCAGGACGGCTTGCAACGTATTGTGGTGACGGCGCCTTCCATAGCTTCGGCTGAAGTTCTGTTCAGACATGCTGGTTCACTTTTGGTAAACAGCTCGTTAAACAGCTCGTTAAACAGCTCGTTAAATAACTCGATAAATAAAGAGCCATCTGACGGAAAAATAACAGCAGGTTTAATTGAATGGCAGGGAGCCAGTATTCAATTTCTTGCGCCAGATGAATTAGCGCAATCTATAGAACCGGTGGTCTGTGATTTGATGCTGGTGGATGAAGCGGCAGCTATTCCAGTCTCTATTCTAAGTACGTTATTGCAGCGCTATTCACGCATTGCTTTTGCTTCTACCATTCATGGTTATGAAGGTACGGGGCGAGGATTTTCGGTTAAATTCAAGAAGGTGCTTGATCAGGTGACGCCCAAATGGCGAGCGCTGCATATTCATCAGCCTGTACGCTGGGCTGAAAATGATCCTCTTGAGGCCTTTGTATTTCAGGCATTGCTGTTAAATGCTGAGCCAGAAATTCTTTCAACGGCAACAATTACTGATCTGTCCCGCCTTGAATTAGAAAAATTAAATAGAACCCAGTTGGCTGAGAATGAACCGCTACTGAAACAAATTTTTGGTTTGCTGGTTCTTGCTCATTACAAAACACGACCCTTTGATCTCAGGCATTTGCTGGATGGTCCAAACATTGAAGTGTTTTCATTGCAGCTTGAGGGTGTCGTTGTCGCTACTGCGCTTTTGGCCAGAGAAGGCGGGATCGAAGACGACTTAACGGAAGCAGTCTGGTTAGGCAAACGACGGGTAAAAGGCCACCTGCTGCCGCAGTCATTGAGCAATCATGCCGGTTTTCCTGAAGCCATTCTTTTTAAAGGTTACCGTGTTATTCGTATCGCGGTTCATCCTGATATTCAGGGGCGGGGGGTTGGTTCATATTTTCTCGACAGATTGACCGATCATGCCAGAAAGCAGCAACTGGATTTTATTGGTAGCAGTTTTGGTGCCAGTGAAGAACTGGTTCGATTCTGGTCTCGTAGCGATTTTAAACCAGTACGAATGGGGTTGGTCAGAGAGGCTAGTAGCGGAAGTTATTCATTGATGGTGATCAAATCTCTTTCTAATGGGTTTGATGATCTTTTGTATGAAGTGAGAGAACGCTTCATAGACAGTTTATTACTGCAGCTACCCGATAATCTGCAGGCTCTGGACGCAGAGCTGGTAGGGAGTATTCTTTCCGATTGCAAAGGAACGTCTGTCACTCTGTCGAAAAGAGATCGAATGGATTTGGAGTCGTTTGTTCACTCTGATCGTCTATACGAGAGTTGCCAGTTGGCTATCAAAAAGCTGCTTCTGATCAACCTTTCTAGACAGGTGGCGGGTGTTCATGAAGAACATAAAGTGCTGATTGCAAAGGTGCTTCAGAATCAAGGCTGGCAGGAACTGGCCAGACGTTCAGGGTTGGCGGGAAGAAAGCAGATTGTGAGTCAGTTAAAGATTGATGTTAGGCAATTGTTAGCTGCCCTTGGATGAGTTGCTATGGCTTGAAGAGGCTTTTTCTTTGCTTTTTACCTTACCTGCTTGGTTGCTATAGTTTTGATGTACTCGGTAGGTAATCTCGCAGCGACCCTCAGACGGCTCTTTCATAATGGCGCTAACGCCACCTTCGTTTTTCGTCCAGGTAAAGTCCCCGAGTGTTTGAATTTCAGCCCACTCGGGGTTTTTCTTCTGATAGGTTGAGCAAGCTTCTTTGTAGGTAATACCTATGACACTGTAAGCAAGGCAACTTCTGCCAAATTTTATAAAAGTAGTGTTCTTCCAGACGCTGTCTCCAGCGGTTCCCCAAGTGGCCATGACGTTAAAACTGCGATTATTGAAATAGCCGGTCGAAGCAATAGCGTTACCTTGTTTATCCAGATCTTTGAATTCTTCGTTGATAGCTAAATCGCATTTATTGAAGCCAGCCTTGTGAGCCAGTTTGACCAAATTGGTTGCCTGAAGGGATGAAGAAAGAAGCAGCAATGCGGACAATAGGGTGGTCAGGTTTATACAACCTCTTGAAATGAATGATTGTTCTGTTGTCTTCTTCATAATCAACTCATCGCTTTAATGGGGACTCTTTTTGATCGATCTCTCTTTGATAGATAATTGCTTTGATAGAAAGCTTCTATCGAAATACAAGAAAATAACGATTTAGAGAATCCGATTTGCCTGTTTATAGTTAACGGCATAGTTATTTACCAATTGAGTCATTTGGCAATTTAGTCATTTGCCCATTGAACAGAGATGAAAAGTTATGGATCGTTTTACAGTATTTGGTCGTCCGGGTTGTGGTTTCTGTGTCCGTGCAAAGGAGGTTCTTGAAAGTCGCCAACTTTCGTTTCTCTATGTAGATATCCATAAAGAAGGCATTTCCAAAGCGGATCTGGAAAAAACAGTAGGTAGACCAGTGGAAACTGTGCCTCAGATTTTCCATGGAAAGAAGTACATTGGTGGCTACACCGAACTGGATGCTTACCTGAAGAATGAGCTTATATCAGAGTAATCAAGTTAATACACTAAATGATATGGCCAGTCCTATTGATGGCTGGCAGTGTTCTGATGAGGCTCTAGGCGTATTTATAGATACGAGAATGTGGGTTATCAGAGATACGAATCAACTTTGTGTCACTGCGGGTCAGTCGATCCTGTTTGGCGGCAGGATCAAAAGGCCGGATGCGATTGAATTCCGGTAGTGGTTCGCCTTTCTCCAGCTTTACAAAAACCGGTAAGGGCGCGTTGATCTGTCCTGGGTATTCTTTTTTCGATTCCTTATCGAGCTTTCTTAACGCTTCAATATCTTTATGCCAGGTCAGGTTAGCTCTCAGATGGGGTGCCAAAAGCCTTTTGATAATGACTGGCTCGGACGCGGGCATCTTTATCAGAACATCAATATCCTTTTGAATAGCAGAAGAAGCCAGGTACTTCTTTCTAAGATGTTCAATAGCGTCGGAAGCACTCAGTCGGACAGAACCACTATGATGAGCGGCCCAGCTAAAACCAATCCGTTTTGGGGCTGCTTCAAAAAGCTTGAGCTGCCGATAGCTTTGAACAAAATGGATGTGCTGAATTTTCAACCCGCCCAGTAAACCATCACGTAACTCTTCTGATGCTTCTTCTATGGCAGCAATGCTGTCACCAAACAGTTTCCGGTAGTCAGACATGGCTTTTTTAAAGTCGTCTCTGGCCATATTCAACTGTTGCCCTGCGTGTAGGGTTGTTGATGAAATACCAACGATACCGGGCAAACGAGCGGTTTCCTGTCGATTCTGTTGTTGAATATAAGTCAGCTGGCAACTGGTTTCTGCCGCCAGTGCCCGGTCAGTCTTTACTTCGTCAGGCTCTTTCATCACCCAAGCGGGCAGTGTGTGATCGGTCAGTACCGCTTCCTGAAACTGATGGTTAACGTCCACCAGTTTGATCAGGTTGTCACGAACAGAAAGCGTCGCAGCGGTTCTGCGACTCATGGTGCCAGTCTCTCAGCGTGCCAACCATTATCCTGGCGGGTATAGAGGAAACGGTCGTGAAGACGGCTAGGGCGACCCTGCCAGAATTCAATTTTTTCAGGAACAACCCGGTAACCACCCCAAAAGTCAGGGAGTGGGACTTTACCTTCACTGAATTTCCGTTTCATTTCTGCCAGTTTCATCTCCAGCACCTTGCGGCCGGTAATGACAGAGCTCTGGTGAGAGACCCAAGCACCTAGTTGGCTGCCATGAGGACGGCTGGTGAAATAGCGCAGGGAATCAGTCTTGGAGATTTTCTCGGCACGACCACGGACAATCACCTGACGCTCAAGGCTAACCCATGGAAACATCATCGCAACGTTGGGGTTTTCAGTAATATCCCGAGATTTGTTGCTGGTGTAGTTGGTGAAAAAGACAAAACCTTCATCACTGACGTATTTGAGCAACACTGTTCTCAAGCTAGGTGCGCCATCAGCAGAAGCGGTTGCCAGACTAAGAGCATTTGGCTCTGGCAGCTGTGCTTCCTGAGCCTGCTTAAACCAGAGATCGAACTGTTTGAAAGGGTTTTCATCCAGGTTATCCCGATCCAGACCCGCCTGAGTGTAATTCTCCCGCAAATGACTGATATCCATTGTCTTTTTTAACTCGTTAAAAAGTATAAGAGTTATTCTATAGAAATCATGAAGGCTGAGAAACCGAAGAGTGAAGTGGTCTCATAAGAAAAATAAACAAAGGAAGGATCATGAAGGCAGTTCGTTGCTGTGAAAAGTATATAGAAGTTCGGGAGAAAGAAAGGCCTTTAGGCAACGGTGTTAGGGTTGTAGTAGGTGCCGGTTCAGTTAGTATTCCCTTGACCGGTAGCAGAACGCTGGCCTGAAAATATACAGACAAGCTGATTACGGGTTGGTTCAAAAAGCTGATAATCTGTGACTCAGCAACCATGCTGGTTTTGATGACGATAAATGTTGGATGACGGATGAAGTATTCAGATAGAAATCAGAAAAATGTGCTTGGCCTGCCACTGGAGGTCTGCTGTCATGATCCGGTTACCGGGTTTCATAGGGATGGTTTTTGTCACACCAGTCCTGTCGATGAGGGCTCTCATACAGTTTGTGTGCAAATCACTCATGATTTTCTAACATATTCCATAAGTAAGGGAAATGATCTTAGTACGCCTAATCCTGAGTTGGGTTTTCCAGGATTAAAATCGGGAGATCACTGGTGTGTTTGTGCTAAACGTTGGTTGCAGGCTCATGTTGAGGGATCCGCACCGCCTGTGTATGTGTTGTCCACACATCAAAAGAGTCTTGAAGTGATTTCACTGGATATTTTGAAGTCAAAAGCTCTGGATCTTTCGTAGGCTTTGAAAATCTATTCGAATATTGCTTTGGGGAAGCTACCGTTCTTTTTGGTGGTGACCCCTTAATAAAAACGGTTGTAATCGATAACTCTGGAAAAATAGCTTTCGCTCAGTGCTAGAAAGCCACAAGCAGGCCCACTAAAACAGTCAGTAGAATAACTGATAGAGTGGCTGTCTGGGTTATAGCATTGCTTTGATAGTGTGTACTGATTCTATTGGTTGCATCGGTTGCATCGGTTGCATCGGTCGCACCGGTTGATAAAGCTGCGTCCATACTCATGGCTATAATTGAGTTGTCGTACATTGCCTGCTCCTTTGATTGCGTGAGTCTGAATACGTCCAGATGATATCCACGACACCACAGATCAACATGATGATTTTCCAGAATACGAGGTATTAGAACAGTTGAAATTATTAGCCCATTTTCGCCCGAAGTTGTGAATATTCTTGCTTGCATTATGTCCCTGACGTAGGGGTGATTATGAGCATAGCCTGTCTCCCCATCATTGCTTAATACCCATATCATGTCTTCACTGCTTTGTAACAAACAGGAGAAAACGCCCCATTGTTTATCTTTTTTTCGAAGCGGGCTAGCGATGACCGGATAAGGTTTCGAGAAATTTAGTGATGTAATCGATTTCAGTAATGTAGTGTGCTGACTAATGATGTAATCCCAGGTATGGAAGCTGCTATCCGTTTCGAGTGTGTTGTGTAAGTGATTGAGGTCAATTCTCAAGCTCCTGATTTGTGTCCTGAATTTTTCTGCTAGTTCATTGTCCGGTTCCTGAATAGAGCGTTTTTTTGAAATAGCAGGTAGTGATAAGACTTTCACATCTTCAAATGACTCAATAGTATCCATCAGAGAGTGAAGCCGTTCGTCTGACACATCCGTTGCCAGTTGATTGGTTGAATTAGTGCTGGCTGCTGCTTCTGAGGAGCAGAGCATTGGTAGAACCACGAGCTGAAGAGCAACTACCAGGTTCAAGATATTGATTTTTTTAAAAGGCGAGTGTGCAGAGTGAAGTGAAAGCATAATTTCTACCTACTATTCATGGTTATTGCACTGAGCAAATCCCCATCAAAAAGCATACTCAGAATCCTGTCAGCAGGTCTGGTTGCAAGGCGGCAGTGACTTTCCTTTGTTCTAGCCGACATCAGTTCTTTTTAGATATGTACTAGTAACGTGCCGAGAAGACAGTATAGGTGAATGTAACGTAGTTATTCTTGAAGATGGTTGGGAAAGTCATAAAAACTAATGCTAAGTCGTTGTAGCTTTGCATAAAATTATTTCTGATATCGGAAAGGAGTGTTCGAGAGGAGGCTTGTTATCGCTGATATTACCGTCTTATATCCCCGCCCGATTGGGCGAGGATCTACAACGAATTTGCTAATTCATTTACTTACAACCTTGTTCTCTATTTGCTTCATGCCCTGTAATCCGTTGTATCTGTCATTTGTATAACATTTTAAACACTAAGCTGTTTGATCAACCAATGACCAATTTCAGTCAATTGTTGAGGTAAAACGCTGTGCGGCATCTGGAATGACTTCCATTCTACTGAATAACCAGCACTGATTAGAGCTATGTTTGCCATTTCACCTGCATCTAATGGAACGACAGGATCTTGTTCACCATGATGCTGTAAAATAGGTGTATCTTTATTTATTTCACTTATACTTACGGGCAATTTATCTCCAGCAGGTAAGTAACAAGATAGTGCCATAATACCAGCGAGTTTGTGAGGAAGGCGCAGTCCTGTGAATAAACTCAGTACTCCACCTTGGCTGAAACCAGCTAAAACAATGTTTTCTGATTGAATGCCTGCATCCATTTGAGATTCAATAAGACGCTTCACTTTCAACTCGGATTCCTTAACACCATCAATATCGGCTCTTTCAAGCAAGCTCATGCTTTTTATGTCATACCACGAGCGCATGACGGCTCCGCCATTTATCGTGACAGGTTGTTCTGGTGCGTGTGGAAAGATAAAACGAACCGAATGATTTTGTGGTAGGCCTAGCATTGGAACGACTGGCGCAAAACCAGCGCCAGAATCACCGAGGCCATGTAGCCAAATAACACATGATGTTGCTTTAGTATCAGGTTCAACAACAATGGCTTCATTGGAATCTAGTAACATTATTAATTACCTTTATTTTGTGAATGGCGCAAATCCATAATCGGCTAGGTATATTACCGGTCTTCACTAAAGCCTGCTATTACAATACTGTCGTTCATAAGGAACCCTGTTCCTATCACCATCTATTTGCTGCGTGACATCAAAGCGAATGATGTCGCCCGAACTGGGTTTCCTGTTCATTCTTTTAATGGGTCTGATTTGATGAAGCCGAAGCCACGGTCATCATTCCATGTCTTAATGATTTCTTTGTGCATCAATACTCCCTGGTTTGATGATTTTATATTGGTTAACCCTGCTGCATTGAACTTGACGTATTCATGCTGGTTGTGCAACTTGATGTTCGGTAAGAAAAGCACTCACTGAATGTTTGGGTGTTCGTGACAATGTTTTCATCAGGCTGAAAGGGATTTTAGCAAAATCATCGTAAACCCTCGCCCAATCGGACGGAGATATAAGGCGGGAGTGTGGCGAACATTCCGGTTGAGTGTTCGTATGCAGTCAGTCAGGCGTACTCTGGCTATTCACATATTCCTTCATAATTTCAATAGTTGCGCCTTCTGCACTGCAAGCAAGGCAAGAACGTGACCATATCGTCTTGATCGCCTTGGTACTGAGGCTGCAGGCCCTCACCGAGTGAAGTACAAGCGTATTAACGTTTAGCCATTAATTAATTCCTGATACCTTCAGAGTAATATTGATAATATCAGGAACTCGTTTTTAGTTATTGATCTACTTTATGTGAATCTTCCGTAAAAATTTGGTATCGTTATGGATTCACTGATTGGTTTTTTTTTATTTTTACTAACGGGATCATTTCTCACAATAGGCTTCGTTTTATTTCATTTAGAAACATCTGAAAATTATGTTTATTACAGAAAGCCCATTGATCAGAACAAACTTACATATCATTCGGAGGGAGAGAAAAAAATTGGGTACATGTTAACTTATCAAGTAAAAGAACAGCTCACTTGTGGAGCAGCAAATTTACTTTCACAAACATGTCTGGCAAGTAAGATAAATGAATCTATAAGGTTTGTTGAACCTTTTTTAAAAACATCTTATTTCGGATTTCCTCTCACTGTTTTTGATTTTAACGCTACAGATCAAGAGGAGCCTCTTACATTTTTTGACATATATGATAAAAAACAATGGCAAGAAGTTGTTCATCGACAGCATTTCAGGCAGATGGCTACATGGCAAGAATTTCTAGAAAATGCGCCAAGAGATTACATTGTTGTTATTGATAATTGGGGGGAGACGAGCAATCACGAAGAGTTTATTAGACTACTTGATTCACATCTGAGCCCTAATGGATTTCGATTGAAACGAATTGCGCATAAAGACTTCAAGAAAACGGGAGTACTAAGTTTAGATGATTTTAAAAATCTTATTTACGGTCAAGACAATCCAGAAGAAGTAACTGTAATATTCGATGAGTTTGGTGGAATCACTAAAACTGAAGTTACTCGATACATGGAATCTATAAATGTAGATTGTGAAAAGAAAAATTATTACGGGAACGAATTTAATTTTTTAAATACTAGCAATAAAGTTAAGAGTGATGCTGAAAAATACATAAAAAATTATTTAAATAATCAATACATTTCCGTGATGCTCAGGTCAGAGCATATAATTAAAGATAAAAAGTCTTCATTAAATAAGATTCAAATTATTGAAAAATGCTTAGATAAAACTCAAGAATATATAAGTATGTTTAAAAATAACAAAAATATTAACAACATTTTTCTTGCAATGGATACTGGTAAATTTGGGAGTGCCGGCTATATAACTGGTTTTAGAAGAAATGAACTCGCTACATTTGAATTATTAGAAAAATTTGTTCCACGTGTTTTCAACGAAAGCATGAGCTTTGTAGATTGGGAAAACAGTTTTGAAGATATCACAGGAACGGTAATGTCTGGATATATCGCTATATTACAGAAAGAAATTGCCTTAAGAGGCGAGTGTTTAATTCTGGTTGGTAGAGGTCAATTTCATCAGCATGCATACAACTTATTCATGGCCCGTAATACAGATAAAGACCCTTGTATCATTCGGCTGGATCAGGACTGCAACGAATATTGACAAACACCAGTGGTAAAACAGAAGGGTGGTGGGTCAACCGCTTTTATGAACCTACGCAAACCTACTCATTTGCCAGTTCAACCCCACAGTAAAGGGTTCGAGGAGGACGACGTAGCGCCCTCCATCGGACTAGGAAGCTAAGCTTCGCCTTTGCGTTCCAGCTGCCAGAGCGACAGCCTCCCCAAAGCGCATACCAGTGCCGATCTCTCGCAAGAGTCGTCTTTTCCAACTAAAAAATTCACGGTAGTAAAGCATTGCCGATCCGGTTTTCCTTACAGGTGCCGGATGGGATACCACAACCCTATCTTTAGTCTGGTAGTCATTTCTTAAAGGCCTATCCCAGAAGCCTAAGCCTCTTCGTGCTATCACCAATGCTGCAGCGTGATGCGTGGATAAACCGTATTTCTCTTTGTATTTTACTGCCCCAATCTGCGAGGAGTACGCTGGATTAATTGTAATGCACTCCAGCCCCCGTTTGGCGCAGTTCACTTCGATTAAGGATTTGATTTTTTCATAAGCCAGCGATGAGAGCATTCGGGCGTACACCGGATTCTCTTTATGCAGCTGCCTCTTTTTCTGCTTAAAATCGAGCTTTTCAATAACCACCGGCTTTCTTGCCGCTTCGGCTATCGAAACAACTTTCTTGGCCAGCTTTGCAATATCGCCCTTCAGCGTATCCAGCTTGTTTTCGTCCTGAGCAATGCAGTTCTTTCGATTAGTCTCTTGCGACTTAATCTGACCTTTTAAATGCTGCTCGACGCCACGCATAACGCGATAAGGAAGGCGCTGGCCAGTGAAGGCATGGTAGTCTTTTCGGGATTTACAACGGCCGCTTTTCAGGGCAGCGTAGTACTGGCGACACACCTCACCAAACAGCACAGCATAGTCGTCCAGAAAGCATTTCTGCTCCTGAGACAACGACAGCTTGGCCGGATACGTGAGATAGGTTTCGC
>SIHQ01000001.1 GCA_004762125.1 Oceanospirillales bacterium | reverse complement strand
GGGTGTGTAAGCGTTGTGAGGCGTTGAGCTAACCAGTACTAATGACTCGAGAGGCTTGACCATATAACGCCAAAGCGATTTACCATGCCATACGCATGAGAGTGTTAAGCAAGAATTAATAACACAGTTTATTTAATCAGGATTCTAGAGTAGAGGCCAAAAGCCTTTGCTTAACCAGTTTTGCCTGGTGACCATAGAGTATTGGAACCACCCGATCCCATCCCGAACTCGGAAGTGAAACGATACATCGCCGATGGTAGTGTGGGGTTTCCCCATGTGAGAGTAGGTCATCGCCAGGCATTGAAATTAAGAAGCCCAGTTGAGAAATCAACTGGGTTTTTTTTATGCTTGAAGAAAGTACAGTTACTCACCCTCCCAGACTCTAATTCATTGCGACATCCACTCGTCCTTGATCGATGTAATACAGACCTTAGAGCCACTGAGAGTGGGCAAGTTCCCTAATCATTAAGTTCCCTAATCATAGGATCAGGTAAAATCCTAAGAATCAGCTAATATAAATCGTTATTATGAATAAATATGAGATTAAATTAGTGAAGTATGCATCTATATTGATATTATCATTCTCCTTATCTGCGGGTTGCTGGGCGACGGATGCTGAGGATATATTCAATTTGATGCACAGTCGTTTGTCTTATATGAGAGATGTAGCGCTCTATAAACTGGATACCCAGCAGCCGCTGTTGGATAAAACTCGGGAAAAGGTAGTGCTGGAGAAAGCCCTCATCAGAGCGAAAGAAGAAGGGCTTAGCGCAAATCATATTGAAAGTTTTGTGGCTGCACAGATGAATGCGGCTAAAGCAATTCAGTACCGATATATGGCTGAATGGATGTCGACACCACCGAAGACTTTACCTGAAAAAGACCTAAAAACAGTGATAAGGCCTGCCATTTTAAATCTTGGAACTCAAATCACACGAAAAGTAGCGCTTTTTTTGAAAAGTGGAAAGCAATTTTCAGATGATTTATTTCCACTATTTGATCGAACCCTTAACGTTGAGAATCTGAGCATGGATGATAAAAGGCAGCTGTTCAACATGCTTAAAGGAATTCGACTCAATAAATAAGTATTGAAATATTAGGTATTTCTACAGGTTATAATTAGTTGAGTTTTTATTCGTAATTAACGCATAATTAGTCCGTATATTTTTGTCACTTTCACGACAAAAGGAAGCGGATAGAGTAACTTCATTCTCGAACCTGCTCCCTTATTCAATATTGAGGGCAACCTTTCGGTTAATTTGAGCTGTTAAGCCTTCGTTTATTCCACATACCAAGGGAGAAGAGGCTTGTCATGAAGCAGTTTGAAGCCTTAAATTCAAAGCAATCCCCGAGTTTGTCTAACTGGCTTACTTTTCTATTACCGTCATTGGCTGGCGTGCTTCTCTTTGTTACACCGGTTGTTTCAGAAGATGGATTGACCATTCCTGTAGCCATACTGGCGGGTATGCTGAAATCGATTCTGGCGGGTGACCTGATTGCCATTATTACGTCAGTAGTCGTTTTCACCGGATTAATGACGATCGTTACTAAGCTATTTAGCCCAAAGCTGATATACCAGAATGCTTTTCTCTCCGAGCTGTTTGATGTTTCTCCTATATGGTTTTTGGTTCGTATGGCGGGTATGGCGTTTGTACTATTCAGCTTCTTTAAAGCCGGTCCGGAGATGATTCATTCCGGAGTAACGGGTGGCCTTGTTCTTAATGATTTGATGCCTACGTTGTTTGCAGTCTTTATTTTTGCTGGTCTGCTACTGCCGTTATTGATGAACTTTGGCCTTCTTGAACTGTTTGGTACCTTACTAACACGAGTAATGCGCCCGGTTTTTGGTCTTCCTGGCCGAGGAGCCATTGACTGTATTGCCTCATGGTTAGGTGATGGCAGTGTTGGAATCTTGCTGACCAGTAAGCAGTATGAAACAGGTCATTACACTCAGCGTGAAGCTGCAGTAATTGGTACGACTTTCTCAGCAGTTTCCATTACATTCTCGCTGGTCGTTATTGCTCAGGTAGGCCTTGAGCATATGTTTGTGCCCTTCTACCTGACAGTGTGTGTTGCAGGTGTTGTAGCGGCTATTATTGTTCCGAAACTACCGCCCCTGTCACGCAAAAAAGATCTGTTTATTACTGGAGAGCCTCGGGTTGAAGACGATGAAATTATTCCTGAAGGACACAACAGTATGTCCTGGGGATTGAGGATGGCTCTTCAGAAAGCATCAAGAATAGGCTCTCTAATGCAAGTTGCCATTGATGGGGTCAAGAATGCTACTGAAATGGTGTTTGGAGTACTTCCTGTTGTGATGGGTATCGGTACGGTTGCGCTTATTATTGCTGAGTACACCCCTCTGTTTAACATCCTGGGAGCACCTTTTGTTCCATTACTCGAATTGTTGAGAATTCCTGAAGCCGAGCTTGCATCAACAACGATGGTTGTTGGTTTTGCCGATATGTTTGTGCCTTCTATTCTGGCGTCATCCATTGAGAGTGAAATGACCCGATTTGTTATTGCAGCTCTTTCTTTGACTCAGTTGATCTACTTGTCTGAAGTTGGAGCGTTACTGCTTGGCAGTAAAGTTCCGGTAACGATTATCGAACTGTTTATTATTTTCATCTTGCGTACTCTGGTTACCTTGCCAGTTATTGCCGGAATGGCGCATATGTTTTTCTGATGTTTTCTCTGAGTCACTACTTTGAAAAAGTAGTGACTCATTTCTGCTTGACCTGCTTCATCCATTACAGCGATATTGAGCCCAATAACAATAACGCAGTAATGGATTCACCTGATGTCCTTTTCCTTCGGCTTTGACCTGAAAGTACTGGAAGTATTCGTTGAGGTTATTAGATCCGGCAATATGACTCTAGCTGCTCAACGATTGAATGTTACTCAATCGTCTATCTCTCAATCTCTCTCAAATCTAGAAAAATCATTGGAAACCCAGTTAATTGATCGTTCAGTCAGACCAATGCGGGTCACTGCCAATGGTCGTTATTTTTACGATAGAAGTCTGAAAATTTTAGAGGAGGCAAGACAAACAAGTCAGAACCTTAAATCTGGCAGAGTAGAGCAGCTTCGAAATGTCCGGGTAGCGTTGGTCGATTCTCTGGCAGTGCCATTGGGCAGTTCATTAATGGAGATTTTGTCCGAACAGACTGATGACTGGGCCATTCTGAGTGGTCTTTCTCATTCTCATGCCAAAAGCCTGCTGACTAATGAAGTTGATATTATTATCTCCGACGATGCTGTTTTGGGGAGTGATGAACTGATTCGTTACCCGATCATCAGAGAGCCAATGATTCTTGTTGTACCATTTAGCTACAACTATAAGGAGGGGCAGCTTGCAAATCTGGCCAGCACCCTGACTCTGGCCAGATATCCGGCACACACCATTATTGGTAAAACGGTTGAAGAACAGTTAAAAAAACTACAACTGGAATCAGATAAACGATTTTTTCTTGATAATACTTATGCTATTGCCAACATGGTGGCATCTGGCAACTGTTGGTCAATCACAACACCTCTCTGTCTTTATCAATGTGGCCATGAAGTCAGGTCCAAGCTTGCTGTTTATCCTCTTTCAAATTCAGATTATAGAGAACTGACAGTAGTGAGTAGGCGGTCTGATTTATGGCACCTTCCGGAAGAAATAGCAGGATACAGTCGTCAAACTATCCGAGACAAAGCGCTGACTGATTTGAAAGCTTGGCTTCCATGGTTGGAGAATATGTACCAGTAAGCTATTCGATAGATTGCACTCGCTTATTTGGAACAAGACAGAGGCCTACTATTACTTTAGCTAATACTGTAGTTTCATTAATTATGAAGGTGTTTGTTCAGTTCTTTTTGCCTATATAAACTACCTTCCAAGCAGTAAAAATACCGGTAGCCTGCGGAAGTAATATTAAATTCGCAATTCTGGCTGCAGAAAAACAATAATAAAAAGGTACCCATTATGCTTGAGACAAGCACTCCTCCATCATCCGGCTCTGTAGAATACGAGCAAGTATCTGATGATTACCTGAAACAACGACAACTGAGAAAAGGCGCTGCAGGTTGGCTGATTCTTGCAGGTCTCGGTGTTTCATATGTTATTTCCGGTGACTTTGCCGGTTGGAACTTTGGCCTGGAGCAGGGTGGTTTTGGTGGCATGCTACTGGCCACTATCGCCATGGCCATTATGTACATGTTTATGGTGTTGTCACTGGCGGAACTGTCATCTTCGCTACCAACAGCCGGTGGTGGTTATTCATACGCCCGTCGAGCTATGGGTCCCTGGGGTGGTTATCTGACTGGTACAGCGATTCTACTGGAATACGCTATTGCACCAGCCGCTATCGCTGTATTCATTGGTGGTTATGTCAGTGAACTGTTTGGTATGGACGGTCCACTGGTCTATGCCCTCTTTTATGCTGCTTTTGTTGGTCTCCATTTATGGGGAGCGGGTGAAGCACTTAAGATCATGATGGTGATTACTGCTCTGGCTAGCTTAGGCATTGTCGTGTTCATTATAGGAATGATTCCGGCTTTTGATGCGGACAACCTTTTTGACATCGCTGTGAATACTGAAGCTGCAGGTGCCTCATCGTTCTTGCCTGAAGGCTATATTGGTGTTTGGGCAGCAATTCCTTTTGCTATGTGGTTGTTCCTGGCTGTTGAAGGTGTACCTCTTGCCGCAGAAGAAGCTACTGACCCTAAGAAAGATATGCCTAAGGGCATCATTACAGCGATGATCGTGCTGTTGCTGTTTGGTGGTCTGGTACTTGTTCTGGCTCCAGGTGGAGCTGGCGCTAACTTGATGAAGGATCATGCCGCACCTCTGGTAGGCGCTCTTCAGCATGTTTATGGTGAAAACTCTGGAATCGCAACCTTTGTTAATCTGGTTGGTCTGGCTGGTTTGATTGCTTCTTTCTTTTCGATTATCTATGCATACTCACGTCAGGTCTTCGCTCTGTCCAGAGCGGGTTATCTACCAAGATTCCTGTCCAGAACGGGTAGTCGAAAAGTGCCAACGATGGCATTGATTGTTCCGGGTATTATCGGATTCTTGCTTTCGCTGACCGGCGAAGGTGACTTGATGATCAATATGGCGGTATTTGGTGCCACTATCTCTTACGCTATGATGATGCTGTCGCATATCATTCTGCGAGTGAAGGAACCAGACTTAGAACGTCCATACAAAACACCTGGTGGAACACTGACATCAGGTATTGCTTTGGTTCTAGCTGTAATAGCGTTCATTTCGACATTTGTGGTGAGTCAGGAGGCCGCTTTCTGGGCTGCTGTGTTCTACGCTATTTTAGTGGCTTATTTTGCACTGTACAGCCGCCATCATCTGGTAGCTCGTGCGCCTGAAGAAGAGTTCGAAGCCATTGCTCGAGCTGAATCTGAACTAAACTGATGATCTTTCAAAGGCTGCAGAGTTTGTAGCCTTTTTATACTTATTATTCTCGAAGGTGTGAAGGTGCGATTAACCATCTCATATCTTCAAGAGTGATAGATATATCAAAACAATAACTTCCATCCGATAAGAATAACGGAAGCGTGATCATGATGAATCCCAGAGATGTAAAAACCGTTGCGGACGCTAAAAAGATAGTAGAAGAGCGGGGGCTGACTCATGTAAAAGTGGGTTTGTTCGATAACGACGGCGTGATGCTGGGTAAGTACATGAGCAAATCCAAATTCTTCTCCTCATTGGAGAACGGGTTTGCTTTCTGTGATGTAGTTCTTGGCTGGGACAGTAAAGACCAGCTCTATGACAATGTGAAGTATACGGGTTGGCACACAGGCTATCCCGATGCGCCCGTGAGAGTACTACCTGAATCCTGTCGTGAAATCTCATTTGAAGATGGCATGCTGTTGTTCATGGGAGAGTTTAAAGATTATGCAGAAGCAGTGTGCCCAAGAGGTACTCTGAGAAGAGTTATTCAAAAAGCCGATGAAATGGGCTTTGATGTAAAAGCGGCTCTTGAGTATGAGTTCTTTTTGTTTCAGGAAACACCTGAATCTGTCCGCGAAAAAGGGTTTAGGAATCTTAAGCCACTAACACCAGATTGGTTTGGTTATTCCATGATCCGTAACTCGGTTCATTCTGACCTTTATCACCAGATTCTGGAAATGTCGGAAACCATGGATTTCCCTATCGAAGGTATTCATACCGAAACCGGTCCTGGTGTTATTGAAGCAGCGCTTGCGGTGGATTCTGCCGAAAATGCAGCTGATAAAGCGGCCCTATTTAAAACCTTTATGAAAGTGTTGGCTCAGCGCAATGACCTGATGGCAACGTTCATGGCTAAGTGGTCAGCAGACTATCCGGGCCAGAGTGGTCATATTCATCTATCACTGTTTAATAAAGATGGGTCATCTGCTTTCCACGATTCTGACCAAAAACATAATATCAGCAAGATTCAACGACAGTTTATCGCCGGACAGCAAAGACTGATGCCGGAATTCCTACCCATGATTGCCCCTACTGTAAACAGCTATACCCGTATGATTCCAGGTTTCTGGGCACCTACTGATGCAACCTGGGGTGTGGAAAACAGAACCACAGCACTCAGAGTTATTCCTGGCTCTGAAAAATCCCAACGGGTTGAATACCGCTTGGGTTCAGCTGATGCGAATCCTTATCTTTCTCTTGCAGCAGCACTGGCATCAGGTCTTCAAGGTATTATCAACGAGTGGGAACCGGAAGAACAGGTGAAGGGCAATGCTTATGAGCAGACTCATTCTCCTGAATTGGCACTACCATCAACTCTTTGGGATGCAGCTCAACGGTTAAAGCAATCGGAAGCAGCGAAAACTATGTTCGGTGAGCAGTTTGTAGAGCATTTTGCAGCTTCAAGAGAGTGGGAAGAGCGCGAGTTCCGCAAGCATATTACCGATTGGGAAATGGACCGTTACTTCGAAATCATCTGATTGACTCTTTTTGCAGTTTGAGTGGTAAGAACAATGAATAAAATCCAGCAAACCATTTCACCCGTAGATGGCTCGGTTTATGTAGAGCGTCCATTGGCCAGTAAAGAGCAAATTGATATGGCTCTGGTTATGGCTCTTGGTGCTCAGCGTCAATGGCAGTCGCTGCCGTTATCAGAGCGACAAGCCGTTTGTAGCAAAGCTACGGATAACCTTGTTGCTCAAAAAGACGATATAGCGCAAGAAATCAGTTGGCAGATGGGGCGACCTATTCGTTACACCGCTGGTGAAGTAGCTGGTCTTGAAGAGCGGGCAAGGTACATGCTTTCTGTCGCTGAAGAAGCTTTGGCGTCTGTTCAGATACCGGAAAAAGAAGGTTTTACTCGTTATATCAAAAAGCAGCCAATGGGTGTGGTAGTGGTCATCGCACCATGGAATTATCCATTGCTGACCGCTATCAACAGCATTATGCCAGCATTGCTGGCGGGGAATGCGGTGTTATTGAAGCACTCTGCCCAGACACCTCTTTGCGCTGAACGTATGGTAAGTGCGTTTGAATCAGCAGGTATTCCTAAAGGTCTGTTTCAGTATCTTCATATGTCTCATCAGGACACTGAATATCTGATTCAACGAGAAGCGGTTCAACATGTCGCTTTCACGGGTTCTGTATCAGCAGGTGCTATTGTCGAAAAAGCCGCTGCTGGACGTTTTATTGGAATGGGACTGGAGCTGGGTGGCAAAGATCCGGCTTATGTTCGAGAAGACGCTGACATTGATTATGCGGTTGAAACTGTCATTGATGGTGCCTTCTTTAACTCAGGGCAGTCCTGTTGTGGTATCGAGCGCATCTATGTCCATGAAGCTATTCATGATCGGTTTGTGGAAAAAGCAATTGAGCTGGTAAAACAGTATAAGTTGGGTCGATCTGATGATCCTGAGACAACGCTCGGGCCATTGGTGAAAACCAGTGCGGCTGATTTTGTCCGTGGACAAATAGATGAAGCTATTCTGCAAGGCGCAAAAGCTCATATTGATCCAACACTGTTTCCAATGAATGAATCTGGAACACCTTACATGGCTCCGCAGCTTCTGACTCATGTTGATCACAGCATGCGAGTGATGACCGAAGAAAGTTTTGGGCCTGTTGTCGGTGTGCAGAAGGTGTCGTCCGATGCTGAAGCTATTGGCTTGATGAACGACAGTGAATTTGGACTGACAGCGTCTATTTTTACAGCTGATATCGAGACAGGTATTAGTCTTGGGGAACAGGTTCAAACCGGTACATTCTTTATTAATCGCTGTGACTATCTGGATCCGGCATTGGCATGGACCGGTGTAAAAAATACCGGCAAGGGCTGTACGTTATCAATACTGGGTTTTGATGCACTGACTCGCCCCAAGTCTTTTCATATCAAACATCAACAACAGTAGTCGGGTGAGTAAATTATGAATATTGAACAGTTTACCGCTGGCTGGAATTACCCGACGGCGGTTCGCTCTGGTATTGGTCGAATCGATGATTTACCTGCTGCTTGCTCAGAGTTAGGCATGAGCAATCCGATGATTGTTACTGACCCTGGGTTATCCGAATTTCCTATGATTCAGCAAGCTCTTCAACATTGTCAGCAGCAGCTGAAAGGTTGTGGAATTTTTGCTGAGATTAAAGGCAATCCGACGGGAGAAAATGTAGAGGCGGGCGTTACTGCCTGTAAAGCAGGTAACCATGATGGTGTCATTGCCTTTGGTGGTGGTTCTGCGTTAGATGCAGGTAAGGCTATTGCTTTGATGGTGGGGCAGGATCGTCCGATCTGGGATTTCGAGGATATTGGTGACAACTATAAACGGGTAAATGAAGAAGGTATGTTGCCCGTTGTTGCGGTGCCAACCACTTCAGGAACAGGATCAGAAGTGGGTCGAGCCTCAGTTATTACCCATCAGCAGGAAAAAGTAAAAAAGATCATATTCCATGCCCGGATGTTGCCAGAGATAGTGATTCTTGATCCGCAGCTGACCGTTGGACTACCAGCGAAAATTACTGCGGCTACAGGGATGGATGCACTGTCGCATAACCTGGAGGCATTCTGTTCTCCTTTCTATCATCCTATGGCTCATGGTATTGCTATAGAAGGCATCAAACTGGTGAAAGACTGGTTGCCAACAGCGGTAGCTGACGGTAGCAATCTGGAAGCCAGAGCTAATATGTTGGTGGCTTCAACCATGGGGGCAACAGCCTTTCAAAAAGGTCTGGGTGCTATGCATGCACTCGCTCACCCTCTAGGTGCTGTGTACGATGCTCATCATGGTTTGCTCAATGCTATTTTGATGCCTTATGTGCTCAAGGCTAATGAATCAGTGCTCTCCGAGAGTATAACGTCATTGAGTCGTTACCTTGATCTTGCTAATCCCGGCTTTGACTCATTTCTGACATGGGTTCTGGCTCTTAGAGAGCAGCTTGAAATCCCCCATAGTCTTGCTGAGATTGGAATTAGTTCAGAACAGGTTGAATTGATTGGCCAAATGGCATTTGCTGACCCGTCTTCAGGCACTAACCCCATTGCTTTCAGTGCCGATGAGTATCAGGAAATCTGTACGAATGCGGTGAAAGGAAAACTCTGAATGAAACTGGGATTATTACTGTGTGATGATGTCCGACCGGAACTAATAAAAGAGCATAAAAACTATCCGGATATGTTCGCGACACTATTGAAGAAACAACAGCCAGATTTGGAGCTGGTGACTTATCGTGTACTCGATATGAAGTTTCCAACCAGAACCAGTGATTGTGATGGTTGGCTGATTTCCGGTAGTCGTCATAGTGCCAATGATGCGTTTGAGTGGATTACAGCGCTGGAGGATTTTGTCAGAAAGCTTCATAGCGAAGACCGAAAACTGGTGGGAATCTGTTTTGGACATCAGGTGATCGTTAAGGCGCTGGGCGGGAAAGTGGTTGAGTCCGATCAAGGCTGGGGAGTGGGTATGTCAGAAAACAGCCTACTACGTCACAAGCCCTGGATGGAAACCGCTGTAGATGGTTTTAATCTACTGGTCAGTCATAAGGATCAAGTGGTCGAGCTGCCTGAGTCTACAGATGTACTGGCTGCCAGTGATTTCTGCCCTTACTACATGCTTCAGTTTGGTGAAAATTGTTTCAGTGTTCAGGGGCACCCGGAATTTAGCAAAGAGTACTCTGCTGCATTGATGGACAGTCGTCGTAATTCTATTCCGGAACATGTATTTAATATGGGAATGGAATCACTGATTCAGAGACCTGATAGTGATGTGTTCGGACGCTGGATTATCAATTTCTTTAAAAATTAAAGATTTGATCAAACCGTCATAGTAAGAGCGTCAATAAAAAGCCGGTGGGCAGCATAGCTCCGGAACTGCCCACCGGAAAAGAGTGAATCTTTTTGATGAAGCAGTTCTTTAATCGAAGTGTTTTCTCAATACGTACTTCTGAATTTTTCCGGTTGAGGTTTTAGGCAGATCAGTAAAGACCACTTTTTTAGGGGCCTTGAAGTGTGCCATCTGATCGCGACAGAAAGAAATTATTGCAGCTTCATCACCTTCGGCATCATCCTTGAGTTTGATAAAGGCACAAGGCACCTCTCCCCACTTCTCATCGGGCATGGCAATAACAGCCACTTCTTCCACATCGTGATGTCGGTACAGAACGTCTTCTACCTCAATGCTGGATATATTCTCACCACCGGAAATGATTATGTCCTTGGAACGATCCTTGATTTCCACATAGCTGTCTGGATGCCAGACGGCTAAATCACCTGTACGGAACCAACCATCAGCCAATGAATCGTCTGTGGTGCTGGGGTTTTTGAGATATCCTTTCATGACCAGATTGCCGCGAAGGAATATTTCACCCATGGTTTTACCGTCCTGTGGAACCGGTGCCATGGTTTCTGCATCGCCCACCATCATGTCAGCTTGCATAGGAGCCTGTACCCCTTGTCGAGATTTCAGGCGAGCTCTTTCTTCAAGATTCAGTGCTGTCCAGGATTCCTGAGGTTCACAAACGACACAGGGACCGTAAGTTTCAGTGAGGCCGTAGGTGTGTGTTACTTCGAAGCCCATGGACTCCATACCTTCAATGACAGAGGCAGGAGGTGCAGCGCCAGCTGTCATGGCTTTGACCTGATGATCAATGCCTTCTTTAAGCGAATCGTCCGCATTATTGAGCATGTTCAAAACAATGGGTGCGCCACAGAAGTGGTTGACCTTGTGCTCTTTAATAGAAGAGAAAATGGCGTCAGCTCGAACATGACGCAAACTCACGCTGACACCAGCCGTAGCAGCAATGCTCCAGGGGAAGCACCAGCCATTGCAGTGGAACATGGGCAGTGTCCAGAGATAAACAGGGTGCTTGCCCATGTCCCATGACATCACATTACTGATGGCGTTCAGGTGAGCACCACGATGGTGGTATACGACGCCTTTAGGGTTTCCAGTGGTGCCGGAGGTGTAATTGAGGGAGATGGCATCCCATTCATCTGCGGGCATAGCCAGAGATTCGTTTTCATTACCCTTGTCGATGAACTGTTCGAAAGTCAGATCAGTAATGAGTTTGCCTTCATCGTATAAAGGATCATCGATGGCAATGACCAGAGGGCGAAGATCAACCATCTTCAGAGCTCTCTTAACCAGACCAGTGAACTCTTTATCGACAATGATGACCTTGCTTTCGGCGTGCTGAAAGATAAAAGCGATGGCTTCAGCATCTAGGCGAGTATTGACGGCATTCAGTACAGCCCCCGACATGGGAACACCAAAATGGCATTCAAATAATTCCGGAAGATTTGGTGCGACGACTGAAACAGTGCAACCTTCACCAATACCGTGTTGTTTCAGTGCTGAAGCCAACTTGATGCAGCGAGTCTGTGTTTCTTTCCATGAACGATGAATATTGCCGTGAATAGTGGCAGTACGCTTCGGGTAAACCTGTGCCGCACGATGCAGAAATGAAATAGGCGTCAGGCTGGTGAAGTTGGCGTCGTTCTTGTCCAGACCAATATTATAAATATTATGTTTTATCATTTTTATTGTCCTTTGATCAGAGTCCGAAGCCGTGGATTACACGACTTCGGACCAGTCAGGTGAGGCTATCTTGTGACTACGATCAGGTTCTCGCTGCCTGATCTTCAACGACTTCTATAGGCTCTTGTTCAGCGAACTGACTTTCTTTGGCGGACTTGCCACGGTATTCGATCAGCAGGTAAAGCACGACGCCAGCTGCAAGACCATAACCCGCACCGTATACAGCCAGAACAACAGCCATGGTGCCAGCAACACCCATCTGGGTAGCATTCTTAACCTGTTCAACACCGACACTGATGCAGAGGTATCCGGTGATCAAAAGAGTGATGGACAGAGCGATAGGCAGAACCGGCTTGAACAGAGTAATCAGCGGCAGCATGAACAGGGCAATAAAACCAACAATCCAGAAGATACCAGCACCACTGTAGATGCTGTCCATAGCACCACGACCTTGACGGTAGCGTTCAGCAATCGTTGCCATGGCTCCGGTGAACATAGGGCCAGCCAGACCTGGATAAGGTGCGAGGAAAGAGTGAATCAGGTTACGGAGCCCGGTTACAAGGTGCAGGCGGTCGACGTCGAGATCGATCTTTTCATCAGGGCGTAGATGATCAACACGATCCAGTAGGCTCTTACCAACCACGATGTCACCAAAGGCAATGATGTAGGCGATGATAGCGGTAGGAATGGCCGTCAACAGCATTTCCATGGATGGCATGCCAAGGGTCAATGGTAGATAGTTAATCATTTCTCCGAAAGCCGGAGCAGAAAAGCCCCACTGAATATCAGGCAGTGGATATTCACTTACGGCCCAGCCGATACCCATAGCAACTAGAGTGCCGGGAACCATGCCGTAGCCGGAGATAATTTTAAGAATTTTGCTTTTCTCAATGACGTCTTTAAACGACAGTGAGAAGAGGAAGTAAGCGGTTACCAGAAAACCGATTACAAGAGAGATCGGCGTTGCAGCCAGACGACCACCTTCGCTGATTTCACCGGTCAAGGCTGCGATGCCTGCACCGATAAGAATGCCTGCCTTCATGGAATCCGGGAACAAATCAACCATCTTACTGCCTAGACGGGTAATGCCCAGGAAGAAGAATATAAAGGTAACGAGAAGTTGAAGACCTACCAAGGCCCGAATGGCTTCCGGGCCGGCTTCAAATTGGCCAAGGAATAGAACAACGACAGGAATCGCCGGGGTAATCCAGCCGGGCACCAGTGGAACACCCAACAGATTAGGCAGCATAAAGCCAACACCGCAGACAACGACATAAGCCAGAGCTACGTCGTAAGGCAGGCCAAGATACTTCTCCAGCAGCGGGATCATGGCCATGCCGACTACGAACATGATCATGCCTTGAATGGCTTCAGCCCATTCCCAGCGATAGTGAATGAAAGGTAGACGAACGTGGAAAGGGCCCATCTTCCAGTAAGGTTGTTCTTCACCATGTGCACGCTTGATAACAGACATGCGTTCTCCGGAATTAAAGTTTTATTTTTGTTGTTATGAATTGCCGTCATTTTTATTGTCAGGAAAGGACGGTTCTTTCTTCCAACGGACGACAAGTACAAGGCAATCACTGTGCCAAAAGATGAGGTTGTCGTAGTTATGGATGCTTCTGGATACGAAGCGGCAGAGAAAGGTTTGAAGCTTTGGATTTGCGATCGATAACCGCTCGCATGAAGGAGCGGTTATCGATCGTTGAGCGGTTATCGATCGTAGTGGAAGGGTTCGGGGTAGTAAATCTTCCAGTCTGCCAGTTTTACAGATAATGTTTCCTTGTCAGTTGAACGACGGGTAACACCAATAGCCTGAACCTGCATGATTTTATGGGTGGCCGGATCAATATAGGACTGAAATCCGACAGGATCTTCTGGCAGAGAAAGCTTCAAGCCTTCGAGCGTCTGACGAATGCTGGCCATACTTTTTTCAGGAGATTGTTGCCAAGCATCGGCAATAGCGATAATGACGGTGTAGGCATCCTGAGCCACAAAGGTAGGAAGGCGGTTATTCTGTTGATAAAAATGATCAATAAACTCTTGGTTCCTCGCTGTTTCAGGCCAGTTGATATGGTGTCGTGCCGAGAGAATAAGGCCGTCAGGCAGGCTGTCCTGAAGACGAGAAAGAGCGAAATAGCCGCCACCGGTATCAAAGTTGGCAAAGCGGCTTTGCTGGAGTAAACCGGTATTGTTTGCTTGCTCAACAAAACGAACCAGGTCTTGTGTCCAGTGACCATTAATCAGAATATCGGGTGGGTTGCTGGCAATAGCCTTTATGTAAGTGCCATAACTGCTCTCGTTATGGAGGCTGTAGAACTCATCATTGATCTGATACTTTACCCCCAAAGCGTCCAGACTCTGGGTCAGTTTTTGCCAGATTTGGTGGCCGTATTCATAATCCGGCCCTATGTATGACAGGGTTTTCCATTTGTCAGTCTTTTGCAGTTCCTGAAGGTAAAGGGCTCCAGCCATCATCGACTGACTGGCGTCGTTATTCAGATGAAAATACCAGGGGTGAAGTTCTTCCTCTGTGGTACGGGAAGTACTGTGACCTGCGCCAAGAAAAAGAATCTGTTTTTTCTTCGCTATTCTCGATGTCTCCAAGGCTATGGCAGAGTTAACGACACCGCATAAAGCATCCACTTTTTTATGAGTCAATAACTGCTGAGTGATCTCTCGAGAACGGTAAGCCTTACCCATAGTGTCAGAGATATAGATAGTGATTTGGGGTGCGGTTTTTTTTTTAGTGGCTAAATGAGTCAATGCCAACTTCATTCCTGCTACAGCATCCCGACCCCATAATGCTGAAGAACCTGATAGAGGATACATACAGCCCAGTTTAAGGTCTGCCTGGGCAGGACTGGAGCCGATAACAACTTCTTCAGCGGAAAGGACACTGCTGGCGAGCAGTGTCAGACCATAGAGAAAGCTTTTTAGCGGTGATGTCATACGTCAATGCCCAGCTTTTGCAGACGACGCTTGAAGGCATGGCGTGAAATATTCAACAATTCTGCAGCTTTGGTTTTATGACCGCTAGTCTGCTTTAGTGCTTTCAGAATAATGTCTCGCTCGGCCGTCGCCAGATATTCGTCCATAGACTCTGGTAGTTCATCAGTGTGGCTTGTTTCAGCCTGGCTGAGATCTGGTGCGACGTTCGACTGAGCATGATTGCCATCAAAAAACTCAACGGGCAGCATGTTTCTGGTAATCAAAGCCCCTGAGTAAAGCACTGACAGCCGCTCAACAATGTTTCTCAGCTCCCGAATGTTTCCGGGCCATGAAAAGCTAGACAGTACCTTCAGAGTTTCTTTATCGAACTGAATAGGGAGGGTCGACTGGCGTTTTGCCATCAGCTCTGCAAAGTATTCCAGCAATTCGGGAACATCTTCCAAGCGGTGGTTTAATGGCGGCAGGGTGAGGGGCATTATGTTCAGACGGAAATAGAGGTCAGCTCTGAACTCTCCTGCCTCTGACGCTTGTTGAAGATCTTTGTTGGTCGCAGCAATAACACGGATATCCGCATTTTTTTCAACCTCACTGCCTACTGAGCGATAGCGGTAGCTTTCCAGAAAGGTAAGTAATTTAGCTTGGGTTGGCAGACTGAGTTCACCGATTTCGTCCAGAAACAGGGTGCCGCCATCTGCTTGCTCAATAAGGCCTTTTCGTCGTTTATAAGCACCAGTATAAGCTCCTTTTTCTGCCCCGAAGAGCTCCGATTCTAGCAAGGATTCGGGTAAAGCTGCGCAGTTAACTTCAATAAAGGGGGCATCTGAGCATTTACTCTGACAGTGAATCTCATGGGCAATGGCTGTTTTTCCGGTACCAGATTCACCTTTCAGAAGAATGTTTCTGGCCGGACTTTTTGCGACAAGTTGGATCTGTTCCAACAAATTTTTCAGTGCCAAACTCTGCCCAACGAATTTCCGAAGTTCAGGAACCTGTTCCCTACTGCTTTCCAGCCAGGGAGTAATACGAGAGCGTATGACGTCAACATCAAAAGGCTTGGTGATAAAGTCATAGGCACCTTGTTTCACAGCTTCAACAGCAATCTGAATGTCGCCGTGAGCTGACATCATGATAATTTTGCTTTCTGGCAGGATAACTTTGAGTTTGTTCAGGGGGTTGAGATGGTCACTGTCAGGCAGCTTAAGATCGAGCAATATTACTTCTGGGTGTTCACTGATCGCCAAATCAATGGCATCAGCTGCTGTGTGAGCCGTGATAATTCGATAGCTGTTGCTGGTCAGAGCGATCTCAAGAGAGCGAGCCAGTCGTGTTTCATCATCTGTAATCAGCAGGGTGGGTTTGCTGTTCATACCAGCTTCTTCTTATGTCGTTTGAAATAAAAGTGTTGTGGGCAAAATTGCGTCATATATTAAAAGTCAGAATTGCGGTCGTTCCGCTGTCCAATTGATTGGACGTTTGATCAGCGCCTCTACTGGAAAGAGACAACTGTCCGTTATTGAGCTCTACAAGCCGAGCTGAGATAGCCAGCCCCAGTCCGGTTCCTGAAGTTTTGGTCGTAAAGAAAGGCTCCATAACTTTCTTTTGATCTGTTTCGCTGATGCCCGGACCGTTATCAGTAACAGTGATGACTGCTTTGTCATTCTGTTGATAGCAGTGAAGGTGTATTTGACCATGCTCGGTACCAGAAAGAGCTTCTATTGAATTTAAAAGCAGGTTCATGATGACCTGGTGGAGCTGTTCAGGGTCAGCTTTGCATTGAGTCTGATCACTGGTTTTTAGTGTCAGTGCTATCGAATGTTCTTTCGCTAAAGGTTCAACCAGAATGAGAACTCTCTGTAACAGAGCGCTGCAATCAATCTGATGAGTAAGTGGCTTTGGCGGTTTGGAATAATCCAGAAGGTTCTGTATTAACTGGTTTATTCGATCAATCTCTTCCAACATCAATTGTTTCAGTTCTGTCGCTTGAGCATTATTAGACGATAGTGGCAGACTTTGTAGGCAGACTTTGATGGTAGCGAGAGGGTTACGGATTTCATGAGCAACCCCCGTCGCAAAATCACCCTGCGTGACTTTTTTCTCCATTTGTATTCTTGCTGACATCAGGCTTTTCAATTGTTCAGCCATTCGATTCAGTGAGCGTGTCAGCTGAGTGATCTCATCATGGCCGGTCGATGGAATTATATGGTTCCAGTGACCATCAGCTATGGCTTCAGCTCCGTGAATCAGTGGTTGTATACGACGCCTTGTTCTGGCGACCAGAGCGGTAAAAAATAGACTGACCAGAGTCAGGGTAATAATGGCAACGGCCATATAGAGACCACGTTGGCTGGTTTGACTCTCTTGATAGAATGAAGCCTGTTGAAACGAAACATCAGGATTCAGTTGAATTTGCCAGTTCGACAAAAAGTTAACAGAGGATATTGTGTTTTTTGAAGGAGGCTTTAGACCGGCCAGTGAGCTGAAACAGCTATTACTACTGGTTTTCAGGCAACCATAACCACTCTGTTCACTGTCCAGAATGGTCAGTGGAGAGGTTAAACTGGCCAGTCGAACCTGAAAGGCAACATACCCGGGAGATTCTTTCCCCTGATCAAGAGCTTCGATCTGTCGTGCAATAAGGTACCACCCGGATTTTCCTCGTAAAGGAGGTTGTGGACCGATCAGCCAATCACTACCAATCTGGATTTTTGGCAGTTGTTCGATGCTGAAAGTGTCTCCGTTCCAATAAGGAGAACCACTGGCACTTTGACCGGGTAGCGCTTGTTTGAGTTGCCACTGATGACTGAAGAAGAGAGCGCCGTAAATTTCTGGACGATCAATATCGAAATAAATCAGGTTCAGTGTGGCCGAAGAGAGTTGAACGTCCTTCTGCAGCAGTTTTCCTATATCCGGAAGTGACGCTATAGCCCGCAGTGCCGTCTGATGCCGCTGCAGCATACTCGTCATTTCGGACTTCACTTGCTTTAGCTGCAGTTGGTAGCGTTGCTGATCAATATTTTGTTGAAGCTCTCCAGTTAAGCGATCATAAAGAAAAATAGTTATAACCAGAGGTATGAAGGTCACCAGCAGGGACAGGAAAAAATATCTGCGGACAATGCTGTTTTCCCAAAATCGAATGCTCTGGCTTCGAGTTGGTTCTTGAGCGGGGATACTGCTTTCCACTATTTTCTCTTATTGGCCTTCAATGGCTCTTTCTGAGCAGTTTGTTCTACGGCAGATATTATCAGAAATAGTCTAAGGAAAAGTAAAGAAAGCACATTGTCAGATCATTTGATTCCAACCAATGAGTAAGCGACAAGAGAATGAATAGTGGGGGCATAGTAGAGGAATGAGATTCTTGAGTGGCTTCTCTCTTACTATGAGGAGAGAAGCCCATATAGACCGTTACTATTTAGAGCATTTCAGGCTATCGAAAGATGCTCGGCTGCGCATCCATTTTTTGTAAAGCCACTTATCCGAGAGTATTCGTTTACACATTTGACGACGTGATTTTAGCGTTGACCAGGTTCTCCCTTTGTCACCTGAAGCTTCCCAGGTGACACAACCCAAGTCGTCGGTAATCATCAGTTCATTCTGATCAGAAATACCTAATACAGTGCCTACCTGAACATTGTGCATCCAGTTGTAACTTCCCCAGACAAAATAAGGCGCACCATCGTAAATGGCTAAAGTACCATTGGCCTGCCAGACAGGCCCGCCTGTTGCGGTTGGATGGAATATAGGTTGCTCGTGCTGATAGAAGGTAATTCTTTTATTACTCCATTCCAATCTGGAATCACCATTCTTAAGTAGGACAGTTGGGTCTGTATTAGCTCGCCAGTCCAGATTCCGTGTTTTCGAATGAACCACTGAATTCGGAGCTTTTTCTCCTGTCAGCCTTTCAGTCAGAACATCGTCTGCCTGCGCCATAAAAGTGTTGCTTTGCCAGATAATCTTATCGTCTTCATCAGTAGCTGTCAGATTTCCATCGTCTGATAAAACAAGGTTCTTGAATGAACCAGAAGAAGAAGCGTTTTCGCCTATTTTATCGCCTTCATCGGTAGCTGCCAGATTTTCATCGTCTGATAAAATAGGGTTCTCGAATGAAGCAGAAGCGCTTTCGTCCATTAACCTCTGTTCGAGATCAGTGAACCTGAAATGAACTTTGGTGCTGTCCTCTGGGTTATCTGCCAATTCAATATGTCGCCCTAAAGAGCGCCATACAGGTATGTAACCGTGAAAGAGCTTCAGGCTGCCCCCTCGCCCAACTCTGAGGATCGCTTTGCCATTCTTGAGAACAATACCTTCTTCAAGGGCCAGCAATTTGTTGTCACTGAGAACATTCAGTTCATTGATTTGAATACTTTTTTTATCAGCAACAGGCTTTACCGATTGATAAGCACTCTCGACGCCACTTTGACAGGACTCGTAATAGATCTCATCCTGTTCTTCAATATTGAGGAGAGGTCTTGCTGACAGGCTCAAGGAGAGTGAGTAAATACACAGCGCGATTAGATATTTATTTAGCATTATTCAGCTTCCATGCTCTTTGTTTTCGTTCAGGCCAAGCTCGTTACTGGCTCCCTATATAAATACCGTAGCATCAGGTTTGCGCATAGAGCTGTTGGCTGGTTTCTCTCAAACGTGACGATAAGCTGTTCAGGGCGCACTCGAAATATTATTAATAAGTTAAATAATGATGTAGCTCACCTCTTTATATAGAAAAAAGGCGCACTCTAACTCTTATATAGTCTCCTATTCGCAGAGCTGTACCATGCAATTCAAAAAGCTGATTCCCTGCTGTCTGGCCATGGCAGGAGCTTTCCTAGTGCCAGAGTTTTTCTTCCCCGAAGGGTTACTGAATACGGTGCAACAGAGAATCTTGTCGATTTTTCTGTTAGCCACTTTTCTGTGGATAACGGAATCAGTGCCAGCATTCTCCACATCACTGCTGATTATTACCCTTCTCGTACTGACCGCCTCTGATAGTGCTCCCCACTTTTTGAAAGAAGGGTTGGGAGATTTTGCTCTGAGTTATGTGGAAGTGTTCAGTAGTTTTGCTTCCCCCATAATTATTCTGTTTCTGGGCGGCTTTTATATCGCTCTAGCCAGTGCTAAATACGGTCTTGATTTGAATTTGGCGAGAGTGCTGCTGAAACCTTTTGGCCAACGCTATGAAATAGTGATGCTGGGTTTGATGGTGATCACGGCCATCTTTTCCATGTTTATGAGCAACACAACAACCAGCGTTATGATGCTGACAATTATGACTCCATTGTTGGCTGATATGGATCCGAAAGATCCCGGTGGCAGAGCCATGGTATTGGCTATTCCAGTTGCGGCTAACTTAGGAGGTATGGGTACACCTATCGGAACACCGCCCAATGCGATTGCCTTTCGCTATTTTGTTGGTGAAAACAGCATTAGCTTTGGTGACTGGATGATGTTTGCTGTTCCTATCACGATTGTTTTACTAGGATTCAGCTGGTGGCTTTTATTGCACATGTATCCTTCTAAAAGTAAAACTGTAGAGCTTAAAATTGAATCTACCTTTGCCCATGGCTGTAAGCCTTATATTGTTTACAGCACTGTTCTGTTAACGGTATTACTCTGGATGAGTTCCAGTCTTCATGGCGTAAACGCTTATGCTGTCGCCATTATTCCGGTAGCGATATTCAGTCTGACGGGTGTAATTGGTCAGAAAGACCTCAAGAAAATCAGCTGGGACGTACTCTGGTTACTGGCTGGTGGTATTGCCATTGGTGCAGCTATGAGCAGCTCAGGACTAGCGAAACTAATCGTCAACTGTCTGCCATTTGAGCAATTACCTATTGTGGTGATCTTCTTTGTTATTGGCTTTGTTTGCATGCTGATGGCGACGTTTCTTTCTAACACAGCGACCGCCAATCTGTTGATGCCCATTGCTGTGTCTATGTCTGTTTCTATAGCCGGTATGGCAGACTGGGGTGGGTTGGTGGTGATCGCCGCTATTGCCGCTTTGTCTTCTTCTCTTGGAATGGGGCTGCCGATCAGTACGCCTCCCAATGCCCTTGCTCATGCTACTGGATTGGTGGAAACCAAAGACTTTATTCGTACAGCAAAGGTAATCAGCCCTATTGGCGTTTTGCTGATTTGCAGTGTTCTTTCCACACTGGCATGGTTGGGCTGGTTATGAATTGGCTTCAGGGTTCATTGCCGGAGCAGATTATTTTTGTAAGACTGAGACCCTGAAATTTCAAGGATAGTACGGTCATGGAAAGTACAATGATAAAGTTATACGGCTCTGGCCCATCACGTTCATTCAGGGCTCTTTGGGCCCTTGAAGAAGCTGGTTTGGATTACGAGTATCAACATATAAAAATTGGCAGTTCTGAAGAAAACGGCAGTCGTCATCCATCTTATACAGCCATTAACCGTCAGGGGAAAGTTCCGACGTTGGTGGACGGAGAACTGATTCTCACCGAAAGTGCCGCTATTGTGAATTACGTTGCGCGATTAGCTGACAAGCAATTGATGCCTCGATCAGTAGCAGAAAAAGCAGAGTACGATGAGTTTTGTTACTTCATTCTGACGGATCTTGAACAACCGTTATGGAGTAAAGGAAAACACACTTTTATCCTGCCTGAAGAGCACCGTATTGAGCAGATGTTTGCCACGGTGAAATGGGAGTTTAAGCGATCTATTGCCGCTTTGGATAAACAGATGGAAGGTCGGGATTATGCTGTAGGTAACCGCTTTAGCGGTGCAGATATCCTGCTCGCCCAAACTATTAATTGGGCAGAACGTTTCGAGTTTGAAATCCCGCAGAAGTATCTGGAATACAGAGATCGAATGTATCAGCGCCCAGCTTGCCAAAGAGCCGTGGTAAAAGCGTCTCCCTGATAAATGACTGATAAAGCACTCAACTAAGTGTCTAAACATACTTGGTTGAGTGGTCGAACTTCCAGGTTTCCGATACCCACTTGCTGAGGTTTCAATAGCTGATTGGCAACAAAAAGTTCGTCAGTCACGGTATAGTTATTAACGAGTTTATCCTCTTGAACAGACGATGAGTCGGCCTCTCATTGTCAGAGTTCTGGACTCAAACCGGAGGCTGCGTCCCAAAAGAAATCATGAAATCAAAGAAAAACAGTGTCCTTTTGAAATGCAGGGAACAGAGTTGGGATTAGCTGGTCTATGCTCTGATGAAAATGAACAAAAGGCAGGATTAAAGGTGGGTTCAAAAATAAATTTGGTTGTTGGTTTATTTCTTTTTACCTCTGTCAGCTGGGCAAATCCGTTGACTGATATCTACCAATTCAGTAACCCCGCCCATCAAAAGATTCTTAACAATCCAACCAAACCGGTTTCTAAACTGCCGGACAAAAAAATAGATGAACTGATTAATACTATGCATGAAGCTATGGTTGCCAATGCTGGTGGTGGGATTTCGGCCAATCAGATTGGTCAACCTCTGCAGATTTTCCTGATTGGGTCACCCCCAATGATCAGTTCCAGAACCCCGTCAGATGTATTTATCAATCCCAGAATAACCAAGGTTTCCGAAGGGCGCAGTTGTTTTTGGCACGGATGTTTAAGTTACAAAGGGGAGAAGTTCGGCAGGGTTGCCAGCTGGAACAGTGTAACGATAGAAGCTCTGAACCCTCAAGGGACAAAGTTTGTCAGGGAGCTTAACGGGCTGGACGCTATTGTTGCTCAACATGAATTCCGACATTTACTCGGTGGTGGTTACCATGATCATGCCAAAGAATTTAATGATGAGAAGTCTCTGATGCGGCTTATGCTTCAGGGTAAGTTAAGAATGCTTGAGCCCTGTGATAACAAAGCTCCATTTATTCTTGAGGGATATAGCGTTGGAGAAACCATTGAAGAGTACAGCAGGAGGAAAGATGAAAAGTAACGACAGGTGCAGTCGTTTTAATTTGATGAGTAAGCTTATCCTTGTTGCTGTTCGGCAGGTTTTCAAAGACTGCTTTTATGAAAACTTAAATGTCTTGAGATGCTCAATATGGTTATGAAGCAGAAAAATGAATTTTGTTTTTTTGAGTAGATAAAGGATGAAATTCAATTGATAGCTTAGGTGGTAGATTCAGTATCGCTATTGTTAATCTATTGTTAATGCCTCCCCGAGGTTGATGAAGTATTTTTAAGTAGTAACTTGCTGCCTTGCTTGTAATAGCACTTACCTATCTTTTTTGGTTTTATATATGAATCTGCACATTCTTACCTAAAAATTGTTTTTTTAGCTTGAATCCTCATCAACCATCCCCATATAGCAGTCATCAAAGAATTTTAGCTCCCAGACGGAGACTCCGGAATGACCGTTGAGAACAACAAACCTGAAGAACAGGTAACTGAAGAAGTAGCTGTTGAAGAGGCAGTTGCAGCAGAAGAACAGGCAGTTGAAACAGTTGAAGAGGTTGTGGAAGGCACTGTAGAGACCGGTGACGATCTGACTCAGCAGCTGGAAGCCATGACCGAAGAGATGGCCAAAACCAAAGATCAGGCTCTTCGTGCCGTTGCTGAAGCACATAACATCAAACGTCGTGCCGAGCAGGACGTGCAAAAAGCGCATAAATTCGCTTTGGAAAAATTTGTCGACTCCCTGATTCCGGTTGTAGACAGCCTGGAAAAAGGTATCGAATCAGCCACTCAGGCTGAAAGCGCTCACGAATCGCTGGTTGAAGGTATGAACCTGACACTCAAACAGTTTCTTGATGCTCTGGGTCGATTCAAGGTGGAACAGGAAAATCCTGAAGGTCAGCCATTTGACCCTAACTTCCATCAGGCCATGTCCATGATTCCTAATCCGGATGTAGAGCCAAACACAGTTCTGAATGTATTTCAGAAAGGCTACAAGCTGAACGGCCGTCTGGTGCGTCCAGCTATGGTTGTGGTTTCCAAGTAAGCAGCCCTGAACCTTTTTTTGAAAAAGGGTTTAAAAAATAGCCTCGAGCGGTTTTTAAAAAAAAGTTGCTATCAGCCTTGAAAACAAAAATGGGTGATCCCATATATCAATCAAAGGCTGAAAAAGTCCGGAAGCACAATAGAGTTCGGACAGCGCTAACAAGATTATCGCCCTGCGAGTCAGGGCAACGGAGAGACATAAAATGGGTAAAGTAATTGGTATTGACCTTGGTACTACCAACTCCTGCGTAGCGGTTCGGGACGGTGATGAAAGTAAGGTCTTGGAAAACGCAGAAGGCGGTCGTACTACTCCTTCCATCGTTGCTTACACTGACGATGGCGAGATTCTGGTAGGCCAGCCAGCCAAGCGTCAGGCGGTTACCAACCCGGACAATACCCTGTTCGCCATCAAGCGTCTGATCGGTCGTCGTTTTAAGGACAGCATCGTTCAGAAAGACATTAAGATGGTTCCATACAAGATTGCTGAGGCCGACAACGGTGATGCTTGGGTTGAGATCAGGGGCGAAAGAAAAGCGCCACCTCAGATTTCTGCTGAAATCCTGAAGAAAATGAAGAAGACCGCTGAAGATTACCTCGGCGAAACTGTAACTGAAGCAGTAGTAACGGTTCCAGCTTACTTCAACGATGCTCAGCGTCAGGCTACCAAAGACGCTGGCCGCATTGCAGGTCTGGATGTTAAACGCATCATCAACGAGCCGACTGCTGCTGCTCTTGCCTACGGTATGGACAAGCGTCAGGGCGACCAGACCATCGCTGTATACGACCTGGGTGGTGGTACTTTTGATATCTCCATCATTGAAATCGCTGACGTAGACGGCGAGCATCAGTTTGAAGTATTGGCCACCAACGGTGACACGTTCTTGGGTGGTGAAGACTTCGACATGCGCATGATCGATTATCTGACCGCAGAATTTAAGAAAGACCAGGGCATTGACCTGAAAGGTGACGCACTGGCTATGCAGCGTCTGAAAGAAGCGGCTGAAAAAGCCAAGATCGAACTGTCTTCTGCTCAACAGACTGACGTAAACCTACCGTACATCACTGCAGATGCTACCGGTCCTAAGCACCTGAACGTAAAAGTAACTCGCTCCAAACTGGAATCTCTGGTTGAAGACCTGGTTGCCCGTTCCCTGGAGCCTTGCCGCCTAGCGGTTAAAGATTCCGATTTGGATCTGTCCGAGATTGACGAGATCATTCTGGTCGGTGGTCAAACCCGTATGCCACTGGTTCAGGCAAAAGTTGCTGAATTCTTTGGTAAAGAAGCTCGTAAGGACGTTAACCCTGACGAAGCGGTTGCCATGGGTGCTTCTATCCAAGGTGGTGTACTGGCCGGTGACGTTAAAGACGTACTGCTGCTGGACGTAACACCTCTGACTCTGGGTATCGAAACAATGGGTGGTGTTATGACTGCTCTGATCGAGAAGAACACCACCATCCCGACCAAGAAGTCCCAGACATTCTCTACGGCTGATGACAACCAGAATGCTGTAACCATCCACGTATGTCAGGGTGAGCGTAAGCAGGCAACTGCGAATAAATCTCTGGGTCGTTTCGATCTGTCCGACATTCCACCGGCTCCACGTGGCATGCCACAAATCGAAGTAAGCTTCGATCTGGACGCCAACGGTATCCTGAACGTGTCTGCTAAAGACAAGGCGACCGGTAAAGAGCAGTCCATCGTGATCAAGGCCTCTTCTGGTCTGTCCGATGATGAAATCGACCAAATGGTTCAGGACGCAGAAGCTAACGCTGCTGAAGACATAAAGTTTGAAGAACTGGCCTCTGCCCGTAACACTGGCGATGGCCTGGTACACGCTACCAGAAAAACTCTGGAAGAAGCTGGCGACAAAGCAACTGAAGAAGAAAAAACTTCTATCAACGCTGCTATCGAAGCTCTGGAAGAAGCTCTGAAAGGCGACGATAAAGAAGCTATCGACGAGAAGTCCAAAGCTCTGTCTGAAGCGTCACAAGGTCTAGTAGAAAAGATGTACGCTGAAGCTCAGCAGCAACAGCCAGGTGCTGAAGGTGCCCAGGCTCAGGACACAGGTTCTTCTGCCGCTGACGATGCAGTAGACGCTGAATTCGAAGAAGTTAAAGAAGATAAGAAGTAAAACTTATTCCGCGCTGCGGATGAGTTTGACGTTCTGACAACGCGGGGCTTACGCCCCGCGTTGTCGTGTCAGAAGAAATAAAAGTTTTTAAAAAGACTCGGGAGTCTTCCCGGTGAACAAAAGTGGTTAAGAATATTTGAGTGAAGCGCCATGCGCTGACTCACAGGGTGTTACTCATGTCAAAACGTGACTATTACGAAGTACTTGGTGTCAGCAAAGGCGCCTCGGACAAGGAAATCAAAAAGGCCTATCGTCGTATGGCCATGAAGTATCACCCTGACCGTAATACTGATGGTGACGATACCGAAGAAAAATTCAAAGAAGTTAACGAAGCGTTTGAAGTTTTGTCTGATGACCAGAAACGCGGAGCCTATGATCAATATGGGCACGCTGGTGTTGACCCCAATATGGGTGGTGGACAAGGTGGTTTTGGTGGTGGGCAAGGCGGATTCGGAGATTCTTTTGGAGATATCTTTGGTGATATCTTTGGCGGTGGTCATGGCGGCGGAAATCCCCGTAGCTCTGTTCAGCGTGGTGCGGACCTGCGTTATCAGCTGGAGCTGAGCCTGGAAGAGGCTGTTAAAGGCACAACCAAGAAAATCAAGATTCCTACGCTGGTCGGTTGTAAGCCCTGCAACGGTTCAGGTGCTAAGAAAGGTACCTCAGCAACGACGTGTACTACTTGTGCAGGCCATGGTCAGGTTCGTATGCAACAGGGTTTCTTCTCTGTTCAGCAGGCTTGTCCTGAGTGTCGTGGTACCGGCAAGATGATCAAGGATCCTTGCCGTGATTGTCATGGTGAAGGTCGTATTCAGGAATACAAGACACTCTCCGTCAAGATTCCAACCGGTGTTGATACAGGTGATCGTATTCGTCTGGGGGGTGAAGGCGAAGCAGGTGTGAATGGTGGCCCTGCAGGTGATCTGTACGTTCAGGTCAGTGTGGCTGATCATGCGATCTTCCAGCGTGACGGTAAGCATCTTTATTGTGAAGTGCCGATTACGTTTGTTGATGCCTCTTTGGGTGGTGAGCTGGAAGTACCCACTCTGGATGGTCGCGTTAAACTGAAAATCCCGAAGGAAACTCAAACCGGCAAACTGTTCCGTTTGCGTGATAAAGGTGTAACTCCGGTTCGTGGTGGTAGCCGTGGTGACCTGATGTGCCGTGTTGTGATCGAGACCCCTGTTAAACTGACTGACCGTCAGAAAGACTTGATGGAAGAGCTGCGCACGACCTTTGAAGAAGAAGGTGAGCATCGTCAGTCTCCCAAAAAGACCTCTTTCTTTGAAGGTGTTAAAAAATTCTTCGACGATATGGCCAGCTAAACGTTATTAAAGTCAAACACCTGTAGCCTATGCAGGTGTTTGATGAACAGGCTTAGGATAGGATCTTAGTGCAAGCAAAGACGTATCTTCTGATCGCAAAAGTGTATCCGCTCTAATCAATTCCTTTCCTTGCTATTTAAGTGTTCTGATCTAGTTTTTAACTCCGTATTAATTGGAGTTAATGGTCTGTGAAATTAACAAAAATAATACGGTTGCTACTCGTTTTTTATGCAGTGTCGGTCAATCTCTATGCAGGTAATTTTTATTGCCCGAATCCTATGACACTCAATTTTGATAGCGAATCGAAGTCATATCATGCAGGGTTGATGTCGGGAATGCCGGAACACTGGCAAGGTCTACATGCTTCTTTCAAAGAAGGCTTTACGGCCCTTGGTGAGTCAATAGCTCGTAGAAATGTCCATTTTCACTCAGTACGTCTGGATAGGAAGAGGGTGGATGGAAAACTGATCAATAATATTATTTGTATCTATTGGGCATATGGTCGCTCCAGGAAATACCAGTTGGAGCTTATGCCGGATAATGTGTTTGTGAGTAGCGAGGAGAAACTCTCGCTTCCTGTGATTTTTACCAGTCACAGCGATAAGCAAGCAACATCTATGGATGTCACTGGTTTTACTGAAATCAAAGCAGGTGTGGAAACCTGTGAAATCTCTCGAAAAGATTGTTCTATGTTTATTCCTGGAATCAGTGTTAGAAAAAAGAATGCTGCTTCAGCCGCTCTTTTAAACATTGAAAATGAACTTGGTAAGCTGACTTTTGCCTACTTATGGCAAGGAGCTAGCTTTCGAAATGTTTCAATGAGCAGTGTGGAAGATGAGGTGAGAAATCCCTCGAAATCAGTAACAGAAAAAATGTTGGTGGATGATCATTACTACTATCTTGATTCCAGGTTGGCCGTCAGTGATAAAACTCAACTTATGCTCAAAAGCCAACAAGGGTCTGGTGAAGCTTATTTCTTTGATAACAGAGGCACACCTGATATCAGAACTTCGCTTGTTGATAGGCAATGCTCCAGAAAGAACTTGCAAGCCGGTAGCATTGCCAATCAAGCAATGATTTTGGATGTGTATACCGAAATGCTGAGTGCTTTTGAAATAAAGCAGTTTGGCTGTGATTTATATAATACAAAAGTGTTTGCTTCGAGAAAAAGACATGATGAACTTTAAGCTCTAACAGACAAGTTGTTTCTCTTTTCCATAGACAGCGCTTGTAGAGGTGTTATCGCAGTGACTGGATGTTTTTTTAAGTAATACTGATGAATATTTATTCACTTTTATTGTTGTTTTATTTATTTGATAAAGAGAGTAATATTTGACGAAGAATGAAGCCTGCTGATCTGAAACTAGGTTTTCAGGCTAGTAAGGTCTCGCATTTTTATAGGTATATTCCTAGACGCTTCAAATTATTTGTGTTTAAATGCGAAAAATTTGCACGAGATATTTGAGGCAAGAGAAGTGCCCGATAGACCAATTAAAACAGTATTTTGAAAAAGCGAGATGGTGGATTTTTTCACTTTCTCGCTTTTTTTTGGGCGTTTTCTTTGGATAAAGTCTCGAAACAAGGTTATCTCAGTCGGTTGCAGTAATCAGAAAACCGATGAGACTAAGGTCAAAAGTGGGAGGAAGCATTGAGTAAGACAGCCGTATTGGCTCTGGAAGACGGAAGTATCTTTCGGGGCATTGCCATTGGAGCAGATGGTGAAACGAGTGGTGAAGTTGTTTTCAATACCGCAATGACCGGCTATCAGGAAATACTTACTGACCCATCCTATTCACGACAGATCGTCACGCTGACCTATCCCCATATTGGCAACACTGGCACTACTCCAATGGATGATGAGTCCACTGGAGTACATGCTGCTGGTCTGGTGATTCGTGATCTGCCGCTGTTAAGCAGTAACTGGCGAAGTAAGATGCCGTTGGATGAGTATCTTAAGAAGAACAACATTATCGGTATTGCAGAAATCGATACCCGTCGTCTGACCCGCATCCTTCGTGATAAAGGTGCTCAGAACGGTTGTATTGTGGTGGCAGACGAAAATGGCGAGATCAATGAAGCTGCTGCTTTGGAAAAGGCTGGCGCTTTCCCGGGTCTGAAAGGTATGGATCTGGCTAAAGAGGTGACGACAGCTGAAGCCTATGAATGGAATGAAGGTGTCTGGTCACTGGAAACCGACGACCATCAGGTTGTTACAGATCAACCTTTCCATGTAGTGGCCTATGACTTCGGTGTTAAGCGCAACATCCTCCGTATGCTTGCGCAGCGTGGTTGCCGCTTAACAGTGGTTCCTGCCCAAACGCCGGCAAAAGAAGTGTTGGCCATGAATCCTGACGGCATCTTTTTGTCCAATGGTCCTGGCGATCCTGAGCCGTGTACCTATGCCATTGAAGCTATACAGGAAATTCTGAAAACAAAGATTCCGGTTTTTGGTATTTGTCTGGGTCATCAGCTCCTCGGTTTGGCCAGTGGTGCTAGCACCATCAAGATGAAATTTGGTCACCACGGTGCTAACCATCCGGTTCAGGATCTGGACATCGGCAATGTGATGATTACCAGTCAGAATCATGGCTTTGCAGTGTCTGAAGAAAATCTGCCAACCAATATTCGAGTGACTCACAAGTCGCTGTTTGATGGTAGCCTGCAGGGTTTTGAGCTGACTGATCGACCTGCGTTTAGTTTTCAGGGGCACCCTGAAGCCAGCCCAGGTCCGCATGATGTAGCCGGGCTGTTTGACCGCTTCATTGGTTTGTTGGAACAACATACAGCAGCCTGATTCGACCATCAGTTTATCGAGCTTCAGAAAGGTACGTTGTGCTCTGAAGCTCAACAGAAAGTTTTACGAGAATAAAGATGCCAAAACGTACTGATATCGAAACTATTCTGATTCTTGGGGCGGGCCCAATTATCATCGGTCAGGCTTGCGAGTTCGATTACTCCGGAGCTCAGGCGTGCAAAGCTCTGCGTGAAGAAGGTTACAGGGTCGTTCTGGTGAACTCGAACCCAGCGACCATTATGACCGATCCAGCGATGGCTGATGCGACTTATATCGAGCCTATCCGTTGGGAAACCGTTGAAAAAATCATTGAAAAAGAAAAGCCGGATGCTGTTCTGCCAACGATGGGTGGGCAAACAGCGCTGAATTGTGCGCTGGATCTGTTCCATAAAGGTGTGCTGAAAAAGCATAATGTCCAGATGATCGGTGCAAGTCGGACAGCTATTGATAAGGCGGAAGATCGCCAGCTGTTTGACACAGCTATGAAGAATATTGGTCTGGAAACACCCAATTCCGGTATTGCTCGTACCATGGAAGAATCCTGGGAAGTTCAAGAAAAGGTTGGCTTTCCATGCATCATTCGTCCGTCGTTTACTATGGGCGGTTCTGGTGGTGGTATCGCTTATAACCGAGAAGAGTTTGAAGAAATCTGTAAGCGCGGCCTGGATCTTTCACCGACCAATGAGCTGTTGATTGACGAATCTCTGATTGGTTGGAAAGAATATGAGATGGAGGTGGTTCGTGACTGTAACGATAACTGCATCATTGTCTGCGCCATTGAAAACTTCGACCCAATGGGTGTTCACACAGGCGACTCTATCACTGTAGCGCCAGCCCAGACCTTGACTGACAAGGAATACCAAATCATGCGGAACGCTTCGATAGCGGTTCTGCGTGAAATCGGTGTTGAAACAGGTGGTTCTAACGTTCAGTTTGGTATTTGTCCAGATACGGGTCGCATGGTCGTTATCGAGATGAATCCTCGTGTATCTCGATCTTCTGCGTTGGCTTCCAAGGCAACCGGTTTCCCGATTGCACGGGTAGCGGCCAAGCTCGCAGTGGGGTACACGCTGGATGAGTTGCGCAACGAAATCACTGGAGGCATTGTACCAGCGTCGTTTGAACCGACCATTGATTATGTTGTTACCAAGATTCCACGCTTTGCCTTTGAAAAATTCCCGCAAGCGGATGACCGTCTGACTACGCAGATGAAATCTGTAGGCGAAGTCATGGCCATTGGTCGTACTTTTCAAGAATCTATGCAGAAAGCTCTCCGTGGTCTTGAAACTGGTGCAACCGGTTTCAATCCGGTTATTGATCTTGAAGAAGAGCATGCTCTGGACAGGATTAAAGCTGAGCTGTCTACACCGAAAACGGATCGCCCTTATTATGTGGCTGATGCATTCCGTGCCGGTTTAAGCATTGATGAAGTTTTTGACTGTTGCATGATTGACCCTTGGTTCTTGGTGCAAATTGAAGACATCGTAAAGGAAGAGCAGAAGCTGCTGGGTCAGTCCCTTACTGATTTGGATGCAGACCGCCTGTTTCGTCTGAAGCGTAAAGGCTTCAGCGATGCCCGTATGGCAGAAGTGATGGGTGTTAAAGAGAAAGCATTGCGTGACTATCGTAAGGGGCTGGGTATCAAGCCGGTCTTTAAACGTGTCGATACGTGTGCGGCAGAATTTTCTTCTACGACAGCTTACATGTACTCGACCTATGAGGAAGAGTGCGAAGCAGCGCCGACCAATAATGAAAAAATTATGGTCATTGGTGGCGGCCCGAACCGTATCGGTCAGGGTATCGAGTTTGACTACTGCTGTGTACATGCAGCTATGGCGGCTCGTGAAGACGGTTACGAAACAATTATGGTGAATTGTAACCCTGAAACGGTTTCCACTGACTACGACACGTCTGATCGCCTCTACTTCGAGCCCGTTACTCTGGAAGATGTATTGGCTATTATCGACGTTGAAAACCCTAAAGGTGTGATTGTTCAATACGGTGGGCAGACACCGTTAAAGCTGGCTCGAGAGCTTGAGGCTGAAGGCGTTTCCATTATCGGTACTTCACCGGACGCAATAGATCTTGCGGAAGATCGTGAGCGTTTTCAGGGCATGATTCAGAAGCTGGGTCTGTTGCAGCCACCCAATGCTACCGTTCGCAGTGTTGAAGCAGCAGTGGAAAAAGCCGCTGAAATTGGTTATCCGCTGGTAGTACGCCCTTCCTATGTTTTGGGTGGTCGTGCTATGGAGATCGTTGCTGCAGAGAGCGAACTCCAAAAGTACATGAAAGAAGCGGTACAGGTGTCCAATGACAGTCCGGTATTGCTGGATCATTTCCTGAATCGTGCTATCGAAATGGACGTGGATGCTATCTGCGATGGTAAGCAAGTGGTGATTGGCGCCATCATGCAGCACATCGAGCAGGCAGGCATTCACTCCGGTGATTCCGGTTGCTCTTTACCTCCTTACAGTTTGAGTTCGCGTATTCAGGACGAAATTCGTGAGCAGGTTAAAGCTATGGCTATGGAGCTGGGTGTTGTTGGTCTAATGAACGTGCAGTTGGCGCTTCAGGACGGCGAGATCTATGTTATCGAGGTGAATCCACGTGCTTCTCGAACCGTACCTTTTGTGTCCAAATGCATTGGGCACTCTCTGGCAAAAATCGCTGCTCGAGTGATGATGGGTAAGACTCTGGAAGAGCTGGAATTCACAAAAGAGATAATTCCTCCCTACTACTGCGTAAAAGAAGCTATATTCCCATTCAACAAATTCCCCGGTGTTGATCCGATTCTCGGACCTGAGATGAAATCCACTGGAGAAGTAATGGGGGTCGGTGAATCTTTCCCTGAAGCTTATTACAAGGCGCAGCTGGCAGAGAATCTAGCCCTGCCGGAAGGTGGTAAGGTCATTCTGAGCGTACGCGACCAGGATAAACCTGAACTTCCAGGGCTTGCTCGTCTGTTGATGGATGCAGGTTTTGAGCTCGTGGCTACGGCAGGATCAGCACAGGTTATTGAAGAAGCTGGCTTACCTGTGACACGGGTCAGGAAGGTGAAGGAAGGAAGGCCGAATTTGGTGGACAGCATCGTCAATGGTGATATAGCCTTTGTTGTTAACACGACTGAAGGTCGTCAGGCCATAGCCGACTCCTATACAATTCGCCGTTCTTCTCTGACCAACAAAGTGCTTTACACCACCACCATGGCGGGTGCTGAAGCTATTGCTCGAGCCATTGCTTTTGGTTCTGAGAAAGTAGTCAGACGGCTTCAGGATTTACACGAAGGTAAAACTGGATGATTCGATATCCAATGACAGTAGAGGGCGAGAAAGCCCTTCGCGATGAAGTAAGTCACTTGAAATCTATGGTTCGCCCTAAGATTTCTCAAGCAATCGCGGAGGCGCGAGAACTGGGTGATCTCAAAGAGAACGCGGAATACCATGCTGCGCGTGAACAGCAGAGCTTTGTTGAAGGTCGTATTAGCGACATTGAGGGTAAGCTCTCTAATGCGCAAGTGATAGACATCCACAGTATTACCCAAAGCGGTAAAGTTATTTTTGGTGTGACTGTCGTACTGATTAATCTTGAAAATGATGCAGAAGTAACTTACAAGATTGTTGGTGATGATGAGGCTAGCATCAAAATTAACAAGATCTCTGTGAATTCTCCTATTGCTCGTGCTTTGGTGGGTAAGGAAGAAGGGGATGTTGTGGTTGTTAACACACCTTCTGGCAGTGTCGAGTATGAGATTGACAAAGTAAGCTACATTTGATGATGTTCTGATCTGAATGCTCTGATCTGAATGCTCTGATCTGAATGCTCTGATCTGAATGCTCTGATCTGAATGCTCTGATCTGAATAGTAAGTGGGCTCAACTACCTTGGCAAGCAGGTTAGTTGAGCCGCATTTTTAGTTTAAAATTGTCTCTCAAGCATGTCCCTGATAATCGGGTCTTTTACTTTTTTAATTTGTTCGATAATTTCACTGGTAGACACTTTTCTTTGTGTATCTTTCAGAGCCTCGATGATATGTTTTATCCGACATAACTCGTCAGACGCATTCGTTAGTAGTGGGCAGTTAAAAGAATTCCCAGCCTTCAGCCATTCTGCTGCGTTTAATACACTGAACACCAAGGGTGTTGCTGATGGTATTAGCTTGCTCAGTAAATTAGCCTTTTCTTCGATCTGATCATAATGACCTAAAGCTGCTTTACGAGTTTGAAATTTATCGATTGCCTCGAAGACAGGTATGTTTGATCTGCTATCCATTACGTAAAAATCATAATCATATAGCGAAAACGAATTTTGAAAGAAATCAGAGAAATCGATTTTATTTCTGGTTGAATTTTGTATTTCGTCATTAAATAAACAAGTTTTGTTGTTCGGATTCCATTCGTTTGAAAGGAAAAACGGAATTTTTTTATGTCCAATTGCCTCAATCAAACTGTTGTGGCTGGATATTCCCCAGATAGGCTCTGACATATCTTGTAATAGATTTAAGTGGTGTTTTTTTAGATAGGGCTTTTTTATCAGTGCTATGTGCTTTCCGGTGGCAGATGTTTTTCGGGTGGTATCGTCATCGAAAGAAACAGACAAACCTTGCTTCTCTAAAATGGTTGCTATCCAGTTTTTTTTGTCATTCAGATAATCAAAATGGTTTTTATGAATGATAAACGGCAGGTATGACCAATCATCAGGAGTAATGCTAGCAATAAAAGTAATGTATTCGAGCAAGGACTCAGAATTTTTATCGTGTGAATAGGTATAGAAAAAAGGAATTATGCTAGAAGATGGTGTATTGAGTGTTTCAGAATAATCTGAATGAGTTAGCTGCTTAATAAAATCGGGGTGTTCGGTGATTATCTCATCGAGAATTTTTTGTTGATAGCTCTTCTTTGATTGAACTGTGAGATAAACATCAGAATCCATAGTGGAATCTTTTAAAATACCAAGAGAGTTATTACCGAATCCTTGAAGGTAAGGTAAGCAAAAAGATGAAAAAAAATCTGTCGTACAAATTCCACTGAAATGGCTTTCTGTATCAATCCAACCTATATGAAGTGGGTTAGGGAATCGTTTCAAAATAGGGTTTGGGTTAAAATGATGGGCGATACTTAGTGTCAGATCAGCCTCTGGTATTTTATGCTTATGGATAGTTGCATTTTCGACATCAAGTAAAAATAAGTGCTCGAAGTCATCAGAAGAAAAATAGACAGGCTGATCTAACAGGCCGAATCTATCAAGTCTGTTGATGAATGTATCTCTGCTTATTTTTGAAAGCTCACTCTCATAATGAAATATTCTTAAAGGTGCTTGTATTACCAGTTTTATTTCAGGTTTTTGAGGGCTTTTTTTAACAGTTTCAAAAAGATTTTTCAGAAACCCCAGATAGCCATCGTGCAGAAAATCGTGAGTTGTTAATATCACTTTTAATGGTTCTGTACTGGGGCTGATGCTTTGAGTAGCAAGAAACCAGGTTAAAGCAGATTCTTGTGATGTATTCTCAGCAAGCTCGTGATTAAAAAAAAATTGTGGTTCTGTGCTGGAAAAGCTCTGTGAATTGCTCAATAAAAGGCCGATAGAGCAAAATGCCTGTAATAATTTGTATGGACTCATTTTTATTACTTTCGTGACTATAAAAGATTAACCAATTAGATAGTAAAGAATCTTATTAGTTCATTAATTGAAGGAAAAAATAATAACCCAGGCAGTATTGCGACAGGAATAGGCTTTAGCTTGAGAGTTCTCTTAGTGTACCGGAATAATGTTATCAGCCATCCGAATCGTACAGGTTGAGCGGTGAGATAAAGAAATTTGTAATTCTTTGATAATAAAACTCAGCCTTCTAACAGTCTGTTTATTTATTCAATATGGAGCTATTTTTGTTGAGCGCTTCTAATCTTGAACTTTTGTGTTTTTTGTGTTTTTTGTGTTTTTTGTGTTTTTTATGAAAAGAAACATCTACTTACTAAAATAACTTTTCTCTACTATTAACTGTTGAGTGAGGTTTCTGTTAATGCTCATGCCAACTACTAATACGTAATACCGGAGTCGGGTATTGGCGTCAAAACGGCAGGTTGTACTGACGCTTCTGACGGTGATTTTGTGATCATGGCGAAGAGTTTTATTAAAATAGATAGAAATCTTGCCTGATGTGGGTAGAAATCAGGCAGTGTTGTGAACACTGCCTGATTATTATCAGAATGACTTTACATTAGACAGATTTGGTTTGGCATCCTTGTTCTCTTTATACATCAATGCAATGCTGCCAATGATCTGAATTAACTCGGACTGAGTCTTTTTCACCAGCTCTTCGATAGCGGCTTGCTTCACTTCGCGCTCACCTACGGAAAACTTCACCTTGATGAGTTCATGGTCATGAAGGGCGCGGCGGGTTTCTTCGATAACGTTATCACTTATGCCTTTTCCCGCGACCATGACAACCGGTTTCAGTTTATGGCCCAAGGAACGAAAGTGTCTTTTTTTCTCGGAACTAATGCTCATGATGTAAAATCCTGAGGCTGGATGTAATGACTGCCGGTTGTATACAGCCATGACAACCGGGTAGCAGTATGTAAGCGAATTGTAATTTTACCAGTTATTCAGTCTGGTAATTGTAGGTTCGCGATGCCCAGTACGTATTATTGGTATGTACCGTCTTGGAAACTGCTGCTCAAAAGTCCAGTATTCTACTTTATTCTCCATACCTATCAATATTGAGTACCTTAGGTAACAGATTTAAATGTCACGATCCAAAAGCAGTGCTTCCTGGCTTAAAGAGCATTTTGATGACAAGTATGTTAAGCAGTCCCAGGACGATGGTTTTCGTTCGAGGGCCAGCTATAAGCTGAAAGAGATTCAGGAAAAGGACAAGTTGATCAAGCCGGGAATGAAAGTTGTGGACCTAGGTGCAGCTCCTGGTGGCTGGTCTCAGGTTGCGGCTGAACTGGTGGGGAATCATGGAAGACTGGTTGCTTCTGACATTCTTCCCATGGATCCTTTGCCCGGTGTTGATTTTATTCAGGGAGATTTCACTGAAGAAGCTGTGCTGGAAAAAATTCTTGAAGCGATTGGTAGTGATAAGGTGGACCTTGTAATTTCCGATATGGCCCCCAATATGAGTGGATCACTGACAGTAGATCAGCCTAAAGCTATTTATCTGGCTGAGCTGGCTCTGGATTTGTCCAGGCAGGTGTTGAAAAAAAATGGTAGTTTTCTGACCAAGACTTTTCAGGGGGAAGGCTATCAGGAGTATCACAAGGATATGAAAACATCATTCCAGAAAGTGATCACCCGTAAACCGGATTCTTCAAGAGCCCGTTCACGTGAAGTTTTTTTGCTAGCCAGAAACTTCTTGGGTTGAGTGATATGTGATTTATAAAAAAACATAGGTTACGCCGGAATCCAATGCAGCTTTTTCGACGTAATATGAACATGGAGCTATAGTGTTTTTCTACGGTTCCATTCAACCATCGACGACTGTCACCTGTATCTTCAATCGTGTATGGTAGAAGATGAGGATTAACCATAAAGAGAGAGCAGAGCCGGTAATTATGCCCTTAACTAATGTTCGCTGCAGGCTTGAGTACGCTCACGTGAGGGTGGCCCTATGAATGATATGGCAAAAAATTTAATTTTGTGGGTCATTATTGCCCTTGTGCTGCTGACCGTTTTTAAAAATTTCGATGGCATGCAGTCATCCACACAGAAACTCAGCTATTCAGAGTTCGTAAGCAGTGTGGAAAATCGACAGGTTAACAAAGTTGTTATTGATGGTTTTACCATTACCGGTTACATGAGTAACAACGAACGCTTTGAAACTAACCTGCCGCCGGCTGTGCCCGACAATCAACTGATGGACGAGCTGTTGCGTGCTAACGTGCAGATCGAATCCAAACCGATTGAAAAGCAAAGTATCTGGACTCAGTTGCTGGTGGCCAGCTTCCCGATTCTGGTCATTCTTGCTGTCTTCATGTTCTTTATGCGACAGATGCAAGGTGGCGGTGGAGGAAAAGGTGGTCCCATGAGCTTTGGTAAGTCTAAAGCACGATTGCTGTCTGAAGATCAGATCAAAACTACCTTTGCCGATGTGGCGGGTGTGGAAGAAGCCAAAGAAGATGTGCAGGAACTGGTCGACTTCCTGAAAGATCCTGGCAAGTTCCAGCGTCTTGGTGGTCGTATTCCTCGTGGTGTCCTGATGGTAGGTCCTCCAGGCACTGGTAAGACCCTGATAGCGAAAGCTATTGCAGGTGAAGCCAAGGTGCCGTTCTTTACCATCTCAGGTTCTGACTTCGTAGAAATGTTTGTGGGTGTGGGTGCGTCCCGTGTTCGTGACATGTTCGAACAAGCCAAGAAGCAGGCGCCTTGCATTATCTTCATCGATGAGATCGATGCGGTAGGTCGTCACCGTGGTGCTGGTATGGGTGGTGGTCACGATGAGCGTGAGCAGACACTGAACCAGTTGCTGGTTGAAATGGATGGCTTTGAAGGAAACGCCGGTGTAATTGTAATTGCAGCTACAAACCGTCCGGATGTTCTTGACCCTGCATTGCTGCGTCCAGGTCGTTTTGACCGCCAGGTGGTTGTTGGCCTGCCGGACATTCGTGGTCGTGAGCAGATTCTGAAAGTGCATATGCGTAAAGTGCCTATTTCAGACGACGTAGAGCCTGAGGTTATTGCCCGTGGTACGCCTGGTTTCTCTGGTGCGGATCTGTCTAATCTGGTGAATGAGGCTGCGTTGTTCACGGCTCGTGGTGATAAGCGCACTGTAGGCATGAGAGAGTTTGAACTGGCTAAAGATAAAATCATGATGGGTGCCGAGCGCAAATCCATGGTGATGAACGACAAAGAAAAGCGTAATACGGCCTATCATGAAGCCGGTCACGCTATCGTTGGTCGTATGGTTCCAGATCATGATCCTGTCTATAAGGTAAGTATCATTCCACGTGGACGTGCTTTGGGCGTCACCATGTTCCTGCCAGAGGAAGATCGTTACAGTCAGAGTAAAGAAGGGTTGATGAGTCAGATTTGTTCATTGTACGGTGGTCGTATTGCTGAAGAGCTGACACTGGGTAAGTCAGGTGTGACTACTGGTGCGTCTAATGACATTCAGCGTGCTTCCCAGATCGCTCGTAGCATGGTGACTAAGTGGGGGCTTTCCGAGAAGCTTGGGCCACTTCAGTATGATGCTGAAGAGGGTGAAGTGTTCCTTGGCAAGAGCTATGGCAATGGTGGCGGAGGTATGAATATTTCTGGTGAAACGTCCAAAGTGATTGACCAGGAAGTACGAGCCATTATCGATGAGTGCTATGGCACTGCTGAGCGTATTCTGAAAGAAAACCGCGGCAAGCTGGATGTGATGGCTGATGCTCTGATGCAGTATGAAACGATTGATGCTGGTCAGATTGATGACATTATGGAGGGCAAACTGCCTCGTCCTCCAAAAGAATCTTCTGATTCTTCTTCAAAAGGTGACGGTGATACCGATGCCAAGGCTGACAGCTCTTCTGAAGATAAGCCTGAAGAGAAAAAGGATGAAGCTGATAAGAAGGGCGAAGATAAAGGTTCTGTGGGTGGTCCTGCCAGCGAAGTCTGATTTTTCGATCTAGTTAAAGAGAAGGCAGGATTTATATCCTGCCTTTTTTTATATCCAGATTTTTATCGCTACACTCACTTTCCGTGAAAAATAAATAGCTTGGCTGTAGAACTATGAAAAAGCTGAACTGCGCTGGAACTATTTTGACTTTTGATCAGACTAGGGTGATGGGTATTCTCAATGTCACTCCTGATTCTTTTTATTCAGGAAGTCGTTATCAGGGTATGGATGAGATCCTGGCCAAGGCTGAAGAAATGGTTGAGGCTGGTGTTGATATTCTTGATGTAGGCGGTGAGTCTACTCGCCCTGGAGCAACGGGTGCTGTCTCTTCTGAGCAAGAGTTAGAGCGTGTTCTGCCAGTAGTTGAAGTTCTGAGTAAGAATTTTGATCAGATTGTTTCTGTTGATACCAGTTCAGCACTGGTCATTACCGAAACGGCTAAAGCGGGCGCTGGTATGATCAATGACGTTCGTGCTCTTCGCAGAGAGGGAGCGTTGGAGGCGTTGGCCGCAACCGATCTACCCGTTGTTTTGATGCACTCTCTTGTAGATCAGCCTGAGCCAAGTTTTATTCCGCACTATAGTGACGTTGTGCGGGATGTCAGTGACTACTTGCTGGAGCGGATTCAGGTCTGTGAGCTGAATGGTATTGATCAAGATCGAATTGTTCTGGATCCGGGCTTTGGTGGTGGGATGTTTGGTAAAACGCCTGCCTATGATCTAAGTCTTCTAAAGAATCTCAAGCGTATCTGTGATCTTGGCTATCCTGTATTGGCTGGTATGTCTCGCAAATCCTTTATTGGTGCAGTGTTGGATAAACCTGACGCAGGGCGCCTAAGTGCCAGTCTAGCTGTAGCTGTGATGGCGGCTCAGGTCGGTGCAAATATTATTCGGGTTCATGATGTGGCTGAAACCGTTGATGCGATCAAGATGGTAAATGCGGTTCGTTCAACAGGATAGAGTTGGCTGCTTTGTCATTAATAGGACAATTAGTAGGCTTAAACCCTGTGGCAAGTCGTGTGACAATAGAGAATTACAGTTTTTGTGGGTTCGCCAGTCTCTGCTTTTTTATGAGCGGATGTCTCTTCTGCATATAGATACTCGCTTCAGAGTGAACCTGATTCAATAGTTTTTAAGGATAATACTATGAGCCGGAAATTTTTTGGCACAGACGGTATTCGTGGCAAAGTCGGCGAATTTCCAATCACACCTGACTTCGTTCTGAAGCTTGGCTGGGCAGCGGGTAAAGTACTTGCTGCTGAAGGTGAGGGTAAGGTGATTATTGGTAAGGATACCCGTATCTCTGGCTACATGTTTGAATCTGCTCTTGAGGCAGGTTTGTCGGCTGCGGGAATTGATGTCTGTCTCACTGGGCCAATGCCTACACCGGCTATTGCCTATCTGACTCGTACTTTTAACGGGCAAGCGGGAATTGTTATTAGTGCATCCCATAACCCTTTCTACGACAACGGTATTAAATTCTTCTCTGGCTCTGGTACCAAGCTGTCTGACGATGTGGAAGCTAAAATCGAAGCCCTGATGGAAGGTGAGATTGAAGTCGTAGAGTCCGCTGAGTTGGGTAAAGTTAAACGCCTGGATGATGCTGCCGGTCGTTATATTGAATACTGCAAGGCCAGCACGGCTTATCCTCTGGATCTGCGTGGCATGAATATTGTCGTTGATGCAGGGCATGGTGCGACTTATCAGGTGGGGCCAGCCGTGTTCCATGAGCTGGGCGCAAATGTTCATGCTATTGGTATTGAACCGAATGGTGTCAATATCAATAAGGATTGTGGTTCAACGCAACCTGATCTATTGGCGGAAGTGGTAAAAGACCGTGGTGCTGATTTCGGTATTGCCTTTGATGGCGATGGTGATCGAGTCATTATGGTGGATGACAAGGGTGAGATTATCGATGGTGATGAACTGTTGTTTATTATCGCAATAGATCGAAAGCTTCACGGTGAGCTGAAAGGCGGGATCGTTGGTACTTTGATGACTAACCTTGGTATGGAGAAAGCGTTGGAAGACGCTGGTATTCCATTCGCCCGTGCGAAAGTGGGTGATCGTTATGTGAATGAAGTGATGACTGCCAAAGACTGGGTCATTGGTGGTGAGTCCTCGGGTCACATCATTTGTCGCGATGTGTCCACTACCGGCGATGGCATTGTTGCGGGTCTTCAGGTTATTAAGGCAATGGTCCGTTCTGGCAAAAAACTGTCTGAACTTCGTGGAGGTATGACCAAATACCCGCAGACTATGATAAATGTCCGGGTTCAAGAAAAGAAAGATACCGATAAGGTTGAGGGTATCGTTTTAGCCGTCAAGCAATCTGAGGTGGAGCTGGCTGGTCGTGGACGTGTGCTTCTGCGTCCGTCTGGTACCGAACCTGTAATTCGTGTAATGGTCGAAGGCGAGCATGCTGATGAAGTTCGAAAACATGCTGAATCTTTGGCTGCTGTAGTTGGACAGGAAATGTCCTGAGATGACTTTCAGGTACAGGCTGTTTAAGTCTGTATCTGACCAAGCTGATATTTTCAATAATCAAACGAAAGTACAAAAATAATACTCTGATAGAACTTTGTTCTCCTTGCGTTCATGTGGGAGGATGGCGTGTTTTTAGACAAGTTGAACTTCTGTTATCCGAGAAAAACAGAGAGTAATTTAAGTGATCAAAAGTTAACAGGCGTTCGCTCCGTAGCCCTTGAAATAGCGGTATTTGTGCTAATTTCACTAGCTCTTTTTCATAGAGATAATTAAGATGTTTTCAGCCCGCGGTGATTGAATATTTGTGCTGCCGGGAATTATTTTTTTTGCTGTATTAAAACGCCAGGGCGGGTCTGGGCCTCAGTTGTATAATGCCTATTCCTGAGTTACTATCCCGTCCTCGCGAACGTAGAGGTGAGTATCATGCGTAAGCCACTGGTAGCCGGAAATTGGAAGATGAATGGCTCTCTGGAAACCAACCGCAAGTTGCTTGAAGGTTTGGTTTCAGGTTTGAATACTCAGGCGGAAGTGCTGGTATGCCCTCCCGCTGTGTATGCACACTCCGTTCTCGAGCAGTTAGCTGGTACTGCAGTAAAGGTTGGTTTGCAGAATGCTTCTGACAAAACTTCTGGCGCTTATACTGGTGAAATCTCGCCTTTGATGGTCAAGGATCTCGGTATTGAATACGTGGTCATTGGTCATTCTGAGCGTCGCGCCATTTACGGTGAAACCGATGAGCAAGTTGCTGCGAAATTTTGTGCTCTTGTTGATTCAGGTATTGCACCTATCCTCTGTGTAGGTGAAACTCTGGAAGAGCGCGAAAGCGGTGATACCATGAAAGTGGTAGCTACTCAGGTGGAAGCTGTGCTGCGGACTGCTGGTCCGGAGCGTCTGGCAAATTTTGTGATCGCTTATGAGCCTGTATGGGCTATTGGAACCGGTTTGACTGCAACGCCAGAACAGGCGCAGGAAGTTCACGCTGCAATTCGTACTCTGCTGGCAGAGCGCGATGAAGCAATGGCTGCTAAAACCCGTATTTTGTACGGTGGCAGTATGAAAGCAGCAAATGCTGTTGAACTGATTGCACTGCCTGATGTTGATGGCGGCCTGGTAGGCGGAGCCTCCCTGGTTGCAGCAGAGTTCCAGGCGATCTGTCACGCTGCAGGATAGTGATGGAAACTATAATTCTTATTGTTCATGTTCTTGCTGCTGCTGCTGTGATCGGTCTGATCCTTCTGCAGCAGGGCAAGGGTGCGGAAGCTGGTGCCAGTTTTGGTTCCGGTGCGTCACAGACGGTGTTCGGCAGCGAGGGTACTGGCTCCTTTATGAGTCGTACCACTGCGGTTTTTGCGGTCATCTTTTTTGTGACAAGTTTTAGTCTGGCAATGGTTGCTAGACAGACGGCTGATAGCGTCTCTGATGCTGGTGTGCCGGCGGTAATTATTGAAGAAGTAGTGCCTGCAGGTGATGCGCCACTTTCTGCGGGAAGTGCTTCAGAAGGGGCTATCGAGAGCGATTCTCCTGTGATAGACTCTACCGCAGTCGAGATTGACGAGAAGAATTAATGCTTGTCTCTACTGTCCATTTGGCCAAGACCAGATTAAATTTATAGAGAAACGATTTTGAATTGAATCTCTATAAAAAGGATGTAGAGGCAGTGTTTGCCCAGGTGGTGGAATTGGTAGACACGCCGTCTTGAGGGGGCGGTGATCTTATGATCGTGCGGGTTCAAGTCCCGCTCTGGGCACCAGTTTAAGAAATAATTACCATAGTAGTATTTGAAATATGTAATTAGTACTTGAATATAAAGTGTATTGCTAAAAAAAGTTAAGGTTGTTATCAGACTCCTTAGCTGGCAATACGCAAAAAGATTTGATGCGGGATGGAGCAGTCTGGTAGCTCGTCGGGCTCATAACCCGAAGGTCGTCAGTTCGAATCTGGCTCCCGCTACCAAATGAAAAAACCCCAAGTATGGGGTTTTTTATTAGGTGCTTTAAGGTCTGTTTCGGCGCTTTCAGAAGTGGAAGTGGTCGGCTCAGGCCTTCAGTTGCGTCCAGCTGGAAAACTGGGTGCATAGAAGGACAGGGCTTTAGAAGCCCTTTTTTTGTTTTTGCAGACAGGTATTTCCAACGTGGCAGCTAAGCAGTCGCAACTTGAAGCATTGATTGCACCAGTAGTGGAGTCTCTGGGCTTTCAGCTTTGGGGATTAGAGTTTAGATCCCAGGGCAAGCAATCAATGCTCCGTATTTACATTGATGCACTGGAGAAAGACCAGGGTATTCAGCTGGAAGACTGTGAAAAAGTCAGTCGACAGGTAAGTGGAGTTCTCGATGTGGAAGATCCGATTACTGAAGAGTATACCCTTGAGGTGTCTTCTCCCGGTGTCGATCGTCTACTGTTCACTCTTGAGCAGTATGTAGCCTGGGCTGGTGCCGAGGTGAATCTGCGTTTGCGTGTACCTTTTGAAGGTCGTCGTAGATTTAGAGGTATAGTGAGAGGAGTGGAAGATCAGGACGTAATACTAATTGTAGACGACCATGAATTTCTTTTTCCGATCGAGAGCATAGACAAAGCTCAGGTGATACCAAAGTTCAACTAACTTCAACCTCTTTGGTCATTGGCTGGTAACTGATTAATAGTTAATAAATAGCTGATTGATCAAAAGTGAGTATGGTTCAGGCCGGGTTAATCGCCCTTGCCTCAGGTATGAAAAAACTGAAGGTAAAGGCCTTCCCGGTGAGCGGCTAGGGAAGTGTTGGCATAGGCATGGACTGGTTCAGCATAGGCGAGGCAGAGCATGAGTAAAGAAATTCTGTTGGTCGTTGAGTCCGTTTCCAACGAGAAAGGCGTTCCACCCGAAGTAATCTTCGAGGCTATGGAGATCGCCCTGGCGACTGCGACCAAAAAACGTTACGAATACGAAGTAGATATTCGTGTGGCGATTGACCGTAAAACCGGTGAATACGACACTTTCCGTCGCTGGCATGTAGTACTCGACGAAGATTTCGAATTTGCGGGCATGCACTTTACCCTCGATGAAGGTAAAGAGAAGGATGAGTCCCTCGAAATTGGTGGAGTTTGGGAAGAGCCGGTTGATTCCGTAGGATTCGGCCGTATCGCAGCCCAGACCGCCAAGCAGGTTATCGTGCAGAAAGTGCGCGAAGCCGAGCGTGCGCAGATGGTAGAAGCTTATCGCGACAGAGTCGGTGACCTAGTAAACGGTACCGTTAAGAAAACGACTCGCGATAGCATTATTGTTGACCTGGGTAACAATGCTGAAGCTGTGCTGCGTAAGGATAATGTCCTGCCGCGCGAAAACTTCCGCATGGGTGCTCATGTTCGTGCTCTGCTCAATGATATTTCAACTGAAGGTCGTGGCCCTCAGTTGATGCTGACCCGTACTGCTCCAGAAATGCTGATCGAATTGTTCCGCATTGAAGTACCGGAAATTGCTGAAGAAACTCTGGAAATCAAGTCTGCTGCTCGTGATCCAGGCTCTCGTGCCAAGATTGCTGTAAAAACTAACGACGGTCGAATTGATCCGGTTGGTGCTTGCGTAGGTATGCGTGGTGCTCGAGTTCAGGCGGTATCTGGTGAACTGGGTAACGAACGTATCGATATTGTACTGTTCGACGATGAGCCGGTTCAGTACGTGATCAATGCGATGCAACCCGCAGAGGTTGCATCCATCATCGTTGATGAAGATAGCCGTACTATGGATATCGCTGTCAACGAAGATAATTTGGCGCAAGCCATTGGCCGTAGTGGCCAAAACGTTCGACTGGCCAGTGAGTTAACTGGTTGGAAATTGAACGTAATGACTGAAGCTGAAGCCGCTGCCAAGCAAGAAAAGGAAGCGGATAAGTTTAAGCAAGTATTTGTTGATTCTCTCGACATTGACGAAGAGTTAGCTCAACTGTTGGTTGACGAAGGCTTTACCACTCTCGAAGAGGTGGCCTACGTACCGACGGAAGAAATGATGGAAATCGATGGCATGGATGAAGAGGTGATTGAAGCACTTCAGACTCGTGCCAAAGACAAGTTGCTAACTCAAGCAATTGCTCGAGAAGAAAAACTGGATGGTGCACAGCCTGCCGAAGACCTTCTGAACATGGAAGGTATGGATGAGGATTTGGCTGTGGAACTGGCAAGCCGTGGCGTGATTACCATGGAAGACCTGGCGGAGCAGTCCATCGATGACCTTCTGGTAATCGAAGGGATGGATGACACCCGTGCCGGCGAGCTGATTATGACGGCGCGTGCTCCCTGGTTCGAGGAAGCTGGTAACTAAGCGGGCCACTGAGAGGAGAAGTGTTAATGGCAGAAGTAACCGTAGAGCAACTCGCGAAGGTGGTCGGCGCTCCAGTCGAAAAACTGTTGCAGCAGATGAGCGACGCCGGCGTGAAGAAGAGCCAAGGCTCTGAAGTCGTGTCTGACGCTGAGAAAAAACAGCTGCTGGCTCACCTGAAAGGCGTACATGGCGATCATACCGGCACAGCCGAACCAGCCAAAATTACTCTGAAGCGCAAAACTGTTAGCCAGGTAAAAGTGGCCGGTGGCGCTTCCGGAAAGAAAAAAGTTGTTAACGTAGAAGTTCGCAAAAAGCGCACTTACGTTAAAGAAGACGAAAAGAAAGAAACCAGAAGTGAGGACCGTCGCGATGATCGCGGTGGTGATCGTCCAGCTCGCACTGGTGATCGTCCGGCAGCTCGTCCAGGTGACCGTCCGGCTCGACCAAGCGGTGATCGTCCGGCAGCTCGTCCAGGTGACCGTCCGGCTCGACCAAGCGGTGATCGTCCGGCAGCTCGTCCAGGTGACCGTCCGGCTCGTCCAAGCGGTGATCGTCCGGCAGCTCGTCCAGGTGATCGTCCGGCTCGTCCAGGTGACCGTCCGGCTCGTCCAAGCGGTGATCGTCCGGCTCGTCCAGGTGGTGCTCCAGGCTTTGATCCGTCTGCAACAGCAATGCCTGCTCCGGATGCTGACAAGCAACGTCGTACTCGCAAGGCTCCTGGTGGCAACAAGGATCGTCGTGATGACAATCGCGGCGGAGATGATCGTAGTCGTCGCGGTCCTGGTGACAAGCGTGGACGTGGTGGTCGTCGTGATGATCGCGGTGGTCGTGGTGGCAGAAAAACTACTCGTACTATTACGCCTGAGTCCATGGCAGGACACGGCTTTACCATGCCAACAGCACCGGTAATCCGTGATGTATCCATCCCTGAAACCATCACTGTAGCCGAACTGGCCAACAAGATGGCGATCAAGGCAGCGGACGTCATCAAGGTGATGTTCAAGATGGGTTCCATGGTAACCATTAACCAGGTTATCGATCAGGATACTGCATCCATCGTCGTTGAAGAGATGGGTCATAACGTCAAGCTGGTTAACGCAGATAGTATTGAAGACGCTCTGGTTGAAAACCAGATCGATCATGTTTCTGAGTTTGATGAAGTATCGCGTGCACCGGTTGTTACCGTTATGGGTCACGTTGACCACGGTAAGACTTCTCTACTGGATTGCATCCGTAAGAGTCGTGTACAGGCTGGTGAAGCCGGCGGTATTACTCAGCACATCGGTGCTTACCACGTAGACACACCTCGTGGCATGGTTTCCTTCCTGGATACTCCTGGACACGCGGCGTTTACAGCCATGCGTGCTCGTGGTGCCAAGGCGACCGATATCGTTATCCTAGTGGTAGCAGCAGACGACGGCGTAATGCCTCAAACCGAGGAAGCCGTTCAGCACGCGAAAGCAGCTGGCGTACCTCTGGTTATTGCTGTTAACAAGATGGATAAAGAAGGCGCTGATCCGGATCGTGTTAAAAACGAACTGTCAGCTTACGGTGTTATCCCTGAGGATTGGGGTGGCGACACTCAGTTCAAGCATGTTTCTGCCCTCACCGGTGAAGGTGTGGACGAACTGCTGGAAGCGGTTGTCCTGCAAGCAGAATTGATGGAGCTGACAGCAGTTGCCGAAGGTCCTGCTAGAGGCGTAGTGGTTGAATCCCGTCTGGATAAAGGTCGTGGCCCTGTTGCTACTGTCCTGGTTCAGGCTGGTCAACTGATACAAGGCGACAATATTCTGGTAGGCCAGCAATACGGTCGTGTTCGTGCGCTGCTGGATGAAGATGGTAAGCCTATCAAGCAAGCCGGTCCTTCTATTCCTGTTGAGATCCTTGGTCTGGACGGAACGCCTGGTGCTGGTGACGAACTGATCGTTGTTAAGGATGAGCGTAAAGCCCGTGAAATTGCACTGTTCCGTCAGGGTAAATTCCGCGAAGTGAAGCTGGCTCGCCAGCAGGCTTCGAAGATGGAGAATATCTTCTCCAACATGGGTAATGCAGAGAAGAAAACTCTGAACATCGTTCTTAAGGCCGACGTTCGTGGTTCTCTGGAAGCTTTGATCAGCTCTCTGGAAGAGCAAGGTAACGATGAAGTTCAGGTTAAGGTTATTTCCGGCGGTGTAGGTGGTATCACTGAAACCGACGCTAACTTGGCTCTGGCTTCCAGTGCAGTTATCGTAGGCTTCAACGTGCGTGCCGATGCATCTGCCCGTAAAGTCATTGAGACTGAAGAACTGGATCTGCGTTACTACAGTGTTATCTACGACATCATCGACGATGTTAAGAAAGCGCTGGGTGGCATGCTGGGCTCCGATACCCGTGAGAAGATTGTGGGTACTGCTGAAGTTCGTGACGTATTCCGTTCACCGAAGTTCGGTGCGGTTGCTGGTTGTATGGTCATTGAAGGTATGGTTTACCGTAACGACCGTATTCGTGTACTGCGCGACAACGTAGTTATCTTTGAAGGCGAGCTGGAATCTCTGCGTCGCTTCAAGGATGACATGCAGGAAGTTCGCGAAGGCATGGAATGTGGTATCGCGGTTAAGTCCTACAACGACGTTAAGCCTGGCGACAAAATCGAGGTTTACAAGACCATCGAAGTACAGCGTACTCTGTAATCAATTCTCTGATTGCGAAAAGCTGATCGCCATGAGAAAAAAAGTGCAGTGTCTATCTTTCGATAGCGCTGCACGTTTATGGCAAAAAAGCCCGCGGCTTCGACCGCGGGCTTTCTCATTTCAGAAATAAGCTTTCAGAAAAACTCTTTCAGGAAAATAATCCCCAATGGCAAAAGAATACAGTCGTACCCAACGGGTAGCAGACCAGATTCAAAAAGAGCTGGCGCAGCTGATTCAGCAGGAAATGAAAGACCCTCGCTTGGGTATGGTAACGGTCAGTGCGGTCGATGTTTCCAGAGATCTGGGTTTTGCTAATGTCTTCATCTCTTTTCTGGGTGTTGATGATCAGGAAAAGATCGATGAAGGTCTGGAAGTCATGAAAAGTGCTGCTGGCTTCCTGCGCAGCCAGTTAGCTAAAAGCATTAAGTTGCGTACAACACCTCAGTTACGTTTCAGCTATGACAACAGCATGAGTCATGGTGCGTTCCTGAACGAACTGATTATCAAAGCTCGTTCCGGTGACAGCGATTTTCAAAGAACGCTGGCTGATAAAGAACAAGAAGAGCAAGAGCCTTCAGCTAATCAAGAGCAGAAAGGCGAGGAGTAACTGATGTCCAAACGCAGTCGTAACCGAGGTCGTAACGTCAATGGTATCGTGGTTGTGAACAAGCCGATCGGCGGGAGTTCCAACGACGTACTTCAGCGTGTCAAACGACTGTATGGTGCAGCTAAAGCAGGCCATACAGGTGCTCTTGATCCCTTGGCAACCGGCGTTCTACCGATCTGTTTTGGTGAAGCTACGAAGTTTTCCCAGTATCTTCTAGAGTCAGATAAGTCGTATCGTACTCGTGTAAAACTGGGTATTCAGACTGAAACCGGCGACCGTGAAGGTGCAATTGTTGAGCAGCGTCCGGTTAATGTTACCCGCAGTGATATAGAAAGTGTGCTGGAACGTTTTCGTGGTCCTATAGATCAGGTGCCAAGCATGTACTCTGCCCTGAAGCATAATGGCGAGCCTCTCTATAAGCTGGCTCGACAGGGTATTACTGTTGAGCGACCTGCTCGCCGAATTACTATTCACCGTCTGGAATTACTGGACTTTGAAGGTGATGAAGTTGTACTGGAAGTGGACTGCACCAAAGGCACTTACATCCGTACTCTGGCAGAAGATATTGGTATTGTTCTGGGTTGTCTTGGTCATGTAGCTGAGCTGCATCGTGTTAAGGCAGGTCCTTATACAGAGCACCAGTCCTACACTCTGGAGCAGATGGAAGAAGCACGAGACGGTGGTGGTCACGAGGCCCTGGATCAATTGTTGATGCCTCTGGATACTTCAGTCAGTGACTGGCCTCAAATCAAACTGGGCGTGAACAGCAGCTTCTATATCATGCAAGGACAGGCCGTTCAGGTGCCTCAGGCGCCTTCCGAAGGCAATGTCCGTATTTATGGTCAGGAAGCCAGTGAAACTGGTGAAGAAGTTTATCGCTTCCTCGGTATCGGTGAAATTGATGATGATGGCCGTGTAGCTCCAAAGCGGTTGATTCAGCAACCCTCGTGATTGTGATCTTATGCTTGTATCCTCTTCAGTCCTGATGAATCGGGGCTGAAGGCTATAATTATTTTTGCCTTCCTTTGTTACTTCTTCTTCCTGTTCTCTCTGCTAATACCTCTGCTTCCTGAATGATGTATTCTGATGATGAAGTGGTACGCGCTGCTTAATTCAGAAAACCTGTATCTTGATCATGGAACGATGAAGGTTTATGGATCCTAGTGAAGGTAAAAGTGGCGGAATGGAACGGTTTCCTTCCGACAAATCTAGCTCAGAGCTCGAACGGAGTAGTTCGAAAAACAAGTCTGCCTGGATCTTGAACTGATAAAGCAAAAGGAAAAAACTGTAAAGCTCAAAGCCGGGGCTGCAGAACAACTTCCCTCTTATAGTAAAGATATGGCGGCCTTTCTTACTATTGCAAGGAAGTGGGGGAGAAGAGGGGAAAGAAGCTTTGCAAGACTATATAGCCATCAATGCTATTGATCGAAATGAGGAGCTGCCAGTTCTGGTGCGTAAGCTTAAATCTTCAAAGCTTGAAGTTCCCGATATGGGTCACTGTAATTGGCGAGCTTCGGATATTCTTAACCTGCTGATTGATTGGAATAATAAAGATCCTAGTGACATTAATACGCTTATTACATTTTCGATAGAGTCTGTTGCTCAGCTTGATTTACAGCCAGTAGTCAAAGCTTCTTATGTGAAGTATTGAACTACCCAAAAACTTTGGATCAACTCAGGGAAAATTATCGATCTGCTGTCGAGGTTAAGCCTGTAAATATAGGGGCTCAGCAGGAGGTGGTATCAGAACTGAAATTTCGTTCCTATATGGGAGATATTGAGGCGTTCAGGATTTATCTTCAATGTGTGAATTCATCGAGCCAGACTGATAGTCAGGTAGCGGCCAAGTTTCGTCAATCTGGTTGGCGTGTCCCTGATGAATTCGGACGGAACTGCGGATGGCCTAGCAGGGACATGTGATTGGAATCCATCTAATTTAAGAGTTGCCAGGGGAGAGCCGGAAGCGCCACCGACGAAAAAAACAGTTAAAGCTCCTGGTAAGCGAAGGGGGAGTAAGCGAAAGAAGTAGGTCATCTCACGGGCTGGCTTAAAGGTTGTGGTTGGTTTAAAATGCCCGGCTTGCAACCAATATTGCTATCAGTGTTGGTTTAAAGGGCGGCTGTAAATATGCACGGTCGTACCCGATTGTTGTTCATGCATATTTAATCTGGAGTATGAAGCAATGGCTTTATCTGCTGAAAAGAAAGAAGAAATCGTTAAAGAATTCGGTCGCACTGAAGGCGATAGCGGTAGTCCTGAAGTTCAGGTTGCGCTGCTGACTGCAAACATCGAAGGTTTGCAGGGTCACTTCAAGGCTAACCACAAGGATCACCACTCCCGTCGTGGTCTGATTCGCATGGTAAACCAGCGTCGTAGCATGCTGGACTACCTGAAGCGTAAAGACGTTCAGCGTTACCTTGCTCTGATCGAGCGTCTGGGTCTGCGTCGCTAAGGTCTACGCTGAAGCAGTTTGAAGACTTTTGGAACGTTTGTTCAATCAGTCTTCGGTAGGCAGAAGGGCTGTAAGCTTTTCTGTCGATTGAAACACCGCCCGTTTCTTTGGAAGTTGGCGGTGTTTTGCATTGTCTGCACTGTGAAAATTGCTGTGGATCAATGCGCGAACAGTCAAAGGAACGAAAAGTTACGAGGATAGTCTGCTTTTCTACTGACTGTTGTTTACAATAGATGGAATAGTTCTGGTCGGCGCATCTGCTGATCAGGCTATTCGATGACAGCACTCCGGTCGACATTGACTCAGTCGTTTGAGGGTGCAATTCCAAATTTCTCTGTCTGGTTTTTCTGGATGAATTCTTAGGGTGAGCTTTTCTAGTTAGTTATATAGATAGCTTATTCAAGTAACCAGTAGCCATGTTTTCAGTGGATTTTGAATTGCATCTCTAACACCTCAATGGCCGGATACTGAATTTATCCTTCACTCTTAAACAGGAAAATAGTGTGAATCCGGTAACAAAAACATTTCAAATCGGTGATCAGACCGTCACTCTGGAAACAGGTCGTGTTGCACGTCAGGCGACTGGTTCTGTATTGGCCACTATGGGCGATATCTCTGTTCTGGCAGCAGTGGTTGGCTCCAAGAAGGCTAGACCTGGTCAGGACTTCTTCCCTCTGTCCGTTCATTATCAGGAAAAGACTTACGCAGCCGGTAAAATTCCTGGCGGTTTTCTGAAGCGTGAATCACGTCCAAGTGAAAAAGAAACACTGACCTCCCGTCTGATTGACCGTCCTATTCGTCCTCTGTTCCCTAAAGGATACATGAATGAAGTTCAGGTAGTTTGTACAGTTATGTCTACCGACAAGCTGAACGACCCTGACATGGTAGCTATGATTGCAACGTCTGCAGCGTTGGCTATTTCCGGTATTCCTTTCGATGGCCCAATCGGTTGTGCTCGTGTTGGTTTTAACGAGGAAAACGGTTACATTCTGAACCCATCTTTTGAAGTGCTGCAAACGTCTGAGCTGGACATGGTTGTAGCGGGTACTAAAGACGCTGTTCTGATGGTTGAATCCGAAGCTAAGGAACTGACTGAAGACGAAATGCTGGGCGCTGTTCTGTTCGCTCATCAGGAGTACCAGACTGCTATTACTGCTATAGCCGAACTGGCTGCCGAAGTTGGTAAGCCGCGTTGGGACTGGACTGCAGATGAAGAAAACCTTTCTCTGAAAGAAAAAATGTCTGCTTTTGAAGATGGTATGCGCGAAGCTTATCAGATCACTGTCAAGCAGGATCGTACTGCGGCTACTGCAGCACTGCGTCAGAACGTACTGGCTACTCTAGCGGGTGAAGGCAGTGAGTTTGATGCAACTGACGTTGAAAAGGCGTTCGGTAAGCTTGAGAAAAACGTGGTTCGTGGCAATATCCTGAATGGTATGCCTCGTATTGACGGTCGTGACACTAAGACTGTTCGTGGCATTGACATAGAAGTTGATGTTCTTCAGAGAACTCACGGTTCTGCACTGTTTACCCGTGGTGAAACACAAGCCATCGTTGCGGCAACTCTGGGTACGGCCCGTGATGCTCAAATCATTGATGCGCTGCAGGGTGAAAGCAAAGACCCCTTCATGTTGCACTACAACTTCCCTTCCTACTCTGTAGGTGAATGTGGTCGTATGGGTGCGCCAGGTCGTCGTGAAATTGGTCACGGTCGTTTGGCTCGTCGTGGTGTTCAGGCTGTTCTGCCTACACTGGAAGAGTTTCCTTACACCTTGCGTGTTGTATCCGAGATTACCGAATCCAACGGTTCCAGCTCTATGGCTTCCGTATGCGGTACTTCTCTGGCACTGATGGACGCTGGTGTTCCTCTGAAAGCTCCAGTAGCTGGTATTGCTATGGGTTTGGTTAAGGAAGGCGAGAAGTTTGCCGTTCTGACTGACATTCTGGGTGACGAAGATCATCTGGGTGACATGGACTTTAAGGTAGCTGGTACTGCTGAAGGTATCACTGCTCTGCAGATGGATATCAAGATTTCCGGTATCACTGAAGAGATAATGGAGATTGCCCTGGAGCAGGCTCTGGAAGCTCGTCAGCACATTCTGGGTGAAATGAATAAGGTCATCAGTAAGTCTCGTACTGAACTGAACCCTAACGCACCATCCACCATGTCTCTGAAGATTGATACTGACAAGATTCGTGATGTTATCGGTAAGGGCGGTTCTACCATCCGTTCTATCTGTGAAGATACCGGTGCTTCTGTTGATATCGACGACGACGGTAATGTTCAGATCTTTGCTGACAGCCGCGAAAATGCTCAAGCAGCTTATGATCGCGTGTTTGGTATCACTGCTGATGCTGAGATTGGCAAAATCTATACCGGTAAAATAACCCGTATCCTTGATTTTGGTGCTTTCGTAGCTGTGTTACCAGGTAAAGATGGTCTGGTTCACATCTCTCAAATCGCTGATGAGCGTGTTGAGAATGTAACTGACTACCTGAAAGAAGGTCAGGAAGTAGAAGTTGTGGTACTGGATATCGACAACCGTGGTCGTATCAAGCTGAGCATGAAAGAAGTTGCTCGCGCTAAAGAACAGAACAGCTGATTAATTGAGTCAGTAAAACAGCTACGATAAATAGCTGAATAGTCACAAATATAAAACAGGAGTCGTTTGACTCCTGTTTTTTTATGCCTGTTATACAGAGTACAATAGCCATCCAATAACGAAAGCTTGCCAGAAGGTATATGAATTATTACTTTCTGAAGTGGCATAGGATGGGGTTACGGGAATGAGTGAGGCAGTTCACTGTCACTACCACCAAAACAATGCGGCAATATGGCATTGTGAGCCATGCCAGAAGCATTATGGTGACTGTTGTATACCTAACATGCCTGAAGGTTATGATGAGCCAGCCTGTACTCTGTGCAGCGAGCAGGTAACCTATCTGGGTGCCGCTCATACGGCAGAGCCTTTTTGGCTGATCATAAATAAGTTTTTCACCTATCCGGTGCAGTTAGCCAGTCTCTCCTTTTTGATGATCAGTGTTGTGATCGGTTTTCTTGCGCCTTATACCGGACCTGCTGCTCCCATTCTATCGCTGGTGATGATGGCGGTATTGATTAAGTATTCGTTGCAGATTATTGAATCAGTTAGTTTTGGAGATTGGGAGCCGCCATCGCTCGAAGAGGCGTTTTCAGCTGATGCGCTAGGTCTGTTTTTTAAGCAGATAGCTATCTTCATTGTAGGTGGTATCGCACTTTATTTTATCAGCTCGTTGGGTTGGATCGCTTTCTTTGCTGCGCTTTTCTTTATGCTTTTGGGAATGCCTGCATCGACTATGATTCTGGCTCGTGAGCAGTCATTGTTCAGTGCGGTCAACCCAATCAAGATTGCCTTTGTTATGGCCGCTATAGGATGGCCTTACTTACTGTTGTATTTTTTCCTCATTGTTCTTTCTGGTGGTCCGGCTTATTTTATTGGCTTTCAACTTGAGCCTTCGGCAGGGACTGTGGCTGCATCATCCTTCCTGGGTGGTTACTTCTCTTTTGTTATGTACGCCATGATGGGTTATTGCTTGTATCAGTATCAGGCTGCGTTGGGTTATGCCGCTGAGATGGATGATTATGAGGAAGTGTCAGAAGAGGCTTACCGTAAGAATAAGGCGTTGGCTGACAGTCTGATTTTGATGCGTGAGGGGCGCGAGGAAGAGGCGCTCAAAGCAGTTAAAGGTGCGTTGACGAGTGCTGCGTCTGACCTGCAACTGAATAAACGTTTCTTTCAGTTGCTCATGCTAACGGCCACTGACGAAGTGCTGAAGAAGTTTGCAGGAAAATATACCCAGCGATTGCTGATTGTTCGTAAAGATCATGAAGCGGCTGATATTTATCTTGAGGTCAGGAAGCGTATAAAAGCTTATATGCCAGTGACTGCAAGCGATCGATTTAAGTTGGCGAAGGCTTTGTCAGAAACAGGGAGGGCGAGAGAAGCTCTACGATTGTTGTTTAATATGCATAAAACCTTCCCTGACTTTGCAGGAATCCCTGAAGCTTATCTGCTGGTTGCCAAAATGCTCAGTGAAAATTTGAATAATGATGAGCAGGCGAAGGTATACCTTGATTACATCATCAAGAAATACCCGGACAGCAAGAAAGCTGAGGAAGCCACTGTGTTTCGGCATGTCCTTGAGCAGCTAACTCCCCAGACGGCTTAATTGCAAACCAGCAGCTCATATAATCGAATATCTAGTACATCATTTACTCATCTACGTGGGCGAATGATGTAGGAATTTGAGCTTTGGCCTTTTTAGGCTGGAGCCTTTTCGAGTTTACTGGCCTTGATGCTGTGCAGCATGGAAACCAGCTTTTCATGCTGTTTTTCATTACGGTTTCGGTAATGGTTGACCAGTTTGTTCAGTGCGGGGAGAAATTGCTCCTTATTCGCTGTCTTGCCAAGACAATACTGGATGAGCAGTAAAGCTTCTTCTTGCTGGCCGGATAAGAGCAGCTTATTTAGCCAGAAAAGACTGACCTTTTCGTTTTTCAGCAAAAGAGGGGTTTTTAGGTAATCTCGTACCATCATGCCAGCCAGCTGATCACTCTCAGGGCTTTTAGGTAACTTTATAATTGCCAAAACCAATTGGTGAAACGCTTTGTCTTGCTTGCGTTTCCTGAGTGGATACAGGCGTTGGATGATGTCAGTATTTTCAGGATTGTCTCTGTACAGGCGTTCAATCAGAAGAAGGGCTTTGTCGTACTGTAATTCGTTGGCTAGGTGGTCAAACTGTTTGATTGCTTTCATTAAAGGCGTTTCTACCGGCTTATTCACCTCATCGTTAGCAAGGTTTAGCCAAGGGCGAGCCAATAGAGTGATTCCTGCGCCGCCTAACAGGCCTCCTATATGAGCCCAGTAGTTAACGTTCCCTGTGGAAAGAAATTGGCCTATCGCTTCTTTTCCTAACCAGATAGGAAAAATAATCAGTGCTGGAGCTTTGAAGAAGTTGAAATAGGGGCCAATCCAGTAAAAGAACTGGATTCTCTTATTGCGATAGACGCCCAGATAAGCTCCCATTAATCCGGAGATTGCGCCTGAAGCGCCGACACCAAAGCCGTTACTTTGCCACTCCATTGCCCAATAAAGACCGGTAGCTGCAAATCCTGTTAATAGGTAAGTTGCAAGGTAGGCTCCTCGCCCCATTACGGCTTCCAGAGCGAATCCGAAGATGAACAAAAAGACCATGTTGCCGAGTAGGTGTCCAAAGTCACCATGAAGAAACATGGAAGCAAAGGCGTCGATAAACGATGGCTTGGCTGGGTTAAAACCGTATTTTACAAAGCTGACCTGGTTTCTCGTCTTCTCAATCAGGATCCGTGACATTTCCCATTCGCTGCCGGGAAAGTCCGAATTGGTTCGCAGAGATTTTTCAAAGTCGAGATCGTGCAGTAGAGAGCCAATCAGCATCTCTTCGCCAATGTCGGTATCCAGTGGGATAGAGGCCCATTTTTCTGGGTCAGTTTTACTGAGATGCTCGGAGTAGAGTGTTATTTCCTGCTCGGAAAATTCACTGCTCTGAAAATCTTCGATCAACTGGTCATAGAGTTGCCCGTCTTTGAGCTGGTATCCGAAAAAAACTACGCAGTTGATGATGATCAGCAACAAGGTGATAACGGGAGGCTTGCGCCAGTTGAGCTTTTTCTCGGCGGGTAAAATTAACATCTTGCTTCCTGCAATCCGAGTTATGTAATAAGTGTCGTATTTATAACAGTCAGCAGAGGTTGTGAAAAGAAATTGTAAGAAGTAGTGGGAAATAAAAAAGCCGTGCAATGCACGGCTTTTTTTAGCTTTCTGTAGCGAAGTGTTATTCGTCCAGGAAGCTTCTCAGGTGATCTGAGCGGGTTGGGTGGCGTAGCTTTCGCAGAGCCTTGGCTTCGATCTGACGAATACGCTCACGAGTAACGTCAAACTGTTTGCCCACTTCTTCCAGCGTATGATCGGTATTCATATCGATACCGAAACGCATACGAAGAACTTTAGCTTCACGAGCGGTCAGGCCAGACAGTACGCTGCGAGTAGACTCTTTCAAACCAGTACCCGTTGCACGGTCGATCGGAGACTGGATAGTCGCATCTTCGATAAAGTCACCCAGATGAGAGTCTTCATCATCACCGATAGGTGTTTCCATGGAGATAGGCTCCTTGGAAATCTTCAGTACCTTGCGAATCTTGTCTTCCGGCATTTCCATGCGTACAGCCAGTTCTTCCGGAGTCGGTTCACGACCCATCTCCTGCAACATCTGGCGGGAGATACGGTTCAACTTGTTGATGGTTTCAATCATGTGAACCGGAATACGGATGGTTCTGGCCTGGTCGGCAATCGAGCGAGTAATAGCCTGACGAATCCACCAGGTAGCATAAGTAGAGAACTTATAGCCACGACGGTATTCAAACTTATCTACTGCCTTCATTAGGCCGATATTGCCTTCCTGAATCAGATCCAGGAACTGAAGTCCACGGTTGGTGTACTTCTTGGCAATGGAGATAACCAGGCGCAGGTTAGCCTCAACCATTTCTTTCTTGGCGCGACGGGCACGAGCTTCACCCAAAGACATCTTACGGTTGATGTCTTTAATCTGGATTAGAGTGCAGCCGTACTCACGTTCAGCGCTGATAAGTTTCTTCTGAGCACGAATAATTTCATCACGATACTTTTCAATAGCTTCGGAGTAGCCTGCGCTGCCCGAAGTAATATCGTTCATCCATCCCAGATTGGTTTCATTGCTCGGGAAAGTTTTCAGGAAAATCTTTCGCGGCATTTTGGCACGACGTACGCAGAACTGCATGATGGCACGTTCGTTACTGCGAATGCGATCCAGAGTGTTACGAATACGGAAGACCAGCATGTCAAAAACGCGTGGAATCAGCTTCAGTGGCATAAATGCTTCTGCCAACTCACGCTGAGCGTCTTTTACTACCTGAGTGCCAAACGCTTCGGTTTCAAGAAGTTTCAGAACAATGTCATGCTTTCCGCGCAGAGCATCGAAACGCTCTTTGGCTTCTTCCGGACACAGACCGCCAGGTTCTTCATCTTCGTCATCGTCAGTGTTCGAGTTATCGAACTTCTCTTGAACGACAGGAGCGATAACAGGCGCAGGGACAGGATCGGAGTCCGGATCAATGTAACCACTGATCAGATCGGTCAGGCGACCTTCTTCTTCAACAATGCGATCGTATTCGTCCAGAATCAGCTGGACAGAGCCCGGAAATATAGCAAGAGCACACATGACTTCACGAAGACCTTCCTCGATGCGCTTGGCAATCTGGATTTCGCCTTCACGGGTCAGCAATTCAACAGTGCCCATTTCACGCATGTACATGCGTACTGGGTCTGTTGTGCGACCGGCTTCCTGTTCTACGGCAGCCAGAGCAGCAGCAGCTTCTTCTGCGGCGGCTTCATCGGTATCGGCTTCGGCGAGGAGTAGGGTATCAGCGTCCGGCGCTGTCTCGTAGACTGTGATACCCATGTCGTTGATCATGCGAATAATATCTTCCACCTGATCCGGATCCGAGATATCCTCGGGCAGGTGGTCGTTTACCTCCGCGTAAGTCAGGTATCCCTGTTCCTTACCGCGAGCGATAAGCTCTTTCAGTCGGGATTGTTGTTGCGAGTTAGCTGACATATCAACCCTTTAACAGCGAAAGTGGAGTGCCGGACGAAAAAAACGTAAGCAGGCAATTATAGCTCAAAATCTGTGGGTTTTTCCATACATGAACACGTTCGCTATGCGCAAACGTTATAAAAAACGCGCACGATCTTTATAGGACGAGGCACCTGAAATATTCTATCCATGGTGAAGATTCCCGTTCCTTGGCTTGTTACCGTGACGATTTGCAGTTGCCGGTTTGATTTCTACCCGTACAGCTTTGCTTCGGAAGCCATCAGTATTCAGTTGTGAACAACCAGTTCCAGACTACTAAATCACACTTGCTTGTAGCTATTTCAGACCGGATTCAAAATCAGGTGTGTGGTCAATAACGGCTTCCCACATAGCACAGTGAAATTCAAGTATACCTAAAAATACGTGCGTCGCCATAAGTTAGCCGAGAAAAAAATAATTGCCAGTCGTTGGAGAAAGAAGTTTTAGCCCCTTGCCTGACAAGGCTTGACCATGGCAACTTAACTTTTGCACGTCTGTTGTCTTATGGCTTGGAGGAGTCTTTTACACCAAATCGCTGTCGCTGTTTTTCCAAAAGTGCTTCAAGACGGCTCTTGTCATCGGAGTCAATCTGATCCGGTCTTTTACTGTTCAGGCTATGTTTCAGAGCGTCAGAAGCAGACCTGGATTCAGTAAGTTTGACGCGATCACGAATGCGCTGAATAGCTTCCCAGAATTCCCCGTCGTTAGGTTGGTGGCCCAGTTCGAGGGTGGCAACATGCTGAAGGCGCTCGCCCTGAGTAGTGCCGTGCCACTGAGCGATCAGAGCAATGGTGGAGAGATTAGGTTGTAATTGCAGAGCTTTGATCAGTTTTATCAGTAGCAGAGTGTCAGGATGACTGTCCTGTTCCAGAGAGCTAATTTGCTCAACCTGTGTCGCCAACCTGGTATTGCAGAGCAAATGTCGTATAGCGTAAATGGACAGCCCGACTTTGATAGGGGTTGCTAGTGCAGATTGTTGGAATTGTTTTTTGAAACCTTTGTAGTGCTTTCTGAAATGTTGTTGGTTATTGGTTTTAGGGTACTCATGATAACTGTCAGCATGAGGAGCCATATGAGCATAATCGTAATCTATGACTTGTTCAGTGTCGTAGGTCGGCGGCTCATGCTTATGAGTTGGCTCGGCAGGTGCTGTAGGTTTCTGTTGCACTTCTTCTGCAAGGTGAGCTGCCAGAGTACTGCTGTCGAGTCCGGTCAGATCAGAAAGTCGTTGTAGAACCAGCTTCTTGAAAATGCTGTCTGGCAGTTTGCCAAGATATGGCTGTGCCAATTTAGTCAGTCGGGCTCGGCCATCCATTGAGTCCAGATCAAGTCCGTCTTCCAGCTCCCTGAATAAAAAATTATCCAGACTGAGAGCATCCATCTTGATGCGTTTTAGAAAAGCCTCTTTGCCTTCTTGCCGAACCATGCTGTCCGGGTCTTCCCCTTGGGGCAGAAACAGGAATCGAGCCTGTTTGCCATCCTGCATGACCGGGAGAGTGGATTCCAGTGCTCGCCATGCTGCTCTGCGACCGGCGTCGTCACCGTCAAAGCAGAACACTACTTCCGGTACCATTTTGAACAGGCGCTGCATATGATCCAGTGTTGTCGCTGTACCAAGGGTGGCCACTGCGTAACTGATGCCCAGTTGGGCCAGGGCAACTACATCCATATAGCCTTCGACCACCACTACCCGTTCTAGATTGCGGTTGTTCTGCTTTGCTTCGTACAGGCCGTAAAGCTCTCTGCCCTTATGAAAAATGGGGGATTCTGGCGAGTTCAGGTATTTTGGTTTGGCATCGCCTAAAACGCGGCCACCGAAAGCAATAATGCGACCACGGCTGTCCTTGATAGGGAACATAATTCGATCACGAAAACGATCGTACCGCTTCTTGCTCTCTTCGTTTTCAACCAGCATGCCGGTTTTTACCAGCTGATCTTCCTTTTCCGGAGTGTCCCCCAGCAATTTTTGCAGATGATCCCAGCCTAAAGGAGCAAAGCCAACGCCGAATTGTTTGCAGGTTTGGCCATCAAGTCCGCGATTTTTCAGGTAGCTGATGGCTTTTGGAGCGTCACCTGCCTTACGGAGTTGATCTTCGTACCAGACGGATGCTTTTCGCATCAGTTCATAGAGTTCAGAATAATCCGGGCGATGGCTTCTGTTACTTCCTTGCTCTCTAGGTACTTCCATTCCCATCAAACCGGAGAGGTTGTCTACGGCTGCCGGAAAGTCGAGGTGATCGAAGTCCATGACAAAGCCAAGAGCGTTGCCGCTGGCACCACATCCAAAACAATAATAAAACTGTTTGTCGGGGCTGACGCTGAAAGAGGGAGTTTTTTCCTGGTGGAAAGGGCAGCAGGCAGAGTAGTTTCGACCTGTTTTTTTCAGTTTCACACGACTGTCTACAATATCCACGATATCGATTCGGGATAACAGGTCGTCAATGAACGTCTGTGGAATACGACCAGCCATAGCAGCAGAACGCCAAAAAAAGAGAACAGGAGTTCACCGATATTACATCGGAATGAAGAGGAATGTCAGTGAGCGAGTTGTGCGACTAGGAATTAACGGGTAATCAGGCTAGCTGTTGCTTGACGATCTGGCTGACTTGGTTCATGTCAGCACGACCTTGAACCTGAGGTTTGACTAAGCCCATAACCTTGCCCATATCACGCATGCCTTCGGCACCGCTACTGGCAATAGCATCGTTAACTAGCTGGGTGATTTTGTCAGAGGAGAGTTGTTCAGGGAGAAATTCTTTGATCACTACCAATTCGGCTTTTTCCGTATCGGAGAGATCGGTGCGCCCTGCAGACTCGAACTGGGTGATGGCATCACGGCGTTGCTTGGCCATCTTGTCGAGTGCTGCGAGGGCACGGGTGTCGTCGAGCGATTTCTCATCAATTTCAATACGCTTCAGTTCCGCCAGAGCCATCCGGATAGTTCCCAGACGTACTTTTTCACGAGCACGCATGGCATCCTTCATTGCAGCAGCCAATTGATCCTTGACTTTGCATTCACTCATTTAGCTTCCCCGGTAGTTGTCAACCTGTCAGGAGATCCTGTCAGGAGTATCAATTACAGCATTGAAAATACTGAAATCTAAAAATCAGAAATCAATACAGACGTTCGCGACGACGCTGTTCGCGCTGCAGTTTTTTCAAATGACGCTTAACGGCAGCAGCTGCTTTACGCTTGCGAACGGAAGTAGGCTTTTCGTAATGTTCACGACGACGTACTTCAGCCAGGATACCGGCTTTTTCGCAGGAGCGCTTAAAACGGCGCAGAGCTACGTCAAACGGTTCATTCTCTTTAACTTTAACAGCAGGCATGCAGAGATCACCTTCCTTTAAAAATTCGTTAGTTCAATTGAGGTTAGATTACAGCCCGGCATCATAACATCTGGTCTTTACCCCTCCTACCCTTTTCAGTCGATCCATGAGACTGAATAAGCAGATAGAGCGGAAAAAAAACCCTGTTTTCCTATAGAAATCAGGAAGAAGCATAATTTCCGACCCGCAAAAAAGTCTGTGCTAATGCAACAGACTAGCCGCGTATTTTCAGGGGTGCGAATTTTATAGACTATTTCAAGTAAATGCAAAATACGCTTTTTGCAACTGTTTTGTCCATAGGTCAATAGTCAATTTAGTCAGATTGCTCCGGCTTGCAGTCCAAGTTGGCTGAAGCGATAGGTTTTGCAGTATTATGTGCTCCTTTTTAGCGAATATCGGAAGCCATCATCGACAGCTATTGCTCCCTGAACCGCAGGGATTTAAACCGGCATGAATGATGGAAATCCATAAAGACTGTGGGTACTTTTCACATGATGAAACAGATCCGCAGCATAAATCAGGACAATGTATGAAAGTTCTCGGTATCGAGACCTCCTGTGATGAATCTGGCATAGCACTCTACGACAGTGAAAATGGGCTGTTGGCCGATGCGCTTTACAGTCAGATTGAAATGCACACTGAGTATGGTGGCGTTGTTCCTGAACTAGCGTCTAGGGATCATATTCAACGGGTTTTACCTTTAATCACTCAGGTGTTGGATAAGGCTGGGTTGAAGCGTTCCGATATCGATGCCATTGCTTATACCAAAGGTCCCGGTTTGATTGGTGCTTTGATGGTCGGTGCCAGCATTGGTCGTTCCATGGCTTGGGCTTTGGGTATTCCTGCTGTTGGTGTCCACCATATGGAAGGCCATCTGCTAGCTCCCATGCTGGAAGAGAATCCTCCTGAATTTCCGTTTTTGGCACTGCTGGTGTCTGGTGGGCATACACAGTTAGTAAGAGTGGATGGCATAGGTCAGTATCAGCTTTTGGGTGAGTCTCTTGATGATGCGGCGGGTGAAGCCTTCGATAAAGTGGCCTCCATGCTGAATCTGGGCTATCCGGGTGGACCCAAAATTTCTGTGCTGGCAGAAAAAGGTACAGAAGGACGATTCAAGTTCCCTCGCCCTATGTGCGATCGCCCAGGGGTGGACTTCAGTTTCAGTGGTCTCAAGACTTTTACCTTGAATACGGTGGCAGCCTGTAAGAAGGAAGGAAAGTTTGATGACCAGGATCGTGCCGACATAGCGCTGGCCTTTGAGGAAGCGGTAGTAAGCACTCTAGGTTTTAAGTGTCGTCGGGCTTTGCGTGAGACGGGGTTGAAGCAGCTGGTCATTGCTGGCGGTGTCAGTGCTAATAAGAGGCTTCGCGCTCAATTGGAAGTCATGGTTAAGAAAGAAGGTGGGAGTCTACGCTATGCTCGCCCTGAATTTTGTACTGACAATGGCGCTATGATTGCCTATGCAGGCTGTCAGCGTCTACTGGCCGGGCAGACTGAAGAACTCACTGTTGCTCCTCAGCCGCGCTGGAATATGGAAGAGCTGGAAGCCATATAAATTATTTAATGAGTACTGATTGTAGTATTCAGGTATTCGTTTTGAGGGCTATTCATTAGCCCTCATTCGAAAAAATCCGGTCAGGGGGTAAAAAACAGTGTTTAAAAACTAGCTTTAAGTGTTCTGTGGCATTATTGCTCTAATAAAGTATTGCTCTAATAAAGTATTGCTCTAATAAAGTATTGCTCTGATAGAGCATTGCTCAATTCAAAAAACTCCGGAATTACTTCAAAAGCCATTTCCCAGCTGACTGGATTATGTGGAAACAGTGATAAATAGGATTTCCATTTAATTTTACGTAGGTTAGTTTTGATATCATGAGGTGTTGCTGTTAAAAGTTCTGAGGAAGAAGAATACCATTTCAAATTAAATGGCAGTTTTATTATTATTTTGTTCGGCTACAGCGTGAGTGAGGTATAAAAGTGTTACCAGCCTAGAATCCAACTTTAGTTTCAAGTCTTTTTGATATCTCGCATAAATTAAACTCTCTTCAAGGTCTTGAATAGAAAAAACCATGATCAGCTTTTCAATCACAGGTTTAATGTTATCGAGCGAGAAATTAGGATTAAAATTTGATAAAAAGTTTTCCCCAAAACGTGTCTTTTCACTAAGTAATTTATTGCGAATTTTTGATGGGAGAGCGTATGTTTCTTTGGTCTTAGTTGCACTAAAGCTTAGTGCGAGGGCTGCAGTTTCAATTAGCTGAGACTGCCAGAACATACTTTCCGTCTTGAGTGGTAATGGAGAGTAATAGCCCAAAGACTGGGATGTATAATCGTAATCGTGATCGTAAGCAGCGTTGTAACCCAATTCACTCTTGGTTTATCTATTTTCTACCGAATGATTTGCTTTTACTTTTAATGTTTCAATTAATTTTTCAGAGTAATCAAGCGTTCCGTTATAATTAAAATAAAGAAGGCTGTTTATTAACTGTCTTGCACATCTTTGTTGTTGTTCGCTTAAGTTCTGGTCGACTTAAAGAGGGAAGTTGAATAGTTCTTCACTGTGGTGAGAATCTATTCCGCTGCATAATTCAGGATTGATAGGAGTCGCTGAAGCTTTCAGAATCACTATAGAAATGACTATAATGATTAAAGTCTTTATTACGGCTTTCATTGTATTTCCATTTTTATTTGTCGTTTAAGTCCATGAGGTTGTTTTTGGTAAATGTAGCAGATGAAAAATAAACCAGCTTTCAGTTCTTCTGTTTATTTTTTGATCTTTATAAATGATCAGAGTGGTGAGAGTAATTCTGATTCGGTTTGAAGTAGTCGCTTGCTCGGTACCTTTAAGTCACAGAAGAATTAATACTGTTTATTATGTGAATGGTTCTGTATTTTCCGTTAGTGATAAGACCTATAATCACTTTTTTCAAGTGATTGATCGTTAGAGAAGGTGTATCTCAAAGTGGATAAAGTTTGCATAGAAGATCTGCAAACCCAGGCGGTTATTGGGGTTTATGAATTTGAGCATGAAGCTCCTCAGCCATTAATTATTGATCTGGAACTTGAAACAGATTTTTCCAGAGCGTTTGCTTCGGATGATCTGGGTGATGCTCTGGACTACGATGCCATCACCCAGGCTGTACGGAAGTTCTGCGAGAATTCTCGTTATGCGTTATTAGAAAAGTTAGCCGGAGATCTGATAGGCCTGATCCAGGAACATTTCAATGTCGATAAGGTCAGCATTAAAATCCGTAAACCAGAAGCGCTAAAAGGCGCTATGGCTTCAGTATGGTGTCAGCGAACCCGTGCAGAAATGAGTAAGGATTGAGTAAGGATTGAGTAAGGAGTTGAATAGGGAATGACGCTTTATTACCTCGGGTTGGGTTCCAATCAGGATGCTGAAACAAATATACGAAAAATGCTGGATATTCTTCAGAGTCGGTTTGATGAGTTGCTGGTTTCCAGCATTATCAGAACCCGTGCTGAAGGTAGTCGGGCTGCGGATTATCTGAATGCAGTTGTTTGTCTAAGGTCAGAGCTGACACCAGAGCAGCTGAATTATTGGTGCAAACAACAGGAAGATTGTTTAGGGCGTGTTCGAGGTTCTCTGGCCTGTCGGGCCGATATAGATATTCTTCAGGCGGTTAATCAGCCACTGGAAGTATCTGTTTCATCGGTAAGAGAAGCGTTCTTTCAACCTTTGCTGGAACAACTGGTGAGTATTCAAACTGACGACAGTTCGTATACTCCCCCGCAACAGGCAATGAGTATCAGACTGGCAACAGGCATTGAGTTGGGCGTTAAGCCTCGATTTATCAAAACCGAGGCTGTCGAAACGGCTTAGTCGTCAGACAGTGAGACGTTTATCTGTTGAGTGCGGGCAATTCTTAGTTGCTCGCCGATTTCCTTTCCTTTGTAGCCTTGCTCAACAAACTCTCTGGCACTCATTTTTCTGCAATGCTCGAGAATAGACGCAACTCTATCAATGGTTGTTTTAGGCAACGGCTGCTTTGTTACTTGCCCGTGAATACCGACTACTTTCAATAGCTGAAGAAACCGGTCCGGCCTTCTGAAGGCGTCAGTCTTTTCATAAAGACCAATCAGGGCTTCTCCAGAAAGGCTGTCCATCGTGCTTTTAGCGAGCTTGGTATGAGCAACGGTCAGGTTGATCAATTCTGAAAACAGGGAAGGAAGCTTAAGTCGGTTGGCAAAGTCTTTTACTGATTGGGTGGTGATGTCGTCAAAGGCAAAACAGAGTGCAAGGCGTATTTCAGGGTCGAGTTGATTCTCCGCTGACAGTTCAAGAGCCTGCTGTATCAGTTTATTGTCTGCAGAGCTCTCCAATTCCGGTAGTACGACGGACAGGGCATCGCATTGTGCCAGCGTTGTAAAAAAAACGGATGGAGATGACTCGGTAAGTGCTCTGGCTGTTTCCTGCCAAACTCTTTCCGGCACTAGCCAGGCTGCTTCACCCCCTGCCACCATTGCTTTCATCAACTGATTGGTTTCAGTCGCGACAGAAAATCCCAGAGTATGAAAGCGAGCGGCAAAACGAGCTACTCTAAGAATTCTCAGAGGATCTTCCTGAAACGCTGGAGATACATGGCGCAGTTGTTTGTTGGCTAAGTCTTGTTGACCGTTATAGGGATCGACAAGCTGTCCGGTTTCGTTTTCAGCTATGGCATTAATGGTGAGATCGCGGCGAATCAGATCTTCTTCCAGAGTGACATCCGGAGAGGTATGAAAGGTGAAACCTGCGTAACCATGCCCGGATTTTCTTTCCGTTCGTGCCAGAGCGTATTCTTCTTTTGTTTTTGGATGTAGGAACACAGGAAAGTCCTGGCCAACAGGCTGAAAGCCTTTGTTGATCATCTCATCCGGAGTGCTGCCAATCACCACCCAGTCATTGTCTTTGACTGGAATTCCCAGAAGCTTGTCTCGAACTGCACCACCAACCAGATAAACCTTCATCTACCACCGCTACGAAAAAAGAGTGAATGATTTATGGTAGCGGTTTGCTTGTTTGAATGGGAGCTTTGAAGGATATGAGTGAATATGGGAATTTATGTGAATTTTAGGCATCATAGGACTTGAGTCACAAACTCAACCTATCAGCCGTGAGTAAAACAAAGTTTCTTGTCGCTCTCAGTGAAGAGATTCTGAGTGACAAGACTCTTAGTAACAAGATTTAATGACAGACAATGTCACGGCAATAAATATCAGAAGTTTATCAAGCATTTTGATCAGTCCACCCTTTTCCGTTATTGGGATTTTGGGCTGACTCGGGGGAAGGACATTCATGTTTGAGGCCAAGGCAGTATTTGATCCTGACTTTATTCAGGCAGGCCCGTCAGAAGTGTGGCAGCACATTTCTCCACTTTACAGTATTGACGAGTCAGTCTGGTTGGCACAGTTACTGAATCTGGCCAGGCCAGAACCTCAGCAGCTGGCAATAGTAACCCGTCGTGCAACTCGACTGGTAGAACAGGTAAGGGCTCGTGAAGACGCGATCCATATGATTGACTCCATGCTGTTGCAATACAGTCTGGATACCCGTGAAGGGATTCTACTGATGTGTTTAGCAGAAGCTCTGATGCGTATTCCTGATTCAGAAACCGCTGATGCCTTGATCAGAGATAAAATCAGTGTGGCTGAATGGGGGAAGCATCTAAAGCAAAGTGATTCTCTATTAGTTAATGCTTCCACCTGGGGGCTGATGCTGACGGGTAAAGTGGTCACTATTGATAAGAAAGAAGATGGCCGTCCGGGCAGTGTCATTAGCAGGCTGGTTCGAAAAATGGGCGAGCCGGTTATTCGTCAGGCTGTGAATCAGGCCATGAAAATCATGGGTGAGCACTTTGTTCTTGGTCGGACTATTGAAGAAGCATTGAAGAATGGCCGTAAATCCAGAGAGAAAGGTTATACCTACTCTTTTGATATGTTGGGTGAGGCAGCTCTGACCGCGGCTGATGCAGAAAAATATCTCGAATCGTACCGGGCAGCCATTCAATCAGTCGGTAAAGAACAATCTGACTCCAAGAGCCCAAGGCCAACCGTGTCGATTAAGTTGTCTGCTCTTCATCCTCGTTATGAAGTGGCAAACAAAGAGAGGGTTCTTACCGAATTATTCGAAAGCGTTCGTGGACTGATTTGTGAAGCGAGGCAGCTGAATGTTGGTATTACCATTGATGCTGAAGAACAGGATCGTCTGGAGCTGTCCTTAAAACTCTTCGAGAAACTTTATCGTCACTCTGACTGTAAGGGCTGGGGTGATTTTGGTCTGGTGGTTCAAGCGTATGGTAAGCGGGCGTTGCCTGTTCTTGCCTGGCTGAATGCCCTTGCTGCCGAACAGGGTGATCGAATTCCGGTTCGTCTTGTGAAGGGAGCGTACTGGGACAGTGAGATTAAACTCTGCCAGCAGAGTGGTCTGTCGGGTTATCCGGTTTATACCCGCAAAGAAGCGACTGATACGGCTTATCTGGTCTGTGCCCGTTATTTACTCAGTGAAAATACGGCAGGACGAGTGTATCCACAGTTTGCATCTCATAACGCACACACTGTTGCGAGCATTCTGAATCTTGCAGAACAGTCTGGTGAGAGTGAGTTTGAATTCCAGCGGCTCCACGGCATGGGAGATGCACTTTACAACACCGTGTTGGATCAGGAGCAGTCTAATGTCCGAATTTATGCTCCGGTAGGCAGTCATAAAGATCTACTGCCTTACTTGGTTCGTCGGCTGCTGGAAAATGGTGCTAACTCTTCTTTTGTACACAGGCTGGTGGACGCTAAAACACCGGTCAAAGATCTGGTACACCACCCGGCTTCGAGACTATCCAGTCATATCTCTCTCGCCAATGACCGCATTCCTCTGCCTGTGGATATATTTGGAGAAGCCCGTAAAAACTCTATGGGTGTCAACGCTGATATTGAGCATGAGTGGGGAAGCTTCTCACAGTCTGTTGATGAATTTATGGGGAAGAGCTGGCACAAAGGTCCTATTATTTCCGGGCAACAGCTGGAATCAGGCCGTGCTATAGAAATAGCCTGTCCTTATAAATTGAATGAGATAACGGGTCAGCTTCATTACGCCAGCTCAGAAGCGATTGATCGTGCTATTGAATTGGCAGAACAGGCTTTTGATGATTGGAACAATACAGGTGTTGATACTCGAGCGGGTTGTTTGGAAACGCTGGCCAACAAGCTGGAAGAAAACTTTCACGAGCTGGTCGCCCTCTGTCATAAAGAAGCGGGTAAGACAATTCATGACAGTATTGATGAAATTCGTGAGGCAGTGGACTTCTGTCGATATTACGCCCTGCAAGCCAGAGAAAAATTTGCACAGCCTCAATTGATGCCTGGGCCTACCGGTGAGTCGAATGAACTCTATCTGACGGGGCGTGGCGTGTTTGTCTGTATCAGTCCCTGGAATTTCCCCCTAGCTATATTCCTTGGACAGGTAACAGCGGCTCTAGCGGCAGGTAATACGGTTATTGCCAAGCCAGCAGAGCAAACCAGCCTGATTGCCGCCCGAGCGGTAGAACTGATGCTGGAAAGTGGTATCCCTGCCAATGCTATTCAGTTGATAACAGGCGAAGGTTGTGAGATTGGTCAGCAACTGACTTTCGATCCTCGTATAGCCGGTGTCGCCTTTACAGGTTCAACTCAGACTGCAAGAACAATTAACCAGGCTCTGGCAGCAAGAGACGGTGCCATTCTGCCTTTGATTGCGGAAACCGGTGGCCAGAATGCCATGATTGTGGATTCTACAGCTCTGCCCGAGCAGGTTATAAACGATGTCATTCAATCAGCTTTTGCTAGTGCTGGTCAGCGTTGTTCAGCGCTGCGGATATTGTTTGTTCAGGAAGATATTGCTGAACGGGTTATAGAGTTGCTTAAAGGCGCGATGGCTGAACTGAAAGTGGGTGATCCATCCTTGCATGAGACTGATCTTGGTCCGGTCATCAGTGATCTGGCTCTTAAAGGTTTGGACGCTCATGTTAATCGAATGAAAAAAGAAGCTCACTTGATCGCAGAAGTCGAACTGGGTGCTGATTGCAGTCAGGGTTACTTCGTTGCTCCAGTGGCTTTTGAAATTGACAGTATCAGTCAGCTGGGCAAAGAACAGTTTGGTCCCATTCTGCATTTAGTGCGTTATAAGGCGGCTGATCTGGGTAAAATAGTCGCTGAGATTAATGCCACCGGCTATGGCCTGACACTGGGTATTCACAGTCGTAATGAAGCCACAGCCGCATATCTGGATCAAAGCCTGAGAGTAGGCAATGTTTATATTAACCGTAACCAGATAGGCGCATCAGTGGGTGTCCAGCCATTCGGTGGTCAAGGGCTCTCTGGCACTGGACCAAAAGCAGGCGGCCCCTATTACCTGAACCGCTTTGCCACTGAACGAACCAGAACCATAAATACTACTGCTGTCGGTGGTAATGCCACACTGTTGTCACTGGGCAGTAGTCATTAAGCTGTATTGAAATTTTTTTGGAGTGGCATTGTGTCACTCCATTATGCAACTGACGTTAAATAAAATTAAATAATAAGGACAAACCTTATGGTGGAAAACACCTTTGCAACAATAGCAACCTTTGTCGTTTATCTGGGAGCTATGCTGCTGATTGGCTATATGGCCTGGAAGCGTACGGCAAACTCTGCAGATTACTTTTTAGGTGGCCGTTCTCTTGGACCCTGGCCCGCTGCTTTAAGTGCTGGTGCTTCGGATATGAGTGGCTGGTTGCTGCTGGGTTTGCCGGGCTATGCTTTTGCTTCCGGTTTTGAAGCTTTCTGGCTTGCTGGTGGTCTGTTGATTGGCACCTGGTTGAATTGGTTGCTGATGGCTCGCCGTTTGCGTGTATACAGCCATGCTTCTGGTGATTCTCTGACTCTGCCTGAGTTCTTTACCAACCGCTTCCGTGATGGTTCAAAGATGCTGCAGGTTGTTTCGGCCTTCTTCATTCTGCTGTTCTTCCTGTTTTATACCAGTTCCGGGCTGGTGGCAGGCGGTAAGCTATTTGAAACAGTATTTGGTCTCGATTACACCGTGGCTGTGATTGTTGGAACCGTCTGCATTATCTCTTATACCTTGTTTGGTGGTTTCCTTGCGGTGTCCTGGACTGACCTGGTGCAGGGTCTGCTGATGGCTGCAGCGTTGGTGATTGTTCCTGTCATTGCCATTCAGACAAGCAATTCGGATATGTCTATTACCGAGCAGTTAGCGGTTCATAATCCTAACCTGTTAGATCCATGGACTGACTCGAAAGGTGAAGCACTGAGCTGGATTGCCATTGTTTCTCTGGCAGCATGGGGATTGGGCTATTTTGGTCAACCGCATATTCTGGCTCGTTTTGCCGGTATTCGTTCCGAAAAAGATGTACCAGCAGCTCGTCGTATAGCAGTGATCTGGACCGGTTTGTCCATGATGGGTGCTGTCATGGTTGGCTTGATTGGTTACCTTTATCTGCAAGGTTTGAATACAACGCTGGGTGATGGTGAAACCATCTTTATGGTGCTGGTGAATGCTTTGTTCCATCCGGTGATGGCCGGTATTCTATTGGCGGCTATTCTAGCTGCGATCATGAGTACAGCGGATTCTCAGTTGCTGGTGTCATCTTCTGCACTGGCTGAAGATTTCTATAAAGCGATTCTGCGCAAAGATGCCAGTCAAGATGAAATCCTGCTGGTAGGTCGTGGTGCCGTTGTTGTGATCGCTCTGGTCGCTCTGACTCTGGCGATGAATCCCGACAGCTCTGTTCTGGGTCTGGTGTCTTATGCCTGGGCTGGTTTCGGTGCTGCCTTTGGTCCTGCGCTGCTGCTGAGCTTGTATTGGAAGCGTATGAATCGTAATGGTGCCTTGGCTGGTATTATTGTTGGTGGTGTGACAGTTGTGGCTTGGAAGCAATTTTCCGGCGGGATCTTTGACTTGTATGAAATCGTGCCTGGAATAATTTTCGCCTTTATCTCTATCATTGCTGTCAGTCTCGCTACTTCTGAACCTGAAGCCAAGATTGTTGAAGAGTTCGATAGTGTCGAAAAAGCACTGGCCTGATTGGACGCTGTTTAATAATTCCCTAAAACAGTCTCAAGGACATGTCTAACCGGGCTGTTTAGTGGAAGAGAATCTGTATCTGGCAGGCTCTCAGAAATCATTGCTGACGTATTGATCTTAACAAGCTTCGATATGTCAGCAACTCTTCTTTCTTTTGACGTGATCTTTTTTTGACACGGCTTCCTTCTGAAGAGCCGAAAGCTTTGAAGAGATTTTTGCAGTGTTGCAGGAAAGAAGATTTGTCACCTTTGTACTGAGAAGTGGTTCGATAGTGACACTAAATGAACGCTACGTGTCGTCGAACCAAGCGCATCAAAGGCCCAGATATTCATTAACTGTGTGTTCATGTTACGGTCGAGATAAAGGTACAGTTGGTAATCATGTCCCTGACTTGATCTGAACAATCTCTACTTTTTTTGTGTTTAAAGTTTCCCTTCTGATGATCAACAGATGTTGACTGCCAGTGCTGGCCGAAAACGCTCTGAAGGTCTGTGCTCATAAGAGTGAATAAGGTCTGATCATTTATTCACTCTATAAGTTGTCTCGCTGTATTGATGCGGGTGCCGACAGTGTTTAGCTGTATTAGTTTGCAGTTTTAATAAAAAAATAAAGAGGTAACCACGGGCAGTTACCTCCTGGCAGGCTTAGTCTGCAGTTACGCGGTTGGCTTCTTCCAGACTGGTCACGCCCTGAAGGACTTTCATAAGAGCTGACGTACGAAGATTATTAAATCCTTCTGCCGTGGCCACTTTAGCAATCTCCAGAGAGTTAGCTTCCGCCATAATCATCTGCTGCAGTGGTTGAGTGAGTTTCACTACTTCATAGATACCCACACGACCTTTGTAACCCTTATTACATTGATCGCAACCTTTGGGCCCAAAGATGATGGCATCCCTGGTTTGTTCTTCGGTAAAGCCCTGTTCCAGTAATGCTTCCTTCGGAACCTCGATTGTAGTCTTACAAGCACTGCATAAACGGCGTGCCAGGCGCTGGGCGATGATCAAGCTGACCGAAGTCGCAATGTTAAATGATGGAACACCCATATTCTGCAAACGGGTCAGAGTTTCCGGAGCACTGTTGGTGTGCAAGGTCGACATAACCATGTGGCCGGTCTGTGCTGCCTTGATAGCTATATTGGCTGTTTCCAAATCTCGAATCTCACCCACCATGATAATGTCGGGATCCTGACGCAGGAATGCGCGCAGTGCCTGAGAGAAGTCCATACCCTGCTTAGGGTTTACGTTAACCTGGTTGATGCCCTCGAGGTTGATTTCCACAGGATCTTCCGCTGTGGATATGTTCCGTTCCTCGGTATTCAGGATGTTAAGACCAGTGTAGAGAGATACTGTCTTACCGGAACCTGTTGGGCCAGTCACCAGAATCATACCTTGAGGTTGATGCAAAGCGTCCATAAACAGATTTTTCTGGATTTCTTCATAGCCCAGAGCATCGATACCCATCTTGGCACTGGAAGGATCCAGAATACGCAATACGATCTTCTCACCCCAGAGAGTAGGTAGAGTGTTTACACGGAAATCGATGGATTTGTTCTTGGACAGCTTCATCTTGATACGACCATCCTGAGGCTTTCGGCGCTCAGAGATATCCATAGCAGACATGATCTTCAAACGAGATGCGATTTTTGGTGCCAGCCCTGAGGGTGGTTTGGATATTTCGCTCAGAATACCATCGGTACGAAAACGAACCCGATAAGTCTTTTCGTAAGGCTCAAAGTGAAGGTCGGAAGCTCCGGATTTGATAGCGGTCAGTAGCATTTTATTAACAAATTTAACAACAGGCGCGTCATCGTCCGGATTGCCAGAATCATCGTCAGCTGGATCGTCTATAGCGCCAACTTCAAGATCTTCCAGGTTGCCAAATTCGTCATCATCGAAGTCTGCAAGGGCATCATTACCACTATCAAGAAAGGTTTCGATAATTTTTTCAAGTTTGTCTTCTTCAACCAGCACAGAGTCAACCATCAGGCCTGTGTTGAAGCGAATTTCTTCTATGGCTTTATGGTCGCTGGGGTCGGCAATACCTACAAACAATCGGGCACCACGTTTAACCAGTGGTAATACCTTGTGTTTGTTGATCAGTTTCTCTGGAATGAGATCCTTGGGCAAGTTGTCCTTGTCAAAGGCATTGAGATCCAGCAATGGCAGGCCGAATTCTTCTGCTGTGGCCTTGGCAATTTTCTTGGCTGAAATCAGTTTTTCCTGCAGAAGATAGCGAGAAAGTGTCTTTCTGGCTTTCATTGCTTGGGACTCAGCTGAACGAAGAGTCTCCTCGTCAACAAGCTGGTCTATCACCAGGCGTGCGGCGAGTCCTGTCAGAGGTTTATCAGCCATGCCTTTCCTGTATCCGTCAAATAATTTTCTAAGTTGATAAGTACTATATCAGCAGTGTTGGGGCAGGGTTAAGGAGAAAGAAGCGTAAGAGTTGAGATCAAAACCTATACTTGACCAAAAGAGGCATGGAAGAAGAGTTGTGGCAGGGATAGATAGAGCTTCTGCAGGGCCAATACAAGGGTCTCAGGTTATTGAGCAAAACCAGAAGAAGAGCGCCTTAAAGAGGCTGCTGGGTAAGTTCTCTGGTCGTAAGGTTCAAAAACAAAACAATCAGAACAAACTCAATGACAGTAATCAGCTGTCTAAATCTCGTCGACCGGAAAAAAGCCTAACCGAGTTCAAGGTTGAAGTTGTTAAGCCCCGTCAACAGGCCAGTGTTAGTCCTCGTACTTCCCTTGATGCTCTGGTCAATGAGAGCCATCAGAATGGATTGAATAGGGGAGAGCATAATAAAGAACTGGATGTGATAGCGCTTGATCGCTCATTCAGCATGACTGATTTTCAGGATACAGTTGATGAGACCGAATTCTCTGAACAGGCTGTTAAAAGCGAACTCTCTCTTGCAGAGGAGAGCTCTTTGAAAGAAAGCGAACCGTTACCGGATGAAGTGGCTATAGACCTCCAGAGTAATGAATCTGCTCAGCCTCGGTCATCTGATTTGGAAGGAGAGAGTGTTGCAGAAGGCCTTTCAGTTGTAGAGCCAGAAGAGACCCTGGAAACATTGCTGAATGAAGGTTTGTTGAATGAAAATCTGTTGGATGAAAACAATAATGAAGTCAGCAGATCGTCTTCAAAACAGGGAAAGGAGTCGGTCAGCGAACCAGAAGCAGAACCTCTGAGTCCATCAGAAAAGACAATGCTGGCAGAGAATAAAAATACAGCGGCTAAAGTGACAAAAGAGCTTTCGACTGACGGTGAGGTGACAGATATAGATGATAACGGCTTGCTTTATCACGAGGAATTTTTGGAGCTACTAGCTGATGGTGATTTGGGGGAGTGCTGTGAATACCTGGAGCAGAGCTATAGCGATATTAAGGCACTGAGTTTTGCCTGGAATGCATTGTTGAATTTAGAGATTTCTGATCCCGCACTTGATATGACTATGGCCAAAGGTATGTTTGACCTAACAGCTATGAATCTGTTGGCGAGAGATCTGGATAATACGCTAACAGACAAGGTATTGGAGACCAGTAAAGATCCCACAGAATTCAAGGCCAAACTGGATAACCTGCTCTCTAGCCCTGCGAAGTTGGACAGTGCAGTTAATCGTCACTTCCACAGCAGAAGTCAGGCCGGTTCTCAAGCCAGCCACTGGTTTGGTGATGGGGTCAACCTGAATGCACTTTGCGGTAGGCTGGTTCCTCTGGTGTATCAGAGGGTTGATGATGTTCGTAAAGAGTATCAGGATTTCTACGACGCTATGAAAGGCGGATGATTTACATCAAACGGTATCGAATATTCAGTTGAACGCTGATATTGCTATTACCGGGCGGAGGTAAAGGCATGGATTGCTTTAAAGCTTGAAGAGAGTTGTTATGAAACAGACGATGACCAGACAATACTTCCGCTTTTATCAAATGACCAGCAGGGCTAATCACTGCTTTTAATTGCACATCACCTTCCTGCTTTCTTCGTTTTGCCTGATAAGGGTACCGCTTGTACTGGTTGATAAGGCTGTAGAGTTTTGATTTCCACTCATCAAGCTCTGATGCCGTTCGAGCTTGTGATGTATCTGCAGTAGAGTTAAACGGTTCTTGCTGATAAGCCACACTGGGTTGAATACTTTCCTGATTTTCTACATCGACTTTTTCGACGGTAGACGTTATGTTCCGTTCAGGCTGCTTAGTGATTTCTTTTTTTACTTCCTTTGAAGACAAGGCTTCAGGCTTCGGTATAGTCTGTTTTTTTTGCGTTGAATCTTTTGACGACTTCGCTTCAATTGGTTTCGAGGGACGATCAGTGTTGGTTGTTGTTCTGATTTTCTCTGGTATTTCGCGGATGTTTTCTACGATCTTCTGATCCTTTTCTGCGAATTTTGCTTGTGGAAGCGATGGTTCAGAAACAGTTGACTGCTGAGCTTTTTGTATTGTCAGATGAACAGAGTATGTATCTGAAAAGGGTGATGAAGCCGTGCGTTTGGGTGTTACACCCAAAAAGAGCAGTACTGACAGGTGAAACAGCAGGGAAAGCCCGCAGGCAGTACTGATATTCATGCTTTTGGTACAACTTCCCGAACTAGTAAATAACTGGGTTGCTTGTTCTATCAGGCAGCAACGCTTCGGTCAAACGCCGGAGTGAATATACGATTTTTTATATAGAGTGTATTGTCTTTTCCGGAAATGGCTATAGAAGTTTCATCAGCATAGTAGAGACTCTGGTTATCCATGTTAGTGGAACCGGTAATCGCCATTTGATTGTCAAAGCAAGCAAATTTGGCGTGGCTGGCACCATCTCCCATTTTATTCTCTTCTACAGCTTCCGTTTCACCGGGCGGTACATACCAGCGGATATCTATGTCGGGGTGGTTAGCCGACAATTTTCTGATGGTATTCACGGCCTGAGCGTTGGTTCCCCCAGCGCCGGTAGCACTTTCTCTTTGCTCGTTAAAGCGTTTTGACAATAAGAGTTTAACTCTAACACCGCGGTTCGCTGCACTGACCAGTTCTTTGATGATTTCAGGATTATTAAGGTTAGGGGACTGAATACATACTTCGCTTTGTGCATTACGAATAGCAGCAATGAACCCCTGACCTTGCGGGTCTTTCAGTGATCGGTCAGCAATATTGGTATTAGGTTTACGGGTAAGGATTGTTATGGGTGTTTCACTCAAACCAGTCATTTTGGGAGGTTGCCTTAGAGTTCTCATTTTTTTATTGGGCTTGTCTTTGGTGTTGAATCCGTTTTCCCAGTTATTCACAAAGCTGGCTCTTAATGCTTCTCCCGCTTCGCCACGAAACCTTAAGCCTGTGTCAAAGGCAGATCTACCTTTTCCCTGGTCGCTGGCATGATTTCGACGTTGAACGTTGGCCCCGGTAATAGCTGCCCGATAGCCATCTGCAATTATTGTTTTGCTGTGCAGAGCATCAGTCATTTTATTCACATGGACTCCACCTTTGATATCCAGTAGTCGCCTATCGATTTTACCTAGATTTGGAAGCAGGTAATCAGCAGTGGGTGGCCGATTTCCCTTTTTTCTTTTCATGAATTTGGCAGCAGGACCACGAGCTTGATTGACCAAAATACGTATTTTCAGAGGTAGTTTGAAACGCTCGGGATGACGTTTGGCTTCTTCCTGAAGGGCTTGAATAGCAGGTACGATTTGTTTCTGAACCCCTGGGGAGTCAGGTTCCCAAGAGAATGTCTGAATCAACACTTCGTCTCTGGCACTTTTGATTACTTCCGCAAAGTCACCAAATATCTCGTCACCACCAATGGCTACATTCTCTATGGTGTTGTGTTTAGTGGTAATCAGGTGTTCAGGCACGCTTCCTCTGCTAGCATAGCTCTTGGCAGCATTAGCTACGGCAGACTGTAGATGTCTCGCTCCATGATTGACGGGGCCTGGCTGAACAGGCTTTCTCACACTGGAGAGAGGTCTGTTGCGGATAACATGGGCTCGACGTCGACCAAGAGGAGTCCTTACAGGTTCGGGTCGTTCACTGTAAGAAACAGGGTTCTGGTTGACATTCAGATTGCGCTTTAAAGGTGATAAGCGAACAAGCTCCCGCAATCGACCAGCAATGCGAAAAATACCGCGGCTTTTTGCTTCATTGAGTACTGTACCGTTCAGGTGAGGATCTATGACAGAGAAACGACCTTCTGCCTGTATCAAGCCGGACATACGAACACCGCTAGTCTGTAATGGATACAGTACTTGTCGTCTGAAAGGTAGATTTTTCAATTGAAAGAAAGGATTAAAAGTTGGATGAAGAGAGGACAAGAGAGGATAAGAGAGGATAAGAGAGGATAAGGGAAGGGAATGAAGCAGAAAGCTTCACTCCTCAACAGTAGCGACTTACTGAGCAACCAGAATACCCAAACCAGGTATTACAAAAAAGGCCATAACGAGATAAATAAAGGCATAAATCTTACGTTTCACTGCTAGGTCAGCCAGTTTTTCGGCAGCCCATAACGGGATCTCGCGCAGTGGCTTGATACCGTAGATAACCAGTACAGCCAGCAGGTTGAAGAACAAGTGCACGATGGCAATTGTCATAGCCGGCAGTGCTGCAGAGCCCACGACAGCGGTAGCAGCAAGCAATGCAGTAATGGTGGTACCAATGTTGGCACCTAAAGTTACCGGATACATTTGGCGAACAGTGAAAACACCACTTCCGACCAGTGGCACCATCAGACTGGTGGTCGTAGAAGAGGACTGCACCATTACAGTCATGATCGTACCGGAAGCGATGCCGGACATAGGGCCACGACCGATAGATTTGTGCAATACGTCCTTGGCACGTCCAACCATTACCTTCTTTAGCAGTTTACCCAGCTTCACAACAGAGGTGAAGATCAGACCGATACCGATAGCGATCATCGCCAATCCACCGAGAGTGTGGTCAGGTAGTGTTCCTGCGAAGCCTTTAATGATGCTTACAGCAGGTTTGGTCAAGGGTTTGATGAAGTTGAAGCTCTTGATGTCCATGGACGAGCCACCAACAATAGCTTCAGCAACGTAGACTGACATACTGCTCAGGAAACCGGTCATAATTTCCAGTGGCAGGAAGATCAGTACCGCCAAATAGTTGAAGAAATCATGAACAGTAGAGGCAGCAAAAGCGCGTTTGAAAGATTTGCTGCAACCCATGTGACCGAGGCTTACCAAGGTGTTGGTGATGGTAGTACCAATGTTGGCACCCATGATCATCGGGATAGCCATCTCTACCGGCAGGCCACCGGCTACCAGACCAACAATAACAGAGGTCACCGTACTGGAAGACTGTACAAGAGCCGTAGCCAGTGTACCTGCTACCAGAGCCAGAATAGCGTTGTTAGCAAAGCTGAATAGTTCTGCTGCTGCTTCTGCGCCACCTACAGACATTTTAAAACCGGAGCCAACCACGCTTACTGCGACCAGCAAAGCGTAAATCCATAGGATTACGCGCATCCAGATTCTGCCATAATGACGGCTTGTCAGCTTGTAGTCAGCCTTGGCTTTATTAGTGCTGACTGTACTCGTTGCTTCAGACATTTTATGCACCTTGGTGCTATACAAAATTGATGAAGGCGAACTTAATGGACTTATGTTTCAGAAATATTACAGCTCTGCCATTTTTCTGAAATAAGTCGTGAAATTCTGACAATGCCAGTTCCACACCTTGGTTGCCTTCGCTCGTTAAACTAAAAAATGTAAACCACAAAACCGATGCCGAGAAGGACACCGGTAAAGTTTTCAATTCGTTGAGTGCAGGTTAGAAAAGTGCTCGATCGAACATCTGTACAGTCACGATTTCTCCAGCATTTACATTACTTTGAGAGGTGGGCAGAACAATATAACAGTTAGCCATACTCATAGAACGGAGGATTCCCGAACCCTGACTACCGGTAGTTACTACCTCCAACTGACCGTCAGCATTAGTAGAAACGATTCCTCGTTGAAAATCCTTGCGACCTGGTTGTTTTTTCAAAACAGTACGACAGATTGCTTTCAGTTCCACGCCTGGCTCAGGTTTGGCGCCCATCATATGCAGCAGCGCCGGAATTGCAAGCTGCTGAAAGGTAACGGTTGCAGAAACCGGATTACCTGGCAGGCCAAAGAAAACACTGCCAGGCAATTTACCAAAGGCAAAGGGCTTACCGGGCTTGATGGCCAGCTTCCAGAATGACGTATGACCTACCTCGTTGAGAATATCTTTAACGTAGTCAGCATCACCAACAGATACACCGCCGGAAGTGACAACAGCATCAGCTAGTTTGTCTGCTTCGGCAAAAGCTCTGCGCAGATCATCAGGGTCATCTTTCAACAGCCCTAGATCAACGATTTCAGCACCCAAACGGCTCAGCATAGCTTTGACTGCAAAACGATTACTGTCGTAAATATCACCCAACCCCAGAGCTTCGCCTGGTAGCTTCAATTCGTCTCCGGTGGAAAATAGAGCAACTTTGATACGGCGATAAACATTAAGCTCGGGAATACCTAAAGAGGCCAGTAAGCCAAGGTCTTGTGGGCGGACCCTATGGCCTGTGGAAAAAACGGTCTGGCCTTCTTTTACGTCTTCGCCGGCTAAGCGGACATTGCTGCCCTTTTTTGCAGGCTTCTTCAGAAACTGAATGTTGGCGTCTGATGCTTCAGTGTGTTCCTGCATGATGACAGTGTCAGCACTCGCCGGAATACTGGCCCCCGTCATAATTCTTATGCAATGTCCCGCAGGTATTTCACCTTGAAATGGGTGACCAGCCAGAGAAGTACCAGCCAAAGGTAAGCGATCATTGTTTTCAAGATCATTCAGCCTGAGTGCATACCCGTCCATGGCTGAATTATTATGGGAAGGTACATTGATCGGAGAAACAACATCGTCAGCCAGAATCCGGTCGAGGCAGGACGACATTCCAATGCGTTCTATATCAGTAACGACAGAGGTTTCGTTGATCAGGCGACTCAGGCCTTCTTCCAGCGGCATAAGACCGGGGGCGGAACAGCAATCGCTCATTGAGCGTTCTCCTGTAAACAGTTCAATATAAAGTCAGCAATTTGTTCTGGCTGGTTGATATCCAGCTGGGGAATCGGTGTTTCCTGCTGCTCGGTCATATCCCAAGCTATAGCAATTATATTTTCATCTTCAGGGTGCAGCAGTGGTCGATTGAATGCTTGTCGATGCAATTCAATTTTGGTGAAAGGCTGATCTCTAAATCCTTCGACAATCACTAGATCCAATTGGCTGGTGTCCAGCAGTTTCAACTGACCCGTTAATAAAGGATCTTCAGGTTTGGAGTATTCGGTATAGCAGATTGATCGCTCAGGTGTGCTGAGAACCAATTGGGAACTGCCTGCCTTTCTTAGGCGGTAGCTGTCTTTTCCCGGAGTATCAGGGTCAACGCTATGATGAGAGGCTTTTATGATGCCAACCCGAATGCCATTACTGACCAGTATTGGGATCAATTTTTCCAACAATGTAGTTTTACCTGTACCACTGAAAGCGGCAAAGCCGATCAATGGCAGGGGAAAAGACTCTATGCGTTTCAGCATGAATGTTTCCGTCTGTAGTCTGCGGCTGAGTCTATTGGACATTTGCCATCAGTACAATCATTCGGAAGGGGAATGGACGGCTCTAGAAGTTAGTTCAAAAAATATTCAAAGGCATGACTGCTTACATTGATCTTTATCACTTAGGAGGCATAGCGCTGTTACGGATTAGCGAGTAGGATGGCAATAATTTAATCGCTACAGCGCCGAGCTTTTCAACCTAAACTGCATCGATATTTCTTCAAGAAAATCGTCAATATGGTTCGAAAGCCGCAGTCATAATCTGACTGCCAGGGTTCTGACAGAAATGTCCGTACCTCCCGTACTTGGAAAGGTGTGAAATGAACTCATTGCAAAAACCTCTAAGAGATGGCCAGGGACGCTCTTTTCCCTATTTACGGCTGTCGTTGACTGACCTTTGTAACTTTCGCTGCAGCTATTGTTTGCCCGATGGTTGTGAAGAACATCACCATGAATCCACACTTTCCCTGACCGAAATAAAACGACTTGTGTCTGCTTTTTCTGTTCTGGGGGTAGAAAAAATTCGTCTGACTGGAGGAGAACCAACGCTGCGTTCGGACTTCAGAGATATAGTCGAAGTAATAAAAGCGGTACCTGGTATCAGGCGTGTTGCCATGACAACAAATGGCTACAAGATGGATCGAAGAGTTGAATCCTGGATGGATGCCGGTATTGATAATATTAATATCAGTGTCGACAGTCTGGACCCTCGTGCTTTTGAATTGATTACTGGACACAATCGGCTGCAAGAAATTCTGGAAGGTATGGATAAAGCCTTTGCCAAAGGTCTTCCGGAGATCAAGGTCAACGCCGTTTTGATGAAAGGCGTGAATGATGTTCAGCTTCCGGAATTTCTCGACTGGATCAAGCATAAACCAATTACTATGCGCTTTATCGAGCTGATGCAGACGGGTGATAACGGTGCCTTTTTTGATAAATATCATGTGGCAGGTAAAACGATCAGAGATCAGCTGTTGGAAAACGGCTGGGTTCGAATGACGCGCCTGAAAGATGCTGGGCCTGCCCATGAGTATTGTCACCCTGACTATGAAGGTCGAATTGGTCTGATTACCCCCTATTCGAAAGATTTCTGTAAGGATTGTAATCGTCTGCGAGTGACCAGTCAGGGGCAATTGCAGCTCTGCTTGTTTGCCGAAAGTGGTCATGATCTCAGGCATTTGCTGCAGAGTGATGATCAACAGGACGAACTGATTGCAGAAATTCAGAAGGTGTTACGCCTCAAAGTAGACGGGCATTTTCTTGATCAGGGATACACTGGAAATACCGCTAGCCTGGCGCAGATAGGTGGATGATTAAAACTGTCATTCTCGTGACATATCTTCACGATAGAGTTACGGCATCTAAGGACATCTTCCTGCAATAAGTCCGTCGTTTAATAGCACCAATTTGTGGGGATAGGTTACAAATAGCGGATATTATTCCCTTGAAACGGGAATAATATTCGAAAAGTCGCTGACCTTATTATTTTCAGTTTGAATAAGAGAGTCTTTTTGTTTGCGTGAAAGCTTTTTTAATTGAACTTCTCTTATACTGGCAGATGACCTGTCGGGCTGACGTTCAATAAATGCCAGGTCTTTTGGTTTTCTGCCATTAAAATACTTGGCTCCTCCTTTCAGTTCTCCACAGTGCTGTCGCCACCGTCTTTTCACATTAGTAGTAATTCCCGTGTACAGCGAGTTGTCACTTGCCCGAATAATATAGACGAACCAGCCGTTGTCATTTTCAGTCATGGTTACCGATTTCAAAAATATCCTGAATGCATGAAGAGCTAAACCAGACTTTACAGGAAATGCATAAGTCTGGCTCAGCGCAGAAGATGATTGACAGCTATAACATCTAGGAATTTTGTGATTTAGCCGCTTCGGGATGGACAGCTCCCAGCTGGTGGGTTGTCTTTTCTACCATATCTTGAATTTGAACACGGAGTTCCTGCTCTTCCTTGTGTTCAGAGGCCATGATTTCCCTTTTCATGTAGAAGCCGGCAAGACTGAGAATAACACCAGTAACAGAGGCTATCAGAGCCAGTGAACCAAACCAGATTAGGGCAACGATTCCTATCATCTGTTTATCTACTTCCTTGGGTGAGTCAACGCCAAAGGCATACATGGCCAGACGATACACCTGATTCTGATTCATTAGGTGGTTGATACCGGCTTGAGTGCTGCGTTGTTCGTTTTTTAGTCTGAATATCTGATCTTCAATACCGTTTACCTTACCTGCGATTATGGACAGTTCTGACTCTTTTTCACCCGTGTAGTCTTTAAGCTCAAACTCACGCTGTTGCTTTTCAGACGCTAGGTTTGAACGACTCTGACTTGTGCCCGAAATAATATTGCTACGCAGCCTGGTGTTGGCCTGATCCTTATCAAGGAGAGCTTGCTTCTTGTCAGTAATGCGCTGATTGATCTCGGTAATACGTCCTTCGTACTTACTGTTCACAAAGGCGATTTGCTGTTTAAGTTGGGATTCCATATTGGCTTGTTTGGCAATGGCATCGCCGCCCAGATAGCCCGTGGTGATCTGGTCTATTTGCTGATTTTTTTCTGAAATCAGTTTTCGATACTGACTATTAATACCGCCACGTGTGAAGAAATTGGCTTTGGATAACTTTTCAGACATCTCCTGTTTCAAGATAGTAAGCTCACCCAGAAGTCTTTTCTTTTCAGTCCTGCTATCAGAAAGGTTGTCTAGCAGAAGAGCTGAGAACCGGCTTTCAATGTCCTGGCGCTCTGTGTTCCATTCTTGATAGTAAGCATCTCTTTGAATCATCAAAGTACCGACTTCAGTGTCCAGTGTTTTACGATAGTTGTAGTCAATACCGGACAGTTTTTTTGCAACGCTGGCATTAATACTTGCAAGTTGTTTTTGATAGCTGCTGTCGATCGTCTGCTGTATGGAATTGGTCTCAGTGCCTAGATCTTCAGCGGTGAAGGTCTGGATACGATCTTTGCGTTTGTTCAGTAGAGCAATCTCGGAATCCAGATTTTCGATACTGTTTTTGCGACTGTCGATCTCAAAATTCAGGTTAGAGAAGTTGCGTTCAAAGCCATTCAGCATGGTTTCAAAGGTGATTAGGCAGAGGAATGACACGAAGAATAAAAACAGCCCTTTCCAGAGCACGCTTTTAACGGACATAAAAGCAAACGTCAGGGGTATTTTACAAAGCTCCACCACGGCTACGAGTAGAAAGGGTAGTCCTGCAACGAGCATGGAAGAATGGGTATTTAAAATGTTGGTGGAATCTTTGGCGGTTGCCAAATCGTTGGCTGCCAGTGCCATTACCATAGATATGGTCAGACCGATCATTACAGCAATGATCTCGACGGTCCATGCCAGTTTAATGAGAAAGCTGGCGTTTTTTCCTCGATAACTCTTTGAAAAACTCATAACGTCCATTACCTGACAAATGCGTTAGTTGGGGAGTGCTGCAGATACTGGACAGTCCTGAAATGCTTGAGCAGGGCAACTCTGAATCAGCGATTTGAATTCACTATAGGAGTGGAAAGATTACGGGTGAGGTAGCGGATAATGTTCAGCGACAGAAGGAACCTTTTGACTGTTTGATGGTTTTGCCTGCTAACAATTGAGAGCGCATTTCGGGTTGACTGGTTTTTTCGGATAACCAGATAGCGAGAAAAAATGAAGCAAAATTTCTGCCTTTAACAGAACCTGCCAGCTGGTCATTAAAATAAAATTGGCTGGTGTGTGAACAGTCGACATACAACTCCAGTGAGTCATCCTTTTTTATATCAGGCCATATGGCGAGAAGAGTACTCAACCATTGCTCGGATTCCGGGTGGTTGATACCTTGCTCAGACCATTCTTTACGGGTTCTATTGACCAGATCTTTTGCTGAAAAGTCTCTCAGATAAGTGATTTTTAATTTAAGCGGAACCCTGTCGGGAGCATAGAGTCCATCGGGTGTTAGCAGTTCAATATCGTAGACGGACCAGAATAGAACGTTGAGCCGAGCTTTTCCTACCTGTTCGAAATTGCTGGTGGCCATGATAGGGGAGCAAATTAACAGTAGAAGAAATGTAAAAATCAGGTTGAATCTCATACTATTTTTCTGTCCAGCCAATCGTTTATTTTGAAGAATAGTGGCAATAGTATCGCCCAGATAATGGCAAGAACGGCCAAACTGAATGTTAGGCTGAAACCAAATTCTACCGCGCCCAATTGAACTCCGGCAAAGTAGCTGGAAGAGCCACCGATAGCGCCAAAAATAGAAGCCAGCCCAGGAGATTTAGTGAGAAAGCTCAGACTGTGGCGCAGTGTTGCTGCGAAAGCGCACCAGAGAAGAAGAAGCCATTCTGGTAACCAGATAGAATCATTGAAAACAAAGAAACCTGTCCAGCTTAAAAACTGGTCTATTTCTATACCAATGCTGGCTACTATGAGGATGAGTATAAATTCAGCCGGATGATTTCTTTGTAAAAAAGCATGAATCAACAAAAGAGTTATGATCAATGGCAGGAAGCTGTTTTGCCCCCAAACTGCGGAGAGCCAGGTAATATAAAACCAGATCCCGTTAAAAATAAGCCCTTTGCTGATCGACATATCCTTTCCTGGATCTCTAATAAGGGTTGTAGCTGCCTGGACACCATATCTTCAAACTTTAAAGACGATCGCTAGCTATCAGGCGGATGCAAACCTCATGGGTATCGGCAACTGCCTGAAGTTTTATATTAATAGAGTAAGGCCTGCAAATCATCTGACTGATGGTGCTCGTACTCAACGATAGCTTTCCTGTCTTCATTCTTCTACGAGAATGCTTTCAGTTTTACGCTGAATCATATAGTTTTTTAGTTTGAGAGTAATAAAAACACGTACTGATGATCCGAAAGTTCCCGATAGCCGTAATAGAAAATGATCACTTTTCTGGAGCTGTCCTGACACGATGGAATCAAAGTATAAAAATACGCAGCTAAATATTGCCGTCGTTGGTTCTGGAATTTCAGGGCTTTCCTGTGCTTGGCTACTTTCCCATAAACATAAGGTTACTCTTTATGAAAAGGATGACCGTTTGGGAGGTCACAGTAATACTGTCAGAGTAAATCTTGATGGTAAGAATATTGATGTTGATACAGGCTTTATTGTTTTTAATGAAAAGACCTATCCCAACCTGAAAGCATTTTTGCGAAATCTAGGTGTTGATGAAGTTGCAACGGATATGTCCTTTGGTGTATCCCTCGGGATGGGCTCATTGGAGTATTCCGGTTCGGATCTGAATGGTATTTTTGCTCAGAGAAAGAACTTATTGAAACCCTCTTACTGGAAAATGTTGCGTGATATTTTGCGTTTTTATAAGAAGAGTGATGAATGGATTCAGACACTGGCACCTGATGTCACTCTTGGAGAATTGTTAAAAAAGAACGGTTTCAGTAACACTTTTATTCGTGACCACCTCTTGCCGATGGGAGCTGCTATCTGGTCCACGCCGGAAGATATGATGCTCGATTATCCGGCTTTGGCTTATCTTCGATTTTGTCAAAATCATGGATTATTGCAGATATCGAATAGACCTCGTTGGCTGACTGTTCAGGGCGGCAGTCGCAACTACGTCAACAAAATATCCAGTCAACTGGGTGATAATATTCTGCTGAATCGTGGTGTTAAAAAGGTAAAAAGGTATCCGGATCGAGTACTGATTGAGGATCTGCAGGGAAATGCTCAGGAATTTGATCAGGTTGTGATGGCCTGTCATGCGGACACCAGTTTATCGCTGTTAGAAAAGCCTGATGAGCTGGAACATGCCCTTCTTGGCGCGTTTTCATTTCAGCGTAATCGAGCTGTGCTGCACAGTGATGAATCGCTGATGCCAAAAAATAGAAGAGCCTGGGCCAGCTGGAACTATCTGGGATCACAATCTGGGCAGGGACCATCAGTGACTTATTGGATGAATCGATTGCAGCATATCGATAGTCGCCCACTGTTTGTCACTCTCAATCCGGGACAGGAACCTGAAAGCAGTAAAATTCATGGTTGTTACTTGTATGATCATCCTGTTTTTGATTCGGCCGCAATGGTAGCTCAACAACAGCTTTGGGAACTACAGGGGAAAAACCGTACCTGGTTCTGCGGTGCATGGTTTGGTTACGGCTTTCATGAGGATGGTCTGCAGTCAGGGCTGGCAGTGGCCGAGGTATTGGGCAATGTTCGTAGACCGTGGACGGTTGATGGAGAAAATGACAGACTGATCATTCCTGATTCTGATAAAACAGCCGGGAGCTTTCAGGGATGAATTCAGCGCTGTTTACAGGTTGGTTGATGCATCACAGATATCAGCCCAGAGTCCACAGATTCAGTTATCGCATCGCTAGTTGGTTGTTTGACCTTGATGAGCTGGAGCAGCTGAACCGAAACTTCAGGTTGTTTTCCAGAAACCGATTTAATCTGTTTTCTTTTTATGATCGTGATTATGGCGATGGCTCTGGCTGCTTTCTGAAACAGCATGTGAGCGAGCTGTTGAACCAACATCAGTTAAAAGCGGCTGACAAGATACAGCTGCTCTGTTATCCGAGAGTTCTGGGGTATGTTTTTAATCCACTTTCTGTTTATTACTGTTTCTCTGGGGAAGAGCTGACGGCCATTGTTTATGAAGTCAGTAATACATTTGGTGAACGACACAGCTATGTTATTGCTGTCTCTAATGGCTCTCTTGAAGAAAACACGACCAGAAAAAAAGAATACCAGTCTGCCGACAAGCAAATGCACGTATCACCTTTTTTCGATAGAGATTGCTACTACCGCTTTCAAGCGCCCGCACCAGATAACTCACTGAGATTGGATATTGAACTATTCAATGGTCAGCAGAGGTTGTTCATTGCCTCTCTGAATGGAAAAAAACAGTCAATTTCTGATAAGGCAATATTGTCAGCCTTTGCAGCGATTCCATTCCAGACATTGAAAGTCATGGTCACAATTCATTGGCAGGCACTCAGACTTTGGTTGAAAGGCATTCCACTGGTAAAGCGTGTTCCGCTAAAAAGTAATCATTCATCCAGCAAGGGGAAACTTTCTCCTGAAGCACAAGAAAAATCCATGGAGACGGAGTCATGACGATCGGCAGCAGTCAGCAATTCAGTGGTGGTGAAACAACTAAGGTCAGCTCTTACGGACTTGGCTGGTTGTCGCGTAAGCTTTATCGCTCCAACGTCAGTCAAATTCGATTACTGCTGCCAGGTGGAGAAGGGCTTACCATTGGTGTTCCTCACTATCAGCAAACGACACCGATTCTGGAAATAAAGAGGCCGTCTAAAGTTATCAGGCAAGCACGTGGCGGCATTATCGGTTGGGCAGAAGCTTATATTGATGGCTACTGGCAGACACCTGACCTGCGACAGCTGGTGTCCTGGGCCATGAAAAATGAGGAGGCTCTGGATAAAACATTTAAGCCAGGTTGGGTCAGTCGCAACATAAATCGGCTATTGCATCGATTGAACAATAACAGCAAGCGAGGAAGCCGTCGGAATATTGCTGCTCATTATGATCTTGGAAATGAGTTTTATCGTCACTGGCTTGATGAGTCGATGACCTATTCCAGTGGTATCTTCAAATCTGAATCAGATGGGCTTGAGCAAGCTCAGAACAATAAAAATGAAGCTTTGTTGAACATGCTTGACCTGAAACCTCAGCACTCTGTGCTGGAAGTAGGCTGTGGTTGGGGCGGTTTCTCAAGAGCACTTAATAAAGTTGGCGAATATCCTTATCTGGGAATAACTCTTTCCAGAGAACAGTTGCAGTATGCCCGGGATCATGCTCCAGACGATACTGATCAACAGTTTAAGTTATTGGACTACCGCGACCTTAAAGGCAGTTATGACCGTATTGTTTCCATAGAAATGTTTGAAGCCGTGGGCGAGTCACACTGGAATACTTATTTTAAAAAAATCCGTGACAGTCTCAAACCTGGTGGTGTGGCCGTCATTCAGGTAATTACTATTGCTGATGAACGTTTTTCTGGCTACCGGAAGAACGTGGATTATATCCAGAAGTTTATTTTTCCGGGAGGCATGTTACCCAGTCACAGCGTGTTGCAGGAGAAAATTTTTCAGGCTGACCTGACGTTGGAAAAAAGCATAGCTTTTGGGCCTGATTATGCAAAAACGATTCAGCATTGGTATCAAAAGTTTAATGCGTGTTGGCCTGACATAAATAAAGGTCGGTTTGATTCTGCTTTTCGCAATATGTGGAATTTCTATTTTGCTTATTGTGAAGCAGGATTTAACAGTGGCAGCACTGATGTCAGGCTTTACAAAATCAGAAGGCCGTTATGAACAAGGTATGGGCAATTATATCAGTACTGCTTTCTCTGATCCTCCTGCCAGGGTGCTCGACGATGGATATCGAACAATATAAAAATGAAACGCCCGAATTAAAAGTTGAGGATTACTTTTTAGGAGAAACTCTTGCTTGGGGCATGTTTCAGGATCGATTTGGTAAAGTAAGAAATCGTTTTAAGGTTGTCATGAGAGGTCGTGTTGAGAATGACACGCTGATACTGGATGAGCAGTTCGAATACGCTGATGGATCGACTTCTGACCGCCTTTGGAAACTGAAAATACTCCCTGATGGACAGTATGAAGGAACGGCTGGTGATGTCATTGGTAAGGCTTTAGGGAAAAGAGCGGGCAACAGTTTTAACTGGAAATATCAGTTGGATTTACCCATTGGAGACAGTAGTTGGCGTGTGTCATTTGATGACTGGCTCTACCTGCAGGAAAACGGCACTTTAATTAATGTTGCCACGGTCAGTAAATGGGGAATAAAACTGGGGACCTTAACCTTTGTTTTCGCGAAGGAAGAAGGAATGGCTGATGCATTCAGAGCGCTCAGTAAATGAGCCGTGATGAACGTTCCCATGGTAAGGGAGTTGCCTGGATTACAGGAGCCAGTCAGGGGATTGGAGAAGCTTTGGCTTTGTTGCTGGCAAAGCAAGGCATGAGGGTAGTGGTCAGTGCCCGCAATGGTGAAAAACTTGAAGAACTTCATCAGCAAGCGAAAGACTTAACTGGTGAGATTATTCCACTGACTCTCGATATTCTTGATCGGCTCTCCGTTGAAAGTGCTGTGAGAGGTATTGTTGAACAATATGGCTCTATTGATTTGGCCGTACTAAATGCAGGTAATTTCATACCAATGGACGGAAGAGTATTTCGAGCAGAAACCGTTCAACAGCATATGGATTTGAATGTGATGGGAACCAGTTATTGTCTGGAACCTCTGATCGAATTAATGAGAGAGCAGGGCTCAGGTCAAATCGCTATTAATGCATCCTTGTCCGGTTATCGTGGTCTGCCAATGGCTTCAGCTTACGGAGCCAGTAAAGCCGCATTGATCAATATGGCGGAGTGTCTACACCTGGAACTAAAATCCTCTGGTATTGATGTACGGCTTATTAATCCAGGATTTGTAAAGACACCTCTGACAGATAAGAATACTTTTCATATGCCTTTTTTGGTTTCTTCCGAGCAGGCCGCGAGATCTATTGCCCAAGGCCTTAAACGCAAAGGTTTTGAAATCCGTTTCCCCTTCGTTTTTGCTCGTATTATGGGGTTGCTTAGAGTTATCCCCTATCGACTTTACTTTTTTCTGGTCGGAAAACAAGTTCGTTAGTTCTTCAATTTTCAGCGCTGACTTGGTATCAAAACTTGCTAAATCCCGTTTCTGGTCTGCAATTAGGCGGACGTCAGAATCAGGAGCTTATATTCATGTTGGGATTTCTCAGTCCTCCTGCTCATCAGGAGCAGATCGCTGAACAAGACATTGATGGGACCTATAAAAAACTTCGTTTTCAGGTATTGCTGGGAATCATTGTCGGTTATGCCGCTTATTATCTAATTCGAAAGAACTTTTCTCTGGCTATGCCGAGCCTGATTGAACAGGGATTTACCAAATCCGAACTGGGGTTTGCCCTGTCTGCGGTTTCTTTTGCTTATGGTTTCAGTAAGTTTTTGATGGGGAATCTTTCGGATCGCAGTGATGCACGAAAGTTTATGAGTATTGGTTTGATCCTCTCCGCACTGACCATGATTTTTATGGGCATCATGCCTTTTGCTACAGCTTCTATTCCCGCTATGTTCGCATTGTTGTTTTTGAACGGCTGGTTTCAAGGGATGGGTTATCCAGCAGGTAGCCGAGTGATGACACATTGGTTTTCGGTAAGGGAACGGGGAGTGAAGTGGGCCTACTGGAATACCTCTCACAATTTAGGTGCTGGTTTGGTTGGCCCCATGGCCATTTTTGCTATTTATATCTTTCAGGATTGGCATTCACAGCTCTGGTTTCATGGAGTAGTAGCTCTTGTCTTTGCTGGTGTTACCTGGACTCTTCTGAGAGATACACCTCAATCATGTGGTTTGCCCAGTATTGAAGAATGGACAGGAGAGTGTCTGAAATCCTACGACGAGAGTCACGAGCAGGAGATGACAGCCAAAGAGATTTTTTTTAAATATGTATTTAATAACAAACTGCTCTGGTACCTCTCTCTGGCCAATGTTTTTGTCTATCTGGTCCGCTACGGTGTACTGGATTGGGCACCTACCTATTTATCGGAAGTAAAAGGTTTCTCGATGACTCAGAGTGGCTGGGCGTACTTCCTTTATGAGTTCGCAGGTATTCCGGGGATTCTTCTCTGTGGTTGGGCATCAGATCGTTTCTTCAGAGGCTGCAGGGCGCCTGTCAGCATCTGGATGATGGTGATGGTCTTTTTCGCTATAGTGGTTTACTGGCAGAACCCGGCAGGTAACCCTCTGATTGATAATTTTTGTTTAATCTTTGTTGGCTTTTTTATCTATGGGCCTGTAGTTCTGGTAGGGCTTCAAGCTGCAGATTCAGCGCCTAAAAAAGCGACTGGAACAGCAACAGGGCTAACAGGACTGTTTGGTTATCTTGGAGGGGCGCTCTTTGCCAACCTAGCCATGGGAGTCATTGTCGATGAGATGGGTTGGAGTGGTGGTTTTATACTGATACTGGCCGCCTGCATCATGGCTATTGTCTTTCTGTGTATGACTATGAAGCAGGAGCGTGAGGATAAAGCCGGACTCTTTGGTAGACAGTAGCAATATTAATTTCTAACTCAATTTTTCAGAGCTCAAAGGTAAAAGTCATATGGATTTTCATATGACTTTTTTTTCGTCAAAAATAAATGTTATCAATGAAGTATTTTTGTCGAAACACTTAAACAATGACTGAAACCTGAGTGAGTCCTTGAATGAAAGCTTCGGATCTTTTTGTTAAGTGTCTGGAAGAAGAAGGTATTGAATATATTTTCGGTGTACCTGGTGAAGAAAACGCCGATTTTATAATGTCTTTGAGCGAGTCCAAAAAAATAAAATTTATTTTGACCCGTCATGAGCAGGGTGCTGCTTTTATGGCTGAGGTCTATGGCCGGATTACTGGTCATGTTGCTGGTTGTCTAGGAACCCTTGGGCCTGGAGCAACCAATCTTCTTACAGGTGTTGGTGATGGCAATATGGATATGTCTCCCATGTTGGTGTTAGCTGGTCAGGGATCTTCACAGAGATTGCATAAAGAGTCTCACCAGATCATGGATGCAGTTTCCATGTTCAAGCCGGTCACAAAATGGTCTGAAACGATTCGTCACCCAGACAATATTCCAGAGATGGTTCGAAAAGCGATACGATTGGCTAAATCAGAAAAGCCCGGCGCTGTTTTTCTGGAGCTCTGTGAAGATATTGCCAGTATGAATACAGAGGCCAAACCACTTTCAGTCAGACGGTACCCTCGCCCGATGCCGGAAAGCAGCAGTATTCAACAGGCCTTTGAAAAACTGAAAGCAGCAAAAAGGCCCGTGATTATTGCCGGTAACGGCGTTATCCGCATGGACGCGTCGAACAGTCTTCGACGCTTTGTAGATAAAACCGGAATAGGTGTCATCAGTACCTTTATGGCCAAAGGCTGTGTGGATATGGACGATGACACTTGCCTTTACACCATTGGTTTGGGAAGAAAGGATCTGGTGGCATGCGCTGTGGATTCCGCTGATCTTGTATTCACCATTGGCTATGACCTTGTGGAGTACCATCCTCACTTGTGGAACCCTGAGGCTAATAAAACGATTATTCATCTGGACTCCATGCCAGCTGAAATCGACAGTTGTTATCATCCGGAGTTGGAGCTAGTGGGTGATGTTGGTCATACCCTTGATGCGCTAACAAAAGAAATGTCGACCTGTCAGCCGACTTATGACCTGGCGCCGCAGCAGGCAGTCAGAAGAGACATGACCGCTGAGTTTGAATCTTATCGTGATGATGATACCGAGGGATATATAAGACCACAGAAGGCTATTTGGGATGCCAGAGCAGCGCTACCGCCAGATGGCATCCTATTGTCTGATGTTGGTGCCCATAAGATGTGGATTGCCCGTCACTTTCACTGCCATGAGCCTAATACTTGCCTGATGCCCAATGGTTTCTGCTCTATGGGCATAGCTCTGCCAGGAGCTGTTGCTGCCAGTATGGTTCGACCTAACGAACAGGTATTGGCTATATGCGGTGATGGTGGTTTTTTGATGAACGTGCAGGAAATGGAAACTGCAAAAAGATACAACTGCAATCTTACCGTTATGATCTGGGAAGATAAGCAATATGGTTTGATTGCTTGGAAACAGATGGATCATTTTGGCAAACATTCTCCACTGGAGTTTGATAATCCGGACTGGTTAAAGCTGGCGGACAGTTTTGGCTGGAATGGTCATCGAGTTGAAAACAGCCGAGACCTTGAAAATCAACTGACTGTTGCTTTGAATGAGGAAGGTCCAAGTCTGCTGGTTATTCCTATTGATTACAGAGAAAACCAGCTGCTCAGTGATAGGCTGGGCAACATTTCTTGTCCGATCTGATTAGAGGAAAAAGGCATGGATGAGTTTGCATTGCTGGTGGACTCCAGTGAACCGGAGGCCGGTTGGTTAACAGTCAGTAATCCTTTTGATCTGACTTCGATATGTAAGGTTGCTACAGGCGACAGTCGTCATGTTGATGGTGCCCTTGGTAGTGCCAGTGCCTGCTTTGACAATAAAGAGCAATGGCTCCCCGTGGATCAGCGAATCGCTATCTTTGGCCGAGTCATCCATCAAGTATCAAAACGAAGGGAAGAGTTGGCATTAACCATTGCCAGTGAAGGTGGAAAGCCACTGTCAGACGCCAGAATAGAAGTTGAAAGAGCCATTGATGGTCTGAAACTCTGTATTGATTGTCTGAGATCTGAAACTGGTTCACTGGCCCCCATCAATACGGTAGAGGCGGGAAGGGAGCGCTTAGCATTTACCAGTCATGAACCTATTGGTGTTGTTGTGGCAGTCAGTGCCTTCAATCATCCCCTGAACCTTATTGTTCATCAAATAGGACCTGCCATTGCAGCAGGCTGCCCGGTTATCGTTAAACCATCTGAAGATACACCAGTCTCTTGTCTGAAACTGGCGGGTATTTTTCATCAGGCCGGTTTGCCGATGCCATGGTTGCAGGTACTGGTGACTGAAAGCATTCCTGTGGCAGAGCATTTGGTAACGTCTGCTCGTGTTGCTTTCTTCTCTTTTATTGGCAGTGCTCGGGTGGGTTGGCTATTGAGATCAAAGTTAGCTCAAGGTACTCGTTGTGCACTTGAACACGGTGGTGTTGCTCCCGCTTTGGTAACGGAATCGGCTGATCTGGAATTGGCTGTTTCAAAGCTATTAAAGGGCGCTTTCTATCATGCTGGGCAGGTGTGTGTTTCCACCCAGAGGATCTTTGTTCATAAAAGTCAGAGCAAGGCCTTTATCAAAAAGTTTTCTCTGGAAGCAAAACAGTTGAAGGTGGGTAATCCAGCTGAGGAAACAACAGAAGTCGGGCCGCTGATTAGGTTGGCTGAAGTAAACCGGGTTGATGAATGGGTAAATGAAGCAAGGAAGGGCGGTGCAACAGTGACTTGTGGTGGACAGAAAATAGGCCAGACCTGTTATGCCCCGACCGTTATTGTTGAGCCATCAGTCAGTGCCAGAGTCAGTCAGCAAGAAGTATTTGGGCCTGTAGTCTGTATCTATGAGTATGATGATATTGGAGACGCTATTGCTCAGGCTAATGATCTTTCTGTCGCATTTCAGGCGGCTGTTTTTAGTAATGACCACCAAGAAATATTATTCACCTATAGGCACCTGAATGCGTCTGCGATCATGATCAATGAACATACTGCTTTCAGAACAGATAATATGCCCTTTGCCGGTCTGAAAGCATCTGGTTTGGGAGTGGGGGGAATACCTCATACATTCAAGGATATGCAGATTGAGAAAATGATGGTGATGCACAGCCCCAAGTTTTAGGTGATTTGGATTTATTCTTTGAATTCAGGAAACTTCACTGCAGTGGGCATGCCATATTCTCCAACCCAGTTCGCTTTTTTCCAAGCAGTAAGTAACTTTGAGCTGCACTTTTTTAATGGCTTCAGGTTTGCCTTCTTCGTGTCCTTCCAGTGTCCAGAATAGAGCGCAGCTGACCAGTTTTTCATTACCCCTGATCATGGCGATTTCATAGTTAGCCTGATCGATCTCCCACAACCCGAATATCATGGTGAACCAGCCTCTGATTTCGTTACGGCCCTTCATACTTTCACCGCCCTGATCCCAGAAAATAGAAGCATCCTGATGATGGGTCATGACACCCTGAATATTTCTGTTCTCGAAATAAATTTTATGCTGATCGAAGAAAGCGTTGATCTCTTTTGAAACCATAATGACGTAACCAGAAAAACGAGTGTCACAAGAAAAGTAGACGAGATAAAAAGGAAAAACAAAGTACTTGTTTAAGAATAAGGGCTGGAATACCAGCCCAGAGCGTTATCGTGGGTTAAGGCGCCTTGACCCAAACTTGTGTACGACCCAGCAAAGAGAAGCCGATATAGCCACGTACTTTGAGTTTACTGCCCCCTTCAATCAGCTTCATATTGGCGCTGTAGATTTTGCCTGACGCGGGATCCAGTATTTTACCATCGTCGTAATTATTTCCATCTTTACTCATATCCCAAATGAAAGTCATTCCTTCGATTTTCTTGTTCTTGAGTTCTCCTTTGCACTTATCGCAGAGGGAACCTTTAGACTCGGGTTTAAGCAGTTCATCAATACGGCCTTTCAGCTTGCCGTTTTCTTCCCAGATAGTGACCAGCGATTGCGCTTTATTGGTATCGTCATTAATGGTTTGCCACTTTCCGATGTAATCATTAGCAGAGGCGGATAAGGAAAGAAGTAGCAGGGACACTGTCAGTATGATTTTGTGAAACATCGTGATTCCAATGATTGTTGTTTTTCATAAATATTACGGTAAAAGTCGGATAAAAAATAGAAAATGGTACTATCAGACGCTTTTTTCCATATTCATTTATGACGATGAACTACCTGATAAAAGATAACAGTTCTCAGGAAAAGAGCTAAAAAAATAGCAGATATATTGACTCTGGATCGTAATCAAACGTAGATAGATCTATTGAGAAAATAACAACTGACGAGAAGTAGTTCCTATGCCTCACTGTGTGGTCGAATATTCTGCCGATTTAGAAGAGACTCTTTCTATTGATGAGCTGATTGAAGTAGCTCATCAGGCTGTATTGTCTTCAGGTCTATTTCGCCCGGAGGACACAAAATCCCGCGCCTACCCATGTCATCACTACAAGACAATAAGCGGTGATGACTCATTCATTCACATTGTTATTAAAATTCTTAGCGGGCGACAGGATGAAGTAAGAAGGCAGCTGAGCCAGACGGTATTGTCAGCTGTCAGTGAATTCTCATCCGGCGTGGATACAGTGACTGTGGAAGTGGTTGACCTGGATTCAAGCTACGCAAAAATAATCCGTTGATTTCTGTTGTGAGGAAGATGGTTGCGAATCATCTTCCTCCCTTACCGGTTTTTATTACTGACAATACTCAACGACTTTCTGGTAAGAAAGTTTTCCACCAAACAGATCAAGAGCACTACCAATAGTGATGTGGACGTTCCCCTGCCCCGTTTGATTTATGTGTTCAATATCTTCCAGGGTAGTGATGCCTCCAGCATAGGTCACAGGTATTGGCGAGTGCTCTGCCAGAATTGAAACCAGTTTCAAATCTGGTCCTTGCATCATGCCTTCTACGGAAGCCGCATGAACCAAGAATTCATCGCAATATTCAGCCAGTTCCAGCAGCGTTTCTTTACAGACAGTGGTTTCGGTAAATTTCTGCCAGCGGTCGGTGACAATAAAATAGTCATCGCCTTGGGCTTTACAAGACAGATCCAAAACCAGTTTTTTCTTACCAATCGCTGCTACCAGCTTGTTCAGATTTTCAAAATTGATTTTTCCATCCTTGAATACATAGGATGTAACAACAACATGGGAAGCACCCATAGCGATATAGTCAGCTGCATTATCAGCGGTTATACCGCCACCTATTTGCAGGCCTTCTGGCCAGGCGGTCAAAGCGGATCTGGCAGCGTCATCATTGTGAGGTCCCAGTTTGATGATGTGCCCACCCCTGAGGTTGTCTCTTCGGTACAGTTGAGCAAAATCACTGGCAGATTTGTTACTTTCGAAATTAACTTTTGCAGAGTTATCCTGATCTTTCAGGGTGCTGCCTACAATCTGTTTGACCTTACCTTGATGAAGATCGATACAGGGGCGAAATTGCATGCCTGGATATCCTGTTGTTATTGCTGACCTTTTTTTAAGGTCATTTGGCTCATTGGCGCGGGCTAATCTATCACAGCTGTAGTGGTGCAACACCATAGGCCGGAGCCTCCTAGAGGTAACCCTCTTTGTCGAAGGTCTGACATCAGATGCGTCGTTGGCACTGACTTTGGGAAGTACAAAAAGAATTGGTACGGAAAGACATGATCTATTTATCATAATCTTTGGCTATGCTGAATTTAAGATAAGCTGCTTGAGTGGAACTTTAATGCTACGCATCCTGATTGCTGCAGGCTTCCTGATATCTACTTCTGTCCATGCATGGTTTGATGCCGGACATATGATCAGTAGCAGGATTACATGGCAAAACTTGAAACCGGATGTTCGTAAAGAAGTGCAGCTACTGATCGAAGAGTTCAGTCATGTTGAACCTAAAAGCAATGATTTTGTAAAAGCATCCACATGGATGGATGATGTGAAGTCCAGAGGGCTTTGGGTAACAAACTATTGGCACACAATCAGTAAAGAGAGCGTGCAAAAAGCCGAAATTCGAGGGCCTTCTCAGCAGCATGGAGTATGGCTGGTGAATGAAGCAGTAGATACGCTGTCCAGTTCAAACTCTACGCGATTTAGCCGGGCATTTATGTTGAGAGCTTTGATGCATGTGAGTCAGGATCTACATAGTCCCATGCATATCTGTGACGATCGAAAAAACAGGCCGGATAGCAGTAAAAAGTGTTACAAGGCTTTTAAGATAAACCCGTTGGACTTCCATAATGAGAGTCTTAGTAATATTGCCAGTCTCTGGGATTCAGGTGTTTTGTCTTTTCCACCTTATCGTATGGACAGCCCGAAGGTTAGTCAGAATATAGCGCGATTTTCAAAGAAACTACTTGCACGTACCGACAAGACATCTTTGCCAAATCTAAATGAATTGAACCCTTTGCAATGGGCCGTTGAAAGTCTGGATATTCAGGAACAATTTGCGTTGAAGGAGGTTACTCCGGGTAGTACGTTAACTGATAACTATATCAAAGAAGGCCAAAAAATATCTGAACAGAGAATAGTTACAGCAGGCTACCGACTGGCAAACCTGCTGAATAGCATCTTCCATAAAAAATAAGTCTATTGTTCGGGAAGATTAAGCGCATCGGTAATATGATCGCGCGAGATCAACTTACCTTTATGCCTCACTTCTGCGAATACAGAGTAGCTGTGTCCGGATTGAACCAGTGATGGTGCATAGGGTAATTCAAATTGCAGTGGTGCATTTAGCGGGTGTTTTATTTTGATTTTCTTCTCACCAATTAATCCATAACGGTCATCGGGTCGGTTGTTATCACGCAACTGAATACGAACCATTGTTCCTGATGGAAAAGTCCCTTTTTCTGACTTCACCTTTCCAGTGACAACTTTAGATTCGGGGGTGAAGATCAGCTTTCGGTTCATCTCACGATTGTTGATGATCAGGCGTTCATTGGAGAGGAGTAGCTGATCTATACCCTGAAAAGCCGATAAAAATCGATCTTCCTGCTTCATGATTTCAGGAGAGCAGAGTAGTCGGGTGGAGCCGGGACGAACCAGAATTAGTTCATCCTGTTTGATTTTGTAATTGCCAAAATAACTATTGCAGGGGCCTTTACCTTGAAAACGACCCTCTGTTGCACCCTGAGCATCAAACGTCAGAGTTATTCTTCTGCTGTCTACCGGCGGCTGACCGTCAACAGTTAATAGTACCCAAGTCTTCTCCTCGATAGCCGCAGGAGTGACCACTGCACCTTCCTGAAGCATGCTGCAAGCAGTGATCATACTTCCTGCAGCTAGCAGCAAGCTGTATCGACCGAGTTTCCACATGATATGAAGTCTTCCGCAGAGTTAGCTCAACGACAGTGTAGCAGCAATAGAAAAGAGCAAGAGTCTATTCTCGGGTGATACTTATGTGGGAATAGTCGCTATCGTAACTACTCGATTTCTCCCGATAGAAGGAGTTGATCTGTTGAAGAATTATTGTGATTCATAATGATTTTTTATATGTAGGTATGCTCCTAATCGCAATAAATTTAACAATGTTATTGTCCATATCCAGCCAATAGACATCGATGATTGTGTATTAATAAGAACCATGAATCTCATAGGCATAGGGCATTAGGAAGCGAGGTTGAAACCACATAACTCTTATAGCAAATGACAGGAGGATGTTGTTGAAGTTAACCCGTACTATCAAAATCGCCCAATAATAATTAAAAAAAAGCAAGCAGTTGGAACGTAAAATTGCTTTCAGGTTCTTAAAGAAGAACGTCGTATCAACTCTGGATCGCAGTTGTTGAGGTTAAGATGTTGAGATATAAAAAAGCAGGTCAATTGACCTGCTTTTTCAAGAACTTATTCAGTACTGAGGTTTGACTCAGGTCTGTGGTTCTTTGCGAGGACGGCGCTGACGACGTTCGCCACCACGATCACCTTCATTGCGATGGGGAGCACCGGCACCTTCACCTTCACGACGAGGACGACGAGGACGAGAGTCACGAGAGTTACGAGTGTCAGCAGGTTCGCGACCATCATCTATCCAGACCTGAAGTTCCAATGACTTGTTGCGAACTTTAACGCCTTTCAGGTTATCTAGAGTGGAAGTATCCACACCTTCTGGAAGGTAGATAGAAGAACAGTTGTCGAACAAGCGGATATGGCCAATGTCACGACCGGAAATCTTGCTCTCGTTGGCAATGGCACCTACCAAGTCTCCCGGAGAAATGCCCTGTTCACGACCAACGTTTACGCGGTAGCGAACTTTGCCTTCGTTATCTTCACGACGGTCACGACGAGGACGTTCTCCGCCGCGTTCACCACTGCGTTCACGACGCTCACCACCACGTTCACTACTACGCTCACGCTCAGTGCGTTCGCGACGTTCACGCTGCGGGCGTTCTGGTTCTTTGCCATCCGGGAATGGACGGTCTTTCTGGGCGAGGAAGCACAGGGCCGCTGTTAGATCTTCAATGTTAAGATCATTTTCTGTAGCCAGTTCTTTAACGACTTCGCGGAAAGTATCAAGCTGTTCACCCATATCCAGGGATTTCAGAACATCTTCCTTGAACGCCTTGATACGCATGTCACGAACATCGCGCATGGATGGCAGGGTCATGGTCTCGATGCGCTGACGGGTAGCCTGCTCAATAGAGCGAAGCATGCGACGTTCGCGATGAGTAGCAAACAGAATGGCAATACCAGTACGACCGGCACGACCAGTACGACCGATACGGTGTACATAGGCTTCTGTGTCGTAAGGAATATCGTAGTTAACAACGTGAGACATACGCTCTACGTCCAAACCACGAGCCGCTACGTCAGTAGCAATAAGAATGTCCAGAGAACCTTTCTTCAGACGATCAACCACTTTCTCACGCAGAGCCTGACTCATATCACCATTCAAAGCGGAAGCAGCAAAACCACGGGCTTCCAGCTTTTCGGCCAGTTCAACAGTGGCTGTCTTTGTGCGCACAAAGATGATCATGGCGTCGAAGGTTTCGACTTCCAGAATACGGGTCAGAGCGTCCAGCTTATTGAATCCGCTGACCATGCACACTTTCTGGGTGGTGGTAGCAACGGTAGCCGTCTTGGCCTTGATCTCGACAGTCGCAGGATTTTTCAGGTGCGTGTCGGCAATCTTGCGGATCTGACGTGGCATGGTGGCAGAGAACAGAGCAACCTGACGTTCTTCAGGTGTCTGGTCCATGATCCATTCGATGTCATCCACAAAGCCCATGCGCAGCATTTCGTCGGCTTCGTCAAGAACAACAGCTTTGAGGCCATTAAGTTTCAAGCTGTCGCGGCGCAAGTGGTCCATAACTCGACCAGGAGTTCCTACGATAACGTGAGCACCGCGTTGCAGACTGCGCAGCTGACCACGCATATCAGTTCCGCCATATACAGGCAGAACATGAAAGCCAGGCATATGGCGAGCATAGCGTTGGAATGCTTCGGCAACCTGAATAGCCAGTTCACGGGTTGGTGTCAGAACCAAAACCTGTGGAGAGCGTTGCTTTAGATCGATTTTGGACAGCAAAGGCAGAGCGAATGCTGCCGTTTTACCAGTACCGGTCTGAGCCAGACCCAGCAAATCACGACCGTCAAGAATCTTTGGGATACTTTGAGCCTGGATAGGAGATGGTGTTTCATAACCAACGTCCTGCACAGCCTTTAGTACTGCTTCAGACAGCGGTAGGTCAGCAAAAGTAATAGATGGTTCAATTACGGTTGAGTCGTTTTCAGACATCAAGTGCTCCGAGATAATACGCAATAACAGAGATCAGTGCGTTTGCGAATAGACAGTCTGACTCGCTGCCGGGGCAAATGGTTCCGGTCTTATGCTGTGAGCAGTCTCTGGGCACACTGATCAGCCTTTTTATTTAGAAAAAGGCTTTGACTGGGTGTCCATGACTTCGTCGAGAATCCCGAACAGAGGGGGCAGGACCGACAAAAAGATTAGCGTGTTTGCGCTGAAGCCGGTCGAAACGGAGTACCAGGACATCTTGCAGAAACGATTCTATTGATCTAAATCAATATTGGTTCTGCAGAAAGCCGAGCATTCTATCGCTATTTTTAATCAATAGATACTTTTTTTGATCGCTGTTGAACAGGTGTTTATGGCTATACAGTAGGTGCCAGCCCGTGTTGAAGGCCAGCACTGCCAGTAAGGATGCTCAGAATTGGTGTGGAACCTTACCGGATATGTCTTTATAAAAAGCCTGAATCTCTTTTAAGTCCGCCTCATAATCGCCAGTGGTGTGAAACATCGGGCCAAATCCCCCCAACTTCTTTTTAAAGTCGAGAAATCCCAGGGAAATTGGTACGCCCGCACTATGTGCCACATGGTAAAAGCCGCTTTTCCATTCTTGTACTTTGCTTCGCGTACCTTCCGGAGGAATGGTGACAACCAGATTTTCTGATGCGTTGAAACGATCGACTACCTGTTGAACCAGTCCGGTACTTTTACTTCTTTCTACCGGAATACCACCCATCCACTTCATGACGGGACCTATAGGCCCTTTGAACAGACTGCTCTTGCCCATCCAGGACACCTTGATTCGATAGGCAAAGGCGATGGCAATCAGAAAGATAAAATCCCAATTACTGGTATGGGGCGCTGCGATCAATACATATTTTTTGGCTTTAGGGTACTCCTCGGTCGTTTTCCAACCAGCAAGCTTTAACCCCAGCAGGGATAGAGCACGAAAAAAACTGTTGATAACCGGGGTGTCAAAGATTGTACGACTCATCTGAACTGGCTGACCAAATTGAAAAATGCTCGGGAATTATACTATTGAAGCGCTGAAAGTATATCCGAATGGCTTATTCACAGCAGGTTTGTGCCGGATAAGATGCAGCTACAGATTGTTTGCTGGAGAATAATGATGATAAATCAGCAAGTCCTCCTGAGTCGGCGTATACCTAGCCAGCAGCGCTCAAAGAAAATTGTAGCTGATATAGTTAATGCTTGTCGTAAGATTCTCAAGGAGCAGGGATCTGACGTACTTAATACCAACTACATCGCCGAAGTTGCAGAGGTCAATATAGGCTCACTTTATCGATGGTTCGACAATAAAGAGAGTATTGTTGCTTACACCTATGAACTCATGGTGGGTGAAGAAATAGATTCTCTGATGCCTCTGTTTGATGAAATTAGCCAAGATGTAAAACCGGATGAAGCCATTATTTATATGGTGGATATTCTGCTCACTGCTCAGAAGCGGTTTGTAAAACTTCATCAGTATTTCTATCAAAAGTACCAGGCACAATATTATGTGGGAAGTCAGCCGTATGTTGATGGACAGCAGTCGTGGATGCAGGCTGCCAGCAAATGGATTAGCGATGTCATTGGCCGGCATCATCATGAACTCAATGCAGAACAGTGCCAATTTAAGGCGTTTATTCTGACCCGTGCGATTGAAGGGGTCATGCTCTCTGCTGTAACCGACAACCCGCACATACTGGAACAGGATAAATTCCGGGAAGAACTGCTTAAACTTGCCTTACTCTATCTTTTCTCACCAGACTAAAACCTCAACAGCCCTTGGTGAATGGCAACATATTTGCGCTTAAGTGAACAAGATTATTCAAGAATTCTGCACAAGCAGGTATGATTCATTCCAAACAAACGTTTGAATACTGACGTTTACCAGTATCAGAATCGCTGATGATCGAAATAAACAATAATAAAACGAGGGTTGATTCATGGATGCCAGTTTTTGGGATGGCAAACGCGCACCCGGTATATCCGACCAGTTGGATCTTGATCGCTTCGATAGCCTGCAGGCACTGATTGCAGATGCTGTCTCCACACATGGAGATAAGCCTGCTTTCACAGGTATGGGGCAGGTTCTAAGTTTTAAAGATATAGATCGCCTTAGTGATCAGTTTGCTGCCTGGTTACAAAACCATACGATGCTTGAAGTAGGGGATCGGGTCGCCATTCAGATGCCTAATGTTCTGCAGTATCCGGTAGCGGCTTTTGGTGTCATAAAAGCGGGCATGGTGGTAGTGAATACCAATCCACTTTATACCGCTCGAGAAATGAAACATCAGTTCAATGACTCAGGGGCTAAAGCCCTTATTTGCGTCAATATTGTCGGCCATTTGGTGGAAGATATTCTTTCCGAAACAGGGATTGAACACTTGATCGTTTCAGGGTTGGGAGATCTGCTGTCATGGCCAAAACGTCCTTTCATTAATATGGCTGTGAAGCACCTTAAGAAAATGGTGCAACCTTATAACCTGCCTTCTGCTCTCTCTTTCAGAGAGGCATTAGCGTTGGGAGAAAAAAGTCATTTTCAACCTGTCAAGAACCTTTCCAAAGATCAACTGGCCGTATTGCAGTATACCGGTGGAACAACGGGTGTAGCCAAAGGTGCAATGTTGACTCATGGCAACCTGCTGAGCAATGTACTGCAGACAGAATCCATGCGTGGTCAGGTGTTTGCTGACGGTTCACCTTATACCCGCCCAGAAGGTGATACTGTTGTTGCACCACTGCCGCTCTATCACATATATGCTTTTACTGTGCACATGCTGTCGTACTTTTCACTGGGTGCGAATAATATTTTGATTGCCAACCCAAGAGACATTGACGGTTTTATTAAGGCGATTAAACCGTACAAGCTGGATTCTTTTATTGGTTTGAATACGTTGTTTGTAGGACTGATGAATCACCCCGAATTCAGCAATCTGGATTTCTCCGAACTTAAAATAACTACTTCCGGTGGAACAGCGCTGCAAAAGGCTACAGCGGAACGTTGGCATAAGATTACCGGCTGTCGCATAGGCGAAGGCTATGGTTTATCAGAAACCTCTCCCATTGTTTCTGTAAATCCGGCTGGTGAATTTGTACAGGACGGTACCGTAGGTGTGGCCATGCCTCATACATCGGTCAAGGTCATTAATGATGAAGGCGAAGAGCTGGCATTTGGCGAGCCAGGTGAGCTCTGTGTACAGGGTCCACAGGTAATGGCTGGTTATTGGCAACGACCTGAAGAAACGTTAGAGGTTCTCAGTGAGGATGGCTGGTTTAAAACTGGAGATGTGGCGGTTATTCGAAAAGATGGCTATATCAGTATTGTTGATCGTCTGAAGGACATGGTTCTGGTTTCCGGTTTTAACGTATATCCCAATGAGATTGAAGATATCGTTTCCAGACATGAGAAAGTTCTTAATTGCGCAGCGATAGGCATTCCGGATGAAAAAACCGGTGAAGCGGTAAAACTGTTCGTTATTCCTCAGGATTCTTCTGTTACCGAGAAGGAGCTGAAGGATTTCTGCAGGCAGCAGCTGACGGCCTATAAGGTTCCCCGCAAGATAGAGTTTAGAGATGAACTGCCCATGACTCCTGTGGGTAAAGTCCTTAGAAAAGACCTGCGGGCAGAAGAATTGAAGAAAATCCAGGTAGCATAAATAAGTAATGAGCCAATGATAATCAAATCAATTGCTGGCTCATTTTTATTCTTTCTCATTTCATTTCGTCGATTTTATTCTATCCTGAGTCTGCACTTGGTCATCTTCCACTAGCTCGAGGCAGTATGTTATTCAGGCAGTTTTTTGATGCAGAGAGTTGTGCGTACACCTATTTGCTGGCTGATGAACAGAGCCGTAAAGCGGTAATTATTGATTCGGTCAGAGAAAATATTGATCTGTATTTGTCTCAATTGAAAGAATTAGCTCTGAATTTAACCATTGTAATGGACAGCCATATACACGCTGATCATATAACCGCAACAGGTTTGCTTAAGAAGGAAACAGGTTGCCGTATACTTCAGGGGCAGCCTTCCTACTCAGAGGGGGTTACAGATACATTCAGCGATGGTGATTTAATTCAGCTGGATACACTGGCAATAAAAGCATTGCATACTCCTGGCCATACAGATGATTCCTATTGTTTTTTTATTGACCAAAACTCGAAATCCATTCTTCTGACTGGAGATACTCTTTTGATCAGAGGTACTGGGCGAACTGATTTTCAAAATGGTTCTGCCAGTGATCAATACTGCAGCCTATTTGAGAAGCTGAAAAAATTACCAGGACAAACGCTGGTCTACCCGGCTCATGATTATCATGGTATGACGGTGAGTACTCTGAAAGAGGAATTTGACTGGAATTCCAGGCTTCAGGTTAAGACGTTAGGTGAATATGTAGAGCTGATGAACGCCTTGCATATACCAAAACCAGCACGTATCGATCAGGCCGTACCCGCGAATCTGAGATGTGGCTTGGAGTGATTTTAAACAGGTTGAAAATTACCAGAAATAAAATCAATCCGACTACATTGATTTGGGGTGCAACAAGTGAGTCATTTTTTCATTTAGAAACTGCGTGATTTATTACACTCTGTATCTATTTTGTTTTTTAATGGCTATTAATCTTATTTGGCGGTTTACAGAAAATCGGGGCAGTGTTATTTTCGCATCTGTCCGTAATGCCCTTTCTCGGTTTAATAAATAATGAATATTTTTGAAGAATCCCTTAATGTCCTGAAATCAAAAATGCAGTTGCGAAAACTGTTTCAGGATATGCACGTTGAAGATCTGGAAAGCATAATTAAAAGAGTAGAAGCTATTCAGCAGGAAAAGCTCGATGAATCCAATGCCCAGGAAGAGGAAATTCAGCGTAAGCGTGATGATATTGCTGCCGTAGTTAGCCTTATGTCAGAAAAAGGCCTGTCTATGGATGATATTGCCAGCGTAGCGATAGAAGAAAAGCCTCACAAAGGTAAGGGTAAGCAGCGCCAGCGTTATAAGTTTGAATATGAAAATGGCGAAGGCGCTCAAGTTCAATGGGAAGGCGCTACAACTGGCCGTATTCCAGGGGACTTTAATGAATACCTGACCCGCTCCGGTAAGAACCGTAAAGACTGCATCGTTTCAACCCTGTAATTCGATACTATCTGTATCCGCTCTATATGGTTGTGACTAATGGTTACGATGATATAGCAACGATTCTAGTTTCGATGAATTAAAAAACCCGGCTTAAAGCCGGGTTTTTTTGTATTGAAAAAACGGTTAGAGACGCTTCTCAATCATTTCTTTCAATGGACCCATCTGGGTATAGCCTTTCAGAACCTGATCAGGGAATACCAGTGCCGGAGTACCTCTGATTCCCAACTCTTGAGCCAGTTGCATGTTTTCCTGAATCTTCTGTTTTACCTTATCGTCAATCTTCAGCTCATCAGCATTCACGCCTTCAGCTTTAAGTGCGGCCTTGATGGAGGCACTGGAATGACGACCGGGTTTGGACATTAGACGGTTGTTAACTGCAATGTACTTTTTCTTGTCCTGTTGAAATACAGCCATAGCATAGTTGGCAGCTTCCAGAGACTCAGGGCCAAGAATAGGCAGCTCTTTGAGAACAACTTTGACGTCAGGATTTTCTTTGACCAGCTGTTGGAGAATAGGATCCTGACGTTTGCAGTATCCACAGTTGTAATCAGCAAACAAAACAATAGTCAGCTTGGCTTTAGGGTTGCCAATAAAGGGAGACTCTGGATCGTTAAAAAGCAGATCCTTACGATTCTCGAGTATTTGACCTTCAGAGTTCTGCTGCGCCAGTTGCTCACGCTTGCGGTACTCGGTCATGGCTTCGATCAGAATTTCCGGATTCTTGATCAGAGTTTCACGAACCAGGTCTTTTACCTGCTGTTGCTGCTGATTATCCAGAGTTGCTGCGCTTAGGCTGTTAGAGGCTAACAGCATGGAACCGGCCAGAAAGAGTGCTTTCTTCATATCTCTCATCTATGAGTCGTTAGTATTATTCCACGCTTAAAACTTAGCGTGAGGAAACCTTGTTTACTGCATTCACAACAGCATCCGAACTTAGAATGACCGGTAAAGGCAGACCATTAGGCGCATCAGGGCCATAGACTATATTAAACGGCACCCCAAAGCGTCCGTATTTTTGTAGAAATGCGCTGATCTCTTCAGATGGACGAGTCCAGTCGCCTTTCATTAAAACAATGGTGTCTTTCTGAAGAAAACTGTTCACTGGTTCCGTTTCAATAACAGCCAGTTTGTTGGCTTTGCAGGTCACACACCAGTCGGCAGTGACATCAACAAATACGGTTTTACCTTCCTTGACCATTGAAGCTATCAGAGCTTCGTCCAGCGGCTGCCAGTTCAGGCTGCCTTGCTGTTGCTGACTACCTGGGAAAGAGCCCGTCAGCCAGCCAGTAAGTGCGACAGAAGAGAAAGCCATGACCAGAGCGATTAACACCGCACTAGCTCTTTTTAAGTTCGATTTGAGTCGGGTTAACAAAGCATAAAAGAGCAAAGCGGAAACGATGATGGCGGCCAAAGCAGCCCATTCAATATCAACAAAGGATTTCAGAAGACTCAACAGCCAAAGCATGGTGGCCATTAACATCAGAGCAAGAATTCGACGCAGGTTAACCATCCAATGACCAGGTTTAGGTAGCCATTTCAGGAGTGATGGCTGTGCAGCAATCAAAATATAAGGCAGTGCTAGTCCAAGTCCTAGAGCCGTAAAGATAGAGAAGAGTTCTAGACTGCTGCTGGAAAGAGCAAAGGCAACTGCAGTACCGAGGAAGGGGGCAGAGCAAGGCGTAGCTAAGAGTGTGGCAAATATTCCCTGAACAAAATGCCCTGCAACACTGTTATCACCAGTCTGAGCCACTTTCGTAGACATAAAGGATGGTAGTCGTATTTCAAAGATTTCCAGCAGGTTGGCAGCAAAGATCGCTGTGATTGCAACCATAAAGCCGATAAACCAGGGATTCTGGAACTGAATGCCCCAGCCAATGCTGCTTCCGCTGATTTTCAATGCCCATAAAAATCCCGCCAAAGCCCAGAAAGAAACAACAATACCAGCAGCCGATGCCAGAAACTGTCTTCGAGTTTGTGATCTTTCCTGTCCTGCAGCTTGTACGACAGAGGACAGTTTCATACCAAGAACAGGTAATACGCAGGGCATAAGGTTGAGAATCAATCCTCCTAACAGTGCAAAGCCAAGCATTAAGATAAAGCTGACGTCGAGAGCAGAGTTGGCAGAAACAACGCCTTGAGTCACCTTAAGAAAGGCTTCAGAGGCATTGTCGCCATTAACCAGAGTGATGTTGATGATTTTATCATTAAGGTCAAAGTCACCCAACCAGCTGGACACATCCATAACCGATTGCAGTTGTTGGTTTTCTGTCTGAATAGTGGGCAGACCGAAGGAAATGTCCTCAAGACCATCAATGATTACATCGGTTTTGCTCTTCCAGCCATTTTTCGATTGGGCTGTGATTTCAAGCTGCTTACTTACAGGGTCAAAAGTAGCGTTTTGTACGGTGAGACCTGTATCAGGCATCAATGCAGGAACAGTGGAGAGAGCCCGATCGATTCTAAAAGCAGCATCCGTATCAGATTGCAGTGACGAAGGATCAAAGTTCAAACGGATGTCGTAATCAGTCAGTACGCAGATAGTGGTACAGGAAGACAGTCGAAGCTTACCGTTCAAAGTCACAGATTGATTAAAGTCTCTGACTTTCAGAACTAATGGAAAGACGGCTCCACCCTTATAACCAAGAGTATGCAGACCGAGAAGGTCAATTCTGTGAGGTAATGGCCAGAGCCACTCAACGCTTTCAAGGTTTTTGCTGCCATTTGTGGAGTCCACCTTCCAGTCAACCACTGGTGGAATACCCGCATCTCCCGGTGAGCGCCAGTAAGTTTTCCAGTCTCCGGAAAGTTTCACATCAAGGGCTGCCGCTATGGTTTTAGCCTGTGGATCCGTTTCACCAGAGAGCAGCAGCTGAACTTTAGCTTCTGGTTGCTGTGGATTAACCAGCCAGTCTGTGGAAAGTGCATAACTTCTGCTAACAGAGAGCAGTAGAAAAAGAGTCAACCAGAGAGAGAAAGCCTGCGGCCGAAAATACGTCTTCATGAAGCTCCGGAGTTATTACAAAAGTTACTGCAAAAGCTGGGATATATAAAACATACGTTAACTATCCAGTTTTGGATGCAAAAACAATCGTTATTTCAGTTCGTAGGCAAATAATCAGAAAGATGGTTGTGACAGGCGACTTATACGTATTTTAAGGCCAGTGACTTCGAGTGTTGTTCTCAACAGAAAACCTTATCAATCCTCTGGATTTCCTGTGGATAACCTCTGAACACTTGATGCCTAGTGGGTTTTAATGTTTGGTCAAAAAATGATCAGATGCTGATTTATTAAATGACAGTCGACTTCTACCATTCGTAGAAATACGAAAAGAAGAAGTCGGTAACATCGTTTGTCGGAGATTAACTTTTCCGATCAACTGTGAAAGGTGCAAAAGCCTGTTGAACAGGCATTATCTCCATGGTGTTGATATTAACGTGAGCGGGGCGGCTGGCTACCCAGTATATGGTTTCAGCAATGTCATCAGCAGAGAGCGGAGTCATTCCATCATAAATACTGTCTGCTTTTGATTGATCACCATTAAAACGAACGACGGAAAACTCCGTTTCAGCCATGCCCGGTTCAATATTGGTGACACGAATGCCTGTGCCTAGAAGATCACTGCGCAGATTCAGTGAGAACTGACGGACGAAGGCTTTTGTACCGCCATAAACATTGCCGCCCGGATAAGGATAATTACTTGCAACAGAACCCAGATTGATGATGCTGCCGGAGTTGTTCTTCTTCAAAGCTGGCAGAAGGGCATGGGTCATAAGAACCAGACCTTTGATGTTGGTATCGATCATATCCATCCACTGCTGTGTATCGCACTGATCAGCAGGTTTTGTGCCTAGTGCCAAGCCAGCGTTATTAATCAGTGTATGAATGTCAGAAAAAGCGTCAGGCAAGTTATCCACAGCATCTTTGATGGCCTGTTCATTACGCACATCCATCTGAATGGTATGAACCGGGCACTTTACAGAAAGTTCTGTTTTTAGTTTTTCCAGACGTTCCTGACGACGACCAGTAATAACCAGCTGCCAATCACTTTCACTAGCAAATCGGCGGGCACAGGCTTCACCAAAACCAGAGGTTGCACCGGTGATAAATACGGTTTTAAGGCTCAAGAGATTACTCCATTAATATCAGGGGGGAGGCTGTGGTGGGACAGTAGCAGGATTGAGATCAGAAATAAAAAAGGCGGACCTTTTGGTCCGCCAATTGGATGAAACCTAAGGTTTCAGTTCGTTATTAAGCCTGAGCAGTCTGACCACTTTCTACAGGAGCAGCGTTGTTACTGCTTGGTACACGAATTTCTTCAACCAAATCCTGAATGTGTTGTGGCGGAGCCGCAGTCACATGGCAGATTGCGAAAGAAACAGCAAAGTTGATGAGCATGCCGAGGGTACCAATACCTTCAGGAGACACACCAAACCACCAGTGCTCAGGGTTGTTATCCGCAGGGTTAACAAACTTGAAGTAAACGATGTAGGCAAAGGTAAATACCAAGCCAGTGATCATGCCGGATACGGCACCTTCACGGTTCATACGCTTATAGAAGATACCCATCAGGATGGCAGGGAAGAAGGACGCCGCTGCTAGACCGAAGGCAAAAGCAACCACCTGTGCTACGAATCCCGGTGGATAGATACCGAAGAGACCCGCAATGACGATAGCAACACCTGCCGCCATTCGAGCAGCCAGCAGTTCCTGCTTATCAGATATGTTGGGTGCAAGGTTCCGTTTCAACAAGTCATGGGATATAGACGTTGAAATTACCAACAGCAATCCGGCCGCTGTAGACAGCGCTGCGGCAAGACCACCAGCGGCTATCAATGCGATGACCCAGCCTGGCAGACCTGCAATTTCAGGGTTAGCCAGTACCATGATGTCACGGTCTACATACAGTTCGTTAGCGCCTTCAGTTGGAGCATTATTTACCAGACGCTCACCGCTCTCGCCGCGTTCATCAGTAAAGGATGGCTTGCCAACAAAAGATTTACCACCGGTGTACTGAATCTTACCGTCTTCGTTCTTGTCTACCCATGCAATCAGCCCGGATTTTTCCCAGTTGGAGAACCATTGTGGAAGTTCTTTGTAAGAGGCTTCACTCACAGTGTTCAGCAAGTTGATACGGGCAAAACTGGCAACCGCTGGGGCAGTGGTGTAGAGGATGGCGATGAACAGCAAGGCATAACCTGCTGATTTACGAGCATCACGAACAGTAGGGGTTGTGAAGAAACGCACAATTACGTGTGGCAGGCCAGCAGTACCGACCATCAGCGCCATGGTAATAAAGAAGATGTCGATGGTTGATTTGGAGCCATCCGTATACTGAGCAAAACCAAGTTCAGCTGAGAGTCCATCCAGTTTGTCAAGCACTGACATTCCCGTACCGGTCACCTCGCTACCAAAGCCGAGTTGTGGGATAGGGTTACCAGTAATCATCATTGAGATGTATACGGCAGGTACCATGAACGCAAAAATCATTACACAGTACTGAGCGACCTGAGTGTAAGTAATACCTTTCATGCCGCCAAGAACAGCATAGAAGAATACAATACCCATACCGATCATTACACCGCTGACGATATCAACTTCCAGATAGCGGGAGAATACAATACCGACGCCGCGCATCTGTCCTGCCACATAAGTGAAGGAGATAAAGATTACACAGATAACGGCCACAACACGGGCCAATTGGGAGTAGTAACGCTCACCGACAAAATCCGGCACAGTAAACTTGCCAAACTTGCGAAGGTAAGGTGCCAGACACATAGCCAGTAGTACATAACCACCGGTCCAGCCCATGAGGTAAACTGCGCCGTCACGACCAATGAAAGAAATGATACCTGCCATGGAGATAAACGACGCTGCTGACATCCAGTCAGCGGCCGTTGCCATACCATTGGCAATAGGATGAACGCCTTTGCCGGCAATGTAGTATTCGCCTGTTGAGCCTGCGCGGCTATAGATTGCGATACCTATGTACAGTGTGAAAGTCACACCTATAAATAAGTATGTAAGTAGTTCCGTACTCATTTTAGGCGTCCCCTTCCTGCACGTTGTATTTACGATCCAGCTTGTTCATTTTCCATATGTAGATATAGATCAGAGCTACGAACGTGTAGATAGAACCTTGCTGAGCAAACCAGAAACCAAGCGGGAAGCCACCTATGCGGAACTGGTCAAGGAAATCGACGAATAGAATACCGGCGCCGAAAGAAACGGCAAACCATATAGCCAGAAGGGAAAGAAGAACGCGTATGTTCTCTTTCCAATAGGCGGCTGCTGCCGTTTTTTGTTGATCTTGTGAGTGAGCCACTGAAGCCTCTCTTATTCTTATTAATAAAGAGTTAATTTCTTATTCGAGGTGTCCGCTTACAGTATCAGGAACAGGGTTTTATGCCCTTTCGACTTTAGTCTGATTTTTACGGTTTTAGTTCTATAACTAGGGGTTAGAAATTGTTTGAAACGTTCGTTTAATTGCTCCGGGTCAATTTTAACAAGTGAGTAATATCAGATAATTCACCTGACGTTTTTACAGAGCCAGAAGGCCTGAATCAGGATGGTTCGCCGTATTTCAGTCATCCACATTTTCTGCGGCAACCATCGGTGCTGTGCTTCATACCTCCAGTCACTGTTTTCCCCTCGCGAAGTCAACCTGCACTTTAATTCATGCTGACTCCGCCGATAAATTCAGCTCCTTCAATTAACAGGGAGATTTTAAGATGAAACTCATTGCTATGACTGCTGCTGCACTGATTCTGGCTATGCCTCTGGCTCAAGCGGGTGAAACAGGACAGGGTGAAGCTGAACAAATGGTCTGTTACCCAATGAATAACGCTGCGGCATCTATTACTGGTGTTGAGGTTGGGCAGTTTACTTCAACCTTCACTCCTGCTTTCTTTGTCAGCAGCGAGCGTGACTATATGGCCTGTCAGGATATTGTTGGAAAGAAAGGTGGTGTGGTCATCATTGATCCTAACGCCTGATACCCCCAATCTGACAGCCCTTATATAGCCCTTATATAGCCCGGTATTTTCCGGGCTTTTTATTATGTGCAGATTACGGATAATAAATTTTCGAAAGCAACTGGGTAGCTAGTTATCTATCCTTCTCTATATGTTCGTGAATAGGAAGAATGTGATGGATCACCCACTGATTGAATCACGCCAAAAAAGAACCTCTCTGGAAAAATCGATAAATCCTGCAGGTGTATTGGCACTGGCCATTGGTTCAATTATCGGGTTTGGGTGTTTTATTCTTCCCGGCAGTCTATTGCAGATGGCGGGGCCTTTAGGTGCAGTTCTTGGTATCTTGCTCGGTGGCCTGATTATGCTGGTCATCGGTAAAAGTTATGGTTACATGATTGCCCAACTACCCGTCTCAGGTGGTGAGTTTGCTTATGCTTATCATGGGTTTGGGCGCAACCATGCTTTTGCCTGCGGCTGGTTTCTGGTGCTCGGATACGTCAGCATTATTCCCCTGAATGCGACCGCACTAACCCTGCTGGTTCAGTTTATTTCACCTGACCTGCTCAGTTGGGGCTATCTCTATACCATTGCCAATGACGATATCTATCTCGGTGAAGTGGCTCTTGCGGGTGGAGCGATACTTCTATTTGGCATTCTCAACATTATTGGCTCGAAGCTGGTTTCTCAAACCCAGATTTATATGGTTGCCATGCTGATTATTGCGGTGGTGATTATTGCAACAGGTGCCGTAACGTCAGAGCTTTCTTCGAGTACTCACCTTTTGCCAGTATTCAGTCAGGAGAATCCTCCCTGGGCTGGTATTTTGAAGGTGCTGGCTATCGCTCCTTTTCTGTTTGTTGGTTTTGATACCATTCCCCAGTCTGCTGAGGAGTATAAATTCGAGCCTGCTCTGGCCAGTAGACTGATTAGTTATGCCATTATTGGAGGAACTCTGGTTTATGTAGCCGTGTTGCTGGCAACCAGTGTTGTCCTTCCCTGGCAGGAGCTGGTTGCCGAGGATCACAACTGGTTTACAGGTTTTGCCCTTGAGGCTGCTGTAGGAAAAACAGGTATCATCTTTCTGGCTCTCGCGATCTGTATGGGAATCTGTACCGGTATCAATGGTTTTGTGGTGGCGACAAGCCGGCTGCTGTTCTCCATGGGGCGGGCAAAAGTTCTTCCTGACTGGTTTACCAAAGTGGAAGGTGCGCACCGGGTTCCACGGCATGCCATTGTGTTTTCCATACTATTGGCACTGGTTGCGCCACTGTTTGGCCGTAATGTGATTATCTGGGTAGTCGATATGGCTGCATTAGGAACGGCATGCGGTTATATGTATACCTGTTTCAGCGCCTGGAAAGACGGCAGAAAGCCAATAGCGTTAATGGGCGGGCTGCTGTCGTTTGGAATCCTGTTATTGCTGACTGTTCCTGGAAGCCCAGGATTTATGGCTGAAGAGAGCTGGTGGGCCTGTCTGATTTGGATTGTTCTTGGTGCTGTTTTCTATTTTGGCGAAAGACGAAAGCTAGCAGGAATTTCACAGCAGGAAATGGATTATCTGATCCTTAATAAGAAGAGCTAATAAAAAGAATTAATACAAAGATCAGATAAAAAGTACTGATATGAAAAAAGGCCAGTGATATAAAAATCACTGGCCTTCAGGGTTCTACAGGTTGTATCTAATTAGAACTTATAACCAACAGATCCAGTAATCACGCCTTTACGCAGAACATTTTTGGCATCACCACCCCAGGTCAGCTTACCCGTCATGTCATTGTAGTTAGCAGTCAGACCCATGTTGATCTTCTTCTCGCCTTCTTCAAAACGACCCAGACGATGAGAGTTACCTTTGGCATCGTGAGTCCAGCGGAAGGTGGACTTCAGATTCAGACCGGGCATACCAACGTTGTTCCAGTTGGCACCAAGCATGATGTTGTAGCCCATGCTGAGTTTGTCTAGACGATCGTCGGCGTTGAGTTCGGGTGCTTCTCCGCCATAAGATTCAGCGCCTTTAGCCGTGTAAAGATCGTAGTCGTCCAGGCCACCAATCACTTCGAAAGCACCTTCTGCAACTACGTACATTAGGTCAGTACCCAGAACCGCTCCGAATGGTTGAACGATAGATAAGGAACCATTATAAAGTTCAACTTCTTTGGAATTCTGATACCAGCTACCATAATTTGTGTATTCACGTTCAAGTTCAGCTAGGGATGGGTTGATGATATTATCAACACCTAGAGCAACCTTAGCTCCCTCAGTTGTGGCTTTATATAAGATATCATTTGGGTGATCTACGTAAATTGGAGCATTCGGGCGAAAAGTTAATTCACCAGCAATTCGTGTATAACCAAATACCTTGGTGTTGAATGTTAGACCGTAAACTTCAATACCTTCAGGGTAGGATGTTCTTGCAGAAACATCATTTGAAAGCGCACCAAGAGCAGCAATCGTACCAATGCTCTCAGGAGTTTTTTGAGTAGCTAGTGCTTGAGCGGTATTTAGATCAAGACCAGCGGCAAGATATGCCTGAGTTAAAGCTGTCCCTATTTCAGTTAGATAGTTTGTTGAAAGTTTACCTGCTCGTGTCTGCAGATTTGTGAAAGCATTTTTATCTAGTTTTATATCAATGAGCTGAAGGCGTGAGTTGTATTTTGCATATTGAAACCCAAACTCAGTATCTTTGAGGAATTCTGGTTTGTATTTAATGTTTACTCCATATTGATCTGTATCTTTTGCATTACTAGTGGACAACTCAGCGACTTGAAAGAAATTACCTGATCTTAAAACATTGATATCTTCATCACTTAGAACATCATTCAGAATAGGATTTTTATAAGCATCTGGCAGTTCATTATAAGCCAAATCAGCACCCGGAACAAAAATGTCCACGTCAGATCCAAAAGTACCACGACCCTGGGAAATGGATTTTTCCCAGTCATACTGAATAAAGCCAGAAGCACTCAGTTGGTCATTGAATTTGAAATCCATCTGAACCATGCCTTGTGGCAACAGCAGGTCATTGTCAGCGCCGGGGATACTGTTCAAAGCAAGGTCGTAAGCGTCGAGGTTTTTCAAACCACCACCGTAAAACAAGGTCTCGCCCCAGTTCAGAGTTTGATCACCTGCTCGTACCGTGAAAACTTCACCACCTGAGAAAGTATGGCTGCCATAAACATAGGCTTCTTGTAGCTTGGCTCCGCGACCTTGATTTTTCTTTACTTCGTCACTCCAGCCAGAGAATGTTCCGGTTTCATCACCAAGACCTTTAGCAACATCAGCAGCGTTGTTGTCCGCCCACTTATTGTTGCCATTCATTAAAACATCGTCGTAATACGCTGTTCCACGAACAAAGAGTCCGAAGTTGTCTTTTTTCAGTTCCAGTGTGGAAGACAGTTTCAGAGCTTTACTGACGAAACCACCGTCGAAAGAACGTAGGCCATCGTTGGAATTTTCATCATTTTCAACAGCACCGGTGTTGTGATCCTCTGGAGTTTCATACCCTTTCAGGTCGTACTTGGTACCAATAGTAATAGTAGTGTTCAGGGAGCCTTCAACAGAGCCGTCAGCCAGATCAAACTCATAGGCATGAACAGGTGCTATCAGCAGAGAACCAGACAATAAAAATCCGGCCGCTGCAGGTGCAAGCATTAAACGGCCGCGTGGGGTTCGTGCAGTCAAGGGGGTTAGATCACTCATGTATAGGGTCCTTGGTTTTGTTTTTATTATTATTATTTTTGTGTTGGTTTTTTTATTGTTTGGCTAAATATAGTTACTTATTCAAACAGTTGTTTCAAGTTGTTATTAGTCATTTTATAGTATTTTTATCGTTCGTTTCTAACTTTTATGGTTATTTTGTCGTATTTTTTAATACAAGTTAGACGTCGTATAAATGGTAAATAAGATGTTAAGTGATCATGTGTTCACTTATTCTAAAGGGCTGCCGGCCAAAATGATCACATTTATAGACGTGTTAAAGGTGCTTTTTTAGCAGAAAAAAAGTGGTCGACACCTGGCTTTGCCAGGTGTCTTGAAAATACTGAAAGGAGTTAGAAAGTAATCAGTGACGGGTGCCACTGGCAGGCATGATATTGGGATGGTCAAGCCACTCTTCCGGAGCTTCAGTTTCCGGGTCTATTGCTTCGGCATCACCAGGCTCGGCTTGAGTAGCCAGTACAGCAAGATCTTTGGCAAAACTCTGCAGCAAATCTATAACCTCCTCGCGATCGGGATCAAGGCTTTCGTCCAGAGAAATAGTAAAGAGAGGCTTATCATTAACGAACTCTTCCCCTTTTCGAGTGAGAGCCATATGAAGACCGGGATCTCCATATTCTCCGGTAACTTCAGATAATTTAAAAGTCACGGACTGAGCTTCCCTGAGCACAGAAAGCAGCTTCAGAGCTTCAGCGGCAGTGATGTCTCCAGCGTCAACGCAGGCTTCGACATACTCCCTGGCGGACAATCCTGAATCCAGATAATTGTCGACCAGATCCTGCAGTTGCTTGTATTTGTTATGACTCATGGACCCTCCTTAGAGCGCTATCAGTTAGTCGAAACATTAAGACAAAAACAGTAGTCACGCATGCTTGTTGATAGAGCACTTAATTTCAGTGTACCCGATTGGAGTCGAAATGAAACTCCCATTACTGAATGAAGAGAAGGTCTGCCTGCCAGTAATGACAGACCCGATAATTAGACGATCGTTGTGATTAACCGACTCTAACCGAAGCTTTTTCTGACTGATGTTTTTGTACTTCAATCACATCATAAAGCTTGTTCAGCTGGGTTGTCAGAAGTTCAACAGGCCGGTTGCTGGAAACCAGCAGGCTGGCCTGAAGCTGGTTTCCGCAGTGAGAACTGTTCATGGAAAACTGTTTGAGATCAAAACCACGATGACGGACCACCCTCAGCAAGCGCTCAATAACTTCAGGTTTTTTATGGCATTGAACATTAAGGCTGTAAGTGTTCATAACTGAGCTCATGCTGGCTGCCCTTCTTTTTGTTTCTCGGTCATCATTTCGTGGTTACTGGCTCCAGGTGGAACCAGAGGCCAGACGTTTTCGCGTTGATCTATGCAGACATGAAGAATCCACGCGCCTTCGGCTTGCAACATTTCTTTAAGGGCGGGAAGGACTTCCTGTCGCTGTGTGATCATTCGTCCCGGAATATCAAAGGCGCTGGCCAGGGTGACAAAATCCGGATTATCAGAAAGATCTGTTTCGCTGTAGCGTTCATCAAAAAACAGCTCTTGCCACTGTTTCACCATGCCCAGGCGTTGGTTATCCAGCAGTACGATCTTTACCGGTAACTTTTTTCTTTTTATGGAAGCCAGTTCTTGTACATTCATCATGAATGAACCATCACCTGATACCAGTACCACGGTGTCTTTCGGTCTGGCGATGGCTGCGCCAATAGCAGCGGGAAGGCCGAAACCCATGGTGCCAAGTCCACCACTGCTGAGGTGATTGGTTGGATGACTGAATGTCATATGCTGTGCCACCCACATTTGATGCTGACCCACATCACAACTGACAACTGAGTTTTCAGGTAGCTGGTCTGACAGTTGATTGAGCAACAACGGTGCATAGATATCATTGCCCGGTTTGTCGTTATTTCTATTCTCTGATTTTCTTTCCTGACATGTAGCCAGCCATTGTACCCATTGGCCGGGAAGAGCGAGACGGTTCAGATTCTGCTTCAAACAACCTGATAATGTGATGTCTGGTTGCCTACGTTTTCCAAATTCGGACTCATCAATATCCAGGTGGATGACTCTGGCATTGGGTGCAAAATTGTCGAGCTTACCGGTAACCCTGTCATCAAACCGAGCGCCTATTACGATCAGAAGGTCGGACTCTTGTACGGCGAGGTTGGCAGCGGTGGCTCCATGCATTCCCAACATGCCCAGAAAGCCGGTGTATTCCGGATGAACCGCTCCAATGCCTTTTAATGTACAGACCGCAGGAATCTCTGTTGTATCAAGAAATTGCCTCAACTCATCAACAGCGTCTGCCATACCCACGCCACCACCCACATAAGCAACAGGCTGGTGACTGGATTTAATCATCTCTCTTGCTGCAGCTATAGACAGGTTTTCTGTGGATTGCCTTGAATCCGGAACAAAGTTCAGAGGTGGTTGAAACCTCGCTTCTGCCTGCTGAACATCTTTGGGTATGTCCACAAGTACGGGCCCAGGTCTGCCGGAGCACGCTAATTCAAAGGCTTTATTCAGCGTTTCACAGAGGTCATCAGGATCAGTGACCAAAAAGCTGTGTTTGGTGCAAGAAAGGCTCATGCCAAGAATATCTATTTCCTGAAAAGCATCAGTGCCCATCACGCTGGTGGGTACTTGACCGGTGATGGCAACAACAGGAATGGAGTCGAGCATGGCATCGGCGAGTGCGGTAATCAGGTTGGTTGCGCCAGGACCGGATGTCGCAATGCAGACGCCGGGTTGGCCACTTGAGCGAGCGTATCCAACCGCAGCAAATGCAGCGCCTTGTTCATGGCGACAAAGCAGGTGATCAATGTCTGAATCCAGAAGGGCATCATAGACCGGCATGATCGTTCCGCCTGGATAACCGAAGACGTGGCGTACGCCTCTTCGGGAAAGATTTTTTACCAGTGCGTTAGCGCCGTTCATTAGGGCGTCCTCGTCCATGATGAGTCTTTGATTTCTTGATAGCTATGGGTTGCAGAGCTATTTGATCGGACTGGATTAACCCACGTAGCTGCTGGAGAACACCGACGACCAGAGTGGCTAGAGTCAGAGAGACAATAATAATCAGTAGGGTGTCAGTGTTCAGAGCTAGCATGGGTAATTCCTTATTAAGCGATAGATAATTTTCTTGAGCCCATATACGAAAAAACCCCCGGACCTTTCGATGCGGGGGTTTTTTGTCTTGTGCCTTATGTCAGCCCACAGACCCCCGCGCGGAGATTATAATCACCACGTCTAGTAGTAGGGTCAGGTTGCTGATAGAGCTAAAGGTCATAATGGAACCAAATATTCTTATTAAAAGACACGCTTGTTTCGAAGAGGGCTTGTTCGAAGAAGTGCGCGTCGGTAAATACGTGATAGATATATAACACAGGGTTTCGACATCCGCCAACAGAAAACGTTCTACTCAGGCAGATTTTAAAAAGCGGTCTGGTATAGAATACCTTCCCTGTTTAACCGCCTGACACAGCCTATAACCATGAAGCCTTTTACTGATTTGAAAGCACTGTTTCCAGCTCTTCAGCAGGAAGCTCATGGCCAACCGCTGGTCTATCTGGACAATGCCGCCACTACTCAGAAGCCTGTAGCGGTTATTGAGGCGATTAATCATTATTACCGCGAATATAATGCCAATGTTCACCGTGCGTCTCATTATCTGAGTGCCAAGGCTACCAGTGCATTTGAGAGTGCTCGTGAGATAACCAGACATTTTATAAATGCCGAGAGTACGGATGAAATTATCTGGACTCGGGGAGCCACTGAAGCTCTGAACCTTGTGGCCCAAAGCTGGGGTCGAAGCCAATTGAAAGCAGGCGATGAGATATTGCTGTCAGCTATGGAACATCATGCCAATATCGTTCCATGGCAGATGATAGCTGAGCAGACCGGTGCAGAAATCAGGGTGATCAATGTTCTTGAGTCGGGAGAGTTAGATCTGAAAAGCTTTCGCGAACAACTCTCTGATAGAACAAAGCTTTTGGCCGTAACCCAGATATCTAATGCGATTGGTACTGTTAATCCAGTGGAGTTTTTAACCAAAGAAGCCAAAGCTGTAGGAGCCGTCGTATTAATTGATGGATCTCAGGCTGTCGCCCATACCTCGGTTGATGTTCAGAAGATGGGTTGTGACTTCTATGTGTTCTCTGGACATAAAGTGTTTGGTCCAACAGGCATTGGGGTTCTATACGGCAAAAAAAACCTGCTGAATGAAATGCCTCCGTGGCAGTCCGGTGGAGAAATGATTAAGGAAGTCAGTTTTTCAGGCACCAGTTTTAACAGCCTGCCTTTTAAGTTTGAAGCCGGTACGCCCAACATCGCCGGTGTCATTGGATTGGCTGAAGCATTAAATTTCGTTTCATCGATGGATATGAAACAGGTGGCTGAGTATGAACAAAGTCTTAGGGAAAGAGCTGAGCAGAAGTTACAGGCCATTCCCGGTGTCAGGTTAATAGGTACTACGGAGAATAAAGCGGCAGTTGTCTCCTTTGTGGTGGATGGTTTTCACCATCAGGATGTTGGTTTGCTGCTGGATCAGCAGGGAATAGCTGTTCGTACAGGCCACCATTGCGCTATGCCCTTAATGAATCACCTTGGCTTAAAGGGGACGGTTCGGGCTTCATTCACTCTCTATAACACGGCGGATGATGTGGATCGTTTCATTTTGGCACTGACGAAAGTGATTGATCATGAGCCTGTAAAACCTGTCCACGAAGAGGTTCCTGATCTGTTTGCAGTAATGCCGGGAGAAAAGAATTCAGACCTATCCAGACAAACGATTGAGGAGGCATTATTAAAGTCGGGAAACTGGCAGGACAAATATCGACAGATCATGTTGATGGGTAAAAAATTACCTCAGCTACCTGAAGCGTTTAAAACAGACGACACCCGGCTACACGGTTGTGAAAGTAATGTCTGGCTTCACTATTTTTATGATCAGGAAAATATGACACTGCATTTTGCTGCAGATTCTGATGCCCGGGTTATCCGAGGGCTGATCACCATCGTTCTTTCTGCTGTAAACGGTTTGCGAGCCTGTGACATTCAGAACCTGGAATTGAATACCTGGCTGGATCAGCTGGGACTTCTTAATCATTTGAGCCCATCGCGGGGCAATGGACTCAAGGCGATTATCGCTGAAATACATTCTACGGCACATCGGTATTACTGATGCTGAACCACACAGCGGCTAAAAGAATAGTAATGCAAACAGTGAGAGTGCGGCCGCACTCAACGCCGTGAGAGATGCAAGCGGACGTGTTGAAGCGCTGGCGAGGAGGTTATTGACACTAGTTCCCCAAGAAAGGCTCCCGGAATGTTCTCCAGAAATACGTTCGCTTTCGCTGATGTCCTGCTCCGCGGTGTTGATATACCAGATATTTTCGCTTGAAGCGGGCGTACTGAAAGTAACTGTATAGCCTGAGCCTACTACTTCTGCAGCTCTGTTCTGAAATATAAAATCACTGTTACCCACATCGACATTGACGGGTGTTGAGGCTTGCCTAAAGCTTGGATTTATCTGGAATCCTGCATCTGAAGCAATGCTTTCTGAGCGATGAGTAAAGGTAAGGTTGTCACCGGTTAATGAACCTCCGTTGATCTTGATTCCGTGGTCATAGTCACCCGTGATAGTGACGCTATTCATGGTGAAGTCAGTGTCATAGCCCTGAATCACTTTCTCGCTGCGATCTCTACTGATCAGCCTGCTGTTTTCAAGCTGGAGTTGAACGTCGTAACCGTTACAAAGAAGAAAACCATTCGCTGAGTTCTCAGAAAGAACGAGGTTTTTAAGCAGAACAGTATTGCGCAAGGAAGTATCAGCTACGTCCGTTACCAGTATAAAGGGCGCTTCAGATTCACCTTGATCCGGCGCAATGGGTGATGAAAAATTTATTTTAATTAGATCAGAATCATTTGAAACAACCTGGCTTCTATTGTTAGCGGCGCATAGTTCTATGACCCCCGTCGTTGGAATGCTTTCACCGGGAGGGTTGGGATTGATCATTAGCTGGCCAGTGAGATCAAGACTTTCAATAATCAGGTATTTCTTACTATGACCATTCGTTTCTATCAGAGCCTGAATATCATCTCCTGAACGAATGAAAATGGCATTTTCACGAGCAACGTCGCAGACTCTCAATGCTTTGGTTTCGTCTGGGTCTGTATCCATTTCTTGAGCGGAGGAAATATTGCTGAACCCAAGAGTACTCAAAAGGGCCAGGGTAAGGGCTGCAAAACGATCCTGTTTCTTAAGATGAAAATCAGTCAGAAATAGCATGTTAAACCTGCAAGAACAGAGGGTGTGCAACCAGCTTAGTAATCAAAAAGTAAATGAGTACTAAGTTTTCCCGTTAAAAGTGGGTTGATAGCATTTCGAAAAAAGAGAATCGCCCTGATAAGACAGTAATTACAGATTAATCATGACAATGAAGCGTTAAGTGTCGTTTAAAAAAGAGTGTGTTTGTATTTAGTTCTTGATCAATTTTCATAGGGCAAAGAGTGGAATAAAATTGATTGTCATTACTGTTTGCCTTTTCTCTCTGCCCTTTCTTTCTGCCACTGCTCATAGATTCCCTAGCAATTGTCCACCTATTTTGTGGACAATTTTTTGATGATTCGGGACACAGCTACAAAACCAAACGTAGCAGTTACAATGGTAGTAGCTCCAAAACCACTGGCACAGTCCATCTTCGTAGACTCCATATTCTCGGGTTTCTGTTGGCAGACGCTACCATCGGGATGTGGATAAACGGCCTGTTCACTGGAAAACACACACTCAACCCCGAACTTATGTTTGGTGTTTTTTGAGAACCCAAAAAAATCTCTTAAATGGCCTCGAACTTTTCTGGCCAATGGGTCATGCCATGTTTTTGCCAGGTCGGTTGTTTGAACCAGAGTTGGGTCTATCTGACCACCTGCGCCACCGGTGGTAATAATGGGGATTTTGCTTCTCTTACAGTGATTGATCAGAGCGGCTTTAACTCTGTAACTGTCGATTGCATCCAGTACATAGTCAAATTCATGGGTGACTAATTCAGGCAAATTTTCATCGGTGATGAAATCTTCAATGATGTTACAGACACAGTCGGGATTAATGGCTTGAATACGCTCGGCCATTACATCGCATTTTGACTGGCCAATAGTGGCTGTTGTGGCATGAAGCTGGCGGTTGATGTTGGTGACACAGATATCGTCCAGGTCAATCAGTGTGATTGCCCCAATCCCGCTTCTGGCCAGAGCTTCTGCAGCCCAGGATCCCACACCGCCAATGCCAACGACACAAATATGGGACTGACGTAACTTTTCTGCAACGTCTAAACCGTATAACCGTCGTATACCACCGAAACGGTTGTTGTAGCTTTCTGAAGGATTATCTGTGGACAAGTCGGAAGTGCCAGACATGTTGTACCAAGTCAGTTATTAGGTGCGGCGCAGGATTATAATACTGACGTTGCAGGGAAGCTATGTTCAGAGTGAGTTACATTTCCTGTTTAAGGTTATCCCCAAAGTCTGTGGATAACCATGGGATTAAGTTTTGGATGGTTTCTTTAGAGCCTAACTAACAGGCATTTAATCTTTTGTGATCAAAAAACAAACAAAACCGAAAGTCTGCTGACTTTCGGTTTTGTTACTGTCGCTTATAGGTCAGCGAGGGTCAGTTACCACCAGGCTTCAAACTGCACGCCATAAGTCCAGCCGGTAGACTCTTTGCCAAAGGAGTTGATGATATCTGTAGGGCCTGTCTGTGTGTCGAAATATTCTAATCCTAAGGCGTTACACTGCTCTCCAGTAACGGCTGCAGTGCCACATTTTGTGGGAGTACCCTTAGAAGGATCTGCTACTGGAGGAGCCATCACTTTGTCAGGTGTTTCCCAGTCAGCATAAGTAGCGAATACTCTAATGACCGGTCTCACCCATGCACCAAACTTAGGGTGGAACTGTTGTGCAATGGTGAACTTGGTTAGCTGACTGTCAAAGTTGGCTTGGCGGTACTGCTTATCTCCTCCTGCATCTTTGTATGAGTATGAAGATGTAGCATTTGTTACTTTGTCATAGCCAATCTCAAGAGCGGTACTGGTGTAATCGCTCCATTTCCAAACAGGGCGAATACCAGCCGTTGTCCATTGACGCTTATCATCCTTCATGCCATTAAACTTTCTGGCAGCATCATCGTACTCAACCTGAGTCCAGCCAACCAGATACATAATCTCTAATTGTTCCATTGGCGATATAACACCAAAGTTCATGACACGAGCCATTTTATTGCCGTTATACCAGCTTGTTGTTTGATTGTAAGATCCTGCAGCTCCCAATCCAGGGCCAGTCATACCATCAGTAGCGTACTGTGCAACCAGTTTGTTAAAGCCGCCCATAAATTCGGTCAAAGTGAATTCAGCGGTTAGCATCCAGCCGTTTCGGTCAAAGTAACCTTTATCAAACGAGTATGCTTTTTTATTTGCACCAGTACCTGTCTCGCCTTCGATAAGAAATTTGTCAGGTGGATTTCCTGACCCATAATCAAGACCAAGTTCAAGGAATAGATTGTCAGTTAAACGAATATCATTAAAACGAATATCTAAGATATCAGTGCTAATGTTATTGCTCTTGTATTCCTTTTTTTCATCATCGAATACGTTATATGTCATTCCAGTTTCATTTCTGATCCAAGCTATATCCAGCTTGGCAAAGCCAAGATCGATATCTTCAATACCGGCTCCAGGCCCTGAAAGGTTCCAGTAGTAGAAATCATTCATATGAACGTCATGACGTTTGTAAAAGCGTTTACCTGCCCAGATAGTTGACCCGGGAAGTGCAGGAACCAAGTTGGTCGCTTTTACATTGATTTCACGGAAAGCAGGGGATGTGCTTTCCCAATCTGTTTGCTGATTAATTTTATAGGCGAGATTGGTATCCAGGTAGAATTTGACGTCATCTTCATCAAACAGAGTGGCTCCCAGTTTCAGTTCGGTATAGGTCTCGCACTCATTCCCCAGTCTGTATTTTGCAGGTGCACCGGCGGCTTTGAAGCAAGGCTGTTTTCCGCCTTTCACTGCATTGCCGATTCCGGAACGAGCATAACCGTGGAAGTCGAGATCCATACCGCTGACAGCCAAAGCTGCCGTTGACAACGAAACCAGGGAAATAGCTCCAATACTACGACGCAGAGCTGGCAATACCCTCTGTTTCCGAATCATGGTCAATTACCTTGTGTGAATTTTGTCGTACATCGCCGAGCGTTGCAAAGGGCTTTGCTTCGGAGAGAATAATCAAGGTGTTAGCAAAGACTCTGAATTTAATTTCTTAGTCCTTGCAACATACCCCCACGAAATTTAGACCAAGGGATTGAAGTCAGCAAAAATCTTAAGCATTTTTTCTGAAAGATATTTTATTTTATGGATTGTAATTCACGATTTTTCATATGAAATGCGAGGTTTTAAAAACGTAATCATGCAATGAAATAGGCAGAGCAGTATTTCACTTTGATTTTGAATATGTTTTTAGACACTAGTGACAGTAAGTTTAAAGAGAGTTGTGCTTCGACGAGAGATAACGACGTAATATTGAAAAACAAAACCAGTACGTACAGGTATTTTAAGTGTGTTCATATACCGGTTTTATTTGGGAATAACGGGCGTAAATAAAACCGGATTAATCCGTACGAATTATAGAGATGTTTTGAAAGAGAGCTTGGTTCTCGCCACTGCTGAATATATCTTCAAGGTTGCCGGTCAATTTACGTCGCCAGTTAGGATATTCTTCACTGGTGCCAGGGATATTGACGGGCGTTTCAACATGAAGAATATCCTCGAGCTGGATAGTTACTATTCTAGAAGCGGTTCTTGCTAAAAAGTAGTGCAGTTTTTCAAACAGATCTCTGGAGAAAGTCATGGTGGACATATCGTCGGGATTCATTCCCCAAGGGGCTTCACCAGACTCAATCATGGTTCTGAGCAGGGCTTTTTTTTCGTTATGACGATTAACCTTCTCACTCTCTGTTTTACTTTTGTCATAGATGCCCAGGTGGTGACGAAGATCCAGATCCATACACTCCCACCAGGCTTTAAAGGTGGGGGTGTCGTGGTTGCTGACACACGTAAGGGCGACACTTTTAAAGGATTCGGGCAGAGTGAAATAGTCTCCAAGGCATTCAAAAAGTACGACTTCATTGGAATAAAAGAGCGCTGGAGGTAGTGTTTTTTCTATTTCAGGAGGAACAGTACCGAGGTCTTCGCCAAAGACGAGGCATTTGTGCCGAATGCTTTCCAGTTTTATGATGCCTAGCAGGTCAGCAAGAGGGTAGTAGACATAGGTACCGTAATCGGCGGTTTTACCTTTAGGGCACCACCATAGCCGTAAGAGTCCCATCACGTGGTCAATACGAAGGGCACCACAGTGGCTCATGTTGGCACGAACCATTTCTATAAACGGAGCATATTTCTGTTGTTTCAAGATTAATGGGTTAAAAGGAGGTAATCCCCAGTTTTGCCCCTGTGGAGCAACGGCATCGGGTGGAGCACCGGCTCCAGCATTCAAACTATAGCCGTCTGGATTACACCAAACATCCGAACCACCACTGTCTACGCCAACAGCTAGGTCCCGATAAATTCCGACCAGCATACCTGCATCCAGAGCAGCTTTTTGGGCATCAGCCAGTTGGATTTCAGCCAGCCATTGCAGGTACATAAAGTAAGTCACTTTATGCTGATTTTGGCTGGCAAACTCCGAGACGACATTGGAGTTATGTTGTTGGAAACCTTTTTCCCAGCATGGCCAGCCCCAGTTGTTGAAATCAATGGCTTTGTAATGAGCATAGATAGCTTCGTACACAGCGTATCGTCTTAAACTGTCACCACGACTTTCACAATATTTTTTAAACTCTGATGCGCGGTTGGAATCAGTCTCCAGATGCTGTGTCGTGAAATGTTCAAACAGGAGTTCGAGAAAATCATATTTCAGGTGCGCCACCATGGGATAATCCACGAACTCTGCTTCTCTGGACTGTGACAGCATTTCCTGGAAACCTTTATCTGCAAACTTCTTCTGAGCGATTTCGTTTTCTTGAAAATCTGCAGTGGCGGTAACGTCGAGATAGAGTGGGTTGATAAAATTTCGACTGGAAGGACTATAAGGACTGCAATGATGAGGGTTGGCGGAATAGAGTGCGTGTATAGGATTCAAACCGATGATGTTTGCACCTTGGTCGGCCAACTCTGTCGCCAGGTATTTAAGGCTGCTGAAATCCCCCATTCCCCAGTCATGCTCTGTTCTTATGGTATAGAGCTGAACGCTGCTGCCCCAGATTTTCTTACCCTGTGCCAGCTCTTTAGGTTCGTGACAGGTTGCAGGTGCAACGACAACGAGGGTTTCTGCTCTCAGCGTTCTCTCTTTTAAGAAAAGCTGATGATAGCCAAGGGAGAGGTCATTAGGCAGGTGCCAGATCAGTCGATGATACTCAACCCCTTCAACCGTTTGAACTAACTCTGTTTCCAGTTTACTGGTGTCGATGGTCAGAGTGAGTGATTCACCACTTTCTAGCTCAAGAGTTCCTTTCAGACGAGCTCCCAGCTTTTTGGACGTCAGATTCAGTGTGACGATACTGGAATCACCCTGAGTCAGAACAATAACGGGGGCAATAAGCTGACCCCATTCACTTAGCAGTTTATCCTGGAAGCTGCGGGTAATCGTGTCATCACTGGATGTATCCACTCCCATGGCTTCAAGAACGGGTATTTTGTACTCGGTAGGAACGTTGACTAGGTTACCTGCCCAGTCAGAATATTCTCCGGAGATTCCATAGAGTGCCGCCAATTGTTCTATACGAGCCAGATCAGACATTACAGCTATCCTTAATCAAATTTAGGTACTCTGGTTCGCTCAAAAGCGAGACCTTGTGCATTAAACAGATGGCAGAGTTCGGCAGGGAACCCGATATTAATCGTTGAGCCTTCCTCTTTTCGCTGGCAGTCTTCTACCCGAACCGTAAAGTGTTCTCTGATACAGTCGTGTTGCATGTAGATGTAGGCCTCGGCTCCAAGCCTTTCTAATGCAGCCACTTTACCTGTCACAGAATTACCATCATTGACCTCTGTCAGAGCATCTTGTGGGCGAACGCCTAGTACAACGGGATCACCTTTACTCGCGGAGGCTGTGTTGACATGTACTTGAATAGTTTCTCCGCTTCCCAGTTTGACACTGCTTACCTCTTCACCAGACGTCTCAATAGTGCCATCAAAGAAGTTCATTTTTGGTGAGCCTATAAAACCGGCAACAAAAAGATTGGCTGGGCGGTGGTAGAGTTCAAGTGGTTTTCCAACTTGTTCGAGATTTGAGTTAGAACCTTCCTGCAGTGGGCTTAGTACTACAATCTGGTCGGCCAGAGTCATTGCTTCGACCTGGTCATGGGTCACGTAGATAGAAGTAGTTTTCAGTTTTCTGTGAAGCCGAGACAGTTCCTGCCTCATCTGAACTCTGAGAGCCACGTCAAGGTTGGATAATGGCTCATCGAATAGAAAAACGCGGGGCTGCTGAACAATTGACCGACCAATAGCAACCCGTTGTCGTTGACCTCCTGACATAGCTTTGGGCTTACGTTCCAATAAGGGTTCCAGCTGAAGAATACCAGCCGCTTCCTGAACTCGATTATGGATGGTGGCTTTATCCGCTTTTGCCAGCCTCAGTCCGAAGCCCATATTTTCAGCGACAGTCATATGGGGATAGAGAGCATAGGATTGAAATACCATCCCGACACCTCGTTCGTTAGGAGGCCAGTCGTTCACTGTCTCTTCACCAATGAAGAGCTCTCCCGAGGATATTTCTTCTAGCCCGCATATCATTCTTAGTAATGTTGACTTGCCACAGCCTGAGGGGCCAATAAAAGCCGCGAACTCTCCATCTGCGATATTCAGGTCGATATTTTTGAGTACCCAGGTCGCACCCTGATCATAACTCTTGGAAACATTGATTAGCTTTACTTCAGCCATAGTAAGATCCGTTTGTGAATATCGCTGTGACCGTTCTATTTAGCCTTTGACACCGCCTGCCGTCAGTCCCCCGACAATCCAGCGCTGACAGAACAGAAAAATGACAGAAATAGGCAGGCCAGAAAGTACGGCAGCTGCCGCAAAATCACCCCAAAGATAATTCTGTGGGTTGAGGTACTGGCGGGAACCAACAGCCAGAGTCAGGTTGTCCATACTCTGCAAGAGCACAGAGGCTACCGGGTATTCTGCAACAGTACCGATAAAAGCCAGAATGAAGACGACCGCTAGAATAGGAACTGACAAAGGTAGCAAAACATATCTGAAGGCTTGCCATGGTGTAGCACCGTCAATAAAAGCGGCTTCTTCCAGAGAGTTATCAATGGTTTCAAAGTAACCTTTTATTAGCCAGATATGGAGTGCCAATCCGCCTAGATAAGCGACGGTGACAGCCCCAAGATGGTCCAGCCCAAGCCATGGGACATAATTACCCAGCTTATCGAACAGTGAATAGATAGCGACCAGTGCCAGTACGGCCGGAAACATTTGCAGAATCATCATGGCGGTCAACATATGCTCTTTAAATTTGAATTTCAGTCTGGCAAAAGCATAGGCTCCGGTTGTGGAGAGCAAAAGAATAATACAGGTGGACATAAAGGCTACTTTGATGGAATTCCAGAGCCAGAGCATGACCGGAAAGGGCGGCTCGGTAATAATTCCATCAGCGTCTTCCCATGGCAGGCCAAAAGCCAGATACCAGTGTTCAAGGCTGGGAGTGTCAGGAATAAGGCTGCCGGTTGCAAAGTTACCGGAACGAAATGAAACCGAAATAATCATCAGAAAAGGAAACATGATCAGGCACAGAAACAGAATCATGAAGATCCGGGCTGTCCAGACTCGAGAGGCCAGGTTTCTTGATTGAACCATCATTGTCGTTTACTCCCTACTCAACCATTCGCTTTGTCACCCGGAGATTGACCCAGGCAATCGTTCCAACGATAAGGAAAATAAAGGTAGCTATGGCGGAGGCTAAACCATAATCCTGCCCGTACTGCCCGAATGCCATACGGAAGGTATAGCTGACCAGAATATCAGTGGCACCGGCAGGTACCGTTGCACCGATAATATTGGGGCCACCTCCGGTCAAAAGTGCAATCAGTACCAGGTTATTAAAGTTAAAGGCAAAACTGGCAATCAGCAGAGGTATCAGAGGTTTGATGATCAAGGGTACCGTGATCTTTGTGAGGTTCTGCCAAGGCGTTGCGCCATCGATGGCTGAAGCTTCGTAAAGATCTCCGGGAATAGACTTCAGCAGACCGATACATAAAATCATCATATAAGGATAACCGAGCCAAGTATTGACGATGACGACCATCGTTTTGGCCAGAAATTCGTTACTGAACCATTCAGGTTGTACGCCGAACAGCATATTGAGTAACGTATTTATTTCACCAAAATTCTGATTAAACAGCCCTCGAAATATCAGGATAGAAATAAATGCTGGTACGGCATAAGGCAGAATGAGGAGAAGCCGGTAGACGCCATTACCTTTTAGTGGCTCCCATTGAACCAAGCAGGCCATTAACAGCCCAATGATTAGAGTAAAAACAACGGATAGCAGCGAGAAGATAATAGTCCAGATAAAAATCTGCAGGAATGGACCCTGTATACCAGGGTCTGTGATAACCCGAGTAAAGTTATCCCAACCACTGTAAACCACGAATCCCGGCCCTACCGTCTCTCTCTGGCTGAGATCACCGTTGTAATCCGGCGGTACTTCTCTGAAATGTCCTACAGAAAAGTCAGGAATGAGTTTGTTACCGTTACGAACATCTTCAAGGATGTTAGATCCAGTATCACGATAGATATCCAGCATGGGACCAAACTTGCGAAGACTGGTCATGGACAGTTGAAGGCCGCTGGGAAGTTTTATATCCTGAGTTTTTAGTAGTTGTCTGAGCTTTATGGTTTCTCTGAAGGCCAGTTCTTTGCCCTTGGGAATGTCACTCTGCAGTTTCGCTGGCAGTAATCCAGGCTCGGCAGCTTCAGTAAACGGCTCTGAAACCAGATAGTTTTTGGGTGTGGGCGTGAATACGACTCTGTATTGATCCTTGGACTGAAATACCATGAAAGGATAGGACTCACCTTCTACCCGATAGGTTTTCGACAGTAATATCTCTTTGACTCTCTCTAATGGCAGTAGATTATTGGAACTGTAATTGGTAAAGGCGACATTAATCGTATAAATCAAAGGAAAAACAATGAAAGTAGTTACGCCTAAAAGAGCAGGATAAACGTATCGATAGTTATAGCCTCGTCCACTGATAAAAACCCAGGTTCCAGAGCAAACCAAAAGAACAATGACCAGAGCGAAAGCGGTTTCACCCTGTGCATACATTAATGTGACACCATAAAGCAGTATCAGATCGATGGCAGCAATCGTTCCCCACGCAAGCCATTTGAGTGGAGAGCCAGCAGGTTGTTCTGTAGCTGCCGCCATGGGCAGAACCTCCAGAAAATGTTGCCTGTTGCCTGTTGCCTGTTGCAGACACAGGCAGCAGAGAAGATAAGCAGATTAGGACATCATGGAATCGAATATCCCGCGTGTCGGGATACTCAATTTTGTTTCTGTCAGTTGACGATCTGTTTGGCAGCCTCATTTAGAGCTTGTCGATAATTCTGACGACCCGATGTAATGTTTCGTAGAGAGGCACTCATGGCGGCCCAGAATTTACCCATCTCCGGAACGTTAGGCATGATCAGGCCATTAACGGCATTCTCATAAGTAGCTCTGATCCGTGGGTCAGATTGCAGTTCTTTCATGTAGCTTTTGTTCGCAACAGCACCTAATGGTACATCGCTGTTCAAGGTTCTAAGGCCGTCATCGGTCAGCAGATAATTTTCCAGAAACTCTTTGGCCAGTGCCTTGTTTGGGCTGGCGTTATTAAGCGTTGCCCCCCAGACACCGACAAAAGCTCTGGCTCTTTTACCGCTGATGCTAGGCAGTTGGGCAACGCCATAGTTAAGTTTTTTGCCATTAATACGGCTCTTTTCAAGGTTGGCCCAAGCCCAGGGACCCGTAATCATCATGGCTGTTTCGCCTTTATTGAAGCTGGATTCCATAACCCCGTAATCTACGCCTCTGGGCAGAACATCTTTTTCAATCAGTCGAGTCAGCATTTTAGCGCCGACCATGGCGCCAGCATTATTAACACCTGTCTTATGCACGTCATAGCCACTGGATGTCTGCTTAAACACATATCCGCCATTGGCCGCTAAAAGAGGCATGGTGAAATAGGGCTGAATCTGGTCCCACATAATGGTAGTGATTGGGCCGCCCTTGTGCTTGGCGAGTTTATCTTTAAGCGTAAACATTTCTTCAAACGATGCTGGTGGTTCGGGAAGGATATCTTTGTTATAAATCAGGCTGATGGCTTCCATAGATATAGGATAACCATAGGTTTTTCCGGCATAGGTCATCGCCTGCCAACCTATATTGTCAATTTTTTTCTTGAACACCTCTGCGGGTCTGACAGGAGCGATAAGCCCACTTTTAGCCCACTCTCCATAGCGATCGTGAGCCCAGAAAAGTATGTCCGGGCCACTGCCGGAAGCGGCAGACTGTTGAAAACGGTCGGTAATTTTTTCTGGAATCTCAACTTTAACCTTGATTCCTGTGTCCTCTTCGAAGAGCTTCCCAACTTCCCTGATGCCGTTATAGGCTTTGTCGCCACCGACCCAGAGAACCAGTTCATCGTCTTTAAATGCCTCAGCCTGAGGAGAGGAAAGTAGGGTACTGAATACAAAAACGGCGGTGACAATGGTCTTGGTCAAACCGACCGATAGTAGCTTGATCATCAGCTTGTTACTCCTCAGCAAAATCTGCTTTAAGGAAGTGGATGGTAAACACTGCCAGTGAAATGAAATTCTATTTTTCATTAGAAGACAGTAGTACCAATATTGTTTAATCAGAATGAAGGTGCTTTTTTAAGAGTCAGTCTGACAATAAACGACTAAATGTTGGTTTGTTGAATCCAGCGTGAGAGGAGTTGTCTAATAATGTGCCGGGTTAAGTTATTTATCAATAGAGTTTTTCTTACTTAATGTTCTTTCTATTTGTTTTTTTATTTTGGTGAATTATAACAAATATTTTTATTTTTAAATGTGAATACATGTTAGCTATAATAATTTGTATTTTAATTCTTTTTTTAAAAATAACTGCTATCATTAGTTTTCATTTATGTATCTGATATCTGACAAATAACAAGACAAAACAAAACAATAGAATGGAATGGATTGAGTGATATTTTATGGAGTACTATTGTACTTTTTCGCTGAAAAAAAGATAAGTTGTTTTCTGTTTTTTTCTTATTACTGCTGTCACTGTTTGTGCCTGGTCACCAGAAGTTATTGAAACTGTTAGAGGAAGCTATGTTTCCGTTAAGGGCTAGTTGCAACAACGTACCAAGAAAAGTTTTGCTTTAGCATAAAAAACTTCTCAAACATGTGTATTAGATTTCAAAACAGAGAGATAAACCACCACCGGATCATACCGACCTCATAAACATCGAATTTTGACATGGAAAGAATTTCAGGGAATGAAGCGGAATACTAAAAATTGCTGGTTGAGATTTTATCGAAATGAATGGGTGGTAAACGAACATGGATTATTAATGGAAGCTCTGGCCCATAAACGGTTTTTAGATTACGAACAAATGACAGAAAGGGGTAGAGCCTTACTTGCTTTTGATTACCGCATTAGCGCTAGCGGTGAATGTGTAGAAAACCGATTAAAAATGTCTGTTTTCTATCCTCACTTTTTGGATTCAGATAAAGAAGAAAAGTTGAAAGACTTGATGGCTAAGGCTGAAACTCAAGGGTTTTATAAATATTTACTCGATAGTAGCTTCAGAGAAAATCTGGGTTGTGAATCTCAGTATTTGAAACGCGCTGCTATTATGGTTAACGAATGCAGCGCCTATAAAACGGCCAGCGAATCAGATACGTGGTCTGACGATGCAGCGGATATCCCCAGGATTCTTCAGAGTTGTAAATCGGAAAGAGCCAGAAAAGCGAAACCCTAGGTTTAGCACTCAGTAGCCTGCAATATAAGATAATGCTAATGTTAGCGTTTTCTTATATTGCAGGCTTATCATCATGGCTGTGAATAAAAAGCTCTCTGTCACTTCTCGCATGAGTGATTCATTTCGTATTGAAGCTCAGCTGGGTAACCATCTAACGGTTATTGATCAACCGAAAGCAGCGGGAGGCAATGATGAAGGTCCTTCGCCTTTGGAATATTTTTTGTTTTCTCTCGGAGGCTGCGTAGCAAGCATTGCTCGCATAGTGGCCAAACAGCAGAAAATCACTCTTCGAAGTATTGATGTGACTGTTGACGCAGAGTTGAATACGGCTGTTCTGATGGGTAAATCAACGGATGACAGGGCTGGATTCCAGAATATCCATGTCAGTGCCAACATCGATGCAGATCTAAGTGTTAGTGAGAAAAAAACCTTCCTTGATACTGTTTGTGCTCGTTGTCCGGTTCACGACAATATTACCAAAATATCCGTGGTTGAACATATTTTGACTGAGCAGGTTGAGCGCGTATAACGACTGTTTCTCAGAACAGTCATTGATGTCTTTCAGCAACAGCGGTTTCGGTTTTGTTGCTGAAAGGCAGATCTTGGAAATCGATCATCACCCGTTCTTTATAACCAGGCAGCGCCTCTTACTCCCGAAGAATCACCGTAGAATGCAGGTAGGATTTTTGTATTCAGATAGTCTGAAAATACATACTGGCTGACTTCTTCTGGCAGTCTGTTGTACAACGTACTTATATTAGACATTCCGCCTCCTAGTACAATAACTTCCGGATCGAAAATATTGATAACCGATGCCAACGATCTGGCCAGTGCATTGATGTAGTGTTGGAAATGATCGACAGCCGATGGTTCACCCTCTACAACCAAAGTCATAACAGCATGGGCATCAGGAATGCTATCGGTCCCAAGATTCATTTTCTCACGATATCGTTTTGCCATTCCTGAACCAGAGAGAAACGTCTCAATACAGTTCTGGCGGCCGCAATAACAGTTCTGTGCCGGGCCATCGGTTTCTTTTGAGTAATAAGGCAGAGCATTGTGACCCCACTCTCCTGCAATAGCATTGGGACCGGAAATTAACTCGTTTTTATAAACCAGCCCACCGCCGCAACCTGTGCCAATAATGACACCAAAGCAGCTCACTGCACCTGCTGCGGCACCGTCTGTTGCTTCAGACAAGGCAAATGCGTCGGCATCGTTTACCAGCTTGATCTCTCTTTCTAAGAGCTGTTTCAGGTCAGCTGCAACATTTTTGCCATTCAAATATTGAGTGTTGGCATTCTTCAGCAATCCAGTGTTGGGGCTGACAGCACCTGGCAAACAGATACCAATATTATTCGCCTGGCCAATGCTGGCTTCTGTATCAGTGATCATACTTTGAATATTGATCAGAAAGTCCTGATAGTTACCAGGTGATGATCGTCTTGTTCTTGTCAGTATTTCACCAGTATCCGATAAAGCAGCTATCTCGGTTTTAGTCCCGCCAATATCTATTCCAAATCGCATTGGGGTCACATCTCCAATTGATCGTTTTAACCATGCTACCTGACTCTGCCAGCTTTGGCTGAATACGCGACAAAATATGGGAAGGTTGTCGAGATGATTGTGAATAAGTTCTGCTCGTTTGGAAATCGCATTTATACTAGAAGCCAGCTAATAAACGGTATGGATGGGCTTCCTTAGTCACAATTGTGATCACTGTACATAATGGAAGACAGCTGACTTATAATAATCATGCACCTCAAAGGCTGTTTCATGATGTATCAACGGGTGGAAAAGCGGTCAGCCAACTGAATGCTTAACAACCATGCTGATACGTGATTAATATAAGAGAGTGGGATTCACATGACTGCAAACAAGGCTGGGCAAACAGTAAAAGCTGCCGTGAAAGCCAACGATATTTCTGAAGGCGTTCTTCGTCACCTGCAACAGTCTCTGGGCGTTGAGCTAGAAGAAGCTGGACCGTCGGAGTTCTGGGAAGCCCTCAGTCTGGTAGTCCGGGAAATTGATCTTCAGCGTATTCGCGCAACACGTAAAAAGGAGCGGGAGAGTAAAGCACGACGGGTTTACTATCTGTCACTTGAGTTTTTGGTCGGCAGGCTGCTCAGTAATAATCTGCACAATCTGGGTATCTTTAAAGAGGCTGAAAAAGCACTGGCCGGAATGGGTATTTCCCTGGTTGATGTGCTTGAACATGAATCAGACCCTTCTTTGGGAAATGGAGGACTTGGACGGCTTGCAGCCTGCTTTATGGACTCCCTCGCTACTCTGGATACCCCGGCCATTGGCTATGGTATCAACTATCGATTTGGTCTGTTTCGTCAGAGCTTTGTCGGTGGCCGTCAGGTTGAAACACCAGATGGGTGGCGGGAAGACAGTTTCCCCTGGGGTATTGAACGTCCTACGCGCAAACAACTGGTGAAGCTTTATGGTCGTGTGGTTGAGCATTCAGGAAAAGCGGTCTGGGAAGATACCCGGCCGGTACTGGGCATGCCGTGGGATGTACCGGTAACCGGTTATAACACTGAAACAGTAAACACTTTGAGACTGTGGGAAAGCAGAGCCACTGAAGGTTTTGACCTGAACAGCTTTGATGCAGGTCGTTATCAGGATTCCCGGTCACAGGAAATTACCGCTGAAAACATCAGTCAGGTTCTTTATCCCAACGATAACCACCCAGCAGGCAAGGAACTTCGACTGATACAACAGTATTTCTTTGTTGCCTGTTCTATGGCGGATCTGATTGCTCGCTACAAGCGGGAAAATGGCGATGGCTGGGGTAGCTTTGCCGATAAAATCATTATGCAGCTAAACGACACTCATCCGGCGATTGCTGTGGCTGAACTCATCCGAATTCTGCTGGATGAAGAAGGATTTAACTTCCCCGATGCCCTCGTTTTATGCCGTAAAGTCTTTGCCTATACAAACCATACCTTGCTGCCAGAAGCACTTGAAAAGTGGCCACAAAGGCTGATTTCCCGGGTATTGCCACGTCATATGCAGATTATTCATATGATCAACTACCACTTTCTGCACACAGAGGTGGAAGCGGTATGGCCATCGGACGACAGTATGAAACGGAGGCTCTCTATTATTGAAGAGCCTGATCGCCCTGGTGATGACCAGATGGTTCGAATGGCCTTTCTATCGGTTATTGGTAGTAGCAAGGTCAATGGTGTGGCAGCGATTCACTCGAAACTGGTACAGGAGATGTTGTTCCCCGAGTTTCACCGAATCTGGCCAGACAAAATTATTAATGTCACCAATGGTGTTACTCCTCGTCGCTGGCTGGATCACTGCAATCCGAAGCTGGCTGAGTTAATCGACAACACCATTGATGGTGATTGGCGAGGAGAACTTGACCGGCTCTCTGATCTTAAACCTTTTGCTGAAGATGAAGGTTTTCAGAAGAAGTTCGCTGAAATCAAGCTTGAGAACAAACGTAAACTGGCTGTTGTTATAAATGAGCTCTGCAATATTGAAGTGAATCCGAAAGCTATTTTTGATGTGCAGATTAAACGACTGCATGAGTACAAGCGTCAGCAGCTTAATCTGCTTCATATCATGGCGTTGTACCGCCGGCTTCTGGAAAATCCGAATATGGATGTACCACCTAGAGTCTTTATTTTTGGGGCTAAAGCAGCACCGGGCTATTTGGTCGCAAAATCGATTATTCATGCTATCAACAGATTGGCGGACCGAGTTAATAACGACCGTCGTATACGGGATAAGATCAAAATTGTCTTTATTCCAAACTATCGCGTCAGTCTTGCAGAAAAAATTATTCCCGCCGCAGATGTCTCTGAACAGATTTCAACGGCAGGCTTTGAAGCTTCTGGCACCGGCAATATGAAGATGGCACTGAATGGTGCTTTGACGGTGGGCACCATGGACGGAGCTAATGTAGAAATTGCTGAAGAAGTGGGCAATGACAATATCTTTATCTTTGGTATGACAGTAGGTGAAGTGTCTGAAGTGCGCAGCAGAGGTTATAACTCCTGGGATGTTTACCATGCTTCAGAAGAGCTGAAAAGTGTGATTGATTGGCTGGAATCCGGTGATTTGAGTCCTGAAGAACCTGATGCATTCAAGCCGATTGTTGAATCCTTGTTAGATAGAGGTGATTACTTCCTGACATTAGCTGATTACCAAGCTTACAGTGATGCTCATGAGCGGATCATAGAAACTTGGAAGAAGCCCAGTGAATGGTGGCGCAAGGCCATCATTAATACGGCTTCAATGGGTAAGTTTTCATCAGATCGTTCAATTGCCGATTACAATCGAACCATCTGGAATATGAAATAAATCTCAACAGCCTAAAGCTCGACAGGTTTGCAGAATAAAGCTGCAAACCTGTTTTTCCTCTCTGAATACGATGACAGAGTGCGATTTTGTAGAAAATCAGGACAATCTGGCATTGTGCTGATCGCCACCTGATGGAATCATTTGCACACCTGGTTTAAGACCCCCTTTTAGTAAGGACTCAAAATGCACCCTCAGGCTGGTAAAATTGCTACCGATGACATACTGACCAACATTCCCCGACTGGTCAGCGATTACTACATTATCAAACCTGATGTCAGTGATTCAGCTCAAACCGTTCAGTTTGGAACTTCGGGTCATCGTGGCACTTCCTCAACAGGCTGCTTCAATGAGTCTCATATTCTGGCGATCAGTCAGGCGATCTCTGAATACCGCTTGGAAAATGGCATTACCGGTCCCATGTTTATTGGTATGGATACCCATGCGCTTTCCGAGCCAGCTTTGATTAGTGCGGTTCAGGTGTTTGCCGCGAATGGTGTGCAGGTACGTATTCATGAAGGTCGCAGTTATACCCCGACCCCAGTTATTTCCCATGCAATTGTTAGCTACAACCGTGATAACGCAGAACAAGCGGATGGTGTAGTCATTACACCATCCCATAACCCGCCTCAGGATGGTGGGTTTAAATATAATCCTCCCCATGGTGGTCCGGCAGGCACAGAAGTAACCAATGTTGTTCAGAAACGAGCTAATGAGCTGATTGCCAATGGACTTTCCGGTGTTAAGTCTATGTCTTTTGACCAAGCTTTGGCTTCTGAATATGTCAGTGAATATGACTACATTACTCCCTATGTTGCAGATCTGGAAAATGTCATCGACATGGAAGCCATTCGTAAGGCTGGCGTTAAAATTGGTGTAGATCCAATGGGTGGTTCAGGTCTTTATTTCTGGGAACCTATTGCAGAAAAGTACGGACTGAATATCGAAATGGTCAGCCGTAAGGTCGACCCAACCTTCTCCTTTATGCATCTGGATAAAGATGGAGTGATTCGGATGGACTGCTCATCTGAATACGCAATGGCAGGTTTGATTGATCTGAAAGATCGTTTTGACATTGCTTTTGGTAACGACCCGGATTTTGATCGCCACGGTATTGTCACTCGTTCCTATGGACTGCTGAACCCAAATCACTATCTGGCGGTTGCCATTAGTTATCTTTATACGCACCGCAAACAATGGTCTTCTGATGCAAAGATCGGTAAGACTCTAGTTTCCAGCGCCATGATTGATCGGGTGGCCGAAGGCATTGGTCGTGAAGTTTGCGAAGTGCCGGTTGGCTTCAAATGGTTTGTGGATGGTTTATCATCCAGTGAGCTGGCTTTTGGTGGTGAAGAAAGTGCGGGTGCCGCCTTTTTGAGAAAGGACGGTTCCACTTGGTGTACTGATAAAGACGGTTTTATTATGGCTTTGTTGGCGGCTGAAATTACCGCTGTTACTGGTAAAGATCCAGGGCAGTTGTATCAGGAGCTGACTGACAAGTATGGTTCGCCTGTGTATGAGCGACTCCAGGCTCCTGCCAACACCGAGCAGAAAAAAGTGCTCTCCGGAATGACGCCGGATATGGTCAAAAGTAAAACTCTGGCTGGCGATCCCATCGTTGCCAAACTGACCGAAGCACCTGGCAATGGTGCGGGTATTGGTGGTTTGAAAGTAGTGACCGAAAAAGGCTGGTTTGCTGCGAGACCATCAGGCACTGAAGCCATCTACAAAATTTATACCGAGAGTTTTGAAGGTAAGGAACACCTGAAGAAAATTCAGCAGGAAGCTCAGGCTATGGTTTCGGAAGTATTCAAAGCGGCTCTGTAATACGGTACTTGAGATAATGTGACAGCAGACGGAATCATCAGCTTAGTGATAATTCCGTCTGTTTGTTCTAATGATGATCTGGCTGATCGATTTTCGCACCTTTGCATTCAGGGTATTTGTCGCAAACCCATGCATACTCTCCTGCGTGAGAGCCTTTGCTGATTTTCTGTCGAGTCATTGTTGAATCACATTTGGGGCACTTTGGCTCCGACTCAAATGTTTCTTTGTGCTCTTCTCTAACCGCTTTTCTAGCTTCAAACTCTGAATGAGGCAACTCCATATCATCAATGCCGCAGGCCGATAATACTTCACGGCGCAGTGTGGGCACATCACGATACGGTTTTATGTCGTACTCAAGTAGCGTCAGACCAGTAGAATCACACAGTTGTCTGAGTGCTGAATTATCCGTTGATTTACCAGCCCGATCCAGCTGAATGACACAAAGCGTATTCATCTCGCGGCGATGGCAGACAACAAAGTCAAAGGTTTGATGACGAATTTTTCTAGGCAGTTTTTTTCCAGCTCCGTTAGCCACCAGCACATCTTCAACAGATAAGCCGGGAATAACAGTAAGATGGCTTCGTACGGCAATGTCCAGTTGTCCCAAAAAAGAACGGTATTCAGGACTAAATATTGGTTCTTTTATTTTGACAGAAGTAGGCCGAAGGCGCAGCCATAGCAGTAGGCCAGTTGTTATTGCCAGAGCAACAGCGGCTGTCGGAATAAAATAAGGATGATCCAGTATCACTGCGATTCCATGGACGGATAATTTGAGGAAGCTATTGTGACACAGAACCTTTTTTCTGACAGTCAGGAAAGTGCAGATTCAGGTTGAAAAAAAGAGGTATATCCCATACTTTTTCTTGCATTTACAGTATATTCACAACAATACGAATAATAATTACAACAAATTACGGCGCTATTTTTAATGAAAACATACGACTACATTGTTGTAGGAGCAGGTTCTGCAGGTTGTGTGCTTGCCAATCGATTGACTGCTAACCCGAATATTAGTGTTTGTTTGGTCGAAGCCGGTGGCAGTGACCTCTCACCGTTTGTCTACACTCCGGCCGGTACAGTGATCACCATGCAGCATAAGGGGTTTAACTGGCTATATGATACCGTTAAACAACCTGTTCAGAATAACCGTAAAGTGTTTTGCCCCAGAGGGAAGGCCTTGGGTGGTAGCAGTTCTGTTAATGCGATGCTTTATGTGCGCGGCCAGCAGGAAGATTACAATCACTGGGCTTCTCTTGGGAATGAAGGTTGGTCTTTCAAAGATCTGCTGCCTTATTTTAAGAAGAGTCAAAACCAGGAGCGTGGAGCTTCAGAGTTTCATGGCGTTGAAGGGCCCTTGAATGTTGCAGACCTCAGAAGTAAACATTCGGTTTGTGATGCTTTTATTCAAGCGGCTTCAGAGTCAGGAGAGCGAGTGAATACTGACTTTAATGGCGAAAGTCAGGAAGGCATTGGCTGGTTTCAGGTGACTCAGAAAAACGGAAAAAGACACAGTGCCGCAGCGGCCTATCTACATCCTGTGATGGAGCGCCCTAATCTCACTGTTATCACTAAAGCTCATACTGCCAGAGTCCTTTTGGAAGGCAAGAGAGCAGTGGGTATAGAGATCGAACAGGGAGTTATTGAAAGAAAAATTTATGCTAAGCAGGAAGTGATACTTTCAGCCGGTGCTTTTGGCTCACCACAAATACTGCTGTTATCAGGTATTGGTAGCGAGGAAAAGCTCACTCCCCACGGTATAGAGTGCCAGCATAAACTTGCAGGTGTTGGAGAAAATCTGCAAGAACACGTTGATGCATTGGTTGTCGTTAAGGATAAGAGTGGTACAGCGGTTGCACCGGGCAGGCCTCTGGGTATGTTAAGAGGCGTAGGAGATGTTATTTCCTATTTGACAAAGAAAGAAGGTTTGCTCACCAGCACTATGGCTGAAGTGGGTGCATTTATTCGCTCCTCGACAGACCTTCATAGGCCTGACATTCAGCTTCATATGATTCCGGCTGCTATGGAAGATCATGGGCGTAAATATTCCCGCTATTTTCAGTATGGATTTACCGTTCATATTTGTGTACTGAGACCAAAAAGCCGTGGTCAGGTATCACTGTTATCTGCAAATCCTCTGGATGATCCGGCAATAGACCTCAATATGCTGTCCGAGCAGGAAGATAGAGATATTTTACTTCAAGGCATTCGCAGGGTTCGTGAGTATCTTGATGCTCGGGCATTAGAAAAGTATCGTGGGCCGGAATATCTGCCAGGTGATGATGTCGTCAGCGACAAGGATCTGGAAGAGTACATTCTCAATAGTGCGAACAATATTTATCATCCAGTTGGTACCTGCAAAATGGGCAGTGATTCTATGGCGGTGGTGGATAACAGGTTGAGGGTTCATGGTATTGAAGGACTGAGAGTCGTAGATGCTTCTATTATGCCGACGGTGACCAGTGGCAATACCAATGCGCCGACGATCATGATTGCAGAAAAAGCGGCAGATATGATTCTGGAAGATCGGTTATCCGTTGAGTCGGGTACTGAAAGCAAGGTGATGAAAGAGGTTGAAGTAGCGTGACTGGCATTTGAGTCATGCCAGTCAGTTTTGATAATTAATTAGCTAGTTAGCTTCTTGATCGGGCGATCAGGTTCTCTGGTCGCTCTATTCCAATACGTTCAAAATAGTGGTCAGGGATATCGCAGGGATCTTTGTAAATATGAATTTTGCAGGGTGAAAAACCTATGCGACCATCTTCCGGTGTTTGTACGACGAAAACCGGACGGCCTGTTTTTAGCAGTGATGCTACTTCCATCGCTGGCTCGTGGCAGCAATAAACAGGAAAGTCCGTACGACCATATGTCAGGGCGCTGGCTTCTTTTACCAAAGTATTATCGTACGGGGCTTCGTAATGGCCCATTTGCACCAAACGTCCACCGCTGGGGCAGGGGTCAGGCATAAAGGTAAATTTTTCATCATCTTCAACCAACCTGAATGGCAACAAGTGTGACCGGGTAAAGGTAATCAGTTTGAGGATTTTTTCTTTTACCGGAAGTGTGCCATCCGGGTCCATGCCTTCTGGTTGCATGACATCCTGAAGCAGTGTCATGGTCGCTTCTTCGCCACATAATCCGTGAAAGAGACTGGTAAGGCAGGCCACTCGTGACATCATTCCGTCGTGAGTCACCAAAGCCTTTTCGATTAATGTTTCGGTCAGGTTAATAGTATTATCTGAATCTTCAGCGTCACAGGCCGTTTTTATATCTGCGAGTAATTGTTGCCACTTCGGCATAGTCTGTTTGAAGTCGATTTTCCGTTCCGGAAACGTTTCATAATCTTCGGTATCTGCCAGAGCCTTAGCGGCCACTTCTTCATTGTGAATCTGGCTGAGATGTTTGAGAATGCCTTTTTCCCAACCCCGGTAGCTGTAATACATGGTAGCCAGTTCTATACCCAGATCTTTAAGAAAGCGCAGCGCTTTTAAAAAGTCTCCAGCTTGAGTCGCTTCAATTAATTTATCCGCTGAGGGTTCACCAGCCTGTTGCAGAAAATCATCAGAAAAAATTCTATCTGTCATATTAGGCTCCAAGGTATCCACCATTGATGGATAGGCTTTGCCCCGTGACCCACTCTGCTTCTCTGGAAGCGAGATAAATACAGGCTGCCGCTATATCTTCCGGTTTGCCAATACGTCCAGTGGAGAAGAATTTTTCAGCGCCTACTGTTAGTTCCGCAGGTACCGTATTGATCAGGCCCAGAACCAGAGAGTTAAAGGTGACACCGTGACGACCATGCTCTTTAGCCAGTGTACGCATGAGACCTTCGGAGCCTGCTTTGGCTGCACCATAAATAGATGAACCTATATTTCCTACCCGGGCTGCATCGGAAGAAAGATTGATGATCCGACCCCAACGTTTTTCACGCATGGACTTAAGAGCAACGTGTGTGCAGTTCATGGCTCCTGTCATATTTACATCAACAATCTGCTGCCATTCTGCCGGATTTGAGTCCATGAATTTTTCCAGGCTCAAACCATGGGGTAGGGCTCCGGCATTGTTTACAACAACATCGACCGGGCCTAACTCCTCTGTGATTCTTGCAAAAGCTGCTTCGCAGGCTTCGTAACACGTAACGTCAAAAGGAATAGCCATGGCTTTTCCGCCATTGGTATTTATTTCGGAAGTGATTGTTTCGGCGCGCTCAGGGAAGAAGTCATTGATGGCTACACTGGCACCCTGAGCAATGAACGTTTTAGCTATTTCTGCCCCAATGCCTCTGCCCGCACCTGTTACAAGCACGACCTTTCCTTCAAATCTGAACATAATGACCTGCTCTTTATTTTTGATGTTTTTTGAGCAGACAGACAATACATATAGGCTTGGAAAGTATTACTGTCCCTTTGCAGCCATGATATAGGTGATGTTGAGCAGAGACTTAGCCTGAAAAGACTAAAGCTATATTAGAAAGTAGGGTTTTAAGATTATACCGTGCAGGATAAAACAGCCAATAGGTATTGATAAACACCTATTAGAAGTCATCACTACACCGAGCTGACACTGCATAAGACAGCTCGATATAAGAGAACGAATAACCCTAGCGGGTTCAGGCAGGAAGTGATGCTTCCTGTTCGCTTTGAACGCCGCTTTCTTCACCAGACCCGACGGGTAATACTCGGGTGGCGATGAGACCTTTAGGTCCCTGGCCGATTTCAAACTGAACCAGTTGACCTGCTTTCAGTGTTTTGAAACCTTCCATTTCAATAACGGAGTAGTGTATTAAAACATCTTGATTTTCAGTGGCATCCTGAGCTTGTATAAAGCCGTATCCTTTAGGATTGTTGAACCACTTCACTGTACCTTCCAGCATAGCTTCCATTTCCTTCTTGGTAGCTTCCTAAACAGCGCTATTCCTACTTATTTACATTGAAGGAACTGCTGGGAAACTGCAACCCTTGTTGTTTTATTTTTAGTCACATTTATAATTTTCTGTAGCATCCATGTCACAGTGCTCTGCTTCGGTGATGCCTTCTCGATAACAGCTGCTATCAATAGTACAGCCGACATTTCCCTATAAAGCATGACCATTATAAGACCAAGTTGGAGTAATAGAACAGCCTGCATTAAGACTATTGTTAACAAATGGTTTTTTTTTATCGATTTCGTAAGAACTAATAAGAGCGGAGCTAGTGGTAATATTCAGTCACTATTGTGGTGGACTTTATTGTAGATTGAGCGCTGTTTTGGGCTCTCCTTTCGCTACTGGCAGGTCACGGTTCAAGGACCACTCTATCCAGGAACCATCGTAATTCCGGACATTCTTTAAGCCAAGTAACTGGGTCAGAACAAACAGTGTTTGAGCAGAACGGACTCCAGATTGGCAATAGATGATGACAGGTGTATCAGAGGTAATGCCTTTCTGAGAGAAAAGCTCCTGCAGCTTTTCCTGATCAAGGAAGCCATTTTTGTTAACCGTCTGATTGTAGACAAACCATACGCTGTCTGGAATTCGGCCAGCCCGGTGAGCCCCGGACTTTCGCTTACGTCCTGAAAACTCTTTCCGACTGCGAACATCAAGGATAACGACCTTGGGGTTTTTGTATGCTTCTTCCACGTCTGTCAGGTTAGCCAGATACTGTGGATGTGGTTTGCCGGTAAAACGGTATCCAGAAGCCTTGGTGCGGGATGGCGGCATTAGAGCGTGTTTATAGCCCAGTGCAGACCATTTCTTAAGGCCACCATCAAGAATGCTTACCTTATCGTGACCATAAAGTTTGAGCAGCCACCAGAGTCTGGCGGCATCAGCGCTTTGATAATCATCGTAGAGAATGATGTCCGTATCAGATTGAGCGCCAAAATGGCTGAGTAACTTTTCCATTTTAGTTTTATCCGCTCGCATACCTGAGATGGGGTAATCTCCTTCGTTAGCCTGATACGCCGGACGCCAGACATTATGAGCTCCCGGGATATGTCCCAGCAAATAAGAAACTCTTGGGCGAACGTCCAGCAAAAGAGGTGGCTCGCCTGACTCGATACGCTGTTTTAATTGTTGTGGTTGAATCAGTGGTGCTGCCTCCGCAATCGTAATGCAGAGACAGTAGACAAGTACGGCAGAGAGAAGTTTTATCAGGTGTCGGAGTATTTCATGGCATCCTTTTTTGGCAGGGGAAATCTGGCCATAAATTGCCGATCCAGCCAGTCCTTCCATACCCATACCAGACGCCCTCTTGTTTCCAGCCAGCCGCGGGATGCGATGGCTCTACCGTCCGCACAGCTTAGCAAAGAGAGAAATTTGGGTTGGGGCTGAAAGGACTGTAGAGCCTCACCCGTCAGGTGAGCTTTTAAATTGGAATAGAGTGTTGGAGCCTGTCTGACCGCATAAACACCGCATTTTGGCAGCCCTTTAATGTCATGATCAGGGCTTTGAAAGTCAGCCACATCACCACAGGCAAATATATTGCTGTGGCTGGTAGATTGCAGGTGTTGGTTGATGGAAATAAACCCTCCTGAATTGACCGCCAGATCACTCTCAACCAACCATGGAACTGGAATTGCGGGAGTTGCCAGAATCAGTTGGTCATATTTCAGGGTTTCCTGATCGGTACTGATCAGGACGTTTTCGTCTTTTGATGTGCTTGCTGCAAAACCAAAGTGTATCTGTATGTTTTTCCGTTCAAGTTCTTCTTTCATCAAAGCTTGAACCTTGATGGAGTAACCGGAAAGAATCTTCTGACCTGCTACCAGTATGTGGATGTCCAACTGTTTATTGCTCTTGAACCGCTCTCGTAGTGCCAAGGCAACTTCAACGCCTGCTGCCCCAGCCCCAGCAATGGCCAGATTGAATGGCTCATGAGCAAGCCGTGTATCAGTTTCCAGCCAATGCAAGAACTGTTCAACCGGTTTGATGGTGATTGCGTTACTGGCTTTAACGGTTCTGCGTTGAGTTGATCCGGTATTAATGGAGACCCAGTCATACTCCAGCACTTCTCCGGACTCAGTGGTTACCTGTTGCTTGTCAGGGTTCAGAGCTGAAACCTTCTCCTCAATGAACTCGCAGGCTGTTTCTTCAGCCAGTACTTTGAGATCTATATGAGACTGTTCCACGGTGTAGTGCCCGGCAATGACGCCTGGCAACATACCTGAATAGGGGGTGTACCGAGTGCTGGAGATCAGAATAACTCGGCATGGGGGAAAGCCGGACTGCCTGATTTTATTCAATAAAAGTGCATGAGTATGACCACCGCCTATCAAAATCAGAGTGGCTCTTTTTTTTTCATTCATTCCTAAACTCTTGATATGTTTGATGGTCAGTAGTCTAGACTGTGGTGGTTTGTAGGCCTTGCAGTCCAGTTAGTTAATGAAAAATATGCAAAATAGAGCTGTTCGGTTTACATACTTGGCAACGGTTAGCCATAGATTTTGAACTTGCAGCCCTGCCATCAATCTTAATTTGCTTGAGGATCAAAATTGGCCACCGGAAAACTAACACTTTTTCCTCTGACCATGGTAGTCACAGGCAACATGATGGGGGCTGGTATTTTTCTATTACCAGCCTCACTGGCCAGTCTGGGGTCAATTTCCCTCGTAGGCTGGCTGATTACAGTAATAGGTGCATTTCTCCTTTCCCTGATTTTTGTTCGTCTTGGTTCTGCTTGTCAGGAAGGCGCAGGAATTCATGCCTTCATTAGTGAAGGGCTGGGACTTCGTGTTGGACTAATGGCGGTATACGGCTACTGGATATCTATCTGGGTAGGCAATATTGCTGTGGCCATCAGTGGTGTTAGTTATCTCAGCAACTTTGTACCTGCCCTCATTGACCCCTGGATAGCCAGTTTGACTGCTCTTGTTGTGATCTGGTTTCTCAGTCTGCTGAATATGTGGGATATCAGGCGAATAGGCCAATTTCAGGTGATCACCACCAGCTGTATGTTGGTTCCTGTGGTTCTAACTTGCCTGTTTGGTTGGGAGAGCTTTCAGTTTGAGAATCTCTTGAATTCAATCAATGTCACGGGGAGGTCTACCGGTTTTGCTCTTTCGGAATCGGTTACGCTGACACTCTGGTCTTTTATCGGTCTGGAATCAGCCTGTAATCTTTCCGGTCATGCTAAAAATCCATCTCGGGATGTGCCCTACGCAACCCTGCTAGGCACATTGATTGCCGGTGCTTGTTACTTGTTAAGTACGACCACCATAATGGGTGTTATCCCTAACCATATTCTTCAATACTCAGCGGCTCCGTTCTCTGATGCAATAACCCTTCTTCTGGGGCCATGGGGAGGCACACTGGTCGGGGTACTGGCCGTCATTGCCTGTCTGGGGAGTTTGAATGGCTGGGTACTTATGCACTCCCAGATCGCTTGCTCTGCCGCTCAAAAAGGTATCATGCCTGCTCTGTTTGCACGACGGAATCGATTCAATTCTCCCTGGCTTGGATTACTGATCACGGCTGCGCTGATGAGTATGATGATACTGCTGTCAGTGGAACCTACTGTTCAGGAACACTACAGAAATATCACGTTAATAGCCGTGAATATTATGTTGGTTATTTATCTCCTGGCGGGGATATCCTGCTGGCTGATTCTCAGAAGAGATCATCGGGGAGTAAGTCTAGCCTGGGGAGTAGTGATTATTAGTGCGCTGGTTTACTGCTTCTGGGGGCTACTCAGTTCGGAGTCAGGTATACAGACTTATCTGTATACCCTGTTATTGACGTAATCGATAACCATAACGCCTCTAGTGTCGCCCGAAACCCTGATTCAGATTTCGAGCGACAGAACCTTCAAGCAGCACTGACCTCTTCCTGTTCCTCTCCGGGCAAACCGTAAATGATTCTAACCTGCTCGTGCTTGTCCACTGATTCGAGGTGTACATCAAAACCCCAAAGCAGGTGCGCATGCTTTATGATTTCCATGGTGCTATCAGCTTCCAGGGGTCGGTTACGATGCATATAGTGACGCAGGGTCAATGATCGGTCTCCTCGGGTATCAACACTGTAAACCTGTATGTTGGGCTCACGATTTCCCAGGTTGTATTGAGCTGACAAAGATTCCCTGACATGTCGATAACCTGATTCGTCATGTATGGCACTGACTTCAAGGTAATCCGCTGCATCATTATCGTTAATGGCAAACAGTTTAAGATCACGCATCACTTTAGGTGACAGGTATTGCATGACAAAACTTTCATCCTTGAAGTTTTTCATAGCAAAATGCACTGTTTCCAACCAGTCTGTGTCGACCAGATCCGGGAACCAGTGCCTGTCTTCTTCTGTCGGGTTTTCACAGATACGGCGAAGGTCCTGAAACATGGCAAAGCCTAAAGCGTAAGGATTGATTCCGTTGTATCTTTGGTTATCGAAGTCTGGCTGAAGAACAACGTTGGTGTGTGACTGAAGGAACTCCATGATAAAACCTTCAGTAATATGACCTCGGTCGTACATATCGTTCATCAGTGTGTAATGCCAGAAGGTGGCCCAGCCTTCGTTCATTACTTGAGTTTGGCGCTGCGGATAAAAGTACTGAGCAACTTTGCGAACGATACGAATGAGCTCGCGCTGCCAGGTTTCCAGAAGCGGTGCGTTTTTCTCAATAAAGTAGAGGAGGTTTTCTTCCGGATCTTTGGGGTAGCGTTGTCTTTGTTTAGTTTCTTCTTCAGCCTTTAATGGAACGGTTCGCCAGAGATCGTTAATGTTTCTCTGAATGTACTCCTCCCGTTCTTTGATTTTGGCTTTTTCCTCTTCTGCAGAAATGGGGCGAGGGCGCTGATAACGATTCACACCCTGATTTTGTAAGGCATGACAGGCGTCCAGTAATGTTTCTACGGCATCAACACCGTATTTTTCTTCACACTGGGCAATGTATTTTTTGGCAAACAGCAGGTAGTCGATAATGGAGTCAGCATCGGTCCATTGCTGGAACAGATAGTTGCCTTTGAAGAAGGAGTTGTGACCATAACAAGCATGGGCAATCACCAGTGCCTGCATGGGCATGGTGTTCTCTTCCATTAAGTAGGCAATACAGGGATTGGAGTTAATAACGATTTCATAGGCCAGCCCCATACGACCACGCTGGTAGTTCTGCTCGTTGTTCAGAAACTGTTTACCAAAGCTCCAGTGGTTATACATCAATGGCATACCCACAGACGCATAAGCATCCAGCATCTGTTCCGAACTGATCACCTCAATTTGATTTGGGTAAGTGTCTAGCCTGTATTCAGCCGCAATTTCAGCAATTTTACTGTCGTATTGATTCAGTAGTTCGAAGGTCCAGTCAGAACCGGTTGAAATCGGTTCTTTCGCTCTGGGGCGATCTGAAGATCGGATCGTGTCAGGCATACTGGCTCTCCTTCTTCTCAAAGAGTTTGCGGAATACTGAATAGATCTCGCCATTGTTGCGAATTTGCTGCATGGCAAAGTGGTTGGGATAATCTTTTTCTATATCTTTGTACTCATACCAGAGGTTTTGATGATGACGGTCGGTAATCTCTACGTAGGAATAGTACTGGCAGACAGGTAAAAGGCTCTCGATGATCAGGTTACTGCACCGTGAAGAATCTGCTTCCCAGTTATCGCCATCAGAAGCCTGAGCGACGTAGATATTCCATTCGCTGGGGGAATAACGCTCCTTGATGATGTCATCAGTCAGAGTCAGAGCAGTAGAAACGACTGTTCCGCCCGTTTCACGGGCATAGAAAAAGTCATTCTCGCTGCATTCTCTGGCTTCACTGTGGTGACGAATAAACACCACTTCAATCTGTTCATAATTGCGTTCAAGAAAGAGGTAGAGCAACAGGAAAAAGCGTTTGGCGGTATCTTTTATTTCCCGTGTCATTGAACCGGAAACGTCCATGACGCAGAACATCACGCACTTGCTGGAAGGTTGTGGCACTTTAACCAGATTGTTGAATTTGAGGTCAAAGTTATCAATAAACGGCAGTCGTTTAATTTTTTTATTAAGCTCGGTAATTTTATCCGTCAGCTCTGCTTTTAATGTTTCATCGGTACAGTCTTGGCCGACTTCCATTTCACGCAGTTGTCGCTTAAGAGCTCGAATCTCTTTTCTTTCCTTGCCGGAAAGGGCTATGCGTCGAGCATGAGCGGCTTTTAACGAGCGAACTACGTTCAGACGATCCGGAGATCCCGCTGAAGTGTAGCCAGCACGCTTGAATTTGAACTCGGTAGAATCCTTGAGCTCTTTTCGCATCAGGTTAGGTAATTCAAGATCTTCAAACAGGTATTCCAGAAATTCTTCGCGGTTGATCTGGAAAATAAAATCATCTTCACCAGAGCCAGAGTTACTGGCATCCCCTTCACCAGATCCCTGACCACCACCGCCTTCGGGACGCTTGAATCGGTCTCCTGCTGTGAATTCTTTATTACCCGGATGAACCTGCTCAATACGGCCGCCCTGACCATGGTGGAAAGCAGGCTCAGAAAGATCTTTCTTGGGGATGGCTATATCACTGCCACTGTTAACGTCGGTAATGGATCGCTCATCCACTGCACCCTGAACGGCCTCCTTAACCAATCCCTTGTAGCGCCTTAGAAAGCGCTGCCGGTTGACCGTACTCTTCTTTTTGCCGTTGAGGCGCCGATCGATAATCATACTCATAGGACGCTCTCCGTTGGTACTTGTTCTGCAACTGTTTTTATAACGAGTTTTATAGCGAGAGACAGTTGTGAAGAAAGCCACTGGTTACATTTGTGATTAATGCTGCCAGTGGCTGTTGCTGTCAGGCTTTATAAGACAGCAGTCATATGAAAATCCTTACTGTGACTTACGAACTCTGGTGTACCACTCGGACAGCAGGCGAACCTGTTTTTCTGTGTAACCGTACTCGACCATACGTTGAACGAAGTCAGCGTGTTTACGCTGGTCATCATTGGAGCTCTTGGCGTTAAAAGAGATGACCGGCAGCAGGTCTTCGGTATTGGAGAACATCTTTTTCTCGATAACGCTGCGCATTTTTTCATAACTCAACCAGCTGGCATTCATACCATCGTTGTTTGCTCTGGCTCTGAGAACAAAATTAACCACTTCGTTCCGGAAATCTTTTGGATTAGCGATTCCTGCAGGTTTTTCGATCTTTTCCAGTTCGTCATTGAGTGACCCGCGGTCCAGAATATGGCCGGTATCAGGGTCACGGAACTCCTGATCCTGAATCCAGAAATCAGCGTAAGTGATATAGCGGTCAAAGATATTCTGGCCATAATCAGAGTAAGACTCCAGATAGGCAGTCTGGATTTCCTTACCCAGGAACTCGACATATTTTGGCGTTAGATATTCTTTGATAAAGCGCAGGTAACGGTCGTGTACATCATCCGCATACTGCTGCTGTTCAATTTGCTGTTCCAACACGTACATCAGGTGGACCGGGTTGGCAGCCACTTCGGTAGAGTCGAAGTTAAAGACCTTGGATAGAATTTTGAAGGCGAAGCGAGTAGACAACCCATCCATTCCTTCATCCACACCCGCTGCATCTTTATACTCCTGCATGGGCTTGGCGTTGGGGTCAGTATCTTTCAGGCTCTCACCGTTGTAGACCTTCATCTTGGAATAGAGAGAAGAATTCTCCGGTTCCTTGATACGGGAGAGAACGGAAAACTGGGCCAGCATTTTCAAGGTATCTGGTGCGCAAGGGGCATTTTTCAGTGAACTGTGTTCAAGCAGTTTCTCATAGATATGAACTTCTTCGTCGATGCGGCAGCAGTATGGCACTTTGACGATATTAACCCGGTCAATAAAGGCTTCGTTTGTCTTGTTGTTTCTGAAAGTCTGCCACTCGGACTCGTTGGAGTGAGCCAGAAGAACGCCTTCAAAAGGAATGGCTCCCATACCTTCTGTAGGGTTGTAGTTACCTTCCTGAGTTGCAGTCAACAGTGGATGAAGCACTTTCACCGGAGCTTTGAACATTTCTACAAATTCCATCATGCCCTGGTTGGCCCGACAGAGTGCACCTGAAAAACTGTAAGCATCAGGATCGTCTTGGGAAAATTCTTCCAGCTGGCGAATGTCCACTTTACCCACCAGAGTTGAGATATCCTGGTTGTTTTCGTCACCGGGTTCAGTTTTGGCAATAGCAATCTGATTTAACTGACTGGGGTAAATTTTAACTACACGGAACTTTGAAAGATCGCCCTTGTATTCTTTAAGTCTTTTTACAGCCCAAGGAGACATAATGTATTTCAAATAACGACCAGGAATTCCATAGTCTTCAGTTAAAATATGACCATCTTCTTCCGGATTAAAAATACCAAGAGGAGATTCGAAAACAGGTGAGCCTTTTATGGCATAAAATGGCTCGATTTCCATTAACGCTTTCAATCGTTCGGCTAAAGAAGATTTACCGCCACCAACCGGGCCCAGCAAATAAAGGATCTGTTTCTTTTCTTCCAGTCCTTGTGCTGCATGTTTGAAATAAGAAACAATTTGTTCAATGGCTTCCTCCATGCCATAGAACTCTTCAAATACCGGATAACGTTTAATCAATTTGTTAGAAAATATACGGCTGAGTCGCGGATCTCGTGAGGTATCAACTATCTCCGCTTCACCAATAGCTTTGAGCATTCGCTCGGCGGCATTTGCGTATGCCCCAGGGTCTGTTTTGCAGAGGTCGAGATATTCCTGAAGACTCATTTCTTCCTGGCGGGTAGACTCATACCGTTGCTGGAAGTGTGAAAATATAGACATGCCTAGCCCCCTATTGTCCTAATACTCATCGAAGTTACAAATGAATTTGGACGTACTGATTTATTGTTGGATTAAGATCTCGCAATTCTTTTTATTTCCATCCTACGACAATGTATTTTTAATTAAATGCCGTAGATCAGTATTTATAGTTATAGAGAGAATTGGAAATTATGTCTACCGTTTTGAATTCTAATTGATTGATTTTGAAAGGGGTTTTTCTTTAAGAAGGAGAGCGAGTTATTCTTTCAAATGTATATTATTATTAATAATTACTACAGTGAAAATTATTGCACGCTGTCGTTTTTAAGTAATACTATCTAAGTTTATTATTAATAAGTCATTTGTTGTATCTTCTTATTTTCCATAAGGAAAACGGTTTTATTTTTATTTTTTAGATATTTATAGAGAATTTTGTTTCAGTCCCATAAAAATAAGCCTACGGGCTACAGGCACTGGTATGAGAGGTGATTCAAAAAAACTGCACGATAACGCTTAATCAGCCTTTTAATTTCTTCTTCAGCTTGAAACGATCGTAATGCCAAATCCATAACTCAGGGTGTTTTCTGATGACTTCTTCCATTTTATGGATTAATCGTTGCAAATTCTCAGCGGCATCCTGCTTCTGGTTACCAGAAAGTTCAGGTTCAAAGCGTTCAAAGTGTAACTGCCAGATACCGTTCTCAAGGGTACAGAAATGGAACAGGATAGGGGCTTTCAAAAGTTGGGCCGTCATTACACCTGTGCCTGGGGCTGATGTCTGCTGTTCAAAGAAGGTTACCGGCATTTCTCGACATCGCAGGTCACTGTAGAGGAATAGCATTTTTTTCTGCTTTATAGTTTTGAATACTGCAGTGGGGTCGCCCCGCTGAATAAAATCGATGCCTGCCTGTTCCAAAGCTTTTCGTCCAAGACTATTGGCAAATGGAGCCTGTTTTCCAGCGCCAATAAGTGTACAGGCTGGCATATTTTCTCTAGTTACTGCCAGAGTTCCGAGATCAGGTGGGCCTGTATGAAGAGAAATAACCACGGCGCCCCCTTCCTCAGCTAAAGCCTCACAAATGATTTTCTGATCATGGAGCTGGTACGGAATTTTTCCCAGTCTTGGCAGAGAGAGCAAATATTCCAGAGAGTGAACCGCTGATTTCTTGGCGATTGAGTCGAAATATTTTTGGTCGGTCTGATTAAATACCAGACGAAGAGCGGCTCTGGCAATGTTGCCTTTTTTTCTATCGAGCCATTTTGAGCCAAGCCGAGCTAGAGCATTAAAAAAGGACTCTGGCAGAATACCTAAGGCACGGATAATGACTCCGGCAATGAGATCTGTTCCTGAAGTTCCACTCATTTTTGTATTCTTTTGATTTCTGTGGTGTGGAGTGTAGAGCCTGTATTAAGCAAATGGAATCCTTCAGTCAGTCTAGATATAGGTACGGATCTTCTCTTACGGACAGTAAACAGGAGGTGATCCGGAAGAAAGGAGTTTTACGGGCTGGTTTCTGGCATCATTAGAGCCCTTGAAGTCAGGCTGACAGGGGAACTATTGTACGATAGTGCAGTCTATTTTCTGATGGATTTCGAAAAAAAACTGGACCCGTTTGACACAAAAACGGACTGATAATAATGATAATACGGTCATCGATCATAATCAGTGTGCTGGTTGTCGTAGCTGTTTCGCGGGATTGCGCTTAATGATTTTTCTCTCTTACCTGATTTTAGGTGCTCTGGCGGGAACTCTGGCTGGCTTGTTCGGTATAGGTGGTGGCCTGATCATCGTTCCAGCACTGGTCTATAGCTTTCAACTTCAGGGAGTAGCCCCCGAGATACTGACTCACTTGGCGGTTGGAACATCTCTGGCAACCATCGTTGTGACCTCTACCAGCTCCATTAAAGCCCATCATGCAAAAGGCGCTGTACAGTGGCCGATATTTGTTTTGCTGGCTTCAGGTATTCTACTGGGTTCCTGGCTGGGCGTTCTGACAGCGATACAGATGAGCGGGCCCACGCTACAAAGAGTCATCGGCATATTTGCTCTGACTGTGGCGGTGAAAATGTGGTTTGGTTTCAAAATCAGGGAAGGTCATGCCATTCCGGCAAAACCCGTTATGATTCTGGCCGGTAGCATTATTGGCTGGGCTTCCAGTATTTTTGGAATAGGCGGTGGGACTATGTCCGTGCCGTTTCTGAGAAAGTGTCATTTAACGATGGGGAAGGCCGTTGCAACTTCAGCAGCCTGTGGCTTACCTATTGCGATTATGGGAACCAGTGCCAATATTTTTCTTGGTCATGGAAACCCTCTGTTGCCAGAGATGAGCACTGGATTTGTTTATTGGCCTGCTTTTCTGGGCATCGTACTGACCAGTATGTTCTGCGCCCGTTTTGGGGCTGATTTGGCACATACTCTTCCTTCTGAAAAGCTCCAGAAAATGTTTGCCGTATTTCTAATGATTGTCGGTTTGGAATTTCTGATAGCGGCTTAAAACTAACAAGAAAATAGAGCTGCAGGATAGGGAAAGAATAAAAGCTGACTGGCAAAAATTAGGGGTAAATGCCGGTCAGTATCACCCTGTTTTTTAGTCGGTTCTCAAATAATGAAATCCTCTACTAGGAGTATATGTTGTTACTGAGCATGCTTAAAGGCAACAGTATGGGCTTTTTTCCGGATATCTTTGTTAACGATCTGGTAAGAATGGAGAGTTGGTCAAAGTCCTGCCGAACATGCTTTCAACCCGCCTTGAGCTGAGAGTGGATTATGCTTCGGGGAAGCTTTCCAGGAAGATTTCTCTGTTTCTGGAAAGCCTGCACAGAAGTTTCGCTGACTCGGGTTTTGTAAAGAATCTGAATAATCTGGAGCTGTGTGCTTTCAACTAATCTCTTCTGGTTGTTAAACTTCTTAATTCAACTGACTATTACACTGATCGGAATCCATACGTGATCCCCTATCCTGATATTGATCCTATAGCTATTAGCTTGGGGCCGTTGCAAGTCCATTGGTATGGTTTGATGTACCTGCTTGGTTTTGCAGGTGCCTGGTGGCTGGCCACTTCAAGAGCAAAAAAATCCGGAGGACTCTGGAACCCTGAGTGGGTGGGAGATCTGATTTTTTACGCTGCCGTTGGTGTTATTGTCGGTGGTCGTGCCGGCTATGTACTTTTTTATAATTTTGATTATTTCTTGCAGAAGCCGATTTGGCTGTTCTATGTATGGGAAGGCGGGATGTCTTTCCATGGTGGGCTATTGGGGGTGATTCTGGCGGTCTTTCTGTATGGCAGAAAGCTGGGCAAGAATTTTTTCCAGATGACCGATTTTATTGCACCTATTGTGCCATTGGGACTGGGACTTGGTCGTATCGGTAACTTTATTGGTGGTGAACTCTGGGGGCGAGCAACGGATGCGTCCTGGGCAATGGTTTTTCCAAACGATCCGACTCAGCTTCCTCGACACCCGTCTCAGCTTTACCAGTTTGCTATTGAAGGGCTGGTTCTGTTTGGAGTGCTCTGGTGGTTTTCTTCAAAACCGAAGCCTCGAATGGCAATCTCCGGACTGTTCTTGCTGATCTATGGCCTTGGCCGCTTCACTGTCGAGTTTGTCCGTCAACCAGACCCGCAGCTGGGGTTCATTGCCTTTGACTGGCTGACCATGGGGCAATTGCTGTCTACGCCAATGATTCTTTTGGGTGCTGCGCTGATTGCAGTAGCTTATAAAAAATATCCGCTGATCAATGGTCAGAATCAGGATGATCTGAAATGGCTTGAGAAACATTCAGTGAAAGCTGGCAAGCCAAACGGTAAAAAAGGATCCAAGCGATGAAACAATATCTGGACTTGCTCAGGCACATTAAGGAAAACGGAACGTTTAAATCCGATAGAACAGGTACAGGCACTTACAGTGTTTTTGGCTACCAGATGCGGTTTGATCTGTCCGAAGGTTTCCCTTTAGTGACGACTAAAAAGTGTCACCTACGATCCATCATTCATGAGTTGCTTTGGTTCCTGAAGGGCGATACCAATATTGCCTACCTTCAAGACAACGGCGTTCGTATATGGGACGACTGGGCGACCGATGAAGGAAGCCTTGGTCCTGTTTATGGAGAGCAGTGGCGCAGTTGGAAAGGGGCTAATGGTGAAACCGTTGACCAAATTCAGTGGCTGATCGATGAAATAAAATCGAATCCGGATTCACGGCGGCTGGTCATCAGCGCCTGGAACCCCAGTGTGTTGCCTGATGTGAAGCATTCCCCCAAAGAGAATGCTGCTTTGGGTAAGCAGGCATTGCCACCTTGTCACTGCTTGTTTCAGTTCTATGTACAGAATGGAAAGCTCTCTTGCCAGCTCTATCAGCGCAGTGCAGATGTCTTTTTAGGCGTGCCTTTTAACATTGCATCCTACGCATTGCTGACCATGATGGTGGCTCAGGTCTGTGGACTGGAAGCGGGTGACTTTGTTCATACCCTTGGTGATGCACATTTGTATTCAAATCATCTGGAGCAAACAGAAGAGCAGTTAAGCCGTGAGCCTTTTGCAAAGCCCACAATGCAGCTGAATTCTGACATTGATGATCTGTTTGATTTTACTTTTGATGATTTTGTGTTGAAGGACTATCAGGCGCATTCCCATATTAAGGCGGCAGTGTCTGTTTAAAATCAGGATGTGAAACGAAACTCTTACCGGAAGTTTTTTCTGGTAGGGGTGACCTGTTACCCAAAAACGCCTGGCGTTTTTCGAGCAAGAAAGTCATGTACAACTTCTGTCTTAGTAGGTGTGCTATTTGGATCGGTTTGCCAGTCATCAGGAAGCATTTTCCAGCCCATATCTTCCGGCTTAAATTGTTTTCCTTCAGCTACTTGCTTAAAAAAATCCGAATTAAGTTTTTCCAGTTCTTTATTTAGCACTTTATTGTTGCTGTCAAAACGGAGCCCGCTTTTTTCAAGAGGTATACTTTCATTATACTCCTGCTTGGCTTTCATCTCCTGCATATCCCAGGTAGTGACCATAAGGTCAAGAGCAGAATTACCGTTGCTAGCGTTGTAAATGGCGTTCATGGTTACCAGGTTGGATTGTGCAGTCATATGTTTTGCAAACATAGGTGTACCATCACTATCGATAGAGCCCTTTATTCCACCACTGATAATGACTTCTCCTTCATCATTTTTTAATCCGCTTTGAACAACCTGCCATGACCGACTTGAGGTAAAATTATTAGGGTCGAGAGCCGCTATTTCTTTTTCTGCGCCAGCTTTGGTCTGCATACTTTCCATGTTCAAAGCTATCGTATTATTTTGACCAATACCTGTCAGTATATTTATATCCATAACGCCCTTGTCAAAAGCATGTTTTGCTGTTTTGGCATTAACTTCAGGTTCACCGTGAGCGATTGTTGTTGCTATCTGTCGTTGAATTTCTTTATCAGGTAAATCAGTTTGTTCCTTCACGCTCAGTACAAAATCAAGAGTTTGGCAGCCATCTTCATTTTCATCTCTTTTTATACCCAAAATCTGATTTAAAAACTCTGAAGCTGCCTCTACAGGCAGTTCTTTTAACGTCTCTATCAGCTGATGGTTAGGAAAGCTCGCCAGTGTTTTGGCCAACTCACGAGCTTCAGGGGCAAAAGTATCTGCTGCCAATTTTTTTGCAGCATTCGTCAAAAGTGTCATTTGTTCGGCTTTAACACTCTGACCCAGAGCACGAGCACCGGCCAGGCGCTTGCTGGGTTCTGGTGAGGAGAGCTCCTGTGGAGAAGATTCCTTGGTTTTCTTGTCTAAATATTCTGAAGCAGATTTCTGGACGTCCTGAAAAGCGTGTAGTTTTTGTACGGTACCACTGATTCCATGATATTTATCAAGGCTAGCCAGTGCAGCTTTGTAAGTCGGACTCTGTTTGATTGGGCCAAAATCATTTCTAGGCTTTCCTGCGATTTTAATCACTTCATCAGATGTCATTAATGCCGCTGCAGGTTGTGAGCTTTGACTGGATTTTGCAGTTTGAGGTAACTGGGGTGTTTGCGCTGCTTGCTGTAGAGTAGGTTTTGCTGTTCTGGCTTGTACCAGGCGTGATTTGATGGCCTTGTCTTGTGTACCTAACGCTCCACTTCGGGGAATATTGGGTGAGGAGTCAGGGCTATGGCTTACTTCTCGTCCGCCTCTGGTTTTTCCTCTTATGGCATTAGAGCGCTTTAAACTTGATGATTCTGTAGGAAACTGTATACCGACATTTCCCCCTGCTTGACTGATTCCGTCGGCCATGACCTGATTTTCCTTGTTCTTTTGTCCTAGTCTAGAGGATTACCATTGCCAGCCTTCTGCAGATAGAATCACCTTTTCCTGCCTTCGAAGGTTTCTGTCTGGCAGGGCTATTTCAGGAAAAACAGAAGGAAAATAATGAAGTTATATGCCCGCCAACAAGGGAAAGGTGCAGACCTCATCAGTATTCATGGTCTGTTTGGTTCCCAGGAAAACCTTGGGGCCATCAATAGGCAACTGGCTGAAGAGTTCCTTGTTCATGGAGTGGATGTTCGAAACCACGGTCGTTCCCCCCACAGCGATGAAATGAACTATGAGCTGATGGCTGGTGACATTATTGAGTACATGGATAACCAAGGCATTGAGAAAGCTCACATACTGGGTCATTCCATGGGGGGCAAAATTGCTATGAAAGCGGCACTGGATTATCCGGATAGGGTTGAGAAACTAGTCGTTATGGATATTGCTCCGGTTCAGTACAAAGTTCGCCGTCATGATGATGTTTTTGCCGGTTTGCATGCAGTGAATCTGGAGCAGCTGGCGAAGCGCTCTGATGCTGATAAGGTTATTTCTGAATACGTTCAGGAGGCTGCAGTCCGCTCTTTTCTACTGAAAAACCTCTATCGAAATGAGCAGGGCAGCTACGGCTGGCGGATGAACCTTCAGGCTCTCCATGAGCACTATCTGGAAATACTCGATGGCCAGTCTGCCGACGGTGCTTTTAGTGGAGAAACTCTGTTTCTAAAGGGAGGGGATTCAGATTATATCCTGCCAGAACACAGGGAAGAAGTGCTCAGACATTTTCCAAAAGCGAGCTTGCGGGAGATAGCCAATACAGCCCATTGGCTCCATGCAGAGAAACCTGATCTGGTGGCAAGAACCCTGAAACGTTTCTTTCTCAATTGAGTTATTGAGTCATGAAACCAAAGAGAGCCGCCTTATTGGCAGCTCTCTTTGTGATATTTAGAAAAATATTAGTGTTGAGACTGATCATCTTCCCAATTATCACTTCCTTCCCAATTATCACTTCCTTCCCAGTCATCCATAATGTCATCACAAGAATCGATAATATTTTGACGAAGAATCTGCCGATCCCAATAATCATCTATACCCTGTCGGATTGATGATGTTTCGTTCTGCCTACAGCGCTCTCCCTCGGTTTGCTGTTTACGGAACTCTTGGCCGCTGTCCCAGAAAACCTCATCCTGGTTGTCGTACTGCGTGGACCTTAACCTGGACATAACTACTTCCTTTTTTACTACTCCTAATACCTAATCTAGGAAAAGATACAGAGCGGTTAATAAGAAATACTTATATGCAGAGAGAGACTTATTATCTGTTCGAATCAGTAGCCATCAGCGGTCAAATCCAGCACCTGAACGTAGTCTTTTAGGCGTACAACTTTAGTAGCCATCTCACCATTTTCGCAGAGTTCCAGCTCTCGATAGCCGGGATTAACATCATCAAGCGCAAAGTCGGTACTGCCTGGTTTGAACTGTACGCAGGTAGAAGGCGAGGAAAGGTATTGAACACCCGCTATCTCCAGACTCTTTTCCTGATGGATATGGCCGTTTAACACCACTTTAACCTGTGGGAACTGGCTGATAAGGGCTTTGAACGCTTCAGCATTACTGAGGTTTATATCGTTTAGCCATTGGCAGTTGGTCAGGTAAGCGGGGTGGTGGAAGGCAATTAAGGCGGGGTGATTAGGGTATGTTTCCAATAGCTCCTGAAGCAAAGTCAGCTCTTGGGGGCAGAGCATACCATGGGTTTTACCCTCTACCTGAGAATTCAGAAAAATCAGCTGCCAGCCATTAATGATGCGGTTTTTAATCAAGGCTTTCGGGGCGACTGAGCGCATCATGCGCAAGTCATCATGATTGCCGTTCATCCACACATAAGGCACACACAGAGTATCCAGTTGCACTTTTAACCACTGATAGGATTCAAGGGTGTGATCCTGAGTCAAATCACCAGTAACCAGGAAAAGTTCGGGGAGGGGGCCACTGCGTCTGATTTTATTCAGAACAGCCTGAAAACTGCCGTTGGTATCCGCCCCAAGCAGTCTCCCGGAATCATCACCAAATAAATGGGTGTCAGTCAGCTGTATTATGTGAGTCCTTGACATAGCTGGCTCTTATTTTCAGATAGAGAAGTCAGAAAGAGAAGTCAGCAAGAGTTTAACAGGGGTTATGGGATAAAACAGTGATGTTTGGCACGTTTTTTATCAAACAACTTTCTGAGTTGAAAAGCCGTGAGCCAGACAAAAATTCAACCACTCAGATAGCAACAGATTGAGTTGGGCTTTTTCATCAGGTTGGTGCATTTTCTGATTGGGATAATCATAGAGAGCCTGAAAGTGACGCTCATGGTTCATGCTGATGATCTCCGCCATGCGGACGTCCTGATAAATACGAACCCTGAAAGATGGCATATCAAGCCACTGCCCCCAGTCAGCCTGAATAGATACATCCAGTTCAAGGGTGAAAGGTGCACGGTTGATCACCTGAAATTCAGCTGTGCCAGTATGTTGTTGATAGTGCAGTTTCAAGCTGAAATTATCGCGGCTACCAAGCTCTGGCAACAAGTGTCTGAGCTTATGGAAACTGCTTTCGCAGAGGCTCTGTTGCTTGACAAGATCAACCTTGTATCGAGGCTTAAGTTTTTTGTTCATAACTACAATAATAGTCTGATCAATATTTCCGATTCACGAGAGCTTGTGAACCGACCCGTACAGACCCTAAATGTTTATCAGGTGTCCAGCTTTCAACAGCAATCTGGTGTTCACAGTACAAGCCGTAATCGTTGAATTCGCTTCAGTACTTCTAAACCAGCCATGCTGCGACAATAATCGATTATTGATGGTAACGGAACCGGATATAACCAGAACCTCTACACCAGCAGTGGTATTTGAAAGCTGGAAATCAGATCCATTGTTCAGATTGATCAGGTAGGTTGTTTCATTCCGATATTGATGCAGCACTTCTTGCCTGAATTCAGCCTGAGCTTCTCCGGATTGACCAATATCGAGTCTGACGACTTTATTGTCGCCCGCTTGAAACTGATCCAGTTTAACGAAAAGAACACAACCGTGACGACTGAAAGGAGCATGAGCCGAGCTAGGCGGGTTCCTTATATAGCTGCCAGCAGGGTAATCACCGTTTTCATCAGAAAAAATGCCTCCCAGTACCAGAATTTCTTCACCTTCCGGATGAGCGTGTCTGTGGAAGCTGGCGTTAGGCGAATACCTGACCAGACTGGTGGCATGACCACTTTCCCGATCTTCTCGTGCCAGCCTTTTGCGAAAAACAGATGCTGAAGGACTTGCTTCCCACTCCATAGTATTTGTTTCAATAGACAGGGTTTTATTGAAATCCATATTGAGCAACATATGACGTCCTTTAAATAATGAATAGGAGGCTCTTCTCCTAGTCGAGTGGCTGATTTAATTTGTTTTCTTTTGATAGAAAAAGAATATGGAATAAATCTAAGTCAATAGTATTACTTTTAATCCTGAGCGATGCTTCCGACCCTTGGTAAACAAGTGTAAACTCATGTCGTTTACCATTGAATAACCTGTTATACCTGACCATTATTGCCCCCCACTATTGGCGAGCCTGTTGGCTTGGAGCAATAGTGTGAAATGCGAGTTTGAACTGCATTTCCCTTTAGACATTTAAGGAACTGGAGATATGCCGCGATTCTATCGTAACGGTTTTCTGTTGGCTGCCCTGACCAGCACTATTATAAGTGCTCAGGCTTTTGCAACAGAATATAACCTGCTGGACGTTTACAACCTGGCATTGAAAAACGATGCCCAGCTGGCTGCAGCCCAGGCCGATAAAATGGCTTCTCTGGAAGGTTCAGTTCAGGCTCGTTCTGCTTTACTGCCTCAGATCGCAGTGACTGGACAGTCTCAGTACAACAAAACCAGCTTTGAATTGACTGGCGCTCCAGATGATAAATATAACTCTAACTCTTGGGGTGCAAGCCTTAATCAGCCTTTGTTCAATCTTCCCAGTTGGTTTGGCTATGATGCAGCCAAATTCCAGAGTGCAAAAGCAGAGCTGGACTTTGCCGTACAACAGCAGGATCTGATTCTGCGAGTTGCTGATGCTTACTTTAAAGTGTTGAAGGCAGAAGACAGTCTTATTACAGCCCAGGCTCAGGAGAAAGCAGTTAAGCAACAGCTGGATCAAGCCCGTGAGCGTTATAAGGTGGGTCTGATTCCGGAAACCGATGTTCTTGAAGCTAAAGCCAGTTATGACTCTGCCCGTGTAGGCCGCATTGATGCTGAAAACGGTGTTGCAGTCTCCTATGAAGCGCTACGAACCATTACCAATAAACAGATTACTGACATTGGCAAGCTGAATAAGAAAATGCCAATTTTGCGGCCTTCTCCTACTAGTAGTGAAGAATGGGTAGGCAGTGCTCTGAAGAACAGCCTTCAGTTAGCTTCTGTGAGAGAAGGACTCAATGCTGCGGATAGCAATATTAAGGCGAAAAAGTCTGGGCATGCGCCTACTGTAGATGCATTTGTCAGTTATCAGGACAGCAATACCCATTCAGCAAATGACCGAACTGGTGGCGGAAATAAAGCGACAGTTGCCGGAGTAAAATTTACTTTGCCATTGTTCGCTGGTGGCGCAACCAGCTCTCAGGTTCGTCAGGCTACTTACCAGTTTGAATCTGCCCAGCAGAGCTATGATAACGCTCTGCGTCAAGTCAGTTCAGGTACCCGTAACCTGCACCGAACCATTAATTCTGATGTAGCCAAGGTTGATGCACGCTGCCAAGGTATTGTCTCTTCTGAAAGTGCTCTGAAAGCTACTCAGAGTGGTTATGAGGTCGGTACGCGTAATATTACCGACGTTTTGAATGCGCAGAACTCACTGTTCTCAGCTCAGAGTAACTATCTGAATGCTCGTTACGATTACATCGTTAACACACTGACACTGAAACAGACTGTGGGTACTCTGAGTCCTAAAGATCTGACTGATTTGAATGGCTGGATTGTTGCTTCTGAAGAGATCTCCATCCCTGCCAAGTGTCGCGCTAAGTAAGAACGCGCTAAGTAAGAATAAGTCCTGCGAGCTACTAGTTAGTAGCTCGCTGCTCTATTTATCAGGGCGAAATGGTCATCGTTTGCGTGAAGTGATTAGTTTCCATATTGACGCCTTTCAAAAAGCTTGTCCCAAGTAGTATCTGGTCTTCTCTACCTGTCTCTCTCACGGTAAATTCTACCTTACGATAAAAACAGCCCACTGTTATCTGATGGTCAAACGCATAGCAGCTAACCGGTGTGCTGGCCGTATAACAGGTTGTTTTTCTACCAATAGAATGGTAATTCTCAAGCCCTACTCTTTTGGCGACAACGTCACTGATTGATACGCTATTCGCTCCGGAATCAATCAGCATAGTCAATTTATGTCCATTGATTTGGCCCATTACTTTGTACTGACCTGCGTCATCGGCGTGAAGAACCAGCTCCCCGTTTTTATCACAACCGGCACTCAAAGTGCCTGTCCATGCTGTCCAGGCATAGTCTTTCGCAGTCTGCCAGGACTGTTCTGCAAATTGATTGAGTTTGGGTTGAGCAGTTTTCCACATTGATGACGCTTTTTGCCTGACAACAACAGTTTGCTCACTGACGTATTCCAACCGATCTTTTATATGGTTCTGGTAAACAGGGGAGTTCTCAATGTGTTTTACCGTTCTTTGAAACAGTGAATTAGCTTGCTCTGGATAGAGGTAGATGGAGGTAAATGCAATCAGCGGTGTTGCCGCAATAAATTGTTTTATTCCCCAACATGACCAGGCTGAACAAGAACGGGTCTCTTTTTCCCATTTAGGATTTTGGGCATGTTTCCTTTCGTCGAACAATTTTTTTATAGGGGCCTTCTTGTCACCCTCTGATGAACCATAAAGAGCTCCCCTGACGGGAGGCTGGAATCCGAACAGATTTCCAGGTTGGGCGGAAGAGAAATCAACCAGTTTTATGCTGGATGAATGAGGCAGAAGATGCACAGTGTCAGGTATATTTGATAGGACAGGTTGAGGAGCGGCAGAAAGAATGGGTTGAACATGCCCTGGAGTGAACAGCAAACTTATTTGAGCCTGAAGTAGATAAAACTGTAATAGCTCGGGATTCAATTCATTCACACTGGCTGCGGTTGCGATGAGATCAACAACAGGTTGTTCATTCTCTACAGAAATAGAATGCACACTCACTCCTGCATCATGTTGTTCTATTACCAGAATGTTTATATCCAGCGCGACAGCCAGTAACTGATTGAGTGTATGGGCATCCACACCGGTTGATTGGTTGTGAAGTAAAGCTTGTTGGAAATTTTGTAGCAAGGGCTGCAGATCGTTACTCAATGATTCGTTTGCAGTTGCAAGTAGCTGGTATAGGTGAGCTTGTACTGTAGGTTGCTGTTCGATAGCAGTCAGAACGGAGAGTGCCCAGCAGTTTCCCGTGTGCTCAGGCTTTTGGCATGGCTCAACAGTCTGATATTGGTAATCGGATAGCCATGTCTGGTCAGGTTGCTGTGCCTGAGCAGCACTCAAAGCGGAGTGACATGAAAGTAGGAGTACAAGGCCTCTTTGAAGAAGGTTGGCCTTGTACTTAAATAACAATCTGTTTATGTGTAGAGGCCACGTCATGGATATAAACCTGAGCATTTATATCATTCAGAGACAGGTGACGATGGCTAAAGTTCAACGGCTCATGACGATTTGCACGATATTAAGTACTTTCAGAAGTGCTCCACGGTTGCTTTCAACAAAAACCTTTCCACTCTGTCCCATGGTTTCTCTGAGTTCAGGAGATGCCAGAAGCTCTGATGTCTGATGAGCCAGTTCATCAACGGATTGAACCAATTTCATACCGCCGCTGTTCACCAACTCCTGACTGATTTCATGGAAGTTGAAAATGCTTGGTCCGGAAAGAACAGGAATACCCAAGGCCGCAGGCTCTAGCATATTATGGCCGCCACTCTCTATAAGACTTCCGCCGACAAAAGCTACGTCAGCTGTAGCATAGAGCTTCATCAGTTCACCCATGGTATCGCCAAGAACAACCTGAGTGTTTGGTGAGGTTTCAGACGTCTGGCTATGGCGAATAGCAGACAGATTGCTCTTCTCAATTAACTGAAAGACTTGATGGAATCGCTCCGGATGTCTGGGAACCAGAACTAATAAAGTATTTGGGTTTTGTAGGAGTATTTGCTTGAAGGCTGCAAGAATTTGTTCGTCTTCGCCCTGGTGGGTACTGGCCGCGATGAGAATATTTCGCTTTCCTCCAGCTTCCGATTCCCAGCTGTTTCTCAACGCTTTTGCCTGAGTATGAATCTCCGGGGCAACGGTAATATCAAACTTTACACTCCCAGTAATCTTCAGCTGTTGATCAGCCAGTCCCAGTTGTTTGAAGCGCTCACCGTCTGCTTTATTTTGGCAAGCAACCAGTGTTATCTGTTGCATCATTCGGCGAGTCAGGCCACCCAGTTTGCCATAGCCTTTGGCTGATTTTTCTGAAAGGCGGGCGTTGGCAATCACCACGGGGATTTTTCGTTTATGGCAGGCCGCGATGGTGTTGGGCCAAAGTTCTGTCTCCACCATAAGAGCGAGAGAGGGGCGAATACGATTTAGAAAGCGATTCTGAACGTCAGGCAGATCATACGGACAGTAAACATGATGAACAGTGTTACCGTAGAGCGCTTTCACCCTGTCAGAGCCTGTGGGAGTCATGGTTGTGACCACAAACTGATGGTTGGAGTATAAGACCATCAGCTGTTTTACCATGGGAGCACTGGCGATGGTTTCACCGACAGAAACCGAGTGAACCCATATGACCGGTTTATCTTCAGGTATGGCCTTTATCCAGGCAAAACGTTCCCCCCAGCGTTTATGGTATGCGGGAGCCTTGCGGCCTCTGAAATACATTTTTAGAAGAACCAGAGGAACAGCTAGGTAGAGCAGCAAAGAGTAAATTATTCGACTCATGAAATGGATTATTCACCGAAACAGGATTGATTCAGCTATGGTAACAGATAGGAAGAAGATCGTTCAGGCAGGGACAAGCTGGCATGACTTCAAGGATACAAAACACCCGCGTTTACCAGAAAATTTCCAAACTTTGTCAACGGCATCCTAAAACCGTTGGCCGTTTCTTTGGCTGGATGGTGAAATCCAGTGACTCTCAAGCCAGCTCAGTATCCAGAAAAAAAGAAGGTACGCTTTCGGACCGCCAGAGTAAAGGCTTGCAGCAACGGAAGACACACTGGCTTAAGCTCAAATACCGATTGAAATTTAATAAGCATAAAGAAATAACACGATTAGAAACATCAATGAAAATCAAAACTGAGTCATTTATATCCATGGCTATCAGTGGTGATATGAAAGGATTGATATCGGTAGGCTCTCACCTACGGCAAGAGGCCGCTTCATTAGCACTCTATAAAGGGACAGAGAATCTAATGAGTGATTTTGCCGAGAATATTATCCGTCACTTGAAAGAGATTCTGGGAGATGAATCGGTCAATGACTACTGTAGAAAACAGCTTTTTGACTCGAACAGTAAGTTAAACCGCTTTGAGGCCTCTGTTGAGCAATTGATGGCTGAAATGGTGCTTCAGGATGATATAAAACTTGACCAATATGTGATGCTTTCTGCTTGCCATAAGATCGTATTGGAGCTGGCAAGATCCCTGATTGATAACAAAGAAGATTATCTATTATGGTGTAGATCAGAACGATCGTGCTCTACTCGTATGATGAATATTTTGAGAGCTGATCTTGCAAAAATCTCCTGAGCACTATTCACTGTGCGTTGTCACTTAATGCCTGAGATTCATTCCTGATTTACGCCGATGACATTTTCAAATACCAGTAAAACCCTGATGGTACAGGGAACCACCAGTGACGCCGGAAAAAGCGCTCTGGTCACAGGACTTTGTCGTGTTTTCAAACGACATGGTATATCTGTAGCTCCATTCAAGCCTCAAAATATGGCTTTAAATAGTGCCGTTACTCAGGATGGTGGTGAAATCGGCAGGGCTCAGGCTTTGCAGGCAGAAGCGGCAGGTCTTGAACCTCATACTGATATGAACCCGGTGCTACTGAAGCCTAATACTGATGTGGGTGCTCAGGTCATCGTTCAGGGGCATTCGATTGGTGAAATGAATGCGGCTTCCTATCACGATTACAAACCCAAGGTGATGGGTGCAGTACTGCAATCGTGGCAGCGACTGGTCGATCAATACGGTTGTGTAGTGGTTGAAGGAGCAGGCAGTCCGGCAGAGATTAATCTTCGAGATCGTGATATTGCCAATATGGGTTTTGCTGAAAAAGTGGATTGTCCGGTCATTATCATTGCGGATATCGACAAAGGCGGAGTCTTTGCTCATTTATACGGCACTTTGAAGCTACTGTCAGAGTCCGAGCAGAACCGAGTAGTTGGTTTTGTGATTAACCGTTTTCGAGGCGATATCAAGTTGCTTGAATCCGGCCTGGATTGGTTGGAGAAAGAAACGGGTAAGCCTGTTTTGGGCGTATTACCTTACCTTCACGGTCTTCACCTTGAAGCAGAGGATGCCATTGAATCCCAACAGGTGACCTCGTCTGGTAGTGAGTTGCTGAACATAGCGGTTCCCGTTTTGACGAGAACCAGCAATCACACAGATTTTGATCCGTTAAGGCTTCATCCCGGAGTCAATCTGCAATTGGTCAGAAAAGGCCAGCCAATGCCTGCCTGCGATCTGATCATTATTCCCGGTACAAAAAACACTCGAACCGATTTGGAATTTCTTAGAGAGAATGGTTGGGACTCGGATATTCAGAGGCACCTCCGTTATGGTGGCAAACTGATGGGCGTTTGTGGTGGTTACCAGATGCTGGGGCGCGCAATCCATGATCCCGAAGGTATCGAGAGTGAAAGTGGCAGTTCCAATGGCCTAGGGTATCTCGATCTTGAAACCACTATGGTACGAAAGAAAATCCTGAAAAGAGTAACAGGGGAACTTACCTTTCCGGGCAAACGAGCAGTGATGGTGACGGGTTATGAAATTCATGCGGGAGAAACTGACGGGCCGGCACTGAATAACCCTTTAATCAGTCTTTCAGAAAACGGTGATCAAGTTGATGGCGTACTGTCTGAAGATGATCAGATTTTTGGCTCTTATCTTCATGGTATTTTTGAAGCACCAGAAGCTTGTGAAGCCATTCTGGCTTGGGCAGGTAAAAGTCAGAAATCCGAATACAGTTATCAAAGACTGAAAGAAGAAGGTATTGAGCGTATGGCAAATGCGGTTGAAGAGCATTTGGATATGAAAAAAATCAGTAAAATTTATGATTATCAATAGTTAACAAGCTATACCCTGAAGGCGCATCATGACATTATTGCGATTATAATAATCCGACAGGCGTCGATTGTTTAATTCCACGTATTACTAGTTGTGTCACGGATAATAAAAAAGAGACAACTGGCGGCAGCAGGAAGCTAAAAGATGAATCATACCCAGTTTGCAATTAACTCGATTGGCAAAAATATCAATTCATTGATGAAGATCTCTTCTTTCATCGATCGGTCAAAGAGTTACCATTATGTTATTGCTTGCGTCAGCTGTATTGCCGGTTCGGCATTGCTGGCTTCAGGCATGCTGCTGGGTAAGGACATTAATCTAGTCACATCACTGGGTGGTGCAATTATTGCCTATGCTTTCACTATCTACTCTGCCTTTGGTGCTCGCTCTTGCGAAAAGCAACTGAGCCAAATCGAAGTCCTTGAAAAAGAGATGGAAGTGGGACGTCGTGAGTTGCAAACCCTTGCTACCAAGGTATCCAGAAAATCCTCTGCTGTGAGTGCCTGAGCCTGATCTGCTATTCTTGCCCGAGCTAATTGATATTCAATAACAAGCTCGGGCATAACCGCAATGACAGAAGAACGAAAAGGCTATCGCCTGACCAAAATCTATACCCGTACGGGTGATAAAGGCACTACCCGAATCGCCGGAGGTAAGGAACTCTCCAAAACTGCCCCTCGAATAGAAGCTATTGGCACTGTTGATGAGTTAAATAGCTGGATGGGAATGCTATTGCACTCCTTGAATAAAGCAGGTGAATTGTCTGCAGAGCAATACCAGCAAGTGTTTGATATACAACATCGCCTTTTTGATGTGGGTGGTGAGCTGGCCATGCCAGGCTATCAGCTGATTCAGATGGAGCACGTCAAAGCGCTGGAAGACCTGATTGATGAGCTAAATGAACCATTGCCTCCATTGAAGAACTTTACTCTCCCGGGTGGCGGTGAGTCTGCATGCCATAGCCATATGGTTCGAACAGTTTCCCGACGTGCTGAACGTTGTGTTATTCGTTTGAAAGAGTCCGGTGAAGATATAAACACGCCACTGCTGATATTTTTAAATCGCCTTTCTGATGTTATGTATGTCCTTGCTCGACACTGTGCTCGTAAAAACGAGGGTGAAGTGCTGTGGAAGGCATCTGCTGTGAATGAATCAAAGCCCTAGTTCGACAGAAGCGCATATCCTTAGATAAAAAGATACGTGCGTTGCCCTACAAGCTCGTTTATCATCGCCCTCCTTGTAAGTAACGTAGCGGTTTTTTGCCGCTAGCCTGCCAGTTCACCATGCTGTCAGGAGGGAACCGGGTGAAAATCCCGGACTGTACCCGCAACTGTAACGGAAGAGCTTTCAGCTTTATTACCACTGACCACCTCTGTGCACGCATCTGTGAACAAGGGTCGGGAAGGTCGCTGAGTAGCATTGACGCCGAAGTCAGGATACCTACCTTACAAAACCACCATAGACCGGGCGGGTAACCTGGCGGCTGGGGATACCTATTCCTCTCTTATCAGACTGATGTCTGACGCTGCTCTTTGCCCTGAATGTGATTCTTGAACGTAAGATAGGCCGAGATAACAGGGTGAGACGATTTCCGCTGCTTCATATTGCATTGTTGATGTTACTGCCGTTCAGCTTGATTACGAATGCCACAGCCGATGTTTCTGTGGATTCTTTTCGTTGTGTGGTCGACGATCGCCAGAAAAAAGTGTGCCTCAAACAGTCCGCTCAAAAAATTGCCAGTCTCTCTCCCGGTTCAACAGAACTTCTTTTTTCTGCAGGTGCCGGTGACCGTGTCATTGCTGTTGATAAACACAGCAATTTCCCTTTAAGAGTGAAAAATTTACCTGATATTGGTAGCCATAAAAGCATCAACGTTGAGGCTCTTTTAGGTATGCAGCCTGATCTTGTGGTGATCTGGAGCAGTGGAAACCACGACAGGTTGATACGAAATATTGAAGATCTAGGGTTAAACACTCTGCATTTAGATGTTCAGGATTTTGAGGGCATTCGATCAGCTATTCTGAGACTGGGAACGCTGGCAGGTACAGAGACAGAAGCCAAAGCTTCTGTAGCCGATTTTGATCAAAAACTGGCAAAGCTCAAGAATCAGTACAGTGACCTAAACACGGTTTCTGTCTTTTATGAAGTCTGGCGAGATCCGCTGTTGACGGTAAACGGCGAACAAATCATCAGCAAAGTGATAGAGCTTTGCAGTGGCCGCAATATTTTTTCAGAGGCTCAAACCCTGATCCCCACGGTGAGTAGAGAAGTGCTGCTGGCCGACAATCCAGAAGTTATTTTGGGGTCAGATCATCAGGGCGGTAGTAGTAACAGCCTTGAAGAAATGAAGGCGTACTGGCGTGAGTGGAACTCACTGACGGCCGTAAAAAAAGACCAGATTTATACCTTGCCTGCGGACCTGATATCCAGACCTACTCCCAGGCTTCTGCAAGCAGCCGAACAGCTTTGCAACATTCTTCAATCAGTAAGAAGTGCCCGTAAGAGGCACACCAAAGACAATAAAACACACTCGGACGAGAAGGTTTAATCAGTGACTGGAAATAGACGTATGTTTTCAAAACACCCTCTGGCTCTTGTAACAGCAGCCATTATTGGCTCTTCTGTTACAGGAATGGCGCAAGCTGAAGAAGCGATCAAGCTGGGTGATGTAGTGGTAACTGCATCAAGAACCGCTCAGAGCATCGATGAAACGCTGGCTCCGGTGACTGTGATTACCCGTGAAGATATTGAGCGGAAGCAGGCTAGTTCTGTGACTGAGTTGCTGGCGACGGTGCCAGGAGTGAATATATCAACAAGTGGTGGGCTAGGATCTAGATCATCTATTTCCATTAGAGGTACAACTTCCAAGCAAACACTGGTTCTTGTAGATGGTCAGAGAATTAATAGTGCTACATCAGGTGAAGCGAACTTTCAGTATCTCGATCCTAGCCAGATTGAAAAAATAGAAGTTGTACGTGGGTCTCGTTCAAGCCTTTATGGCGCAGATGCTTTGGGTGGTGTTATTCAGATTTTCACTAGAAATGGAAAGGGCAAACCATCATTAACAGTTCGGGCCGGTACAGGCAGTCGCAGTACAAATGAGCTGGGTGTTAATTATGGTGGTACAGTTGATCGAACCCGTTTCTTTCTGGGAGCCAATCTCTATGAAACTACCGGTTATAACTTTACGAATGAAAACGGCACTACACAAAGTGGCGCTAACCTAGATGATGATGCTTATCGTAACAAATCCCTAAGTGCTAGCTTAACTCATCAATTTGAGTCAGGTATGGAAGCAGGTGCTAAGTTGTCACATCGTCAAGGCAAGAATGAATACGATTCAAGTACAACGGCTTATTATCACCAGCAGTTTAAAGCAAGTATTTTTGATACCTATCTGTCCATACCAGTGAATGACATTTTCGTAGCTAAATTAGAAGCAGGTTACTCAAATAATGAAACTACAGAATACGTCTCAGGTAACAAAGGCGATTTGTTTGGTACCAGCAGAGTGTCGGCCGCTTGGTTGAACGATATCTCATGGTCAGACACGCAGCTGCTTACAACCGGCGTGGATTATTATAAAGATAAAATTGATACAACAAGTCAGTTTGCCAATAGTACGGGAAAGAAAGAAGACTCACGTTACAACTATGCTGCATTTGTTCAAAATCAGTCATCATTTAATAACAGTGATCTGTCTGTTGGTTTAAGATCTGATAAAAATGAAGCTTATGGGACAAATGTTACAGGAAATATTTCCTGGGGTATTGAATTGCCTAAAGGTATGAGATTAATTGCGTCTTACGGCACTGCTTTCCGGGCTCCCACGTTTAATGATCTTTACTTCCCCGAAACTGTTTATAGTCCTGGTTCTAAATATGAATATAAATATATTGGTAACCCAAATGTAAAACCTGAAAAATCTAAGAATATTGACCTGGAACTGCGAGGACGTTTCAATTCATTAAGCTGGTCTGTTGCAATGTTCCAGAACGATATTAAAGATTTGATTGGGACAGAAACAAAAGCTGATGGATTTAATACACCGACAAATGTCAATAAAGCCAGAATTCGAGGATTAGAGTTGTCGTTGAAAACTCGTTTCGCAGAGTGGGATATTGATACATCATTTACCGCTCTGGATCCTGAAAATCGGGAAACAGGCAAAGTTTTGGCTAAACGTCCAAAGCAGGAATTTGCTTTGGACACAAGCCGTACCATCGGTAAGTTCTCATTGGGTGGTACTGTTAGAGCTCAAAGTGATTCCTATACTAGTTCCAGTAATAAAGAAGAGCTAGCAGGCTTCACAACTCTGGACTTAAGGACATCTTATCAGTTTGATAGAGAACTCAAGGGTGAACTGAAAGTGGTGAACCTGTTGGATAAGGAATATCAGACAAATAAAGGTTATACAGCAGAACCTCGCGGCACATACGTAACCTTCATCTGGACTCCAGAGCTTTAAAGAATACGCCAGCCTGTAGACTTCAGGCTGGTAACTTTCCTATAAAAATGAGCTGATTGTGACTACCGGAACCACAACAACCATTGACCTGCTTCGCCACGGGAAACCAGAAAATGATGGTTGCTTGTCCGGTAGAACCGATGCTTTGCTAACCGAAACAGGTTGGCAGCAGATGCGACAGACGATGTCACAATCTGAACGTTATGACATCGTCGTCAGCTCACCTCTCAAACGCTGCTCTGCTTTTGCCATAGAATTTTCGAATCAAAACAATATTGATTTGGAAATAGACATTCAGAGTCAGGAAATGTCATTCGGAAAATGGGATGGTATGTCCTATGAAGAGCTTCACAAACAATATCCAAAAGCCTTGAATGATTTTTGGTCCGATCCCTGGTGTCATACACCTCCGGAAGGCGAATCAATAGAAAGCTTTATCGATAGAGTTACCGGTGTCTGGCAGTTGTTGCTGGAAAAACATCAGGGTAAAAATATACTGCTGGTTACTCATTCCGGCGTCATTCGACAGGTGATAGCCCATATTCTGGCGATGGATACTCGTAAGGGTTTAGCTATGAGTCGGCTGGATATTGCCCATGGTAGTCTGACTCGTATCGAAGTTTTTACTGATGATAATGGGCAGCAGTGGCCTCGATTGATGTTTATGAATCAGAAGAGTCATCCCCTTGGAAACTGAACCCGACATTGAAAAAACAGATACTCCACTTAAAGCTCATGGTCGTTCTATCGCTCTGACGCTGGGCTTTTTTACACGGCTGCCTACACGACAATTAAATAATATTAAAGACGGCGATATGGGGCGGGTTCTCTATTATTTGCCGCTGGCTGGTTTATTAATCGGATTGTCTTCTGTGGTACTGGGCTACTTGTTATCCGGTTTTCTTTTCTACTGGACAGGCGAACTGTCAGTTTCCAGAGATATTCTTATTGGCCTTGTTACCTTTTCGGTTCTGGTGATTTTGACCGGCGGGCTGCATCTGGACGGGTTGGCTGATTGTGCCGATGCCTGGGTGGGTGGTTTGGGAGACAAAGAACGAACCCTTGAGATCATGAAAGACCCAGCCTGTGGCCCTATGGCGGCCTTTATCATGATCCTGCTGCTATTGCTCAAAGCGGCCGCTGTGACGGCGTTGGTGGTTGAGGCTCAATGGTTATTGGTCGTCTTGATACCGATATTAAGTCGCACAGCAGGTGTTGCTCTGTTCAGGTTTACTGACTACGTTCGACCCAATGGCATGGGGAAGGCTTTTGTCGAGTTTGCCCATCGGCCTACGTGCTTTACCGTTTTAATCTTATCCCTTCTTCTTCCTTTGTTTTTAGCTGGGCAGTCACTGTGGTTACCTTTATTGGTTACTGGCATTTTCTGGTACTGGCTTCGCAAGCAGAGTGTCGAGCGGTTGGGTGGGTTTACAGGTGATGTGGCTGGAGCAGTCATTGAGTTAACCGAAGCCAGCCTGTTTCTGATTACAGCTTTGTTAATCGCCTAATCTCCCTAACCAAGATTCGCTAATCAAGAGCAGCGCTTTGGAAAGCTGCTGCCAGTCAGCTTCGCTGTCCGGTAACCCGAATCTCAATCCATTCTGCTCATCCAGCAACCGAGTAAATACAGCCTCTGAACATAATGCTCTGTGTATTTCTAATGCATTCTCCGTCATCACAGTGGCAAACATAGCGGTATGAAACGTAATTTCAAAATAACGACTAAGAAGTGTATTCAATCGTTCACTGGCGTAGATCAGAAAGTTACGGTTTTGTTTGTGCCAATCCGTGTCACGGAGTGCCTGTTTACACACTTCGCGACTTGGGCCCGATAAAGTCCAGGGTCCGAGAATGGTCTGCATTCTATGCAGTAGCTCCGGTTCAGCTAGAACAAATCCTGCTCTAATACCCGCCAGCCCAAAGAACTTTCCTACAGAGCGAAGCACGATTAGACCTTCCCTTGGTACCAGATGGCTGATGCTTTGCTCAGGCTGACTGTCCGTAAAGGCTTCATCAACAATCAGGTAGCCATTACGTTTTTGTAACTGTTGATGCCAATCCAGAAGCTGACTGGCTGACACCGTATGGGTGGAAGGGTTGTTGGGGTTAATGACCAGCAGAGCGTCCACGTTGTTTATCAGATCTTCCGTAGGTTCCTGATCATAGGTGATAACGTCATACCCGTTCTGTCTCCAGGCGTGGCTGTGTTCCTTGTAACCCACGGCAGGAATAGCAATACGGCTGAAGCAGTTTAGGAAAATAACAGGAAGCGTTTGAATAGCGGCTTGCGTACCGGCAACAGGAAGCAGGCTGGAGCATTGGTAATGGTTTTGTGCAATTTCAATCAATCCATCGTCGTCTTCAGGGAGCCTGTTCCAGGCTCCAATAGAGACAGGTTTTACAGGGTAACAGCGAGGGTTAACCCCTGTGGATAAGTCGAGCCATTGATCAAGAGGAATATCATACTGAGCGGCAATTTGATTGAGCTTGCCGCCGTGTTTCAAAAGTTTTGAATTATTTTTTGTTGGCATGTATTAGAGGATAAAAATTGAAAAGAAAAAGTAGAGTGCAGCCCAGAGCATAGAACCTTTACTGACCAGCAGAGTCGCTTTGTCTATATCTTCGGGCATAGGTGTTTTGCCCTTGCCAAGAACGACTCCCTGAGTATGCTTACCGTGATAAACAGCGGCTCCACCCAGCACTATGTTCAAGCTGCCAGCGCCACTGGCCATTACGGAGCCACCGTTAAAACTTTTGTATTTATACCCCTGAGAGAACCAGCATTTCAGAGCTTGAAAGGTTTTCCCAAACAGTGCATAAGTCAGGGCACACAACTGAGCAGGAATCAGATTTATCAGATCATCGGCACGGGCAGCACAGCGACCAAAAAATAGATAACGGTCGTTTTTATAGCCCCACATGGCATCCAGTGTGTTGATCAACCGATAAGCGACAGCGCCCGGTGCGCCAGCCACTATAAACCAGAACAAGGCACCAAAAACGGCGTCATTGCCGTTTTCCAGTACCGACTCTACTGTGGCTCGAATGATCTCGGGTGGTTGCAGCTGATCGGTTTGGCGACTGACCAACCAGCCAACCTTGATTCTGGCTTCATCCAGGTCGCCCTTTTTCAATGGCTGAGAAACATATCGGGCATGTTCAATCAAACTGGTTTTACCAATGACCAAGTAGAGCAGAAACACTTCGAGACACCAGCCCAGAACGGGAATCTGAATGGCAAGAAAGGTCAAAAAACAAAAAGGTACGACAGCCAGGGTCAGAGCGATAAATCCTGCCAGAAGTTTTTTGGAACTGCTTGAATCACCCTGTGGATAAAAGCAGCTTTCCAGCCATTTGGCGTATCGACCAAAGCCCACTAAAGGATGCCAGCGGCTGAACTCACCGAATCGGTGGTCCAGCAGCAGGGCGATAATCAGTTGTATGGCGGGCGACAGAAGAAACTCAAACATTGTTATTGGTTTACCACTCAATACCAGCCTGAGCTTTTACACCACCTCTAAAGGCATGCTTTTCCATCTTCATGTCAGTCACGGTGTCAGCGTATTCACGAAGAGCAGAAGGAGCACCACGGCCTGTCAAAATAACATTCTGATCTTTTGGGCGGTTATCCAAAGCTTCTTTAAGGTCTTCCCATTTCAGATTTTTGTAAGCAAGCATATAGGTGATTTCGTCAAACATGACCGTGCGCAGATTTTCATTCTGCAGCATGGCTTTTGCTTTAGGCCAGACTTCATCGAAGGCATCCTGGTCACGTTGCTTGTCCTGAGTTTCCCAGGTAAAGCCGGACCCCATAACTTCATGTTCAAGATTGTCGAGTTTCGACAAGATGTTGGTTTCACCGCATTCCCAGGTGCCCTTAATAAACTGCACTATTCCTGCATTGAATCCATGACCAAGAGTACGAATCACTGTACCAAAGCCGGAACTGCTTTTACCTTTGCCATTGCCGGTCAGAACGATAACAACGCCTCGCTCTTCCTGTGCTCGTTCAATAGCCGCATCGACCTTGGCTTTGTGTTTAGCCATTTTTTGTTGATGGCGATCTTCAGGGGAACTATCCGCTTTTTTGTCAGTCATCTTCAGTCTGCTTGTTGTTCGTCTTTCAGGATATGAGGTAACCCTGCTACGGTCAGGGTAACTTTGTCAGCTAACTCTGCAATAGCTTGATGCAGTCGGCCCGATTCATCACAGAATCGTCGGGTTAGCTCACCCATGGGAACCACACCCATACCGACTTCATTGGATACAAAAATGATTCGGCCTTCCAGCTCGGGAAGACATTCTAGAAAGGCTGAACGTTGTGACTCAAACAGTTCCGGGTCTTCATTGCAGAGCAGGTTGGTTACCCAGAGAGTAAGGCAATCAACCAGTAAACAATGATGGGTTGAAGCGTACTGTTTCAATACTTTTGCCAGCTCGATAGGTTCTTCTACAACCTGCCAGTAGTCAGGGCGCTGATCTTTGTGGTGAACAACTCTGTCAGCCATTTCCTGGTCATAAACCGTTGCTGTGGCTATGTAGATAACCTCAAGATCAGACGTCATGGCCGTTTTTTCTGCCAGTCGACTTTTGCCTGAACGAGCGCCACCCAGAATCAGTTCAATCATGCCTGCTCTCTGTGTTGAGATAATTATGTGGGCACTTAAAGCTCTATACCCAGATCTTCAAAGCTTGCCATATCATTATAAAAACTGCAGGCAGCCTTGATGATAGGCAGAGCTAATACAGAGCCTGTTCCTTCACCCAGACGCATACCCAGATTGAACAAAGGTGTTGCTTCAAGTTCCTGCAGCATCAATGCGTGGGCACCTTCACCAGATTGATGACTGAAAACCATATAATCCCGAGCTGCAGGGATCATTCTAACGGCTAGCATAGCTGCAGCTGTGCAGATAAAACCGTCAATCAAAACCAGCATGCGGTGTTCTGCTGCCTTGAGCATGGCACCTACCATCTGAACAATCTCGAAGCCCCCAACAGCAGAGAGTATTTCTTCCGGTGTGTTCAGCTTGCCTTGATGCAATGTCATTGCATCATCAACCAGTTGTCGTTTTTTGGCGAGTTGTTCATCAGAGATACCCGTACCTCGACCAACGGCTGCATCGGCAGTGCTTGATGTCAGTGCACAGAAAATAGCAGCAGCCGTAGACGTATTACCAATGCCCATTTCACCAAAAGACACGGTGTTACAACCGGTTTGGTTCAGCTCTTCAATTTGTTTGGCGCCAAACAGTAAGCCTTGCTGAACGGTATCCATCGACATAGCTGAAGTTATGCTGAAATCTTTGGTGCCCGCTCCTAGCCGCTGTTTGATAAGTCCTACCGTGTCAGGAAGCTCTTGCTTGATTCCCGCATCAATGACTTTTAAATCCATACCGCTGGAATTGCAAAAGCAGTTAATAGCTGCGGAACCTGCAAGAAAGGTAGAAACCATCAGAGTGGTGACTTCGCTGGGTGCGACGCTCACACCTTGGCTGGAAATACCGTGGTCACCGGCAAACAGCAGGTGAGTAGGTGACTGAATGGATAAAGTGTCTGTTCCCTGAACCAGAGCAACCTGTAGAGCAATCTCTTCAATTTGCCCCAACGAGCCGGGTGGTTTGATTTTTCGATCAATTTTGTTCTGGATGTCAGGGCTAAGAGTTTTATCAACTGATCTGATTGAAAACATGTGATTATCTGCAGGTTATCAAGGCAAGGCGATACTAGCAGTTTTTTTGCTGTTTGCCAGAGGCTATGGGTTTTCACGTGTTGCAAGCTTGTGTACTCTTCCGGGTTGTTTTAGGTGCGTCAGCAAGATTGATTTGCACGACGATAATCGGGAATCAGGTATAAAACCTGAGCTGCCCCCGCAACGGTAAGCAGAGAGAAGAAATCGTAACCACCGTGTCTGATAAACATGGGAAGGTGATTTGTTCCGGTCACTCTTTTTAGAAGCGAAAGCTTCAAATAAGGAAGTGCCAATCTGTCAGCCCGGAGACCGGCCTGAATCACTGGCGTATCAGGCGGGGTGACACTGAAAAAGCTGTTTCATTGGGTAGAGAAAATGATTCTGCCATGAGCTGCTGTTATCTCTGTTGATGCGTGTAGAGTTTCTTTTTGAGGTCCGCATGACAATTAACCAGCGTGAAGGTCAGTGGCTACACTGGTCAAAACCATTCTTCAGTATTCCAACAAGTATCTGCAACACATTGTTGTGGTCGTTGTTGTCGGTATTGCTTATTCAGGCTTCTGTTTTAAGAGCAGCTGATATTTTTGCTATCGTTTCGGATCGGTCAGCAGCAGATCTCGCTGGTGGTGCCCATGAATATTTAAAGCGAAACACCAAAGAATCTGACAGCCGTCAGACTATTCAAATCAGAAGTGTTACCCAGATTAATGAGATGTCTGATGATCAGCTTCGCAACGAGCTGAAACAGGCAAAAACTGTGCTTTATGCTGCGATATTTGGCGAGCCAGTCGAGCGACTTCTGGCGATTGATTACCCGGATAAACAGAAGAGATTTGTCGTTAGTAGCGATCGACGACTCTATTCTTTGAATCATACCCGTGATTTCGGCATTTTCTCACAGCTCTCTTCTGAACAAAAAAACACACTGATCAAAAGTACAAAAACTTCTCTGGAAGAACAGGTCAATACTTATCCGGATTTCAGTCAATGGCTCCAGGCGAGAGCTTATTGGCAGGGGCGGGGCAGAGAAAATCTAGGTTATCTGTGGCAGTTTCTGAATCAGGGAGGTGCGGTAGCACCTTCCATTAGAGAGCAAATACGTCTCTATTTGAACTCTAGTTCTGTGACTTCTGAACAGCTTGCTGACTCTATTAATAGAAATCAGGCTACTCTTTTCATTCTGGATCAGGACAGTGGCGACCGCCCGGGCGACTGGGATCTTCATCAGCAATTATGCGAGAAGCAACTGTTTCAATGCGTCAGCATGTTAGCTGAATGGGGACAGGCGAGTATTGATGCGGTTAAAAAGATGAAAGCGCTTGCTCCGAAAAAAGCTCCTTGGGCCATCCTGTCTCTTCAGGATTTCGTTATTGGTGGTGGTGAGGCCAGAGAAGAAGTCAGCCATCTTTTAAGTGCCTTCAATGTGCCTGTTTTTAAAGGCATCCGTCAGATTGAAATGACTCGTGGTCAGTGGGAGTTATCACGACAGGGTATAACAACCGATTCTATTCACTATCGTGTCGCCATGCCTGAAATTCAGGGCACTTCACAGCCCACGATACTGGCACTTGCTTCAGAAGCATCTATTGACCCTCTCACTGGTGTCAGGATTGTACGTACTGAACCTCAAGTTGATCAGGTGGTGAATTTGCAGGCCAGAATCAATAACTGGATGGATCTGCAAACGAAAGAAAACGTTGAAAAGCGCATTGGCATTATTTATTACAACCACCCACCGGGCCGCCATAACATTGGGGCAGATAATCTTAATGTTTCAGAGTCACTGTGGGATATGCTGCAAGCTTTGAAAAAGCAGGGATATGACACAGGTGATTTGCCGGAAAGCCCTGACAAACTTCTGGATATTTTACAACAAAAGGGTGTGAACCTTCCCCAGGACAGAAAAGCACTCGAGACTATGGCACCTTTAGTGAATGGTGTTTCCGTTGCTGATTATCAAAAGTGGTTTTTAACCCTGCCAGTCAGTGTTCAGAAAGAGATGACTGATGGGCCGTTGGGTTATCTTCACGGTCGGATAATGGAAGCCCTTTCTGATCAAACCGTTTTGGATAATCCTGAAACACGATCTATGTTATCCAATTTGATCAAAACGACTATAACCGACCTTCGGCATGTTCTCGACGGAGTTCGTATAAAGGTTAAACGACGCCGTGCTTTGGCGTTACTGGATCAACTGGAAGCGAATTACGTTCTACTCCTTCAGCAAGGGAACTCTTCACAAAAGATCGATCTTCTGGAAGAAGGTGGACAGTTGGTAGCCGCTATCGTCGGGATGAAAATAGAAGGGCTGCGAGGTTGGGGAGCTGCTCCGGGAAGAACCATGGTATGGGACAACAGGCTACTGATTCCGGGTGTGCAATTCGGTAAGGTGTTTCTTGGGCCTCAGCCTCCCAGAGGTTGGGAGCTTAATGAAGAACTCCTGCACGCCAACATGTCATTTCCTCCTCCCCATCAATACATGGCGTTTTACCACTATTTGAAGAATATATTTGCTGCAGATGCCCTTATTCATGTGGGGCGTCATTCGACCTATGAGTTTTTGCCTCGACGTAGCGCCGGGCTGGCAGCAGACGATTACCCTACTTTGATGATGGCGAGTCTGCCGTCTATTTACCCCTACATTGTTGATGGTGTTGGCGAAGGCATTCAGGCCAAACGTCGCGGTCTTGCAGTTATGGTGGACCACCTGACGCCTCCATTGGCGGTGACGGAACTCTACGATGACCTGCTCTCTCTGCGACAGTTGATTGAAAGTGCTGAAGCGGCTGTTGATGAGGGAACTCGTAAGCTGGCTGTGAAGTCCATCAGGGTACAGATTGAACAATCCGGTCTGAGAGACGAGTTGATTGCCAGTATGGATGAAGAGCTGAAAGTCCGTGGTATAAGTTTCGATCAGGTAGATGATGATTTTCTTTTGCATGAAGTAGGTCATTACCTGACGAAGATTCAGGAAAGCTTTATGCCTTTGGGATTGCATGTTTTTGGTCGTGACTGGGATGAGGAAGCCGTTGATACCATGTTGGCTTCCATGAAGCAGGAAGACGATCCGAAGCAGGTGAACATCTGGCGAAAGGATCTGGAAAGATCTCCGGCAGAAGAAATGAAGAGTCTGCTCAATGCCCTTGATGGAGGCTTTGTTGCCCCAGGCAAAGGCAACGACCCGATTAAAACACCGGAAGCGCTGCCCACCGGCAGGAATTTTCATGCTCTAGATGGCAGCCTGTTACCAACATCCGTAGGTTACAAGCTGGGGGTGGAGTTGGCCGATAAGGTTCGTGCTAACCCTGCGACAGAAGGCGATAAAAAGCAGGCTGTTATTCTCTGGGCATCCGATGCCGTTCGGGATGAAGGAGCTATGATTGCTTTTGGTATGGATTTACTGGGTATTCGGCCTGTATGGAACAGTCGGGGTATCGTGCAAGGCATAGAACGTATACCTTTGGATAAAAAACGACAGCAGCGTTTTGATGTACTGTTTACTACCTCTGGTCTTTTCAGAGATCTCTATGGTCAACAGATGGAATGGCTCGATCAGTCTGTATTGATTGCGCTGGCTGGAAGTGCCGAGGTCATTAGGAAAGATTACCCTGCTTTAACATTACATCTTGAAACAGCCCTCAAGCCATTAAGGCTATTCGAGGAAGGTAGTGAGCCTCTGTCCGTTAATATTGTTGCAAATAACTGGATTAATGAGACTCGAGAGTTGCTTCTACAGCTCCCTGAAAGTGAAAGAGACGATGCTGGTCGTCGAGCCAGTCTTAGAGTTTTTGGTACCGCGCCAGGCAGTTATGGTGCTGGCATTAACCGTCTTGTGGAACGTTCTGGAAGCTGGCAGGAAAGAAAGGAGCTGGGAGCTGTTTTTGCCAAGCGGATGGGATATGCCTACGGAATGGCTGATGCAAATAGTGATTCAAGTACTGTTATCAATGCCCAAGGTGACTTCAAACGTCAGCTGCAACAGGTAGGGCAGACCTATTTAGGTAGGGCCAGTAATCTCTATGGTTTGATGGATAACAATGATGCGTTTGATTACCTCGGTGGTTTAAATCTTGCCGTTGAAACTGTCTCGGGAAAAGCTCCGGACAGTTATGTGATTCAGCATGCAAGAACAGATAATGCTGACCTTGAACCTTTGGAATCAGCTTTGATGGGTGAGCTGAGAGGACGCTTCCTGAATCCGCAGTGGATAGAACCATTGATGGCGGAAGGTTATGCAGGTGCCCGTACGATGGGCAGTGAATTCATTGAATATCTTTGGGGGTGGCAGGTGACAAGCCCAGAGATTATCAAATCAAGAGTGTGGGATGAGGTGAAAGCCGTATATCTTGATGACCGTCTTGAGCTGAGACTGGATGAGTTCTTGAAAACGGATCATAACAATCAGGTTCGTACCAATATTCTTGCAGTGATGCTGGTGGCAGCAGGAAAAGGTTTCTGGCAGGCCGATGCTCAAACCTTGAAAGAGGTTTCTGAGGAATTCGCTCGAAGTGTGTTGGAAAACGGCATTCCGGGCAGTGGTCACACTCATCCGGATCACCCTGTCTATCAGCAGATTATGCCTTATCTGGACCAACAAACCCAGACAGTTCTTGGTCAGCTACTGAAAGACAGCCGTATGCCTTCCGAGCTTGAAACTGAAAGCACTGAAGCTATCACCAGAATTCAGGAAATTGACCGGGATACCGTTGATACACCTGTACATCCACCTTCAGAAAAGGAAAACAGCGGTGAAACGGTTAACAATGCAGAGATGAAAATTGACGAACAGAACAACAACAAAATTTTGTTTTTATTGATAGGAATGCTGATTCTACTGTTCGCAGGGATACTGCGCGGAAGAAGGGGAATTAAATAATGTTGTCGTCTTTTTCAATAGACATCATGCACACAATTACCGGACTCTTGCTGGAGCCGGTAATCTGGCTGCTTCTGTTTATGATAGGTCTCTGTATCTGGGAAACAGGTCAAGCTATTGGTGAACGCTTCGGTGGATTGCGAATGCTTGCAAATACCGGAAATATTCATCTTGCAGAACAGCAAGGCAAGCGTCGTATTGAACGTGCTGATTTAATTACTCGTATTGCACCGATGCTGGGTTTGATGGGAACACTGATCCCGCTGGGTCCAGGGCTTGCCGCTTTGGGCGATGGTGAGCTTAGAATCCTCACCACAGCCATGACGATTGCTTTTGATACCACTATTCTCGGGCTTTTGGTGGGCATTGTCGGTTTCATACTTGGTCGTTTCCGACGTCGATGGTATGACAAATTGCTCTACGAAATGGAAGAAACAACGCGCAATACAGGCGTTGATTACAAGTCGGAGGCTGCTCGTGAGTGACCGATGGAGCAACAGCCGGTTTGACCAGGAGGAAGCAGAGCCTATGGGGCCGATGGCCAGTCTCATGGATATCATGCTGGTTTTTTCCTGTGGATTGATTGCGGCTCTTATTGCTATCAGCCCGGAACTACAGAATCGATTCAGGCTTGAAGAGGAGATTACAGAAGGTAAGGAGTTACCCATTATGCCTGAAGGTATACGGCAATCGGGTAGTGGTTATGAATCTGTTGGACAGGTTTATAAGGATCCAAAGACCGGCAAATTGATATTGATCGGAAAATAGTGCAAAAAATAATATCGTCAGCGGGTACGTACAGGTAATCAAATATCTAATCAGTCATTTGCCCATCTGTAGTGGGCAAGCGACGTGTAAAAGAGTATGTATAACTCCAGTTTTTCACAAGAGCTTTCAAAGGCATCCTTCAGCTGCTGTATCATATAGCCATCTAGCAGTTTTCTTCTGTACTTCGTAGTGAACACCAGATGCGCTACCAGTTTTGTGACACTATGCCGTTTTCGAAGGTAGTCATGTAACACATCTTTATTCTGCGCACTCACTTGAAATACCCTGCAATAAGTATAATTTTCTGGACATTGTAGTAATGAGCGCTCAGTTGTAAATAGTCATGTTGAAAGCCACCAAAGTTCGCATCTATCCAGCACCAGAGCGGACGGAGTTTTTAAACCGTCAGTTCGGTGCTGTGCGTCTGGTGTGGAATAAAGCGCTGGCTACAAAAAACCACTATTACAAAGTGAGAGAGTAGAACCTTTCTCCAAAAAAAGACCTGAAGCCGCTATTGGCAGTCGCCAAGAAAAGCTGAAAATATTCATGGCTCAAAAACGCTGACTCCATAGCCCTGCAACAATCTGTCATTAATCTAGACAAGGCATTCCAGAACTTTTTTAATCCCAAGCTGGAAGCTCGCTTTCCTCGTTTTAAATCGAAACATGGAAAGCAGAGTAGTTATCACTGCACGTCTGTTTCTGTCGGTGATAAATGGATCGAAATCCCAAAGTGCGAGCCAATAGAAGCAAAGATTCATAGAGAAATACCTGGCAAGGTGAAATCTATAACCTTGACCAGAACACCTACCGAAAAATACTACGCCTCTGTTCTGGTTGATGATGAAAAAACAGAAGCTGTTGCGATAACCGACCTTCAAAGCACTCAAGTTGTTGGTGTGGATGTTGGCTTGACCGACATTGCCATCACCAGTACAGGCGTCAAAACCGGCAATCCTCGATTTGTAAAAAATGCCCAGCTCAATCTCAAGCGAAAACAGAAAAAACTGTCCCGATGCAAGAAAGGCTCAAAGGGCAGAGCAAAAGCAAGACTACTCGTAGCAAAGGCACATGAGCGTGTAGCTTTTGCACGAAATGACTTTCAGCACAAACTTTCCAAGCAGCTTATCGACGAAAATCAAGCGGTAATTGTGGAAACGCTGAAAGTTAAAAACATGCTCAAGAATCACTGCCTTGCAAGGTCTATCGCGGATGCAGGATGGCATTCTCTAATAACCAGGCTGGACTATAAAGCAAAACAAGCGGGTAAGCATCTGGTTAAAATAGACCAATGGTTTGCCTCGTCTAAAACCTGTAGTTGTTGTGGCCACAAGCAAGAGAATATGCCGTTGAATGTCCGATCATGGACTTGCGAATGTGGATACCTCGCTGATCGTGATATTAATGCGGCAATTAATATAAGGCAGCAAGGTATATTGAAGTTAAAAGCGGAAGGGCTGTCCGTTTCTGCCAATGGAGGCAAGCGTAAATCCAGCACACTGCTAGTTGCTGCCTAAGAAGTTGGAAGCCTCGCCCGATAGGGCGGGGAGCAGTCACAGAATAAACCACTCAACTATAGGGGGTGTTGACCGATATAGGGTGAACCCCGTTGGAAAGTTATTTTTCATCATTGAAGTGTTTTCGCAGCAATTCTGTCCGCTTAATGCTGTAATTCGCCAGCTTCTCTGGGGTGATCCGTTCATTATCATCACAGGAGGAGCAAGGATGCTTCTGGTTGTTGCTGCCGCTATTCTGATTATTATTGTCACAGCTGTTCTTTCTATCATTGAATCTGCCATCATTTATGTAGACGATCTGAGACTGGCTACCCTGCTAAGGCACAAGCCTTCTCATGCTGACGATATCAAGTACATCATTCGCCACAAAGACTCTCACCTATCATCGATGGTGGTGCTTATTACACTCATAAGTATTGCAGGTAGTTCAGTGATAGGAGCTATTGCCGCAAGACAATTAAATGACATCAGTCTTGCTGTTTTTACAGCCCTTTTGACCTATTGTATGTTGGTTTTTGCAAAGATTCTTCCTAAGCTCTTTGCCGTTCAAATGGCAGAGCCGGTTTTAAATCATTCAGCAAAATTCGTAAGAGTTGTCTGCTTTTTATTAAGGCCTGTCCTTCGTTTGACTATGGTTTGGGCAAAATTATTTGGACTTGAAGCTGCATCTGATCCTACCCGTGATGAATTGCGCAGTATTCTGAAGCATTTCAACAAGACAGGTATTATTGAAAAAGAAGAAAGAAACCTTGCTGAACTTGCCTTGAAAATGCATCAAAAAACGCTCGAAGCACTGACTGGTGATGAATGTCGTATGGTTTGGCTATCTTCCCATTCCACGATTGCGGAAGTTCAGGATAATCTTCGAAGTGAACCCTACAAGCGCTACTTAGTAGTAAAAGATGAGAATGTGATTGGTGTTGTTCTTTACCGACATATCGCCAGTTGCATGGTGAACGGTGATATGAATAAAACAGTCGGTGAATTGGCTAAAAAAGCCGTCTTTCTAAGTCAGGACAGTACATTACTGGATGCTATGCGAGCTTTTGGCAAAGAGCGAGTATCCGTTGCCCTGTTATCAGGGAGGAAGCCTGAACAAACCCAGATGATCACTGCCAAGCAGGTCTATCGGGCCATTCTGCAGGCTTCCTGAGTTTAAAACTTTACTTGTTCAAATGATCAATAATGTTCTGAGGCTCAAGGCGCTCGGTGTAATCTGCGCTGACAAATGCCAGGGAAACCGTTTTATCAGGTTGAATAACAAACGTCGCAGGGAACGGTAACTCCCAGGATTGATCTCCGTTTCTGGCAGGAATATCCAGTCCAAACTTGTTGTAAACAGGCTTCAGTTTTTCAGACAATGTGAACACCAGCCCGAATACTTTTGCCACATTATTACCTGCGTCACTTAATACAGTAAAGGACAGATCACTAGCCGTTTTGGTGTCTTGAGCACTATCAGGAGTCTCGGGAGAGATAGCAACAAGAGTGGCTCCTGCAGCATTTATTTCAGGCAACTTATCCTGCAGAGCTTTCAATTCCAGATTGCAGTATGGGCACCAACCGCCACGATAGAAACTCAATACCACTGGACCCTGTTCCAATAAATGATCAAGGCTTAGCTCATTACCCAGTTGATCAGGCAGAGCGAAGTTGTTTACCAGTGCGCCTTCCTTTGTTGTTTGTTCGGCCAAGCCGGTGGCAATCAGATCTTGAGTGACTTCTGCCATCAGCTCAAGAATGTCGGCGGGTACTTTCTGTTTTTTGGCTTCTTCGTATGCGGCAATGGATTCGGTTAGATTCATGGTCGAACATCTCATGATTTTTGAATATACGCTCAACAATATATTTTATTGAGTGTTCATTCAATAACTTTACGTTAAGGAACGACTCAGCGACAATGAGCAAACTTCATGCAGACTGTTTAAAATGGCCAGACCACAGAAATACGAAAGAGATAAAGTGATTGGTGCCGCTCAGACATTGTTCTGGGAGAAAGGTTATCAGGCGACATCTATTATTGATCTGCAGTCGGCTACAGCCCTGAAGCCTGGCAGTCTCTACAAGGCCTTTGGTAATAAAGACGGTCTGCTGAAAGCCGTATTAAATAATTATACTGATACAACATTGTTGTATATCGATTCTCTCGTTGAAGAGCAGATGTCAGTGAAAACTTTGTTGGAGGTGTTTTTCAAACGACAGGTTGATCGCGCCTGCGATAAAAACACCAAAGGCTGTCTGTTGGTGAACTCCCTACTTGAGTTTCATGGTCAGCATCTTCACCTGGAAACTGAAGTTAAAAAACAGTTACAACGAGTGCAGAAACGCTTTGAAACGCTTGTTGAACAGGGCGTTATGTCAGGAGAGTTTGACAAGGAAGTGGATGCTAGTGAAAAAGCCACTGCAATCATGACGGTTGTTTGGGGGCTGGGTGTTATGTCCAGAATGAATCCGGAAGAAGCTCATTTACAGGCTTTCTGTGACACCTATTTGAGTAGTTTTAGCCAATAAACAGCCATGAGCGAAGAAATTTTTCGTCACCTTCAATGATGAAAAATTTTCACTATAAAAAAGGCACATCACAACAAGTGTGATATGCCTGAAAACCTTTTTCTAACCCCAGTTAACTACACCAATCAATGGTCAGAAAAAGAGAAAACTGAATATCGGGCATAGACGCTACCCGAAACATTCGCGGACTATTGGAGCACAGGATTATCAATTGGTTATAGATACACATGAGTGTATTTAACCTATAACAGATGCTCGTGAGCCTACGGATACCTGTCCTGAATCAGAGCCAACCTGTTCTGAATGAAATGCCCGCTATAACAAATAGGACAGAAACAATGGTGACAGGAATAATATGCCAAGCCAGAGCAGAGAGATTATCTTTGGACAGCTTCGGAATAATTCTTAGTCGTGCATCCAATGCCAGCCCCAAAGTTGTCAGCAGCAGTATGACCTTGATGCTGATTATTTTGGAGATTGAGTTGCTGAAATCAAACCACATGGAAAAATCAGGCAGCATGGTAAAGGCAAGGTGTAATCCTGTCAGGACTTGAATAATCAGAGCCGGAATACCTATCTTTTCAAAGGCTTGTTCAAACCGCTGCAAAAAATCGACATCTTTGTTTTTCAGAACTCCTGGCAAAATGCTGCAGGCAAGAACAAGGTGACCACCTGTCCAGACAGTTGCTGCCAGCAAATGCAGAAAAAGAAATACGTTGTACATGGTTTGTTCCTATTCTCTTAATCGGAAGTTAGCTCTATACCCGTCGTCTTTGACGGTGTGAAGGTGTTGGCTTCAATTTCTTTGGGTATATACTAATACTGATGGCCATTAAATAAGAATGGGTATCATTCCTTGAATAACACTTATCTCTTTTTAACTTTTTCTGAATCCATCTCAAATTACCTCGCGTATATATCATCAAACGGTCAGACAGTATTAAAACTCTGACGCTTACCGAACTGGACACAGCCATGAAATCACTGATATCGAAATATACATTTTTAGCTAGCCTCTTTGCTTTACTGTTCTCTCTGCAGGTCAATACCAGTTTTGCAAAAGAAGATCAGGTTTATACCGGTTTTTGGGGTAATAAGGCGGTCAGTGGTTATGATACTGTCGCTTACTTCACTGAAGGCAAGCCGGTTAAAGGCAATAGTAAATTTAAGTACAAGTATGAGGGAGCAGAATGGTTTTTCAGCAGTGCAACAAACCTTGAGCTGTTCAAAAATGACCCTGAGAAATATTCACCACAATATGGTGGCTACTGTGCGTGGGCCGTGTCTCAGGGCCATACAGCCAGTGCTGACCCAAAGCAGTGGCATATAGATAGTGGAAAACTGTATTTGAACTATGACGCAGCAGTACAGAAAGATTGGTTAAAAGATAAGACCGGTTTCATTGAACTGGCTGACCAGAACTGGCCTTCTGTTCTGAAGTGAAACCAAACGACCACTTTCTTCGTAACCATTTATAACAAGCTATTTATAACAAGCTATTTATAACAACCATTAAGCTGCCAGCATATAACGACTTAATCCAAGGCTGGCAGCGGAATAGACAAAGAGTAGTCGCTGACTTCAGTGCGGAATAATACTGAAGCAGCCTTTTAGACCAGGTTAGAAATTATGAAAAACAAGATCATTACAATCTTCAGTTGGGTCGTTGTGGCCTGGACTGCGAAGGTTTTTTTATCTTCACTGCCTTACAAGTTCACTGGACATCCAGATACCCAACACATTTTTGGCATCATTGGTGGCTGGATGCAGGGTGTTCTGGGCAATGGTATCGGTGGTTGGTTTGCTAGCTATGGAGCGATTGCCGTAGGAACGGCTGAATTGATAGTCAGCCTGTTCCTGCTGATGCCTTTATTCCTGTTTATTCGCGAAAAACTGACTGGTAAAAAGCCTGCCATTGATCGCGCTGTATTTCATACCCTTGGTGGCCTTGCCGCTGCAGGTGTCATGGCCGGCGCAGCTTTCTTTCATCTGATCACACCTTTAGGTATTGTTGTTCTTCATGAAGGAAAAAGCGACGGCGGTTCATTGTTTTTTGCAGCCGTATCTATCCTGATTCTTGGTCTGGTTATGGCTGCGGCCAACTTCAGTCTGATCAAGCAACAAAAGCTGAATGGAACTTTTGCTCACTAGGCAAAAGCGAGTGGCTGGATGCAATAGCAGTCAGCCACCACAGCAGCAATAAATAAGAGATTCAGGAAGTAAGACCATGATCACCCGTTCCCTGCTGGTATTAACCTATATCTGGCATTGCGTTCATATCGCTGCCAAACCCTGGAAGTTCTTTCAATTGAACTCTGGTTATTTTAATAAAGCCAAGGGAATCTTCTCCAAGCTGGATATGGATCAGCGTATTCCTGCCCGCTGGAGATTGGCTCAATATCGTGACAATGGCCAGGTAATGCCAGAAAGCTTTCCGGTATTTCTTAAGCCAGAGTGGGGACAAAATTCTGCCGGTGTTGTCCGTGCTGATAATCCTGAACAGCTTCAGGAGAACCGTGCCAGCAGAGTAGGTGATGATCAGCCTTACCTTATTCAGGAAAGTGCACAGGGTTCCAGAGAGTTCGAGGTTTACCTGATTCTCTCTGATGAAAATAAAGATCGATTTGCCACCTTGTCCATTACTGAAGTGATGAACTCCAGCGGTGATGATCTTCCTGTTAACGGCATTTACAATAAACAAACCTGTTACAAAGATATTTCCGGTAGCTTTTCTTCCGAACAACTTCAGCAAGTTTGGAGCCACCTCAAACAGGTTGGTGAGTTTCGCACAGCCCGCTTTGGTATTCGTGCAAACAGTTTGAATGATCTGGTTTGCGGTGACTTCAAGGTTTTCGAGATCAATCTGTTTCTACCCATGCCACTGGTTCTGGTCAGTAGCAATGTTTCAAAATTTGAGAAACTTGGGTTGGTGTATCGTCTGACCAAACAGTTGGCAGCGGTCACAAAAAACTTACCCGAACAACGGAAGACAAACTCCATCTTTTTCAGAAAACTTTACGGTCGTAAAAACGCTCATACATCTAACCGGACTTCTTACAACAAGGTAGAAGGAACAGAGGAAGTAGCCCTGTGAAATTGCTAAAGAAAAGTATTTACAGTTATATCAGCAAGAAATTCATGAATGGCTGCACTAACTACAACTCTCTGGAAGTCCGTAAAAGTTGTCGTTCAAAAGAGCAGGCAAGAGACACCTTTGCAGCACATGACATTCCTCATGCCAGCGGTGAAATCTACCTGAACCCTTGGAAAGCTCATCAGTTTGCCAAGCAACATGGCTTTCCTTTAGTGATCAAACCCAATGTCGGTGGTTTTTCCCGGGGTAGCTATTTTCCCATCAAAAATTTCCGTGAGCTCTGGAAAGCAATTTTTCTGGCCAAGATCTGGTGGCCAACCAGTGTTGTTGAACAATACCTGGAAGGTAAAAATTATCGGGTTTTGGTCGCCAATGGCAAAGTAGTTTCTGTGATTGAACGTTTTGCACCCTTTGTAAAAGGTAATGGTCAGAATACGATCAGTGATCTGATTGATCAGGAAAATCGTATCCGCACAGAAATGGGATTGCTGGGTTGCATGTACCCGCTTCAGAAGAGTGCGCAGACCAAAGAGTACCTTGCTCGCAGCAATTACGATTTAAACAGCATTCCCGCTGACGGTGAATATGTGAAATTGTTCCACCGAATCGCGTTGGCACCAGGTGGCGTCGTTGAAACCATATCAAAAAAATCTGTAGCAGAGGATAACCATCAATTGATGGAAAAAACCCTGGATGCTTTTGGTGCCCGTATTCTTGGCATAGACATCATTATGGAAAAAGGCATTGAACACAGTCATAAGGATCAGAAGTGCATTCTTCTCGAGGTGAATTCACGACCTTATGTAGAAATGCACAACTACCCACGTTATGGCGAGAAAGATGATCTGTCCGCTGTATTTGTAGAGTTAGAGCAACTGGAAATTCAGGGTGCGGACGTTTTCTGATGTTATCCGCTGTACGTTATTTCTATCAGTTTTCAGCACTCCATGCTTTTCTTATTGGTCTGCTGCCATTTTTTCTGCCGACCATACTTTGGCGGCAAGACTACACACTGTCTGATATATCACTGTTTATTGCGCTTTCGGGAATGGGGTATTTTCTTTGCCTGATTCTATGGGAGAAATTACGCAGCAGTGAACAAAAAATCTGGGCCATCAGAAGTTCATTTGTTATAGAAAGCCTGTTGGTGGCTTATCTGGTAATGGCTGACGATCAGCTAAATCTAACAGTTCTGGCTTTATTGAATGGTATCTATGGCTGCTTCTATTGGATGTCTCAGCGTTTTCTGTTCAAGGATGTAAGTAACCGGAAAAATTCTGGTAACCATTTTGGTAACTTCCAGATTTTGGTAGCAGTGTTGCTTAAAATTGGCATTCTTTCAGGTGCTTTCTTACTGGAAGAAGGTAACCAAAGTGCTTTGCTGGTCCTGACTATTGCCATCAGTTTGGCAGGTATTGTGGCTACTTTCGGTCGGGCTGTGACGGGCGAAATCAAAGCAGCGCTTTCGGCTGAAAGAGTCTCTCTCAAACAGGCCTTAAACCTCAAAGATATACATAACTCTCGTCTGGTGTTTATTGTTGATGGGTTATTTCTGTTTTTGGAAAGTTACTTCTGGACTCTCTCGCTCTACTTCCTGAGTCAGGAAAATCTGATGAAATTGGGAGGTGTGGTTGTCGGGTTGACTGTCGTCATGGCAGTACTGTTTTGGCTCGTTAAAAACACCATTGATAAAACTGACGCTTTACGGTTGTTTAAAGTGGCCACCGTTTTATACGCCATGTCCTGGGTATTAAGAGGATTGGTGGACATCAGCTTCCCAGAATTTGTTCAGCTCTTAATGATTCTCGCCATCGCTTTTCTGACCAGCCTGTTTCGATTGTCTTTTAACAAACTGTTTTTTGATCGTTCCGAGCGAACCACTACCTATGCTTATCTGTTGGCCAAGAGCTATTATTCCCAGTTGGGAGTAACGCTGTTCTTTTGCCTGATTGGTTGGTGGTTGGTGGGTAAGGAAGATCCTTTATCCAGCCTTAACTCTGTTTACTGGTGTGCTGCATTACTGGCTCCATGTTTTTTGCTCTACAGCCGAAAAGTAGAGAATCATTCTGTTCGTAGCACGGTTACCACTGAGGATAAATCCTGCAATGTCTATTGATTTTGAGAATGTACTTCGAGGCAATTTCGAAGTAGTTGACCAACTGGTTGAGTTTGTAGAATCACTCAGTGAGGAAGATTATCGCTTCAGTGGTAGTGAGCTGTTTATGAGCAGCATCGGTCAACATTTACGTCACATTCTCGATCTTTATCAAGTAATGATTCAGCCAACGAAAGAAGGAGTAGTGGACTACGATGTCCGACGCCGTGGACTGGCTCTTGAAACTGAAAAAGAAGCAGGACTCCAGGAGTTGAGAGCTCTGAGGTCATGGTTGGAATCACTTACCCCTGAATCATTGGCTCAGGAAGTTCAGGTGAAAACAGAGGTTTTGTTGTCAGAGACCTGCAGTGTCAGCTTGCCTTCAACGCTGGCGCGGGAACTGATATTTACGGCCAGTCACCTTACTCATCATCTGGCTCTGATGGTGACTATTGCTAAGGTGATTGGTTATCAAGTGGATGATGCTGTGGGCTTGGCTCCGGCTACCAATACTTTTGTAGAGAGCAGTAAAACTCAGGCGGCCTGATTCATACAGCTATTGTTTGATAATCTGGTTTCTTCAGCTGAGATAACGTTTTCTAGCGGTATCTCAGCTGTTTTGGTCATACGCTAGCGACTTCTTCATCTGTCAGATAGCGCCATTCACCGGGCTCAAGATCTTCGTCCAACTCAATCTGGCCGACCTGCTCCCGATGTAATCCGGAGACGCGGTTACCCATAGCGGCGAACATGCGCTTCACTTGGTGATACTTTCCTTCATGAATGGTTAGCAGAACTTCTGTCTCGTTGAGTAATTCCAGCTCGGCAGGAAGTGTTGGCTTAACTTCACCATTCAGCATAACCCCTTCTGCAAATGCCTCAATAACGGCTGGTTCTACAGGATCAATTAATTCTACACGATAACGTTTATCGCATTTCTTTCGTGGTGATGTGATTTTATGCGACCACTGCCCGTCATCTGTTACCAGTACCAAGCCGGTAGTATCTGCATCCAGTCGTCCGCAAATCCCTAAACGTTCAGGTTTTTCAATATCCAGAAGTTCAAGAATCGAAGGGTGGCTCTGATCTCCTACCGTTGAACAAATACAACCTTCAGGCTTATGAATCATGATATAACGCAGGCCAATAGGTGCAATGCTGCGACCTTCCAGCAGCACTTCACAGTCGTTGACGACTTTATAGGTGGCGTTTTTTACTACTTCGCCGTTACAGGCAACTGAACCGCTTTTCAGTAATTTTTTTGCTTCCGAACGAGTCAGTTCAGCGCTTTCGCAGAGGTATTTGTCGAGTCTCAAAATGAAGTGAAATCCTGAAGTGTTGCAATGGAATGAATATAGCTGAAAAGGCGTTGTGGCTGATGCGGCCATCATAGCTGCACCTGCTGCATTTGGAAATATCGTTCAGTATAGCTGTGAAGGTAGTGGCTACAATAGATCGACAAAAGGTACGGCTCACCTGTTACAGTTCTCGGTACAGGCGTATACTGCATAGCCTTCTTATTTTCTGTTATTCGACCCCTCTATATGTCCCGAAAGATACAGACACTGGATTCTGATGTTGTAGTGATTGGTGGCGGCATCGCTGGCCTCTGGTTGTTCAATGCGTTGAACAAACAGGGTTACAAGGCATTGTTGTTGGAGAACGCTTCTCTGGGCGGCGGCCAGACCATCAAGTCACAAGGTATTGTTCACGGTGGTACCAAGTACACCCTGTCCGGCAACCTGACCAAGGCGGCCGAATGTATAGTGGGTATGCCTGATCGATGGCGTAGAGCTTTGGCCGGTGAGGATGAGGTAGATCTGAGGGATGTTAGAACGCTTTCTGAAGGACATTATCTCTGGTCTCCCGGTGATATCGGCTCCCGAATGACCTCTTTCTTTGCCAGCAAGGCTTTGCGTGGCCGTGTGGATCAATTAAAGAAAGAAGAGGATTTTCCGGCCATTTTCAAGCACAAAGGTTTCAAAGGTAAGGTTTATCAGCTGAATGAAATTGTGTTGGATATTCGCACGGTTATTCAGGCTCTCACCAAAGGACTTGAATCACGAACGCTCAAAGTTGACTGGAACAGTGACACGAAAGTGGTTTCTGCCAATGGCGGGATTGAGTGCATCGAACACCAGTTGGGCGATGAGACTCTGCAGATCAAAGCGAAAAAATACATTATGACAGCAGGTGAAGGTACCGCTGATTTAATGAAACTGATGGGTATTTCCAAGCCTGAAATGCAGCTGCGACCTTTGCATATGGTCATGCTTAAGCATTCTCACCCCGAACCACTTTATGCTCACTGTCTTGGTACAAAAATTGTCCCAAGAATGACCATTACCAGCCATCCCACTGAAGATGGCCAATGGGTTTGGTATTTAGGGGGAGAAATCGCTGAAGACGGAATGAGTCGAAATCCTGAAGAGCAGATTCGTGTTGCCAGAAGAGAGCTTTCCGTTTTGCTGCCGTGGGTTAATCTTGATGACGCAGAATGGGCAACACTTTTTGTTAATCGTGCCGAGCCTAAACAAAATAAGCTGCTGCGCCCTGATGCGGCCTTTATTCAGGAAGCGGGTAGCACTCTGGTGACCTGGCCAACCAAACTGGCACTGGCACCGAACCTCACTGATGAGGTGGGTAAACAGTTACAGCACTCTGATATAGAACCTTCTGGCAATGATGGTTTTGCATTACCTGAAGGAGTGGTTCATCCTGAAATCTGTCAGCCATTCTGGACAGAGGCCCTGAATAAGAATGCTTGAAAAAAGAATCATCGCGGGAACCGGCTTATCAGTGTCGCCCCTCGGGTTTGGTACAGTAAAACTGGGGCGTGATCAGGGCGTTAAATACCCTGAGGGCTTTAAAATTCCCGATGATAAAGATGCATCAGCACTTTTGGAGCTGGCAAGATCTCTGGGAATTAATCTGCTGGACACTGCGCCTGCTTACGGTACCAGTGAAATCCGGCTTGGTAAGTTGTTGGGAAATAGCCGAAAAAATTGGGTTATTTGCAGCAAGGTGGGTGAAGAGTTCGAGAACGGTGAATCCGGTTTTAACTTCACTCCTGAGCATATTCGTTTCAGTATTGAGCGCAGTCTTAAACGACTGAAGACAGATTACATCGATATGGTATTGGTGCATTCCAATGGTGATGACGTCAATATCATCAAGCAGTATGGTTGTCTGGAAATACTGGATGATCTGAAGAAGGAAGGTCTTATTCTGGCTTCAGGTATGTCCACGAAAACTGTCGATGGTGGTATTTTGGCATTGGAAAAATCCGATATTGCCATGGTGACGTATAACCTGAATGAACAATCAGAGAAGCCGGTGCTGGATTACGCTCTTAAACACAATAAGGGCGTACTGATTAAGAAAGCATTAGCCAGCGGGCATGTTTGTCTTGAAGGAGAAGATCCGGTTGAGAAAAGCATGGAGCTGGTGTTCTCTCATCCAGCAACATCAGCGGCTATGATTGGAACCATTAACCCAGCACATTTAAGAAGTAATGTTGAAACCTGTCTCAAAGTTTTGAGAATAGAATAGTGGATTACCAATATCGTGATAGCTTAACAATCAGCTCACCTTGTTACAGGTATAGTCCGGTAGCCACTAAAGTTTACTAATCGCATTTTCAAAATGGTTTCTGCGATAAGCAGAAACCACTGAACTCAGGTATGCCTAGTCGACTATTGACTGGATACGGTAAGTGCCTTCAATAACGTCGCTGGTAGTGATGCGTCCAGTAGAAATCGATTCTATTTCAGGGCGAACTTCTGGTGCATAATTGTTGAGTATTGTTTGTTAATTGCGTCCATTTTTTTCAGGATTGATTCACTGCTCACGGCAATAATGGTTGGTACATAGCGTCCTTCTTTTTCTAGGTTAAATCCCATTCGAGAGAATTCCCACTGGCTTTTTACCTTACTAAGTTGCTTTTTTAAGGTCGCTGTATTCATTGGGTTCTTCATAAGAATCTGTAAAGCGCTATCAAACTCATCAATGGCCTTCACCATTTTATTTTTAAGATCAGAGTTCTTAACACCCCAAGCCTCGGCCATATAAAGCTTAGCCATGCGCTGACTCAGCATTTTCTGGCGAGCGGCGAGGTTCAATATTTTTGATTCATGGATGTTGGTGTAATCTTCTATATTTTTAGCTAGAGTTTCGCTGGCTTGTAGCAGTTTTTCACTTTCAATAATCAGGATATTCGCTCTTACGCGATTTGGTTTTTCCATAAGATGAATGCGCAAGCTGGCCCAGACAGTTTCAACCTTATCGATTGAATTCTGAATTTTTGCATTAGGTGCATATTCCTGCAAATCAAGAAAGTGTTTTTCAAATCGGGCAATACCAGTATCCAGTTCTGATGCAGCGTCGACAGGATTCACGCCCTGTCCCAGCATCAGCCAGGCTTTGGCAATTCGCTGGCTGAGCATACGCTGCTCGCCTGCTTCTGACATAGCTTCAGTGTCGGTTAGTTTTGCTGAGGAATAACTTGAAAAGAAAGCAAAAAACAATGCAAAAAACCACTGTTTTCCAAATCGGAAAGAATACATTTCGTAAGTCGTCATGGGGAGAGAGTGTTATATCCAAGTTGTTTTTTTAGGCAACAATCCTGTCTTTTTTGCTTTAAATCCTTCATAAGCCGTACCTATTTTTAGGTATAAACATCTGTTAAATCAAGGATTTATTAAATATAAATTGAATAGTTCGTAGGTGAAGATAACCGAAGATCTCGGTTACCAAGGGTTTTAGCATCTTTTACAATTGGAGTTTTTTAGTCGTTTCTTAAGGGAGGCATTGATGAACTCTGAATATATCTGGTTCACCATATGTCTTAATAAATAGTCGGTTTTGCACAAGATCGATAACAACGCGCCTCTGGCGATCAAAAAACAGTTTGGCAATATGATGTCTCGTGCCTTCGTAAAGTTCAGGAAGACCAGTGAATACGTAGTCTCCAAAGCTTAATGTGTCGAACCCATCTAAAAGAGGGTATCTTCCTCCATACTTGTGTAAGAATCCGATTTCAGACAAACCCCGTGATACAGGTGCCTGGTTAGCTGGTTCTGAGTTAATGGCATATTTTTTTTTCAGTACATCTAAAGGCCAGCCGGTTTGAATCTGAACAATTTCAGGTTCAATCATTTCAAGGATAAAGGGATACGCAGTCCTCGCCAGATCTGCTTGTATTGCGGGTAGTTGATGTTGATCAATATCGGATGATCTTTGTATCTTTAGTATGATATCAAAAGAGCTGTCACTGTCGTTTATTTGATCAAGAACAGATAGGCTGCGATCTTCAAAATTCAAATCCCACACCAAGTTATTCATTTGGTTGAAACCAATAATTCCGTCAGTGCCTGTATGTCTATACCTGTTTTGAGTAACAGGCTGATCATTTGGGAGAGCGTAAGAACTGTTCAGGTTGATCCCAGGAAAATCATAAAGAAGACGTTGGGCGGGTTGCCCAGTGTAATCCAGTGTATTGACTAAGCCTGCTTCGCTTCCCAGAGTGTCGATCAATTCTTTTTTGATGTCGGTATAGAACTGTCCGGTGTTAACCAGAAGTTTGTATTCCTGATTGGCTATGGAAACAGAAACACAGGGCAGCAGATACTGCTGCCCATTTGCCTGACTGCACATTTCGCCACTGTATAGCACACGAGCTTGTGTATAAGTTGATACGGATAGCAGAACAGGAATTATCGAAAAGAATGAGAATAGGAAAAAGTGTGTAGTTTGGAATATTTTTTTCATCTTACTTCTCATCCCTTTATCGCTGTGGGGCATTGAAGTATAGATATGAATTCAAGTTTGATTATCGAAGGTTTAATTGTTTTTTGGAATTACTTAATACTCCAGAGAGTGTTCTGGAGTATTAAGGAGTAAGCCATCGGTTATCAGGCGCTTTCTTTAGAAGAGGTGTCTTTACGAATTTTTTCAACGATGGCTGTCGTTGAACAGTTATCGAGGAAGGCCAGTACTTTTACATCACCGCCGTATTCATAAACGATTGGCGCACCGACTACTTCGTCGATGGTGTAATCACCGCCTTTTACCAGTACGTCCGGCTTCACGTCACGCAACAAGTTCTCTGGCGTGTCTTCTTCAAAACACACCACCCAGTCAACAGCTTCCAGCCCAGCGAGAACGATCATACGACGATCTTCGGAATTAATTGGACGACCTTCGCCTTTTAATCGCTTAACAGAAGCATCGCCATTGATCGCCAGCACCAGACGATCACCTTGTTGGCGAGCTTGCTCCAGATAACCCACATGGCCTGCATGAACAATATCGAAGCAGCCATTGGTAAAAACAATCTTCTCTCCATGGGCTCGAGCATCTTCCAAAGCAACCAGCAGTTGTTCTTTTGAAACAACACCCCGTTCAACACCCAGTTCGCTGTTCACCTCACGGCGCAGTTCCGGCATGCTGACGGTAGCTGTGCCCAGTTTGGCAACAACAATACCGGCTGCAATATTAGCCAGAGCGGCGGCTGTTGGAAGGTCGGAACCTGCAGCCAGTGAAGTGGCTAAGGTTGAAATAACGGTATCACCCGCCCCGGTGACATCGAATACTTCACGGGCTCGAGCAGGTAGGTGTAATTCGGGCTCGTCTTTGCGAATCAGGGTCATGCCATGCTCGCTGCGAGTGATCAATAATGCTTCAAGATCAAGATCGGCCAAGAGCTTTTGGCCTTTTTTGACCAGTTCCTGCTCACTGTTGCATTTGCCAACAACGGTTTCGAACTCGGACAGATTGGGAGTGATGATCGTTGCACCACGATAGCGTTCAAAATCAGTGCCTTTTGGATCAACCAGTACCGGAATGTTTTGAGTGCGTGCTAGCTTGATGAGCTGCTGGTGGTTCTGCAAAGTGCCTTTGTTGTAATCGGACAGAATGACGGCACCGACGTTTTCCAGCAAAGCTGCGCTTTTGTCTTCGAGAATGTCACTGCTCAGACCCGCAAAATCTTCTTCATGGTCCAGACGAATCAGCTGTTGATGCTGACTCATGACACGTAGTTTGGTGATGGTAGGCACGTTTTCAAGGCGGGCGAAGTCACAGTAGACTCCCGCAGCTTCCAAACGTGTTTGTAGAGAGTCGGCGGCTTCATCGTTACCGGTGGCGGCAACTAGCCAGGCAGGTGCTCCCAGCGAGGCAATATTCAGTGCTACGTTTCCGGCGCCACCAGGTCGATCTTCCACCTGAGTAACTCGAACAACAGGAACGGGTGCTTCAGGTGAGATTCTTGAGGTACCGCCGTGCCAGTAGCGATCCAGCATAACATCGCCGATAACCAGAACCCTGGCTTGATCAAACCTTGGCAAAGTCAGTTTCATTCAGTCTATTCCACTTGGACTGAAAGCCTTCAGGCTAGGGCCAAAGGCTTTCGTTTTTGAATCAGTATGGAGTCAAGAATAACTGACTCCTTTTCTCTGTAACAGAAAGTCTATAACAGACAATCTATGACAGTGTGATTAATGCTCAGTTCAATGGCTGAACGTCTACTGCTTCATTATGAGCGTCGAGGAACTGCATTTGATGCAGCTTGGCGTAGTGCCCGCCCTTCGCTAACAGTTCGGCATGAGTGCCTGACTCAGCGATTTTGCCACTGTCCATCACAATAATACGGTCGGCATTTTCAATGGTGGACAGTCTGTGGGCAATGACCAGCGTTGTTCTGCCCTTCATCACTTCATCCAGAGCAGACTGAATATGACGTTCGGACTCTGTATCCAGTGCTGAAGTGGCTTCATCGAGGATCAGGATGGGCGCGTCCTTAAGAATGGCTCGGGCAATAGCCAAACGCTGGCGCTGACCACCGGATAGCAGTACTCCGTCTTCGCCCACCAGAGTGTCCATGCCTTGAGACATGTTTTTGATAAATTCTGTTGCATGAGCCGCTTCAGCCGCCAAGTGAATATCTTCTTTAGCGACGTCACGCAGGTCTCCGTAAGCAATATTACGGGCGACAGTGTCGTTGAACAGAGAAACACTCTGATCTACCAACGCTATATGACTGCGTAGGTTTTTCAGGGTGTAGTCTTTGATAGGGGTGCCATCCAGAAGAATCTGTCCTTCTTCATGGTTGTAAAATCTTGGCACTAGATTGGCCAGAGTAGTTTTACCGGAACCTGAACGACCCACTAGTGCAATGGTTTCACCGGGTTGAACAGTGAAGTTGATATTGTTCAAAGCGGGTTTATCAGCGTTCAAATAGGTGAAGGTCAGATCCTTGAACTCCAGCTTGCCTTCTACTTTGTCTTTCTTTAGAGAACCTTCGTCCAACTCAGGTTTCTCATCGGCCATGTCAAAGATGCTCTCAGCCGCTGCAATACCTTTTTGGATGTTGGCATTTACTTCGCTGAGTTGACGAATAGGCTTTGGCAACAAAGCGGCTGCGGTAACAAAACTGACGAGGGACGCAGTCGTAGCATCACCTTTGAGCCAAAGCACCAGAAAGAACAATACAGCCAGTGCCAGGTTGACCAGAAATTGCAGGGTTGGCGTATGAACAGCAGAGGCCTTGACCATTTTAAGGCCCTGACGGGTGTTGGTTGCACTGGAATCGAAGAAGCGCTTGTTTTCGTATTCTTCACCACCAAAGCCACGGACTACCCGGTAACCATTGATGGTTTCGGAACTGACGTGAGTCAGGTCACCCATGGAATTCTGAATCTTTGAGCTGAGCTTGCGAAAACGTTTACTGGCGGTGCTGACCACAAGAGCAATAAGCGGAGCTACCGCAACAAACACCATGGTGAGTTGCCAGTTGGTCAAAATCAGGTAAGCAAATAAGAAAATTACTGTTAACCCTTCCCGCACGACGACTTTAATGGCGTCGGTTGCTGCTGTGGTAACCATTCCTACGTTGTAGGTGATACGGGCAATCAGATGGCCTGAATTATTGTTGTCATAATAAGCGTTTGGCAGCTTCGTCAGCTGATTGAACATCAGACAGCGCAGGTCGTGCACGACGTTTAATGACACTTTAGCGAGAAAGTAATTACCCAGAAAAGAACCGATTCCCCTGAAAATGGCGATAAACATCATAACCATGGGAATGAGTATTGCTGCTGTCGTGACAGATGGCGGTAATAACCAGCCAATATCCCTGTTGATAGTGATAAAGCTGCCTTCCAGCGCTTCTACAAAATACTCCAGCAAGCGGGCAAAGGCCGGCTGACTAAGAGCAAAAAAAACATACCCCAGCAAACTGAGGGCAAATGCGCCCGAATAAGGCTTAACGTAGCCCAGAAGGCGCAGATAGATCTGCAGGCTTCCAGTCTTGGCTGTTTCTGACATGGCCATTCTGAATCGTTTAATAAAGATGGGGCGTTACTTTACTACGAATGCCCCTTGGTTTCATGGCAGACCACACTAGTGGTCGTGAATTTACTTATTCAAAAGACCTTTTTATCGACAGAATTGTCCTTAGGAAAGTCACTAAATCAGTCTTTTCAATGTTTATGCCGAATATTCGTGGGCTACTGGAATACAAACAGGAGTGAATAAGGTAAGATTAGCCGCCATTTTTTACCGAATATGACTGTCTGGTGCTTAAGTGCTAACAGCAGTACCAAATGAAAGTAGGTCACCGATACAGATGATAGGTTTACAGCGACTTTCTCCAGAAGAATTCGAAGGAATGAGGGATGGTGCTGAGGTCATAGAGAAAGACCATGATGGTGACAAGGTACTTCGGTTAAAAGATGGCACCTTTATCAAAGTTTTCAGGGTAAAAGGTCTGGTCAGCTCGGCCTGGTTTTTACCCTACTCCCTGCGATTTGCTCGAAATGCTGAAGAGCTGAGCAAGCGAGGGGTTCAGACAGTCAGCATAAAACAGTGTTTTCGTCTGACTGGTTGGAAAGAGACGGCGGTGCATTATAAGCCGTTACCAGGAAAGAATTTGAGGCAGGTATTTCCTGCACTAAAAGCTGAGGGAGTCAGTAAACTGGCTGCCCAACTGGCAGGTTTTTATGCCCACCTGCAACAAAAGGGCATTTATTTTCGGTCATTGCATCTGGGCAATATTCTCCAGCTGCCTGATGGCACTTTGGGGCTGATTGATATTGCCGATATGCGTTTCAGTCGAAACGCTCTCGGTGAAGAGCAGCGACTGAGAAACCTTAAACATCTGGCTCGTTATAGCCAGGATGTTGAGTATCTGACAAAAGACGACACCTTCTGTGCGACCTATGCGGCGAAAACCGGTATTGAGCCAGGTAGAGTGGAACAGGTTATCAAGGGCGGTTAATCCGGTCCTGAACGATTCAAGAGAGAATAATTGTGATCGAGAAATTACGTAACGTAGCTATCATAGCGCACGTTGACCACGGCAAGACCACCCTTGTTGACAAACTGCTGCAGCAGTCCGGAACATTGGGTCGTAAAGACCAGGGTTCCGAGCGCATCATGGACTCTAACGACCAGGAAAAAGAGCGCGGCATTACTATTCTGGCCAAGAATACCGCGATCAACTGGAAGGACTATCACATTAATATTGTGGACACTCCTGGACACGCTGACTTCGGTGGTGAAGTTGAACGTGTAATGTCCATGGTAGATTCCGTATTGCTGCTGGTAGATGCGGTAGATGGTCCAATGCCCCAAACTCGCTTTGTAACCCAGAAAGCTTTCGAACAAGGCCTGCGTCCTATTGTTGTTATCAACAAGGTTGACCGTCCGGGCGCTCGTCCTGATTGGGTTATGGATGAAGTGTTCGACCTGTTTGATCGTCTTGGCGCTACAGAAGAGCAGCTGGATTTCCCGGTTATCTACGCATCTGCCCTGAACGGTATTGCTGGTGATGATCCTGAAAACATGGCAGATGACATGACGCCACTGTTTCAAATGATTGTTGACAGTGTCCCTGCGCCTGAAGTAGACGTTGATGCACCATTCCAAATGCAAATCTCTGCAATGGATTACAACAGCTTCCTGGGTATTATCGGTATCGGTCGCATCAAGCGCGGTATCCTGAAGCCTTCCACACCGATCCGTTTGATCGGTGCTGATGGTAAGGAACGTAATGCCAAGATCCTGAAAGTAATGGGTCACCTGGGTCTGGATCGTGTTGATGTGACAGAAGCTCGTGCCGGAGACATCGTTTGTGTAACCGGTATCGACAAACTGAACATATCGGACACTCTGTGTCATCCGTCCCATGTTGAAGCCTTGCCGCCATTGACCGTGGATGAGCCTACTGTAAGCATGACTTTCCAGGTAAACGACTCACCATTTGCTGGTCAGGATGGTAAGTACGTTACTTCCCGTAATATCAAAGACCGTCTGGAACGTGAATTGCTGCACAACGTAGCACTTCGTGTTGTTCAGGGTGCCGATGCTGATAAATTCAAAGTATCCGGCCGTGGTGAATTACACCTGTCTGTTCTGATTGAAACCATGCGTCGTGAAGGCTTTGAGATGGGTGTTTCCCGTCCTGAAGTTGTGATCAAGGAAGTTGACGGTGTCATGATGGAACCGTTTGAACAGGTTGTTGTTGACGTAGAAGAACAGCATCAAGGTTCCCTGATGGAAGAAATGGGTCTGCGTAAAGCGGAACTGACCAACATGGTTCCGGATGGTAAAGGACGTGTTCGCCTTGAGTTCCTTATGCCTGCTCGTGGCCTGATCGGTTTCCGTTCCCAGTTCCTGACCATGACTTCCGGTAGCGGTATCCTGACCAACGTCTTTGATCACTACGGTGAGATAAAAGACGGCACAGTAAGCCATCGCCAGAACGGTGTTATGGTTTCCATGGTTAACGGTAAAGTGTTGGGCTTCTCTTTGTGGAACCTGCAAGAGCGTGGTCGTTTGTTCCTGCCACCTAACGTTGAAGTGTATGAAGGCCAGGTTGTTGGTCTTCATAACCGCGACAACGATCTGGTTGTTAACCCGATCAAAGGTAAGCAGCTGACCAACGTACGTGCTTCCGGTACTGACGAGAACATTCAGTTGACGCCTCCTGTGAAGCACACTCTGGAACAAGCTCTGGAATTCATCGACGACGATGAACTGGTAGAAGTGACTCCTAACTTCATCCGTATCCGTAAGAAGTTCCTGAAAGAGCACGAACGTAAGCGTGCCAGCCGCGGCAGCAAGTAATTTTTGTTGCTGTAAAAATACAAACAGGCTCTGCTTATTTGTTAGAGTAAGTAGAGCCTGTTTGCTATCCGTTATTTGAGTTCATCCAGAATGCGTTCCTGTTGGCGTGTTTCAGCACTTGGATACAGAAATATAAACATCATACTCATTACGTTTTGAGCTCCCATTTGTAGATTTTCTCGAATATTCTGAATGATTGAAAATGCAAGGGAAATGTATCTTGTTGCGAAGAGAGCAACCAGCGATGCTCTACTTCCTGCTTCAAAATAGGGCTTTATTTCAAGAAAACCATCTGGTATAGCCGAGTTATCCTGAAGATGTGCTACCAAGGTCAGATTGGACGTATAGAGGTGACCAGCGAGCCACTCGGTATCGGCATCGACCTTTAGATTAATTGTTCTGTCAATTTCCTTCTCACCGTTTTTGTAGAAAATAGAGGCTGAACTACCAATTGGGATGATTACTAACATATCCGGTGTTTTTTGGCTCGTGATCACCTCCCTAATTTTGGTTGAACACTCGTCACTGTTGTTAACGGTCATGCAGCAGAATTCTCTGCTGTAAAATAAACGGGAATGAAAATAGCTGGTGAATTCTTCTGACTGAAGATAAATATCAGCCTGCGATGCACTTATGCCAATTACAATGTATAGGCATAACAATCGCAGTAAGTTGCTGAAACTGTTGCGTTTTGTCGTATTTGTCATAACATCTAATTATTTTTTAGCAGATGTCTTCTGGACAATAGTCCCTGAAGAAAGTTCAAATTTAAGTGATAAATATACGTATGATGTTTGCTGTGTGGTGTGATGACTGTCTTGGAAAAAAGCAGTATCAAGAGTAATGTAAGAAATACACAGCGGTGGGGCTTCTCAGAGTGACCTATGGCTGAAATATCTGCTTTTATGCCTTTTGTCCCGGAAGGATGATCCATGCACACGCTTTATCCAGCCATCAAGCCTTATGCTACCCACCAACTGAACGTTGACTCCCTTCACCAAATCCATGTGGAAGAGTGTGGCAGCCCAGACGGTATTCCTGTGCTGTTTATTCATGGCGGGCCGGGGCTAGGGTGCAGTGATAAATGCCGTCGCTTCTTTGATCCGGAAAAGTACAGAGTCGTTCTGTTTGATCAGCGTGGTTGTGGGTTATCGACTCCTCACGGTGAAATTGGGGCTAATACCACTCAGGATCTGATTGTTGATATTGAGAAAATCAGGAGTCACCTGAAGATTGATAAATGGATGCTGTTTGGTGGCTCTTGGGGCTCAACCCTGGCACTGCTGTACGCTCAGGCTCATCCAAAACAGGTGAAAGCCATGATTCTTCGTGGCATTTTTCTATCCCGACAACAGGATATGGATTGGCTTTATACCGATCAGGGTGCCGCAAGGATTTTTCCTGATCACTGGCAACACTTTCAGGAGATTATTCCTGAGGGTGAGCGAAGTAATATGCTGACAGCCTACCATAAACGACTGGTGGGAGATGATGAGTTGGCCAGAATGAATGCTGCCAAACACTGGTCTTTATGGGAAGGAAGAAACTGTACACTCAAACCCTGTCCAGAGCTGGAGGAGCGGTGCAGTGAGCCACATGCGGCTCTGGCCATTTCCAGAATTGAAGCCCATTACTTCATCAATAACTCTTTTATTAAGCCAAATCAGATCATCGATAATATGAAGTATATTAATCAGATCCCCGGCGTCATTGTTCACGGTCGCTACGATATGATTTGTCCTTTGGATAATGCCCAGACCCTTTCTGAGCACTGGACAGCATCGGAGCTGCTCGTTATCAGGGAAGCCGGACACGCCTCCAGTGAACCCGGTATAGTCGATGCCCTGATTCTGGCGACCGAAAAATTTGCCAAGAAATTTTCTTCTGACACGGCTTGAGTTTGTTGTTAAAAACAGCTTGAGCCTGCGGTTAAAAAGAGCGGAGTTGTTTTTTCATGCGTGGTTTGATTCAGCGAGTCCAGTTCGCCAATGTTGTTGTGGATGGTGAAACCATCGGTGAAATAAAGGAAGGTTTACTGTTATTGCTTGGTGTTGAAAAATATGATGATCAAGCCAAAGCAGATAAGTTACTTGATAAAGTGTTGAAGTACCGCGTATTCAATGACGAAAATAACAAGATGAACATTGGACTTAGGGATACTGGTGGTGGTCTTCTAGTGATTTCCCAATTCACGCTTGTGGCCGAAACCCGCAAAGGTCTTCGCCCGAGTTTCAGCTCTGGTGCAACGCCTGAGCATGGCGAAAAAATGTATGATTACTTTGTATCTCGTGCCAAAGAGCTTCACCCCGACGTGGGTACAGGCCGTTTCGGTGCGGATATGAAAGTCAGTCTGTTAAATGACGGACCTGTGACGTTTAATCTGGAAGTATAAGTTGGTTTTTCTAAGGTGCCTCGGATGGAAATTCATCCGAGGCCTGACTGAAAATAACTTATTTAGACAGGAAGGCTTTCAGCTCTTCAGAACCGCCAATGTGCTCACCAGCGATATAAACCTGTGGCCAGGTCAATTTTCCTGAGACGGCACGAAGGCTGCGGTTGCTGATGCCCTTACCCAGTTCAATTTCCTCAAACTCAATACCGCTTTCAGCGAGCATCTCTTTGGCTTTGACGCAGAAAGGGCAGCCTGGTTTGCTGAAGACTGTGGCAAAAGGTTGTTCGGCAGCATCCTTGTTGATGAAGTTCAGCATGGTATCTGCATCAGAGACCTTGAAAGGATCGCCTGGCTCTTCATTTTCAATAAATTGCTGCTCGATGACTCCATCTCTTACCAGCATAGAGTAACGCCAGCTGCGGTGACCGAAGCCGATTTCACTCTTGTTCACCAACATTTCCATACCTTTGCTGAAGTCGCCATTTCCATCAGGAATGAGGGTGATGTTGTCAGCGTGCAGATCCTTCTTCCACTCGTTCATAACGAATGGATCGTTCACTGACAGGCAGATAATGTCGTCTACCCCATTCGCTTTAAAAACGGGAGCCAGTTCGTTGTAACGTGGCAGGTGAGTGGATGAACAGGTTGGGGTAAAGGCTCCCGGCAAGGCAAAGACAACGACTGTCTTGTCCTTGAACAGGTCATCAGTGGTTACTGACTTCCACTCATTGTTTTCCAGTACAGGGAAGGTGACAGAAGGTACTTTCTGGCCAATACGATCTTTCATACTCATGGTAACTATCCTTTGGTAACAGGAAGCTGGTGTCGTTCAATGAACGCTCTTTCACAGCCGTCGTAATAATGTTCGATGGATGAAAGAGTAATAGAAACTTTCGAATAGGTGTAATGAATTTAAACTGATGGGTCGATAGAAAATATTTATCATTGATATCTGTCATAGAAGCATAGTGATCCATGCTGTCTATGACAGATTGAATGTAGCAGTTTTACATCTGTTCGACCGTTTCAATGCCTAGCAAGTCAAGGCCAGTCTTCAAGGTATTGGCTGTCAAAGAGCATATCTGAAGACGGCTGTTTTTAACGTCAGCTTCGACACCGTCTTTGTTGACAGGGCACTGCTCGTAGAAACTCATAAAGGAGCCGGACAGATCGTACAGGTAGCCACAGATAATGTGTGGCATGCCTTCACGGGCGGCTTGCTTCACGGTTTCACTGAAGCGTGCCAGCTTCAGGGCGAGATCACGCTCAGCTGTTTCAGTGATGGCAATCTTGCCAGTCAGATCAGATGCTGAAACGTTGGCCTTGCGGAAGATGCTCTTTACACGGGTATAAGCATACATCAGATATGGAGCCGTGTTGCCTTCAAAGGCCAGCATGTTGTCCCAGTCGAAGATGTAATCGCTGGTGCGGTTTTTAGACAGGTCGGCATACTTTATAGAGCTAATGGCTATGGCTTTGATGACCTGAACCTTCTGCTCTTCAGACAGATCAGTGTCCTTGGAGGCAATCAGACGTGCAGCACGTTCTTCCGCTTCGTCCAGAAGATCAACCAGTTTGATGGTGTTACCCGCACGGGTTTTGAATGGCTTGCCATCTTTGCCCAGCATCATGCCAAAGGCGTGGTGCTCAGTGCTGGTTTCTTCAGTAATAAAGCCGGCTTTGCGAGCAATGGTGAAAATTTGATCGAAGTGCTGACCCTGACGAGCGTCCACATAGTAAAGAATACGGTCTGCATTCAGAGCATTGGTACGATGGCGCAATGCTGCCAGATCCGTAGTGGCGTAGAGGAAACCACCGCCGGATTTTTCAACGATAACGCCCATGGGGTCGCCATCCTTGTTTGTATATTCGTTCAGGAATACGACTTTCGCGCCTTGATTCTCGCTAAGAAGCCCCTTGTTATCCAGTTCCTGAATAATGGTGGGCAGGCTGTCGTTGTAAGCGCTTTCACCCATCACGTCAGAAGGTGTCAGCAGAACATTCAAACGCTTATAAACGTCTTGGTTATGGGCAAGAGTGATGTCGACCAACTTACGCCACATTTTCAGACAAAACTCATTGCCGCTTTGTAACTGAACCACATAATTACGTGCTTGGGCGGCAAACACTTCATCTTCGTCAAAGCGCTTTTTCGATGCCTTGTAGAAGGTTTCCATGTCAGACAGTTCCATTGCCAGAGCTTCCTGGCTGTCCTGTTCTAGCTCTTCCAAGTGAGCAATCAACATGCCGAACTGGGTCCCCCAGTCACCCAGATGGTTTTGGCGAATCACCTTATGACCGAGAAAATCCAGAGTTCTGGCAGAAGCATCACCAATAACTGTGGAACGCAAGTGACCAACGTGCATCTCTTTGGCAACGTTTGGTGCAGAAAGGTCCACTACAACGGTCTGTGGTTGAGCTACTTTCTCAACGCCGATGCGCTCATCATTCACAGCGTTTTGCAGGTTGCTGGCCAGCCATTCTGGTGCCAGATGAATATTGATAAAGCCAGGGCCGGCAATCTCTGTTTTTTCAGCGATACCGCTCAGGTCCAGGTGATCAATCACCTGTTGAGCCAGATCTCGGGGCTTCATGCCCATTTTTTTGGCGGCGGCCATGACAGCGTTGCACTGGTAATCGCCAAAATTGGCACGGGCGCTGGCCCGAACCATAGGAGCTGTATCTTCCGGAGCGCCAGCGGCTTTAAGCGCGCTGATGACTCTGTCTTCAAGCAGCTTGAGAATATTCATTCAATAAATCCTTGGTTCAAAAGGTATCAAAATTCTTGCTATGACAGCTGTGATGAGCTGGCTTTCGCATAAAAACGAATGCAGCCTTTTTTATTTTCCGGCTGTCTAACTCTCTCTGGTGGGCAGCCTGTTCAGTAGCAGCGTCGTCGCAGGCCAAACCAATTCTTTGGTGTTGTGTGTTCACCCTTAATGATGGGGCAAAGGTCACCAGCAAACAGATCTTGCGGTGTTTTCACGCTGACTGGGGAATCGGTGGGAGAGTGATTTTTCATAGCCGGAAATAATAACGAATAAACCCCGTCCGAGACAATAGAGAGCATTGCTAACTGGTACTTCGTTTCCGTAAGAGCAGTCATGGTATCTAAATGTATGCATGATAATATGAAGCTATATTATCGATCGGTGCCGTCATGAGTTCCCGTACACCTTCAAAGAGAGGTGCCAGTAAAGGTGCTTCAAGGAAGAAGACTTCCACTCAAGCAAGACTGCCTGCATGGCTACTGCTGGTTACCGGATTTGCTGCCGGTTTTTTTGTGGCTTTTTTAATAAAGTTGACACCGACACCCGTTGAGGTGGTGGTCGATGGCGATGGTCGGCAAACTTCACAGCATAGTTCAGCTGAGCCAACGCCAGTGTTTGATTTCTATACGGTATTGCCTGAATCTGAAGTGATTCTACCGGTTGAAGAACCTGAACCAGAGCAAAGGAACAGATCTTCAAAGCCGGAAAATACTAAGTCAGGAACAGCTAAGCCACAGGTGGCAACTAAAGCAAAACCGGCTAAAAAGAAATACAAGTATCTGTTGCAGGCCGGTTCCTTCAGAAGCAGTCAGGATGCCGAACGTTTGAAAGCTCGCCTGTTATTGGCAGGTCAGGCACCCAGGGTTGTGAAGGTTACTATTGGCTCGGGTGAAGCATGGCATCGTGTTCAGCTGGGGCCTTTTGAAACCAGTAAAAGCATTGATCAGGCCAGAAAAGTTTTGGCAGAACACAAGATTGATGGTTTGTTGTTGAGAATTAAATAATGACGCTAAAAGCACCCGTTGCATCAAAAATTGACCATATCATCAAACAGCATGGTACTGAGCGCAATGATCCATACCATTGGTTGCGTGATGAGAACTGGCAGAAATTTATTCAGGGTGATCTGAATTTCGCAAACCCTGAAATCAAGTCTTACATTGATGCTGAGAATACCTATAAAGATGCCGTAATGGCTGGTTACAAAAGCGTTCAGAAAAAACTGTATGATGAGATTCTTTCAAGAATTAAAGAAGATGATCAATCTTGCCCGATAAGAAAAGGCGACTATTACTACTACTCTCGGGAAGAAAAAGGGAAGAATTACTCAATTCTCTGCCGTAAATATCAATCTCTGGATGCTATTGAAGAGATCTATTTCGATATAAACACAGAGGCTGAAAATCATGACCTCTATATGTTCAGTGCTTCATCCACCAATCGCAGCCAAACCTTTTTTGCCTACAGTTTTAATCTGACAGGTTCCATGGAAAGAACCGTCCGTATTCGGGATTTGTCCAGTGGTGAAGATCTTGCCTGGGAGTTTCCTGATAGCACCGGCTCATTTATCTGGGACGATGAAGAGCATCTCTATATTGTGGAAAGAGATGAGGCATCTCGTGGTAGAGATATTTATAGAATAAATATCCATGAAGGCTATGAGCAGCGTCAGTTGATTTTCTCCAAGCCAGATAAATACGACAGTATGTTTATGTCACTGTCGAAAACCAATGACAGAAATTACTATCTGTTGAACTTGGATAGTGGGTCGACTCACAGTGTTTTCGTTTCTGAGGCTGGTACCCAGCAGTTCAATGAATTTGCTCTGGGTGAAAATGATGTCTCTTTCACACTGGATCATTATCAGAATGAATTTTATATCCTGACCAATGAGTCCAACGCCAATAACTTCAAAATCATGAAGTGTCCGGCTGACCATAAAAAGTGGGGTAGGGAATACTGGCAAGAAATTTTGGCAGAAGATCCAGGGCTCTGTTTGAACAGTTTTCAGTTCTACAATCGATTCTTGGTGTCTGAAAAGAGCAATAACCAAAAGGCGCTGGATGAAATTGTTGTCAGGGATATGGAATCTGGTAAGGAAAATGTGATTTCCATGCCGGATGAAGCTTACAGTCTGGAAGTCATTGGTGCCTGGGATCACCAGTCAACGAAGGTGATGTTTGACTATGAATCACCTGTTAGACCTGAGCAAGTTTTTGAACTGGACCTTGAAAGCGGTCAAGCAAACTGTATTTATACCCACGAAGTGCCTAATTTTGATTCCAGCCAATATGTGGTTAAACGAGAGTTCGCTAAAGCTCGTGATGGTGAAAGAGTACCTCTGACGATCATTCATAGAAAAGATCTGCCCCTTGATGCGTCTGCCAAAGCATTGGTCTACGGCTATGGGTCATACGGCTATGGTATGTCAGCCTCTTTCTCATCAAAGCTGTACAGTCTGGTTGATCGCGGTTTCGTTTACGCTGTTGCTCATATTCGTGGTGGTGATGAAAAAGGCTACCAGTGGTATCTGGATGGCAAGATGCATAAAAAGATGAATACATTTTATGACTTCATCGATTGTTGCGAACATCTTGTTCAGAATAAATATACGTCTAAAGGTCAGATAGCCATCAACGGTGGTAGTGCCGGTGGTTTATTAATGGGAGCTGTCACTAACATCAGGCCAGATCTTTTTGGTGCGGTTGTTGCTGATGTCGCTTTCTCTGATGTAATCACCACCATCAGTGATGCGTCTCTGCCTCTGACACCGCCAGAGTGGGAAGAGTGGGGCAATCCGATAGAGAGCAAAGCTGACTTTGAATACATCAGTCAGTATTCACCCTATGACAATATCAGCGCAAATAACTATCCACCAATGTTGTTCAATTCAGGTGTCGCTGATGAGCAGGTCACTTACTGGGAACCTGCCAAGATGGTAGCTAAACTCAGAGAGAAAAAAACAGACTCAAACCATGTATTGCTCAATATGAATATGCACGCAGGCCATGCTGGCGCTAGTAAGCGATATGAGTGGATTGATGAAGTGGCTTTTGATTACGCATTTATTTTCAAGTGTTTTGGAATGAGTTAACAAAACAACTCTTGCTAAAGCCTATTGGTTTGCGATTCATCAAACGTTCATCAAGGAAGAGTTGGTACTGCTTTGCCAAAGGCCATGGATGGCCTGCCAGTGAACCGGTGCAGGAAAGCATCGTTGAACGAGAAAAATCATATCAATTCTGGACAATTATCCCAAAAGCACGAACACAAGTTTTTCTCACCCTCCCCTTGTTATTTCCCCAATCTCCCCAATATTAAGAGACTGAATCAAGCTAAATGCCAAAGGAGTTCACCTTGGAACAATATCGTGGCACCACTATCCTGTCAGTCCGCAGAGCCGACAGTGTTGTTGTAGGCGGTGATGGACAGGTTTCTCTTGGTGATGCCGTCATCAAGGGGAATGCGCATAAGGTTCGTCGCCTTTATAAAGGTAAAGTTATCGCCGGTTTCGCAGGTGGTACGGCCGATGCCTTCACTCTGTTTGAACGTTTTGAAGCTCAGTTGGAAAAGTATCAGGGTCGCCTGGAAAAGGCGGCTGTTGAGCTGGCCAAAGAATGGCGTACCGATCGTACTTTGAGCCGTCTGGAAGCCATGCTTATTGTGGCGGACGCTCAAGCCTCTCTAGTGATCACCGGTAATGGTGATGTAATGAATACTGAAGATGGCATTTTGGCCATTGGCTCCGGTGGTTTCTTTGCCCAATCTGCAGCCAAGGCTCTGTATGATAATACAGAACTGGGCGCACGTGACATTGTTGAAAAAAGCCTGGCTATTGCTGCTGACGTTTGTGTGTACACCAACCACAACCGTGTTATTGAAGAGATCAAGCTGGAAAGCTGATCAATGCAGCTATGAGCAGAAAGTGCACTCATCCGGAAATATGAAACGGTTACAAAGCTCTGATAGAGCTGTACTTTCATCAAGAAGAGTTAAAGCGACTGTGCTCGTTCAGTGTTGTTCAGCACAGTTGCAGAAATAGAGTTGAATATATGTCAAATATGACTCCCCGCGAGATTGTCCACGAGTTGGACAAACATATTATTGGTCAGGATGACGCCAAACGTGCAGTGGCTATTGCACTGCGTAATCGCTGGCGCCGTATGCAGTTGGACGAAGAGCTGCGCAATGAAATTTCGCCTAAGAATATTCTGATGATTGGCCCAACCGGCGTCGGTAAAACAGAAATCGCCCGTCGTTTGGCAAAACTGGCCAATGCTCCTTTCCTGAAAGTGGAAGCGACCAAGTTTACCGAAGTCGGTTATGTAGGCCGTGATGTAGAATCTATCGTTCGTGACTTGATGGATGCAGCGATTAAAATGCTGCGTGAGCAAGAAGTAGAGCGAGTTAAAAGTCGTGCTCTGGATGCCGCTGAAGAGCGTATTCTGGATGCTCTGTTACCCCCTGCTCGTAGCTTCTCCGAAGAGTCCGAAAAGCCGACTCAGGATAATGCGACACGTCAGGTTTTCCGTAAAAAACTGCGTGAAGGTCAGCTGGATGACAAAGACATCGAAATTGATGTCCGCGAAGCTGCTATGGGCGTTGAAATTATGTCCCCTCCGGGCATGGAGGAGATGACATCTCAGCTGCAGAACATGTTCTCCAACATGAACACAGGCAAGCAGAAGAAGCGCAAGCTGAAAGTTAAAGATGCCGTGAAGCTGGTGCAGGACGAAGAAGCGTCCAAGCTGGTTAATGAAGATGAGTTGAAAGCCAAGGCGGTTGAAGCGGTTGAGCAGAATGGTATCGTCTTTCTCGATGAAATCGATAAGGTGGCCAAGCGTGCTGGTTCCGGTAGTTCCGGTGGTGATGTCTCCCGTGAAGGGGTTCAGCGTGACTTGCTGCCATTGATTGAAGGCTGCACGGTTTCAACCAAGTACGGTATGGTCAAAACGGATCATATCTTGTTTATTGCTTCTGGTGCTTTCCATCTGGCCAAGCCGTCTGACCTGATTCCTGAACTTCAGGGTCGTTTGCCAATTCGGGTAGAGCTGAAAGCGCTGAGCACAAGTGATTTCGTCCGTATTCTGACTGAGCCGGATGCATCACTGACAGAGCAGTATCAAGCTCTGCTGAAGACGGAAGAACTTAATATCACATTTGTAGAGAGCGGTATTGCTCGTATTGCTGATGTGGCGTGGACAGTGAACGAGAGCACCGAAAATATCGGTGCTCGTCGTCTGCATACTGTGCTGGAACGTCTGTTGGAAGAGGTCTCTTTCAGTGCAGCCGATCTTTCTTTGGAATATAAGGACTCACCGCTGACTATTGACGCTGATTATGTCAATAAGTATCTGGGTGAGCTGGTTCAGGATGAAGACCTGAGTCGTTATATTCTTTAATTATCTTTTACTGGACAGGGTCGGCCATTAGCTTTTGCATCGGGTCGGCCTGTTCCAGTCTCTCCTTCCTGCCTTGAATGGCAATTCTTAACAAAGCTACAAATACACCGAGCATCAGACCAAGAATAAGACCTATGGCTACGATCAAAGTCTTTTTAGGTTTGCTGGGCGATAAGGGGATGGGAGCAGCCTGTTCCAGCGTGTAGGGCTGGATAGCGTCAAAATCTACTTTTAACAGGTTCAACTGCTTTAGTTGGAAAACCAGGCTATCAACACCGTTGATATAAGGTTTATTAGCAGTGCTGCTGGAGTTGTCGAGGCTGTAGAATCGGTACTGTTCCAAGCGGTTATTAAGAGTATCAATTCTGGATTTGAGAATTTTTGATCCTAGAAGGTAGCTGGCACTTTCCAGAACTGTAGGAGTAATCTCTGAGGTTCTGAGTTCTTCTATTCCTCCCGCTTCTGCTCCGCTCAATGCTTCTTTAAGTTCAGCAAGTCTCTGTAAATTTGTAGATTTGAAGTTGTCTTCTTGGCTTTTAATTTCCATCAATAGCTGTTTTTCAACAGTCTTGATAGAGGAGGTATAACTGCTTTTCAGGGATTTTATGTACTGAAACTGTGCACCGGGAATAATCAGTTCATTAATTAAATGAGCAGACTCTTCAGGGTTTCTGGAGCTGTAACTGATCGTGGTTCTGAATCCGTTCTTTTCTGTAGAAACGGATAACTTTTTCAGAAACCCTTTATATCGGCCTTCAATGGTTTTTTGATCAGCAGTAGAACCTTCGCTGGATGGATAACTGTATAAAGCTGATTGTTCAAAGGCTGAACGTTTGGTGGCGGGGCTGGTCAGGAAACGCTGAAAATCCTTATAGCTGTCTTCTCGACTAATGTAGAGGCTGCTGATTCGGCTTGAGTCTCCGGAGATTTTCTGAAGAAGGTTTATTCGGCTGTTCCAAGCATTCAGAGAGTTGTGAGAAGGCGTGTTGATGATTGAGCTTGTTGTGTAGCTCTTAGGTAAAACCAGTGCGACAGCTACAGCCAAGGCAGTGATTAGAGCTGCAATAGAAAGAACCAACAGTTTCTGGCTAAAGAGCTTCCCTGCCAAGTCAAATAAATCAATTTCGTCATCACGGTAAGTAGCCGAGTATCCGTTTTCAGATAATTTCATATGTTTTTTATAAAAGCTTCTATGGGATGTAAGCTGCTGCCTGATGCAGTAAAGAAGTAGGCACAGATGGAGTAAAAGAAGGGTATTATAAAGGGCTATCACCTCCGATTAAAGTAAGCTCGTTAATTGTGTAGATCATGACTCAAAAAATACCCTCAGCTCTTAATGTCCATAAACAGTCACAACAGCTCGAATTGAGTTACATGGATCAGAATAAATACCTGTTATCCAGTGAAATGCTCAGAGTGTTAAGTCCATCGGCGGAAGTACGTGGCCATGGCCAGCCGGTTTTGCAGGTGGGTAAAAAAAACATCCAGATCACAGACATCGAAATGGTGGGTAATTATGCGATTAAAATAATTTTCAGTGATGGTCACGACAGTGGGTTGTACGATTGGAACTATTTACATGACCTATGCGTGAACAAAGAGCAGCATTGGAATGAGTACCTACAGAACCTCCATGAGGCAGGAGAAAGCCGGGATCCCGAACTGTCAGTAGTCAGGTTGGTTTAACGAGCAAATTTAGAAAGCTGTGGTTTCCAGAGAAACACAGCTCTGTCCCATGAGCATTTATAGAGTTGCATCATGGTTTTTTCATTATGAGTCATCACTATTTGATAGCTGATGAAATCAGTGGCTGGTTTGCTGGTGAGAATGATGGTGGCAGGGCGGCTCATCAGAATGGGTGTTCCTCCCAACTCTCGAGTCTGCTGATAAAGGATATTCATGATGGTACTTAAACTGCCATTTTCCGGATCATAGGCATAGTTTTGTTCAAAAGAAATACGGTAAGTTCTGCGATCCGGTGGCAGGTCGCTGATATTTTTATCCAGTTTGCAGTTTTTCAAATCCAGATAGCCAGAAGGTGCTCGGTTGTTCTTTATGGCTGACACCAGCCAGCGATGGCCCATGATTTTACTGTTGGGAATACTGAAAGCAGTCTCTGGTAGCAGCAGTAGAGAAACCAGAACGACGATGATGATTGAAGAAGGCAGGCCTTTCATTGTTTTCAAATCTCCCGGCAATCATTAATCAGTGCCAATGTTTCATATCGAAAGCTATCGGCCAGACACGGTTTTTTTTCTGTTAATTATCAAAGTGTCAGAACAAAATCGGTGATTGTTTAGGCTTGGGTGGTGATTGTTCGCAGTTAAGTCGCGATATTGAACAACTTGTCATGGAGCTTCTATCTGTATATCCTTTCGGCCTTTTAGATATTGTCAAATAGCTATTTTCACACATGAAACGCCGCTGTTTTCGTGAAAGTTATTACGTCACTCCTTCATAGGTAGTAAGTGACGTAATAATTTTTGCGTTCATGGTTGTTTCTCCAGTTGGAAACTGCTTAGGACAGGAGCCTTTATTCATGAGAGTGATTTTGTTGGGTGCCCCAGGCGCTGGTAAGGGAACTCAGGCCCAGTTCATCATGGAAGAATTTGGTATCCCCCAAATTTCTACCGGTGACATGCTGCGTGCTGCTATTAAGGAAGGAACTGAACTGGGCCAGAAGGTGAAAGCCGTCATGGACTCAGGAGCTCTGGTTACTGATGAGATCATTATCGATCTGGTTAAAGAACGCATTGCCAAGGACGACTGTGCTAACGGTTTTCTGTTTGATGGTTTCCCTCGCACTATTCCTCAGGCTGAAGCTCTGCGTGAAGCAGGTGTAGCGATCGATCACGTGGTTGAAATTGCTGTGGCTGACGAAGAAATTGTACAGCGTATGGCTGGCCGTCGAGTGCATCCTGGCAGTGGTCGTACTTATCATATTGCTTACAACCCACCAAAGGTTGAAGGCAAGGATAATGTGACAGGTGAAGATCTGATTCAGCGTGCGGATGATGTTGAAGAAACGGTTCGCAAGCGTCTGGGTGTTTACCATGACCAGACAGCTCCCCTGGTTGATTTTTACCAGAACGCTGAAGCTGGCACACGCTATGCCCGTATCGAAGGTGTAGGGAGTGTTGACGATATCAAGAGCAAGGTGCTGGACTCTCTGAAGCCGGTTGTTGCTTGATAGCGATTAAGCTGTAAACGAAATGGCTTGAATTTAAGTGAAGAGGGGACGCAATGGCGTCCCTTTTTCCGTTATGACACATGCTTTGGGTATTTTGCAATGAAGTTGTTAGCGCTGGATACGGCGACAGAGGCTTGCTCGGTTGCTCTGAATATTGATGGCGAAATTATTGAGCATTTTGAAATGCTCCCTCGGCGTCACAGTCGTGAACTGCTCAAGATGATTGATCAGTTATTGGCGGATAATAAGGTGAAACTGTCCGAAATGGATGCTCTGGCCTTTGGTCGAGGTCCGGGAGCTTTTACGGGGTTACGTGTTGCTACTGCTATGGTTCAAGGGCTTGCCTTTGCTGTAGATAAGCCGGTTGTAGCCGTATCAACGTTGCAAACTCTGGCGCAGGAAGGCTTGCGAGTGCATAAAGCTGGATCAGTTCTGACAGCGATTGATGCTCGTATGGGAGAAGTTTACTGGGGCGCTTTCCGTGAACAGAATGGTCTGATGCAGCCAGTGATGGACGAATCTGTTACAGCACCAGCCCTTGTGGTCAAACCAGAAGGGGATGATCAATGGTTTGGTATGGGCACAGGGTGGTTGTTCCGTGAAGAGCTTGCTGTATCTGTGATTGATTGCCAGGCAGATGCCTACCCTCGAGCTGGTGATGTCGCACTGTTGGCCGTCAGCAATTTTGAAAATGGTTTTGCTGTTCCAGCTGAACAGGCTATGCCTGTTTATTTGAGAGATAAAGTTGCTCTAAAAAAGAGTGAACGCTAAAGCCTTATTTATCATGAAAATACAGTCCTATCAGGTTCTGTACCATTTTCATTATTCAGAGTGAGCTGCATTTTCCGCTCATGGTTGTGTACTGTAATTTGTTTTCATCATCCATGACGGAAGAAGATCCTTCTCTCTCATGGATGATTTATATGGAGAATATTCTGTGGATAGTCTGCAGATAATAATTTTATCCCTGATTCAGGGCATTACCGAGTTTCTTCCCATTTCCAGCTCGGGGCACCTGATTTTACCTGCGCAATTATTGGGTTGGCAGGATCAGGGGCTGGCGTTTGATGTGGCAGTCCATATCGGAACGCTTGTAGCTGTTGTAGGTTACTTCCGTAAAGACTTGATGAATATAGCCTTTGACTGGCTGGGTTCATTTGCAGGTAAGGGAACAACGGCCAACAGTCGACTGGGTTGGTACCTTATCTTTGCAACCTTGCCGGCGGTACTCTTTGGGCTTGCTTTGAAGTCCCTTGGTTTGGATGAAGCCATGCGGACTGTGGCTGTGATTGCGGGAACAACGCTGATTTTTGGCGCTCTTTTGGGCTATGCAGACCTGAAAGGTAAACGTATACAACCTATTGAGCAATTGACGTTTAAGCAGGCCATGATTATCGGTTTTGCTCAGGCTATTGCCCTGATTCCAGGAACGTCTCGTTCGGGCATTACCATGACAGCAGCCCTTATGTTGGGCTTAACCCGTGACGCCGCTGCCCGTTTTTCATTCCTGTTGTCTATTCCTGTTATTTTGGGAGCTGGCTTATTATTGGTGATGGATCTGTTGCAGGACAGCTCAACAATTGACTGGAATATTCTGATCAGTGGCGCAGCGGTAGCGGCTGTCAGTGCCTGGATTTGTATTCATTTTTTCTTATCCTTTATTAATCGTATTGGCCTGATGCCCTTTGTCATCTATCGCTTTATTCTTGGCGGTATTCTGCTCTGGGTTACGTTAGTGTGAATTTACTTTTATAAACGAAGGTCTTTCTTCCGGTTGTAAAATTAAAAAAAGAATTGATCAATCTTCTAAACAAGCTTTACTTCAACAGGCGAACCTTCTGCCAAAAGAATGGTCGAATAATGTCTGTTATTTACGAACGCATTGTTTAGAGGAATACCATGACTTTAAGAATTAACTCTATAGCGCCTGACTTTTCTGCAGAGACCACTCAGGGACGCATCAATTTTCATGAATGGATTGGTGATTCCTGGGCGATTATTTTTTCCCACCCTAAAGATTTTACGCCGGTCTGCACTACCGAACTGGGTTATATGGCGCGACTTCAACCGGAGTTTGATCGCCGTAATTGCAAAATCATTGGTCTGAGTGTGGACCCTGTGGATCACCATGACCGCTGGGTTGTGGATATTGAAGAAACGCAAGGAAGCTTGCCGCAATACCCGATGATTGCTGATACCGATCTGAATGTGGCGAAGCTTTATAATATGCTGCCAGCAGAGGAAGAAGGCACTTCTGAAGGTCGAACACCTGCAAATAATGCGACTGTCAGGACTGTGTTTATTATTGGCCCGGATAAAAAAATCCAGCTGATGATGACCTACCCAATGACCACTGGCCGTAATTTTAATGAGATTCTTAGATCCCTCGATTCTATTCAATTAACCAGTGAGCACGCAGTTGCTACTCCTGTTAACTGGCAGCCAGGTGAAGATGTTATCATCCCGCCTTCAGTGACTGATGAGCAGGCTAGGAAGAAATTCCCTGAGGGCTGGAAAACGCTCAAACCTTATCTAAGAGTGGTTGCTCAGCCCCGCTAGTTCATACAGGCTCTGTTTCTTCTCAGTGGCGATGGTTTACCCTGTCGCTGCTGATTTTATCGTCTGAAAGAAATACTGTCCGTTGAACAGAGCATGATTATTGAATACCCAAGTCCCGCCAGTGATGACTCCCTGTTGCTGGAAATTAAAAAAGCTATTCCTGAAGCTCGTTTTCTCTCCGAGGTGAAGCGACCTGAAAAGGATGAGTTGATTCTTGGCTATGTGAGACAGGTTTTGTCTTTATGGCATTACAAAAGCAAGGATAAGCCTATCGCTGTCGATTTTGTCGGTGGTAAAGCAGGTCACCGTCGTAAGTTTGGTGGCGGTAAAGGACAGGATATTGCCAAAGCCGTAGGTTTGAATAAAGGTGCTAGGCCTCATGTGCTTGATGGTACCGGTGGGCTGGGGCGAGATGCTTTTGTACTGGCAACACTCGGTTGTACGGTCACTATTATCGAACGCTCTCCGATTATTGCTGCATTACTGTCTGATGGTTTGAAGCGAGCTATGGAAGGAGATATTGAGATAGCGGAAATAGCTGCCAGAATGACGTTGATCAGAGCTGATAGTAGAATTACGATGCAGAAGATGGTGGAAGATGAGCAGCAGTTTGATGTTGTTTATCTGGACCCCATGTTTCCCCATCGAGATAAATCGGCTTTGGTGAAAAAGGAAATGAGGATTTTTCAGGAACTGCTATCGGGAGATCCTGATGCTAATGAGTTGCTTGAACCTGCTTTGCAGTTGGCGAAAAACCGTGTAGCGATTAAACGACCAAAGTTAGCGCCTGATCTTGCGGAGAAAGAACCGACCTATCGGTTAGAGGGAAAAGCCTGTCGGTATGATATTCATGCCTTGAAGGCTTTTGATTAGATTTCCCGCTCCACTGTGCAGTCCTGCACAGAGTTGCTAGTAGGCCTTACCCGAGGGCATAAATCCATGGCCTTTGAAAAAGTAACCCGATCCCTTTCCCTGAAAGAAAATATTTAATCTTAAGTCACACACCACAGCCTCAAAGCTGAGGGAGTGTTGTTGAGGATTAGATGGACTGAGGTTCTTTAATAGGTGTTGGTTGGCTGTGAGTGGCCTGCAGAATACTGTGGCGCACTTCGCTGGTTAATACCTTGAAGGCTTCGTTTGCCACCATCTTCACTTCTTCACCAAAATTCAGCTTGTTGGTCAGGCTGATGTCGATGATATGGTTCTGACGCAGCTGTTCGATAAAGCCTTTGAACAGGTTTTTATCGAAGAATTCCGGTGCGTTCAGTCCGTGAATAATAGACAGTCGTTGTGCAAGGTCTCGGCTCTGTTTTTCGAGTGTTTCCTGTTCGATAAAGTCACTGCCATTACTGATCAGTAAACTGATTACTGTGTAGAAGCGTTCCAGTGTTTGGGAAATAGCACGGGAGAGTACAGTCAGTACAACGTATTGGGAGGAACTGTGTTCAGGTGGCTGATAACAGGCGTCTTCAGTTTTGATCACCAGACCTTCTTCAACCATGGTATTGAGCCACTGCTTAACGACCTTAATGAAACCGTGATTGCTCCACTTCAGGAACAGTTCGGATTTCAGGTACGGGTAGAGAATAGTGCAGACCCGAAATATCTCACGCTGACTCAGTTTACTGTTATTGACGAACAGGCAACTTAGTAAAGAAGGTATTACAAACATGTGGAGAACGTTATTGCGGTAGTAAGTCATCATTACCGCAGTCTTTTCGTCCAGGCTGTAAACTTCGCCCAGAGAGTCGCTGGTTCTATTCAGCACATCGAGATTTTCGACATACTTGATCATGCTATAGCCGTCCAGATCGGTCATAACAGTACGATCACTGTAAGGTGATTTGGCCAACAGACGACGATAGGTATCCAGTAGTAATACCAACTCGTGTTCGCCCAATGCGTGGCGTGGAGCTGATAACAGAGCCGTAGACACCAGATTAACCGGGTTGATGACGGCTGCAGAGTTGATTCCGCTAGCGATATCAAAGGCCAGAGTACTGGTGGTTTTCTTCAGCCAATCCGGCTTATTGCCATCGGACAGGTCGGCATCCCGCCATTGCGGAGCTTGCTGATCAAGGAAGTCACCCATGTTGATCGGGTCACCAAAGTTGATCCATGCCTTACCAAAATCATCTTTCAGGGCTGAAAACGTTTTGAAGATATCCAGAGGAGACTCTTTCTTCTTGCTCTTGCCACGCAACTCACTCATGTACGTGCTGACTTCCAGCAGTTTTTCATAACCGATGTAGACAGGAACAAACACAACAGGTTTGCGGTTGTTTCTCAGGAAGCTGCGCAGGCTTAGGGAAATCATACCGGCCTTCGGGTTAAGGGTTCGACCCGTACGGGATCGACCACCTTCTACAAAGTACTCGATAGGGAAGCCACGACTGGACAGCGAATACAGGTATTCATGGAATACAGCGCTGTAAAGTGGATTGCCGCGGAAAGTACGACGCATAAAGAAAGCGCCGCCTTTACGTAGGATAGAGCCGACTACGGGCATGTTCAGGTTAATACCGGCAGCGATATGCGGCGGAGTTAGCCCTTCACAGAAAAGAACGTACGACAGAAGAAGATAATCGATGTGACTGCGATGACAGGGCACATAGATAATACTGTTCGTCCGAGACAGCTCTTTCACCGAGTCAATGTTATTGATGGACACGCCGTTGTAGAGCTTATTCCAGAACCAGGTCAGCAGAATATCCATAAATCGTACAGCGGGGTATGAATAGTCTGAAGCGATTTCGTTAGCGTACTTTCGAGCCTTTTGTTCTGCTTCTACCAGAGTAATTTCACGGGCAGAGGCTTCGGCTTCAATGGCTTTACGAATTTGCGGTGTATGGATCAGACCATTGACCAAAATACGACGATGGGATTGATCTGGACCAATGATTGATTCTCGCAACTGGCGGAAATGAACTCGAAGAATTCGGCCAACCTTACGAAGGGTTCTGGCAGAGTCTTCACTTTCATCAACCATTTCCTTCAAGGACATGGCTTGATTGAAATGCACCATGGTTTGACGACCATGGAGCAGAATGGCGAGAAACTTGCTGAAGCGACCACCAAGACTGTAATTCCAGTCAAACAGCAGCTTCAGGGCTGACTGTTCTTTTTCAGGGGTACGTCCCCAGAAAATACTGACAGGTACCAGCTGAACATCCAATTCCGGATTCTGTTCGGACTCTTGTATTAAATCCTTTAGAGTCGCTGTGGTTTCAGGGTGTTCCCGCTGAAGAATGACGCCACGTTGATGGGTCAGGTAAAAATAGGCCTGATTGCCATCCTTTTTATCTTGAGAAATAACGGCATAGGGACGAGGCAGGCCTGCTCGACGGCACTCCTGCTCAACCACTATAAGATCGGAATAAGAGCGACTGCGAAGAACGTAACACACGGGTTTGTCTGGTTGCAGACCAAGAGACTCAGCATCATTATTTTTGACGGTGGTTCTGACCCATGTGAACAGCAGCTTTCGCAGGCTGTGGAACAAGAAGCGTTTGAGCGAATTGGGTTTGTGCATCTGGGGATGGCCGCAGCCCTGATAGTCAAGCAGGAAATGGTTACAATTTTGAAGCGGTCGATTCTAGCCTGAAAGCAGACTGTTAACAATCCGGTTACAAAAGATGTGCATGGAAAATCGGAGGCAGTTACTGCTGACTCCGATTTTCAGAGTGTTTACAAAGCGTTTGGCCAGGAGATGGTGCTTTCTTCACCCTGTTCGGTGATTTGCCACCATGTGTCCATATCTTCTCCATCGGCCCAGGGTGCTGCATTGGCGCGAACTCTACAGCCTGCAAAGTGGTTCAAATCTTTTCCGCAGTCCATGTCACTCTGCCAAGACGTTTGGTTGGATTTGAACCAGATGCTGGTCCATGCCTTGCCAACGGCATTTTCAACGATCATAAGAGGAATACGGGCCTCCCCTTTATGAAGCAGAAAATCATGAACCACTTTGCCGGAATTCATTACTTCCAATTGCTCAAAGTGGTTCAGTAACCACCTTTCGATGTCCGCCAGCTTCATGCTTTTGGCGTAGATTTCAATATCTTGTACCGTATTCATACTAACCTAGAAGACGCTTAAGCATCCCTGTGTAAATTTGGCTAAGATCGTCGAGATCACTGGCTTTGACGCACTCATTAACCTTGTGGATTGTGGCATTGACTGGACCCAATTCAACCACCTGAGCACCCGTTGGTGCAATAAATCGACCATCAGAGGTACCACCGGACGTGGATAACTCTGTTGTTATCCCGGTGACTTCTTTAATAGCTTCTTCCGCAGCATTAACAAGGGCTCCCGGACGGGTTAGAAAAGGTTGGCCGCTGATATGCCACTCTATATCGTATTCCAACTGATGACTGTCGAGGATTTCCAGTACCCGCTGCTGAATCTTTTTATCGGTAACTTCAGAAGAAAAACGGAAATTGAAGTTCACCTCACACTTGCCAGGAATGATATTGCTGGCACCTTCACCGGCGTGAATATGCCAAATCTGGAAGCTGGTCGGCGGGAAGAATTGATTGCCATTGTCCCAGGTTTCACCGGTCAGATCCGATAGGGCCAGAGCGACTTCATGAACCGGGTTTCTGGCCAAATGTGGGTAAGCCACATGCCCTTGAATGCCTCGGATGACCAAATGACCGTGCATGGATCCACGGCGTCCATTTTTAATCACATCACCTGTTTCGTTGGTGCTGGAAGGTTCACCGACCAAACACCAGTCGATTTTTTCATTTCTGTTTTCCAGGTGTTCAATGACCTTAACGGTACCGTTTTGGGCTGGGCCTTCTTCATCGCTGGTGATCAGAAAGGCGATAGATCCTTTGTGATCCGGGTGATCTTCTACAAAAGCTTCGCAAGCAGTCACCATAGCGGCAAGGCTGCCTTTCATGTCTGCAGCGCCACGGCCATGGAGCATCCCGTCAATAACTTTTGGCTCAAATGGCGGATTGTTCCACTTTTCAATCGGACCGGTTGGAACGACATCGGTATGTCCGGCAAAGGCGAAAACAGGGGCTGTATTGCCGCGACGGAGCCAGATGTTTTCAACACCGCCAAATTGTAATCTTTCTACTTTAAAGCCCAGCGGTTCCAAGCGGCTGATCATCAGCTCCTGGCAGCCTTCGTCGTCAGGTGTGACGGAAGGACGCTTGAGAAGGTCCAGAGCGAGTTCTAGGGTACTTGAGGTCATTCCGCTTCTTCTGATTGTTTGTACTAAATAGCGTACTGGTTATTGTATTGAGAGCTTTGTGTTGAGAACTTTGTGTCGAGAGCTTTGCCAAGAGCCTATTGTATCAGCTCAGGAAGTCTTCTGGTTGAACTCACAGAGATCTTCGATCAGACAGCTGCCACATTGAGGCTTACGAGCTTTACAGACATATCGACCATGAAGAATCAGCCAGTGATGGGCATCGAGCAGAAACTCTTTTGGTATTAGTTTCACCAACCTGTTTTCCACTTCCAGTACATTCTTCCCTGAAGCAATGGCGGTACGGTTTGAAACCCTGAATATATGGGTGTCAACGGCCATAGCGGGCTGTCTGAAGGCGGTATTCAAAACCACGTTGGCGGTTTTACGACCAACACCGGGTAAAGCTTCCAGAGCTTCTCGTGTGTTGGGAACCTCGCCATCATGCTTTTCCAGCAGCATAAAGCAGGTTTTGATAACGTTTTCAGCCTTGGCATTAAATAAGCCAATAGTTTTGATGTACTGCTTCAGGCCTTCAACCCCTAAATCATAAATAGCCTGTGGCGTATTGGCGATAGGATACAGCTTGTCAGTTGCCTTGTTTACACCAACATCAGTGGCTTGAGCTGACAGAATAACAGCAATCAATAACTCAAAAGTAGAAGAGTAATTGAGCTCGGTTTTGGGCTCCGGGTTCTGATCTCTGAGGCGGCTGAAGATCTGTGTTCGTTTATCCTTGTTCATTAAACAACGCTGTCCGAAATCAATAGGCAAGAAGAAGGAATAGTAGCACCTGACAATAGCAATCTTAAAACGCGACTATAGTTTTAATATTGTGACGCTATTTGGCATGGAAGCATGAAATTTATGTCAGCTGTGATTTTCTTGAGTATTGTGGTCATTACTCCAACCCTTGAGGCCAGTGATACCGAGTTTCCCTTCAAGAGAGGGGCTGCTGCCGGATTGGTTACTCAAACGGCTGAAAAATTTACCCGATATTATTCAGCTTCTGACTACCATTGTGGCTCGGTACAGGTTTCACTGTTGTCAGGTTGGGAGATACTGGGAGTCTTGATCATTAATGGCTCGGTGCAAAATCAATACCAGTTTCGGACCTGTAAGCCGGGTGAGCAGTACTGCACCAGAGAGGAATATTCAGTCCCTACAGTGATTGACCAATATCTGGAGTCGAGTGAGTATACGGCTGAGCTGGAAGAGCTAAAAATATCGACGGAGCTGGCTGAGAAAGCCAGCAAACTGCCTGCTCGGCCTCAGATTTATCTGCCTTCAAGGTTCAATACTAATCAGATTCATATCAGACAGCTTACCGGTTTCGTCGCTCTAGGGAATGTTTATTGGAATACCAACCCGGTCGAATTTATTGTCAATATTCGCCATAAAAACACGGGCTACAGTCCGCAATTTTATGTGACTCAATCGGTGTGCAGTATTACTCAAAGCAGTGAGGTGGCAGTCAAACAGTTATCAGGAAAGTTAAAGGTTAGTTATCACGTTCAAAACTCAGAGCAGGATGATCAAACCTACTTCTACCATCAGGCCAGTACCGCATTTTATACGCCGGGGTATGTGGTAATACCTTCGCCAGTGAAGAAAAATGAATGATGCCGAATGATATAAGAATGGGGCAGAACGCCCCATTAAATCCCTTATTGAAGAGCTGACTTGAGATCAGCTGATATTTCCGGTCACTCTCACCCGTTTACTGCCTACCTGTGCAGCAGGCTCTCTGGCTTTTCTAGCCTCTTCTATTTTCTTATCGATGATGTTCTTTATCGCGATCAAAAAGCCCATAAAGACAAAGGCTCCGGGGGGAAGAATGGCGAACAGGAATTGCTTATAGTCCTGAAATACGACGATTGTCCAGTTTTCGGCAACAGGCCCAAGCAATAGATCCATACTAGCAAATAAGGTTCCTTGACCTATTAGCTCACGGATTGATCCCAATAACACGAGAATTAGAGCAAAACCGAAACCCATCATAAAGCCATCAAAGGCGGCCGGCAGAACTGGATGTTTGGACGCATAAGCATCGGCACGGCCCAGTATGATGCAGTTAGTTACGATCAGTGGAATAAAGATACCCAGTATCTTATACAGCTCGTAAGTGTAAGCCTGCATCAACAGTTCAATACAGGTGGTAAAGGACGCGATAATCATAACAAACACGGGTAAGCGAATAGCATCGGTTACCTGATGACGAATGAGCGACACCGCGATATTCGAGCCCATCACTACCAGCATGGTGGCAATACCAAGACCTAAAGCATTTACGATACTGTTTGAAACGCCAAGCAGTGGACAGAGACCCAGTAGCTGAACCAGCGCGGGGTTATTCTTCCAGAGACCATCCCAGGCGATCTTTGCCGCTGACTGATCACCAAAGAGAGACTTCTTTTCAATGGCTTCGCCAGCAGGAGCAATGGGTTCAGCTGTTTCTTCAGCCGTTTTCTCAACCATTGTTACTTTCTCCAAATGTGACGGTTTCGTGAGTAATCAAAGCCTGCCTGCCTTCTTTAAACAGACGATCTTTGTTGTCTTTAAAATAGTTCAGGGTACGGTGAACAGAAGCAACCACAGCCCGTGGAGTAATAGTGGCACCGGTAAACTGGTCAAACTGGCCACCATCTTTCTTGACTGCCCAGCCTTTGTCGTTTGGATTTTCCAGAGACTTACCCTTGAAGCCAAGAATCCAGTCACTGACCTTGGTTTCAATCTTGTCGCCAAGCCCTGGTGTTTCCCTGTGGCTGGTCGCTCGAACACCCGCCAGTGAACCATTTTCGTAAATACCGACAAGAAGGTCGATACGGCCGTTATAACCATCAGGAGCTGTGGTTGGCAGAATGACAGCGACAGGTTTGCCATCCTTGAAACCGATATAGGCGTACTTCTCTTCAGACGTTACCAGCAGCCTGCTAGGAGCGAGTTTGACCCGAGTATCCAATAGCTCGTTGTCGTGTTCAGCGTTTGGAAGGATTTCTTTCAGTACCTTGGCTTCGTAAGCTCGAATTTCAGCCGTAATTCTGTCTTTGGTTGATACATAAGTAGCTGCAATCAAACCTACTGTTAGAACTGCGAACAGGCCCAGTGTCAGACTGTTTTTGGTAATGCTTTTTACAAGTGTATTACTCATCTGACATCAATCCGTTTTTGGCAGGCCCTTCTTGGGCTTGTCATGACCATAGGTTCGCGGCTGAGTGTAATAATCAATCATGGGTGCAGCCATATTCATCAACAGTGTGGCAAAAGCGACACCATCTGGATAACCACCCCAGGCTCGAATGACGTACACCAGTACACCAATACAGCCACCGAAGATCAGACGACCGCGGACGCTGGTTGCACTGCTGACAGGGTCAGTAATGATAAAGAAGGCCCCCAGCATGGTGGCACCGGAGAACAAATGAAACAGCGGTGATCCATGGCTGGCAGAGCCTGTACCGCCCCAAAACAGAGTGGACATGATGAATAGAGCAGCGAGCATGCCTACAGGGGCATGCCAAGTAAATACTCTTCTGTAGAGCAGGAATAGGCCGCCCGCAAGATAAGCGACATTGATCCAGATCCAGCTTTTACCACCAAAACTCTGCAGTACAGGGTTTTCCGCCCAGAGTTCATTGATGGTCAATGAACTGTTTTCACGAACTATATCGAGCGGTGTTGCCATGCTGATAGCGTCGACATTCACACCCTGTCCGAACAGCGGAAAGATGCTATTCAGAGCCTCCATAAAGCCATTTACAGGTGGGTGTCCCTCAATGCCGGAAGGTGGCAGCCATTGTGTCATTTCTGCAGGGAATGAAATCAGCAGCAGTACATAGCCCAGCATTGCGGGGTTGAAAGGGTTGTTGCCCAGCCCTCCATAGAGTTGCTTACCAATGATAATGGCGAAGGACACGCCAATCATAGTTAGCCACCAAGGGACTAATGGCGGTAGCGCCAGAGCCAGTAGCAAAGCGGTGACCATCGCTGTGCCATCTGAAAGGTAGAAGCTCAGAGGGCGTTTGCGAATTTTCAGGATCAGAGCTTCGCTGGCCAGTGCAATCAATACACACCAGACGACATTGATCAGGGTTCCCCAGCCAAAAAAGATCGTCTGCATAGCCAGGCCCGGCATTGCTGCCAGAAGAACCAGTTTCATTACTTGCTGCGTACTGTTGGGACCGCGAGCATGTGGGGATGTCTGTCTTACCAGAGCCATCTTCTATACCGATGTTGATAAGCTCTGTATTCACAGAGCAAATATTCCTTGATTAAGGCCTGAAGGTTGGGTTCACCCCAACCTACGCTAAGTGGTCAGCCAATTCTTTTGCTGCAGCGTCAGCTTTTGCTCCGGCTTCCGCGACGACAGTTTCCAGAGCTGCTTTGTCACCGTCTGCAGCATCCAAAGCACGCTGAGCTTTCTTTAGAGCTGCTTTTGCCATGGCATTTTCGATCTTCAGTTTTTTCAACTGATCATCGGAAACGGGTTTGGTCCTGTCTGCAGCTACTGGTTTGCCTGTTACAGGTAATGAAGTCAGGTTCTCCAGTTTTTGACGACACTCGTCGACGGTTTTCTGAAGTTCAACTGTGTCTCCATTTTCATCCTGAGCTTTAACAAGAGCACGTTCGGCCTTCTTTAAAGCAGCCTTGGCCATAGCATTTTCAACTTTGAGCTTTTTCAGATCTGCTGATGCTGGTGGTTTAGCGGATGGTTCAGGAGAAGCCGTTGCTGCTGCGTCAAACTCTTTCTGCAGTTTTTCGGCTTGTGCCTGCAGTATCGCTATATCAGACTTCAGCTTGGTGGTGTCACCCTCACCAGATGCTTCTACTTGAGCCAGTGCACGCTGAATTTTCTTTGACTGGGCATTGGCTACCGATAGCTGAATTTTTAGCTCTTTCTGCTCTGAAGACAAAACTGCTTTAACAGGCTGGCTAGTACCACCTGCCAATTTTTTCGCTTTGGCTCTTTCAATGGCTGCTTTCACCGGATCAACTTCAGCAGAACCGATGTCACTTTTACTTTCTCTTGCTGCTTTTAGAACAGCTGCTTTTTTAGCGTTAGCTTTTCGTTTGGCTTCTTTCTCGGCTTGGTCTTGCTCCAGCCTTGCCTGACGGCTTTCGTAACGAACCTTGGAACGATCGGCTTTGGCGTTTTTGGCTTCCTGAATTCGAATAGTGCCCTTGGATGCACGATAATACTGCACTAGAGGAATACTGCTTGGGCAGACAAAAGAACAGGCTCCACATTCAATGCAGTCGAACAGGTTATGGTGTTTGAGTTGGTCCAGGTTTTCGGCTTTGGCGTGCCAGTAAAGCTGTTGTGGCAGTAACGATGACGGGCAGACTTCTGCACACATACCACAACGAATACAAGCTTGAGCTGGCATGGAAGCAGGAAATTCCTGAATGCTACCTGCAATCAAGCAGTTGGTCGTTTTCACGACAGGTACCGTCAGGTCATCCAGAGTAAAGCCCATCATCGGGCCGCCCATAACCAGAGTGTTCAACTGACGGTCGTTAACATTGGCTTCTTTTAATAGCTCAGCAACAGAGGTGCCCAGTAATACTTCCAGGTTCTTTTTGTCACCCAGAGCGTCTCCGGTCAAAGTCGTAACACGGGAGATTAATGGTTTGCCATGAATAACCGCCTGATGAACGGCGGCTGCCGTGCCTACGTTCTGCATTGCAATGCCTAAATCGGAAGGCAGCTTACCGGAAGGTACTTCTTGTCCGGTCAAAATCTGAATCAGTTGCTTTTCACCACCGGATGGATATTTGGTTGGAAAAACAGCAACACTCATGGTTGAGTTACTCGCTGTGGCTTGCTTCATGGCTGCAACGGCTTCCGGCTTATTATCTTCGATGCCAATTAAGCACTGCTTGGCCTTCAGAAGGTGCATAAGGATGCTTGCACCGGAAACAATTTGATCAGCCCTTTCTCTCATCAGCATATCGTCAGCGGTAATATAGGGTTCACACTCGGTACCGTTGAGGATCAGAGTATCGATGGCACTACGAGGAGAGAGTTTTACTGCTGTTGGAAAGCCCGCGCCACCCATGCCAGCAATACCACTCTGTCGTACGTGTTCAACCAGTATGGAAGGTTCTACAGAAAGATGATTTTCGATGGGTTTCAGTTCGCACCATTCATCCTTGCCATCAGTCTCAATGGTGATACAGGTATCACTCATTCCAGAAGGGTGAGGAATCGAATGGACATCAATGGCTGTCACGATGCCGGAAGTGGGCGCATGAACAGGGACACTGACAAATCCCACCGCTTTGGCAATCATCTGGCCTTTAAGAACCTTGTCGCCTATTGCAACAATGGGCTCGGCGGGAGCACCTGCATGCTGAGATAAGGGTAATATCAGCCGTTCAGGGATCGCCGCTTTTGAGATAGGTTTGCCGGTAGATTGATGTTTATTCTCTTCCGGATGAACGCCGCCGGTCAGAGGCCACACCTTATGGGTAACCTGTTGTGTCGTTTCAGTAATATCTTTTAAGGGAAGGTTCATGCGGCTTCCTCCCCACGTAAATCCGTTGCAATCAGGTTGCCTTGTGATGGCTTGGAAGGCAGTTCCCAACTCCACGTTCTGGTGGTTACGTCAATAGCAATCATATCAATACAGTCAACCGGGCAGGGCTCAACACATAAGTCACAACCCGTGCATTCATCAGTCATGACAGTGTGCATCTGTTTGGCCGCACCCAAAATGGCATCCACAGGACAGGCTTGTATGCACTTGGTGCAGCCGATGCAGTCATCCTCACGGATATAGGCGATCATGGTTGGCTTCTCGATACCGTTCTCGGCATCTAGAGGTTCAGCTTCTACATCGAGAAGATCTGCCAGAGCATTAATGGTGGTCTGACCGCCAGGAGGGCAGCGGTTGATAGGTTCGCCGTTGGCAATGGCTTCGGCGTAAGGGCGACAACCCGGAAAGCCACACTGACCACACTGGGTCTGCGGCAGCAATTCGTTGACCTGATCAACAATCGGGTTGCCTTCTACTTTGAAGCGGATACTGGCAAAGCCAAGAATGGCACCAAAAACAAGGGCCAGAGCAAGCAGTGCGGCAATGGCGTAAAGAAAGATTTCCATACTCTTAGAACACTCTCCCTTATAATTTGATCAGGCCGGTGAAGCCCATAAAGGCCAGAGACATCAGGCCAGCACTGATCATGCCAATAGCTGCACCACGAAACGGTACAGGTACATCAGCAACGGCAATACGCTCACGCATGGCTGAAAAAAGTATCAGCACCAGAGAAAAACCGATGGCGGCACCGAAGCCGTAAGTCGCGGAGTCCACCAAAGAACTGTTAAGACGGTTACTGTTCAGCAGGGCAACACCTAACACTGCACAGTTACTGGTAATCAGTGGTAGAAAAACACCCAGAACACGATGAAGAAGCGGGCTGACTTTACGAACGACCATCTCGGTAAACTGCACAACAACGGCAATCACCAGAATAAAGGAGATGGTTTTGAGGAACTCTAGTCCCATAGGAACCAGCAGGTAGGTATACGTCAGATAACTGCAGATAGAGGCCAGAGTCAGAACAAAGGTGGTGGCCAGAGACATGCCCATGGCTGATTCCAGTTTGTTGGACACGCCCATGAACGGACAGAGACCGAGAAACTGTACCAGTACAAAGTTATTGACCAGAATGGCACTGACCATAATCAGTACAAGTTCGCTCATCTGTTCCATTGCTACTCGTCACCTGGAGTGTTCTTTGGGCGTTATAGCTGTTGCTCAACTACCGGCCTGCTAATAATTGTCTGTTTCACCAGACATTAATACGCCCTGATTTTTATCCGGCTCGTGCATGGAGATAGTGCATGAGACAGCAAACTATCTACATACTCCGTTTGCATAATAAGTCGACTGCCTGAGTCCGATTAAGATCTTCAGTATCGATAAGCGTCCGGTTAATACCTGATAAAACGGGTCAAGTATATATGCCTGAAAAGTACAGTTGAATGTTTTTAAAAGACTTAAAAGGAATAAATATAAAACTTGTCATGCCCACGCTACTCCTTGAGGGGGTTTAGAGTACTGAAATGGGCAATAGTTGCTGAATTATATCTGTATCCGGTATGGCTTGCCTATTGTGGTTATCTACAGGCTTTTAGGCTTGCCATAATGGCCATTTTTTCATGATTTTAAAAAAAATCTCTGATTCTAGAAACTGTGTCAGCCAATGCTGCAGCTGATGATACTCGGATTTGTAGAACCAATCTCGGTCAACATGGGCAAACTGGCGAATGAAAGGGGCTATGGCCATATCAGCCAAGGTAGGTTTATCTCCCATCAGGAATAGCTGAGACGCTAAAACGTGATCCAGCTGACTCAGAAAGATTCCACCCTGCTCTCGGTAGAAACTTTGAGGATGTTCTGGAAAACGATCGGCGTACTTGTAATGATCCAGATGCTTTTTGAACACCTGATCATTTTCATTGATCAATGACATGATTTCATCGGTGATGCTTGATGGCAGCCAGCCATCGGGATCATTCTGGTTCAAAGCCCAGAGCATAATGTCCAGACTTTCATCAAGAATAGAGCCATTCTCCAAGACCAGTACCGGGACAGTGCCTTTTGGTGATGCTTCCAGCATGGCAGACGGTTTGTTCTTTAAAATGATTTCCCGATGATCCAGTGCGATTTCAGCGTAAGTAAGAGCAAGACGAGCCCTCATTGCATAAGGGCAGCGTCGAAAAGAGTAGAGAATCGGCAGTTGATCAGTCACGGTTTATAATTATCAAATTTCCAAGGCTGTAATTATGACTATTGATCGTGCTCATGATCAATAAAGAATGTGTGCCGAGCTCTATTGGCAACACACATGATTAAATCAAGGTAGGTGATCCAGCAGCTTTTTCAGAAGTGGTGCTATAGACCTGTTACTGGACCAGGCCAACCCGACCTGACGGTAATCCGTGGGGCCGGTATAAGGCTTTATTTTCAGTGATGGCCACTGTGTTGCCATACCAACCGGCAGGAAAGAAACGCCCATATTGGCCAGTAAAAGCATGGCTACCTGATCCTTACTATCAACACTGGCGATAATATCCACTGTTAGCCCTTGCTGGCTGAGCAGTCCAAGCGTTCTTGTATGAGCTTCGCAAGGAGGGCAGATAATGAATGCCTGCTTATCCAGATCTTCCAGCTCAATTTGTTTCTTTGCCGCGAGTGGGTGATCCTGATGAACACAGAAGACGTACTCTTCCTTCCAGACAGGACGGAAAAGTTCATCATCGTTTTTCATATTATTCAGAATCAGTCGCGCATCACCTTTCTTGTGCAGATGTTGCAAGACCAATTGATCCCCATCCAATACCTTCTCACAGCTCTTAAGAAAGTCAGCGACATACTGATGAGGCACTTCCGGCATGATTGAAAGGGTCAGGGTTTGTCTGGTTTGCTGTTCTTTTAAAAGATTCGGAATCTTGTTCAGCTCACCAATCATACGAACAGCCATAGGGTAGAGCTGCTCTGCTTCCCGTGTGGGAATAACGCCTTTCTTACTTCGATTGAACAGCAAACAATCCAGCTCATCTTCCAGATGCCGTATGGCATTGGACAAGGCTGGTTGGGATACAAAGTTGCGTTCTGCCGCCCGGGAAATGCTCTGCTCTTCGTAGACGGCTACGAACTGCTTGAGGAGCCGAATATCCATGAATCTCCAAAGATAATAAAAAGTTATGGATAACTTAATAAAAAGGTATTTCCTGTGATGCTCCATATTTGGTTAAAGTAGCGCCACGTTTAAAGAGAGCTCTATATACACGGGCTCTCAGGTCCCAGAGCATACAGGAAATTATCATGACTAAACCATTGGTTGTTATCACAGGCGCGAGTTCCGGTATTGGTGAAGCGGTTGCTAGACAATTCAGTGAACAGGGACACTCCCTGTTGCTGCTAGCACGTCGTGTTGAACGTCTGGAAGCATTGGATCTGCCTAACGCCATGTGTCGTAAGGTTGACGTAACTGATCGTGCTGCGATTCAGGCGGCTGTTCGTGAAGCTGAAGCTGTTTACGGTGAAACCGATCTGCTGGTAAACAACGCTGGTGTTATGCTGCTGGGCTTTGCTAATGCTCAGGATCCTGCTGAGTGGGACACAATGATTGATGTCAACATCAAAGGTGTTCTGAACGGCATCAGCGCTGTTATTGCTAACATGCAGGCTCGTAAGGGCGGCACTATCATCAACATCAGTTCTGTTGCTGGCAAAAAAAGCTTCGGTAACCACGTTGGTTACTGTGGTACTAAATTTGCTGTACATGGTTTGTCCGAAACTCTGCGTGAAGAAGTTGCAAATGACAATGTTCGTGTAATTACCGTTGCTCCAGGCGCTGTAGAAACTGAACTGCTGGGCCACACCACTTCTAACGATATTGTTAACGGCTACGAAGACTGGAAAGGTTCCATGGGCGGTGCCATCGTTGCAAACGATATCGCTAACAGCATCTCTTTCGTTTACAACCAGCCACAAGGCGTTTGTATTCGTGAACTGGTTGTGACTGCTACTCGTCAACAGCCATAAGAGTGTGAATAGACTTCCAGTTTAATGATGAGCTGACGTCTAACGCATTGTATAAAAAAGGCAACTGGAGATTATCTTCAGTTGCCTTTTTTGCATTCAGATATCTGTTTCTAGTGTTTGATCTTTTTTAATCAGATCAAACCGTGTTGACGGTGCAAAATAGGAGAACAGAATAGCCAAACCAATACAGGAGAATGAGAGCCACATATACGGAACATACTCAAAGGTGGAAACACCGAGCACGCCAGCCATGAAAATACCGTTATCGCTCCAGGGCACCATGGCCGATGTCAATGTGCCACCGAATTCACTGTTGCGGGACAATAGATGACGGTCTGCATTCAGACGGTCATAAGTTTTGGTCAAAAGCTTGGGGGTCATAATCAGGGATACGTACATGGCACTGCCCAGGAGATTGGCCATAAAACCCGTAAGAATAGTGTAACTGGTCAGACTGGTTTCACCCTTGATCAGACGGGACATTTTCTCTGCAATAACTGTGATTACACCAACAGCTTCAAGAAGACTGCCGAAACCCAGTCCCAGAACGATAACAGCCAGTGAACCCAACATACTCTCCATTCCTCCGTTATTTAATAACTGGTCAAGAATCGTTATGTTGGTACTGATAGCTTCTGGCTCCCAGGCACTTCTCAAAGCGCTGACCGGATCAACACCCTGAAGCGCAACGGCCCAGACAGGGCCAAGAAAAGCGCCCAGTGTAATCACTGGAAAAGCAGGCTTGCTTCGAGACAGCAGGGCGATAACAACCAGAGGAGGGATCAAAGAGAGCCAGGTAATGTGAAAGTGACTGGCGATCGCTCTGGATATACTTTCAACCTGCTGCAGGTCGACATTGTTGCTGTAGCTCAGGCCCGTCACGGAAAATAGAACAAGGGTGATCAGGTAACTGCTCAGGCTGATAGGCAACATACGAATGATGTGGGTGGAAACACTGACACCGGACATGCCGGCAGCGAGAATAACGCTATCGGAGAGAGGCGAGAGCTTATCGCCAAAGTAAACGCCGGATAGCACAGCGCCGGCAGTAACCGGAGCAGGAATGCCCATTCCCTGACCTATTCCCATCATGGCAATACCGGCTGTACCCGCAGCTCCCCAAGAAGTGCCTGTAGCCAATGCCGTTAAAGAACAAATCAACATGGAGGCAGGAAGAAACAGTTCAGGACTGATAGTATTGAGACCATAGTAAATGATGGTGGGCACTATTCCACCGGTCACCCAGGTCCCAGTGAGAATACCAACAGATAAAAGAATCAGAATGGCCGGTGTGCCTTCAAAAATGCCACGGGCGGCAGAGTGTTCAAGATCCTTGTAACTGTGACCAAGGTACATGCCTACGCCGATCACTAGAAACCAGCCTAAGAATAGCGCTAGTTGCACGGGAAGATTGAGAACGGCAGTGAAACTGGAAGCAAGCAGCAGAAAAGAACCAAGAATCAGGGCAATTAGCTGTACTGAAGGCAGTGTTTTTTTCGACATCGCAATTCACCCCGGAAACTTATCAATATGAAGTAATAGGTAAATATTGACTGTTTTTCCAATAGAGAGTTTCAACCGGCTATCTGATACGGCAGTTTCTGTACATTGGAAACAGGACTTTGTGGTAATCTCCTTGACCGAAACAGGCCATCAAAAACAGACATTTTATGACCGATACTGTATCTGAAGAAACATTAAATAGAGCTAAGCTGAACCTTGAAACAGCACGAATGTCCTGGAATGAGCTGGAGCGTTTTTTCGCCGGAGGGACATTGCTGACCGTATCAGATGATCTGGATATCGTTGAGGTGGCTCACTGTATGTCAATTGATGACAAATCGGCCATAGAAGGCTGGTTGAATAGTGAAAAATTGAGTCAGGTTGCTGATGATCAAGCCAAAAGTTGGTCTGAGAACAGTGCTGAACTGTGGGCAATCGTTGTGCGCCCATGGATTCTGGTGCAGGACAAGTAAGTTAATAGATTTGAGAATAAGCAGGGTGCGATGCTGCAGATATCCAGCGCGGTTTTTATTTCCGATGATGAAATTGAATTCAGTTTTATCAGGGCTCAAGGTTCGGGAGGGCAGAATGTTAATAAAGTCTCTTCAGCCGTTCATCTGAGGTTTGATATCAGAGCCTCGTCCCTGCCGGAATTCTATAAAGAAAAGCTGTTGGCTTTGAAAGATTACAGAATTTCTGCCAGTGGAATCATCATCATCAAGGCTCAGAGTTTTCGTACCCAGTTGAAGAACAGGGAGAATGCTCTGGAAAGACTTGCTGAGTTTATCAAAGAAGCGGTCAAGGTTGAAAAGAGTCGCAGGCCGACAAAGCCAACCCGCTCCTCTCAAAGAAAGGGAACGGATAAAAAGACTCAAAAGGGTAAAACCAAGTCTATGCGTGGCAAGCTCAAGGATTGGTAAGCTTTTGTATGGGTAAAAGTACTCGCTACTCAACGGTTATGGATAAACGTTATGACACCCGCTATTAATCTGGCAAAGCGTTCCGGTATTCGATTTCAAACCCATCAATATAAACACGACCCTTCTGCGAGCTCCTACGGCGAAGAGGCGGCTGAAAAACTGGGCTTAAACCCTGCTCATGTTTATAAGACGTTAGTTGTAAAACTGGACACCGGAAAACTAGCGGTTGCGGTAGTGCCTGTTGCAGGACAATTGAATCTCAAAGCCATGGCGTCAGCCTGTGGCGTCAGAAAAGCAGCAATGGCTGATCAGCAGGAAGCGGCAAAAAGCTCTGGATACATTCCTGGTGGCATCAGCCCAATGGGGCAGAAAAAAGCGTTGCAGACAGTGGTTGATCAGTCAGCCCTAGAACTAGACGTTATGCATGTCAGTGCGGGCAGGAGAGGTTTGGAAATAGAACTGGCACCCAATGATCTGATTGCTCTTACTAGAGCGAAAACTGCGGAGATTGCTAAAAAAGTTTAATCTCTTTTAATGCTGTTTTCAGCTGCCAGAGTTATCGAGACTTGAACCCTGAATGGCATCTGATTGATTGATTCAGTCCATATTACTTATTTGAAACTTTAGGTAAATTCTTGAAAGGATTACTTGAAATCTCCTGTCATGCCCATAGGATAAAGATTCTTATTATAAAGAGTCTGACTGACCTATGATTAAGCGTTTTGCTTCTCTGTTGGCCATTTTTATGGCTTTCAGTTTTGCCTTTAACCCCTCTATGGCGGAAGCCAAGAAGTTTGGTGGTGGCAAGAGTTTCGGTAAGTCCTTCAAAACAGCGCCTAAACAACCAGCGGCAGCTCCCTTAAGCGGTCAACAGGCTGGTAAGCAACAGGCTGCTAACCCTGGTTCCAGCAAGAAAGGCTTGTTGGGCGGATTGCTGGGTGGTCTTCTGGTTGGTGGTTTGCTTGCATCGCTGTTGGGTGGTGGAGCCTTTGAAGGTCTACAGATAATGGACATACTGCTGATGGCAGGGCTGGCCTTTATTCTATTCAAAGTGTTCAAGAGCATGGCCCAGAAAAAAGCGATGGCTGCAGCTCATGGGCCAGTGGCAGGACATGGTCACCAGAAGAATCCTATGCAGCAGGTTTTTGGCCAACAGAATGATTCAATTCAACAGCGTCAGGACATAGGTTTTGATGCGGTACAATCCAGCGCTCAGCCAGCAGGTTTTGGTGCCAGCGATGTACCTATGAATCTGCCAGTCGGTTTTGATATGAACGGTTTTATGAACGGTGCCCGTGATCATTACCGTACTCTGCAGGAAGCCTGGAACAGTGGTGATCTGGAGACGATTCGTGAGTATGTGACTCCGGAACTGTTTTCTGAACTGGAAACTGAAAGAGCGACACTGTCAGGCAAACAGCACACTGAAGTAATGTTTGTTGATGCCGAGCTGGGTCGTGCTGATCATAACGGACAAGTTGCCGAAATCAGTATCCGTTTTACCGGCAAGTACCGTGATACCGAAGAAGGTGTGGAAGAAGATATCACTGATATCTGGCATCTACAGCGTGACTTGAGCCAGGGCGATGCGCCATGGTTGATTACTGGTATTGAGGGCTAGTACCGGTTACTGGCGAGAAGAAGACCACTGGCTTTCTTCTCGCTAACCAACGAATAAACAGGTAAGGAATGAAGTGATGGTCTTATGAAGTCATCAAAACTTCGTACTTCTTGGTCAGTTCCTGCATTTTCGTCAAAATAGATTCTGTTGTTACAGAGATAACTGTTGGCATAAAACGGCCGTTTTTATACTGCACAAATCCGGACTTAGAAAAATTCCACTGTGCGTTTATTTTGCTCAAAAGCCGTTTTATTTCCGAAGTATTCTCTGAATACTTATTAAGTTCATTCAGTGATTCTTCAAACAGGTTGATGGCATCGTCAAACCCTTTGGAGTAATCGGTTCCCTTAATTCCCCATGACAGCGCCTGGTAATACATGGCGATTCTTTGGCTCAATGCTCGCTGACGGCCAGAAATATTGACCAGACGGGCAGAGTGAATGGCTGAGTGCTTCTCTATTTCAGCAACAAGCGCGTTACTGACATTAAATACTTCCAGAGATTTACTGACAACCAGAGGTGCATTAGTTTTGGAAGGAACCTGTATTGCCAGTAATCGGTACTCCCCCCAGACTTTCTCAACAGCATCAAGCCGCGCATTGATAGCTGGAGTAGGAGCGTAATCAGAGAGCTCATTAAAATTGCTTTCAAATTGACCCATACTGCTGTCCAGCTGCTCTTGAGCTTGCTCGATATTCACAGTGGCACCAATCATCAGATAACTTTTGGCAATACGCTGAGACAGCATTCGCTGCAAACCGGATATATTAATTGCCTCAGCATTGTTAAGAGCTGCCACGCTTTGGCCGGAAAATAACAGAAGACTGCTAACGAGTAATGTTGAAAAAAGTCGGAAAAAATTATGGGAAGATTTCATTTTAAACACTGTAATTATTCGCTCTATGCACCGCTGTTGAGTCATCTCTTTTTTTTCCCTAAAAAAGAGTATGAGTAGATGGGGTATAACCATGATTGCGTCAGTATAAATGACGCAGAACTCCCCAAAGCGGAACAATATCATAATCAAAATGAGTAGTTACATTACCCTAAATGGATACACGGAAAAAAAGTCTAATGATTCTCGTTCTGTCGACGGATGAACCTTTTTTCTTCAGTCGACACATTCATTAAGATTGGTAGGGAAAGTAAGTGACCGAATACGTTTCTTCTGACTCTTGTTTATTATTCGACTTGGGAGTGGTCGCTGAAATTTTGGTATAAACCATATTATGCTGAAGAAGCTTAGGTAGGACTTTAATCGATAAAAAAGTAATGTTTAAAAAGAGTAGAAAAACCACTCTTTTTAAACATATGAAACTCAGTTATTTTTACTGATTAGTTCTTTGGACTGTCATTAAAGGTTGGATTATCGAAATTAATTGCAGTATCTATTCTAAACTTTTCAATGCCTTTGTTACCATGAATACTCACTGAATTTGGATTCAGGCAGCTGCAACGTCCGCTTATAGAGCAGGTCCAGCAATTCAAAAAGAGCTGAGCGCCACGATTTCCGGCTACAGCAAATGCTAAGGAAACTCCTGCTGGAATTGCGTAAGCAAGACTAAATCCAACAGCAACACCACCTGCAATTCCACCCCAGTGTTCTAGAGATAGACCACCATAAAGCGTCTCAGTATCTGGAGCTCTTGTTGTTGTGAGCAGAGTCGGCAGAATGGGGCATTTATAATCGTCATAAGGCGATGCGGGTGAGGTTGTGTTCAAGCCCACTGTGGCATCAGTTATTTCACTATCAGTAGGGCTCGTGGTGTTGAAGTCGCAGGGCATTAGCTCATCCTGACACTGTCCAGCAGATAATACTGAAAAGTTCAGGCATTTGTTCTCCGGCTCAAAGCCATAAAGGCGGTCCACCTGGAAGCAGCTATTTTCCTCTATCTGAACATTTCCTGCGACCGGAACAAGAACGGACTCTGTTCCAGTAGTGAAAGCAGAGAATTCCATGGTTCGATTACTGCAATCCTTCGAGCCGGAGTTAGTGTTATTGGCAATGGTGTAATCCAGAATGTAGTCAGGATTATATTGTTCAGAGGTATCCTGATTAAAGCTGAATTTCATATTGCCAGCCGTTGAAACACCGCTAAACCGGTTACCTGAGATAGTGATTACGGGAATGTTTTGTAATCGTATTGCGGTATCACTAATAGGGGGTGCTCCAGGAATGTTAGGTGCATCGCCACTGCCGTTTGAAAATCGATTGTCAGCGATGGTCAACCGTTGTTGTCCTTTGCATTCATTCATGTCATCAACTGTGCTGGAAAAGTCTTCCTGACATGACGCTGAAATAACCTCTTGAAGTACTTCATCACCATCAAACGTGTTGTCTTTGATAAAGACTTCTTGCATTAGGTTGTTAAATTTCAGATAAGCATTTGAATTCACAAACACAAACCTGGAGTGATCAAATGTAGAACCGGTAATGCGGACAGGACCATCATAACTGTTCTCTTTATGAATCATCTCACTGTTCAGAGAAGACGTAACGGACGACGTCCAATTGATTGAGGTGCTATAGAAACCAGGAGTTGAATCACTGGGGGAGCAGTCCTCATCGCCGACTTGCAGATCTCCTTGGCACAAACGAACCATATTGCCGGGAAAACTGGCATTGATAGTGGGTTTTGAAGCGTGATAGCCGATCAGTGCTACCCGCCCTTTAGGGGTCAAGGTGCTTGACAGTTCAATATCATTCCTTATGACGATGATCTGCCCTCCCTCAACCTCCCTCTCGATTAGGCAACGAAGCTGGCTTTCAGTCGTTGCGAAATAAGCTTTGTTGAATAAAGACTTACCGGTTGCATCATTATCGCGGGCAAAATTGGCGCATGTAATCTGGTCATGAAGATTTTTCAGTTCATCGCAGGCTCTCTCGAGGGTGGGATCAGGTGTTGGGTTCAGGGGTTCCTGGCCACAGGCAGGCGTTGTTGGAGGCTCAGCAGTAGTTGGTGATTGTGTTACTGGTGGTATAGTTGTTGGCAGTGTTGTTGGCAGTGTTGTTGGCAGTGTTGTTGGCAGTGTTGTTGGCAGTGTTGTTGGCAGTGTTGTTGCCAGTGTTGTTGCCAGTGTTGTTAATAATTCAGTCGTTGCTTGTGTTGTTGGTGCATCGGTTGGAAATGGATCAGAGCAGATAATATCTGATGCTGGAATGTTATAAGGTGCTGCCTGCCAAGCACTGGCAGACTGCGAAAAGAACGAGTTTGTAAACACTCCCATACTGTTCAGTTGAGACCCCCAACCTGAGTCCTGAGTGGCTTCTCTAAATCCTATTACGCCAGATACTCCGGGTGATGAAATAGACTGAGATTGATAGGAAAGGAAATTGTCCAAACCCGTCAGATGCTGGGGAATGGCTTGTAGCTCAATGCGATTACAGACACTGCCTGGCTGTATGGAAATATGGCCGTTATGAGACAGTGCTGTGACCCTGTTGTCATCGATCATGAATGTGGTGTTTTTAATACTGAGCCGAGTAGATCGATTTTCAGCTGAACAGTTAGATTCGATAGCTTGAGCGAAATCTGTGGCGGCGGTGGGTACCGCACCGGCAATCAGCATATTGAACCGTATCTTGTTCAGGCTCACGTTGAATGTTGAGGTTTCTCCCATAGCCAAAGGTTCCTGATCATCGCATTCAATGCGGATTCCTCTTTGAAATCCTCTACCTGAGATAAATCGTTTTCTGAATTCGACGTTCTCCAACTGGAGCTCAGTTCCAAATGTCGTATCCAGAATGCCAGTGATTGACATGTGTTGCTCTGGATCCAGTATCAGATTGGCTAAAACATGCTTATTGTTTGAAGTGGTGCCCGGCGTATTAAGGAATGAGTCATGAACATAGAACATGTCGCTGCTGGAAATGTCTCTATGTGGCCTTAGAATCGGAGGGTTGGTTGTGCTATTGCCGACGATCCCGGAACCGGCTGGAAGGTAAAAGTAATCGTCGCCTATGTTTACTGTACTCAAAGGTGCAGTGTAAGTAACGGGTCGATCAGAATTACTGCCGCTATCAAGAATAAATAATGTGTCAGTAGTCGTGGTGGTGATGATGCTCTCGAGACTGGTATTCGTAACTTTAACGACACTAGTATGATAGTCCTTGATGTAGTCATCACAAGTTTGTCTATCCGGCGTTCCAGTGGTGAATGTTGCACAGAGAGCGGCACCTGTTGGTGGCGGTTCAGTGGTAGTACTGGGAGGCACTGTCGCTGCGTGAACATTCGTGATGAACGTGAGTACAAGAGAGAAAAATGTCGAACCTGATATAAATACTTGAGAAAAACAGCGCATACTTCCACCTGTTTCAGTTTTATGTTTTATCGTTAGGCTTTTTTTTTGCTGGTGTATGAACCAATAAGCAGATGAACACTGAATCTTCTTGTTATTGTTTTAATACGTAGCTTGAGAAGAATCTTCGGTTTAAATCCGATAATAAATGCTTATTATAAATTCATATTGAAAAGGCAATATAGATACAAATAAATAATCCTGTTCATGTTTTTCTAGCAGAATTTCAGATAAAAAATTAACTTATATTTCTATATTTTTATAGGTGATAGATTTAGGTGGTTTTAAACAAATAATTCTGTAGGCAGTGATAGGTAGTATTTTTTTCGATTCAGTGATGGCTGGAGCAAAGCAGTTTTCACTTCAAACAACACCGATGATGCTTGAAGTAAAAGCTGAAAGCCCGTTGGCAGAATTGATATTATTAGTACTTGGAAAGCAGGTCACGATTGATAAGAGAGACAACTGACCAGGTGATCATCAACCATTCCCATGGCTTGCATATAGGCATAACAAATCGTACTGCCTACGAACTTGAACCCACGTTTCTTTAAATCCTTACTCATGGCATCGGACTCGGGTGTTGTCACCGGAACGTCGGACATACTTTGCCATTGGTTTCTAATGGGTTCATCCCCCACAAAAGACCAGATGTATTCATCAAAACTACCGAATTCTTTTTGCACCTTTATAAAGGCTCTGGCGTTGGTGATGGCACTGCTGACTTTTAAACGGTTGCGAATAATGCCTTCGTCCTGAAGAAGCCGCTCGATGTCATCGTCAGAAAATTTGGCCACTTCCTTTACGACAAACTGAGCAAAGGCTTTACGAAAACCTTCTCGTCTTTTAAGGATAGTGATCCAGCTCAGACCCGCCTGAGCACCTTCGAGAATCAGGAACTCAAACAGCTTCTGGTCATCGTGACAAGGAACGCCCCACTCTTCATCATGATATTGAATGTAGAGTGGATCATCAGTACACCAGGAACATCGATTTATGGTCGAACTTGCAGTCAAAAGAGTGACTCCTTCCAGAATCGCAGTGCTGAGCTTTGAGATACTGCCTAGGCAGATAATTATTTAGCAAACATTAGCAATTCCGTTGGATGAAGTCATGCCCCTATTGCCGTGATACTGACGAGAGTCAGGCTCTTCTCTTTTTGAATGCGAATCGACCGACGCTGCCAAGGGTATGAAAGAATACACCCCAGCCAGATAAATTCACTTTAGGTTGTTTGCCTTTTCCCATTCGGGCCAACTGGGCTTCGTACCAGTTCAGTTCCAGCATCGCGATCTGATCCAACAGGGCAGACCCTGTTGAACGTATCTTAACCGTGATTTTATAGTCCGGGTCGTTGATCGCTTTCTCAGGCAGGGATGGTTCAACCGCCATCGGTCGGGCAATACCGATAAGGTCTGTCGCTCCTTCTGTTAAAGCAGAGCTCATTGCTTTTGAAGAGCGAAAACCACCTGTGACCACCAAAGGTGTATCCGTAATCTGTCTTACTTTTTCTGCGTACTCCAGAAAGTAGGCCTCACGCTTTTTAGTGCTTTTCTTTATATTAGCTCCCATCATGGCTGGGGCTTCATAGGTACCACCGGAAACCTCTATGAGATTAATACCTGCCTCTGACAAGGCTTTGACTACTGCCATGGAATCTTCTTCAGAGAAACCATCTTTTAGGAAGTCAGCTGAATTCAGTTTAATTCCAATAGGGAAGCTGTCGCCTACTGTTTCCCTGATGGCTTTGTAAACTTCCAGAACAAAACGACGACGGTTTTCTTCATTGCCTCCCCATTGATCATCACGATGATTATGACGGGGAGAGAGAAACTGATTGACCAGATAACCGTGGGCAGAATGGATTTGAACGCCCTGGAATCCACATTCTTTAGCCAGTCGGGCGGAAGTAGCAAAGGCTTGAATGACCTTCAGGATGTCAAATTCAGTCATCGCTTTGGGTGTTTTAAAACCTTTGCCCAGATCACCCCCAAATGGAATGGCTGAAGGAGCCACGGGTTCACTGCTTATAAAGGAAGGAACCTGTTTTCCGGGATGATTAAGCTGAGCCCAGAGTTGAGTGTTGTTTTTGGTACCTCGTTTGGCCCACCGACGATATTTATCCAGATCACTCTGTTCATCAAGCACTGCGTTTTTTGGTTCAGCAATTGCGGAACGATCGACCATCACGTTTCCTGTGACACAAATACCGGCGCCACCTTTTGCCCAGGTTTCATAGAGCGTGAACAGGGATTCAGTGGGATTGTGATCATCATCAGCCAATTGTTCGCTCATGGCTGATTTAAAGAAACGGTTCTTCAAGGTGACCGTATTCGTCAAACTAAGTGTGCTGTCCAGTCCGACTGACATGATTAAAATCCTGTTGATATTATTTTCTGTGAATCAGTGTATGGGAGAGCTGATACCAAGGCCTAATCCGTTTCGGGGAATTGGATAAAATTCTGTCAGTTTTTCAGCGGTGCAGTTATCCTGTAACTTCATTCATTCCAGAGATTTTCAAACGAAATGAAAATTACTGACAAAAAAGTCGCTTTGATCCATTACACTCTCAAAAATGAAGGTGGTGAAGTACTGGATAGCTCCGAAGGGCAAGAGCCTCTGGCTTACCTGCACGGTGCTGGCAATATCGTTGCTGGCCTGGAGAGTGCCCTGGAAGGCAAAGCGGCTGGTGACAAACTGGAAGTCTCTGTAGAAGCTGCAGAAGCATACGGCGAGTATGACGAAAGTCTGGTACAACCAGTACCAAACAGCCAGTTTGGTGATCATGAAGTAGAAGTGGGTCTGCAGTTCCATGCTGATACTGCTATTGGCCCACGTGTAGTAACCGTTACCGCAATTGATGGTGACGACGTTATCATTGACGCCAATCATGAGCTGGCTGGTGAAGATCTGCATTTTGCCGTTGAAGTGGTTGAAGTGCGTGAGCCTTCTGCTGAAGAACTGGATCACGGTCATGTTCATGGACCTGGTGGTCACGACCACTGATCTGAGCAGAATAGAAAAAGTAGCTTCTTAGTTGAAGCTGCTTTTAAAATCCCTTCCCTCAGTCTCTGTCAAACAGCTTAAGCGTATCGTTTGATTTTTTGATGCCAGTTCAGCACTTTCACTATTTTCAATAGCCTCTGACGGTTTAAAAATTCTCTGTTTTTCTGGGGCGTTAATCTATCAATCTTGAGGAATGATCATGTCTGATGATTCACAACAGCAGTGCCCAAAATGCAGTTCGCCTTATGGTTATACTGATGGCCAACTCTGGACTTGCCCAGAGTGCTTTCATGAGTGGACTCTGGAAGAAAAGGCGCAGGAAGAAGCCGATGCAGGTTTTTCTGATGTCAATGGTAATACACTGGTGGATGGTGACGCAGTGACGGTTGTTAAAGACCTGAAAGCAGCTGGTAGTACCATCAAATCTGGAACCAAAGTGAAGAAAATCCGTCTGCTGGATGATCCGGTAAACGGTCACGATATTTCTTGTAAAATCGATGGTGTTGGGCAGGTTTATCTGAAGTGTTCAGTCGTTAAAAAAGCATAAATATTTTTTGACTGACAGTGCTTCAATGCAGAGGCTCTGTCAGTTTTACCTATCCCGAATACAGTTTTATTTTCTGTCTCACTGATTCATAATTCAGAACGGTTTTTCTGGATAGCTCTTCTGGATAGCTCTTCTGGATAGCTCTTCTGAATAGCTCTTCTGAATAGTTTCTCAGGGATGTTGATCATGACAGAGAGAACGGTCGAACAAAAAAACCTGCGCCGCCTTAACGCCATTCGATTAACGATTCTATTGATGGAATTAATCGGATTAGCCATGGCTACCTGGTTTTCGGTGATTCAGGTTAACTGGAATGTATTGTCTATTATTGCAGCGATCACTGGTTTGCTCATTGTTTATACACACTTCTACCAGCGGTACCTATCCGGCCTAACTCACACTAATCTTTTCAAACAATTACTGGCCGATGTGTTCTTGCAGTCACTGTTTTTGTACTGGAGTGGTGGTTATACAAATCCATTTATTTTCTCCTATTTGGTTACTGTGACTATCAGTGCTGCATTATTGCCGGTAAGGCAGAGGTGGTTGATCACTACACTGGCTATTATCTGCTATACCCTGCTGCAGAAATGGTATCAGCCCTTGATTTCCACACATTCTGCTCACGGTGTGATGCAGCCAATGGTTGTACTGCACCTAGGAGGTATGTGGCTGACGTTCAGTATCAGTGCTTGTCTGGTTACAGGGGTTGTCGCAGGGATGGCAGAGGCCATACGTTCTCATAGAGCCGAGATTGTTGTTGGTAGAGAAAAACGGCTTAGGGATGAAAGAATACTGGCCGTTGCAACAACCGCCGCAGGTGCTGCTCATGAATTGGCGACTCCTTTGTCGACCATGAGTATCCTTTTGGGGGAGATGTCGAAGGATTATGAGGCGGACAGCCCTCAGGGTGAAGACATTGCTTTACTGCGTAATCAGTTGAGGTTGTGTGAAAATCGTCTAGCAAAAATTGTTCAGGCCAGCCAAAACCAGTTTGTAGAAATAAAAACGGCCAGAGACTTTGTTGTTGAACTACTGGATGAGTGGGCATTGCTAAGACCGGAAATACCGGTTCGATTTAACTTTGATGCGAGTCCACACTGCCGTATAGAAGCAGATCAGGCATTAATGATGGCCATGATTAACCTGCTTGATAACTCGGCAGATGCCAGCCCGGATTTTATTGGAATAGCTCTGTTTGAAAAAGACGGAGTAGTGGTGTTTCAAATTGAAGACCGAGGTGAAGGCGTATTGGATGATATCGCTTTTTGCCCAGGATCAACGGCGCTAACAACCAAGGAAGAGGGATTTGGTTTAGGACTTCAGCTAAGTGTCGCAACCGTTGAACGTTTGAACGGCGATGTGCGTTTATATGCAGGGAAAACTGTCGGTACAATAACCGAGGTCAGACTGCCAGAGATCTCGTTACATGAATGAAATTAATACAGGTACTGCCAAACAGCATAAGCTGTTGCTGGTCGATGATGATGAGATCTTTTGCCATGTTCTTGCTCGTGCCATGCGCCGCCGAAATCTAGATGTAAGGGTTTCACTGTCAGCTGAAAAGGCAAAGGAGGCACTGGTTTTTTTTAAGCCGGACCTTGCGGTTGTGGATCTGAAAATGACAGGTGAGTCTGGTCTTACATTGGTGCCTGTATTATCAGAGTTAAATTCGGATATGCGGATACTGATTCTTACCGGCTATGCGAGTATTGCCACAGCAGTAGAAGCGATTCGACTGGGTGCAAGTAATTACCTTTGCAAACCTGCAGATGCAGAACAAATTCTCGATGCTTTGTATCGGAACCCTGATCATTCAGACAGATTGCCGTTACCAGAACGACCTTTGTCAGTTGAGCGGTTGGAGTATGAACACATCCAACGTGTGTTACTTGAGAACGACGGGAATATCAGTGAGACGGCCCGGCTTCTGGGAATGCACCGTCGTACATTACAAAGAAAACTGAATAAAAATCCGGTAAAATCCTGACCCGAACATAAGCAAGTAAGGAGTAGAGCAGGCATCTCGCTAACGTAGCACGCTCTCATTTTTTCTAGAGTATCCTGAGTTTCCTGATCATAAGCTGAACTATTAAGCCATTTACGAACTTGGTTGGCCTGTTTTGTTTTGTCCAGTTTTCGTAGGAGTGTGAATTGTTCAAACTGCTCAAGTTCATGGAGTTTCTTTTGATGAATACGAGCAAAATTCGCAATATTGTGATCCAGAGTTGGTTGAAAAATTGATTGGTTGGTCAATTGGTTGGAGAGTACTTCTTCTTCCAGCTAACGAGCTGCCAGATAGTGCAGACAGGCAACCTGTTTTCGGGTGATTGACATACCTGGTAGAGAGTCTAATCGCTGGTAAACTTGTTCTGTCTCGTCCTCAGTGAGAATTTGAGATAGTTCATGTGAGCAATCATAAAGGATTTTTTAAGAGCTTTTGTTTTGGAAGGGCTTGAATATGTACCAGCAATGAACGGGTTTTCAACGGCTATAACTGTTACTCCAGAAAGAATCCCATTAAAGGCTGGACGTTAGAGGTCTGCGAATGAACTCTCTGGACTTTTAGGCTTTTTTGCTCTGGAGTGAATGCTTGCGGTGAGCAATACGACGAAAGGTACCTTCCGGGATTTTGGTCATTAGTACACCGAGCATCAAAACAAGAGTAAGGAACAGGGATTCCTGGCTTAAGGTGCGACCGTTAATCAAGCAATCCAGAAGTAATGCCACTACAGGGAAGATTAGGAAGCAAATAGATGCTTGAAATGGGCTAGCCAGTTTATTCAATTGAAAGTAAGCCATGATGCCCCCAATGCCCGCAATCGCGCCTAAATAGAAGACCGCCGCTAGGGATAGACCGGAAAAGCTCAAAGCGGCATCGCCCTCCAGAAATAAACCCGTAACCAATAGAAACAGTGAAGCCAGAAGGCAAGGCAGTGCGTTATAAGTCAGTACATGGATACCTTCACAGCGTGCTTGAACATTGGTGTATATAACGGCGTGCATCAATACAGCTAATACAAGAGCTACAACGCCTGTCACACTATCAACAGCACTGACAGCCATCTCATTACTGATAATAGTGACCAGGCTGATCAGAGCCAAAACTAATCCGGAGAGCTGTCGAATTGAAATACGCTGTTTCTTGAAGATCAGTGAAATCATCAGTACAACAACAGGCATGGTGGCAAAGATAATCGCAGCCAGACCCGACGAAATATACTGCTCTCCGAAAATCATTAGAGTAAAGGGAACAGCGAAATAGAACAGGCTGATCAGACCACACTCCAGCCCTTTACCTTTTGGAAACAGCAGGGGCACTTTCTGGTAACGGGCCAGTAACATAATGAGAGGGGCGGCAATGGCAAATCTTAAGCCAGTGGCCGTAATCGGGGGGATAGTTGCAACTGCGAGCTCCATGGCCAGCCAGGTTGTTCCCCAGATCAGGCAGACAGTCATAAACAGGAAGATGATTTTGGTCTGCTGATTCATATCGCTATCACAAGGCACTTTAAAAGAGTGAAGAAAGTTTATGCTTTATGGTTGGAAATATGATGTCAAAATTGTCATTATATAGAGGTTATTGTGAAAAGATATTCTCTAATATGCTTGATCGAAAGGATAAATTGATTCTTGATTGCCTGCAGCGGGATGCATCTGTTTCCGTGGCTGATATCGCTGATAAGGTAAGCCTGACGGTTTCACCTTGTTGGAAGCGGTTAAAAAGGTTGGAAGATGATGGCTATATCACTCAACGGGTTGCTCTGCTGGACAGCGATAAGCTGGGGCTGCATCTTACGGCGTTCGTGAGTATTAAAACCAGAAACCACAGCAACGACTGGTATGAAAATCTTGTAGCCAATGTGGGGGATTTGGCCGAAGTCATTGAGTTTTATCGTATGGCGGGTGAATACGATTACATGATGAAGGTGCTGGTTAAAGACATGGCTGCTTTTGATGTTTTCTATAAACGATTGGTCAAAAGTGTTGAAGGCCTTAGTGATGTAACTTCTTCATTTGCCATGGAAAAATTGAAAAATACAACCTACCTGCCCCTTGAGTAGAGGTTACCGGAACAGGTAGAGGTTATTACAGAATGGTTGTCTGAAATAGATTTCAAGCCATTGATCACAGCTTTTTTTGGAGTGAGTGAGACGACAGGCTTGAGAGAATTGGCCAGCTTCGAGCAAGTCTCTTCCCATTCTTACTAGATCATGAAACTCCCGATTTCCTTTCATTTCCAGTGCAAACCGCTCTATTTCTGATCGGCTTTCCAGTTTCGGACATTTGATAAGGTCCAGAGCTGGATTGATGGTGTTTTCCAGAATCACATCTGCAACCGTAGTTTTGATAGAGATACCATGGTTTAGGTGCAATCTCGTTGAAGCTCCAGCCATACACTTTACTCCTCGTGCAACGTTTCCTTCAGCTAAACAAAAGCCTAGTAAGTCCGGAACTGAATACCAGAGCGAGAGTACGATCAGTGACAGAGGGCTGATGGGGGTCTTTCAGGTGAAGGAATAGAAAATTATATTTCTTTTTCTTATAAACATTCACGTATGTATGTAAAATCTTCTTCAGGCAACCCGAGAAGGGTCGAGCCAGCGACAGGCTCAAAAAATAAATTCAATAACAGTTTGCCTCTTACGGACATATCATGAATAAGAAATACTTGATGGCAGGTCTTGGCGCAGTAGCTGTGGTCTTAGGCCTCTATAAATATAATCAGCTGACAACCGAGTCAGCTGAAGTGGTGGAGCCAGCCCCCGTTCGAGTTGAGATCGAATTGGTGACACCAGAGACTTTGGACAGCTGGGTATTCTCTGAAGGAACCGCAGAAGCCCTTCAGAAAGCGTTCCTTAATTTTGAGCAATCGGGAAAAGTCGTCTATATCGGTGAAATGTCTGACGGTAGCCAGATTCGAGAGGGTATAAGAGTTTATGGTCCTTCTGAAGACATCAACAAAGGGCAATTGCTGGCACAGATTGATAATCGTGAAAGCGTCGCTGGAGTGCGCTCTTTAGAAGCACAATTGCAATCGACCAGAGAAAGAAGAAAAGAAGCTCAAGCAGGTAAGGTCAGAGCAACCAATAATTTAGTACAAGCTCAATCCAACTTTTCCCGTGTTGAACAGATTTACAAGAAAGGTGTTGTTTCACAAAACGAATTTGATCGTGCAAAAACTGATCTGAAAAATGCCCAAGCTAGCCAAGATGCCGCAAACAGTGGATTGCAGGCGGCTATTTCAGAAATAAAAAGCGTGGCAGCGGATATGAATCAAGCTACGGTGAGTCTGGAAAAAACCAGTCTGTTTGCCCCCTTTGACGGCGTCATTACTTCGGTCAATATTCTCGAGGGCAACTATTACTATCCTCCCAGTGGTGTGACTTCCAGTAAGGAAAGAGAAGCGTCGAGTGCCATCGTAGTGGTAGACGACAGTGCCTATGAAGTGCGTCTACATCTCCCGGAAGACACGTATGCCAGTGTTAAAGAAGGTCAAACCGTTTATCTGGCCTATAACGATACAGCTCTTTATGAAGCTGAAAAAACCGGCTTTCGTTCAGGTAATTTTGTGAAGGCAAAAATCTGGTCGGTCAGTCCTTCTATAAGCCTTCAGAGTCGTTCATTACAGGTCAAAGTAAGAACGGAAGGAGATGCCAGTGGTATTCGCGACGGCATGTTCTTGCAAGCCTGGATTGCTACCGAAGAAAAGCAAAACGTTCTTGCTTTGCCATGGCAGACGTTGTCTTTTCGTGATGGTGTGCCATTCGTTTATGTTGTGACACCGGACAATAGAGCTGAATTGCGTTGGCTGGATCTTGGGTTGGTCGGATTGAATCGTACCGAGGTCCTTACTGGAGTGGAAGCCGGGGAACGTATCATCACTGAAGGCCAGCATCTGTTAACAGACGGTTCCCGCGTTGAAGTACTGGGAGCCAAGCAATGACTGGACTGAAAAACAAACTGTTTCTTCAGAATCTGTTTGGCAGGTTGTTGCTTGGTCTGTTTCTGCTGATGGGAACTTTGGCTTACAACACCATGGTTAGGGAAAATCACCCTGATCTGGAAATTCCTCGAGCATTGATCACGACCAGTTGGCCTGGTGCTTCACCGGAGCAGATAGAAAAGGAAGTGACTAAACCGCTGGAAGACGAGCTTCGTAACCTTGTAGGAATGAATATCTTTACCAGTGGTTCTTACAACTCCTATTCAATGATTGGGGTTGAGTTTGATGCTGATGTGTCTATGGCTATTGCCATGCAACAGCTCAGAGCAAAGGTTAATGCAGCAGAAAGTAAGTTTCCGTCGTCTGATGTCGAAAAGCCGGGAATTGAACAGTTAGGCATGTCAGAAGCTCCTGTAATTAGTTTGGTGCTCCACGGTGATGTGGATGATCTTGTTTTGACGGATGTTGCTAAAAACATCAAACAGCAGTTGGAAGCTATTTCTGACATTAAAAAAGTGAATCTTGGGGGTCTGCGAGAAAAAAGCCTTCATATACGTCTTCAGCCAAACAAGCTCAGAGCGCTTGGTGTTTCGCCGCTGACGGTAAGGGATAGGTTAATATCTGCCAATATGGATATGGCCTGGGGACAATTTGAAGGTGATGAAAGCACGTTCAATCTATATCTGGATGGACGTTTTGACAGCACTGAACGGATACGACAGCTACCGATTGTTCGAATAGGCGACGATCGCCTAGTCAGGTTGGGAGAGATCGCTGATGTCAGCCTTCGTCTCGATAAAGAGAAGATGCGTACCCTGTTCAATATGAAGGGAAGTGTGTATACCCGTGGCGTTACTGTCGACGTATTAAGGAGGCCGGGTGCCGATACCATTGCCCTGATTAATGAAACAGAACGTCTTGCACTGGAAATTAGCTCGCAGCCTGACTGGCCCAGAGCACTGCAATTAACCGTTGTTACCGATGATCGAAACCTGATTGAACAATCCTTCAGTGAAATCTACGGCTCGATGATTCAGGCCACTCTGTTGGTTTTTATCATTTTGATGGTGCTACTGTCCTGGCGTGAAGCTCTGGTAGCCGGTCTGGCGCTGCCTGTAACACTGTTGGCAACTCTGGCAGTACTTGGTGCCATGGGGCATACCTTTAATGCCACTGTTATGGTTGGGATGGTGCTGGCTCTAGGTATGCTGGTAGATGTCTATATTCTGGTCATGGAGGGTATGCACGAAGGTCTGTTTGTTCGCAGAGAGTCGTTCAATAAGGCGGTAATGAATACCGTCAAAACGTTTGCCGTGCCAGCTATTGCTGGTCAGTTGACGACTATTCTGGCAATGGTACCTATGATGATGATAGGTGGTATTGACGGTAAATTTATTCGCATTATTCCTATCACTATTACAGTGGCTTTATTGTTGAGTTTGATCATTGCCTTTCTGATTTGTCTGCCATTGTCTCGTTCTCTACTGGCAAAAGCTGCAGATGGAAGCCGTGAATTACTGGTAGATAAAATCACTCACCGCTATCGGCAGAAATTGGCTAACTGGTTGTTGTCATCACCGCTGAAAAGTAAGAAACATGCAGCGGGTTATGTTCTGGCCGCTTTTGGACTGTTTATTCTCAGTGTCATTATTGTCGGGAAATTGCCTTCTGCTCTTTATGTGGAATCTGATGACCGTAAGTTAGGTATTTCCATAGAGCTGCCGCCACAGGCCACATTGGAACGAGCTCAGTCAGTGGCCGATAAAGTCGGTGTTTACCTAAGTAGCCAGTCATGGATAGAAAAAAGTATTGCCTATGTCGGCGCAAAAACACCGGTTGCGAGCAGTACGCTGAAGACTTTGATTCTACCCTCAGAGGCTTGGAATCAGGTGGGATTCACCATCATTCTGGTGCCTCGTAGTGAGCGGGAGAAGTTCTCTTTTGACTATTTAAGTGAGCTTAGAACGGGTATTGACCAGACCATCAAAGATGAAGCCGGATTAATAGTCAGTATCACTCACAAAGGTAATAAGCCCAGTGGTGAAGATCCAGTTCAAATTGAACTGAATGGCCCTGAATATTCTGAACTGATGGTGATAGCGGCAGAAGTTCGGCAGAGACTGGCAGAGCAACCCGGTGCTGTGGGTGTAAAAGATAACCTTGGTGCTTCCCTTCGTGAAATCCGTTTCCGTTTCAAACCTGAGAAACTCAATTTTTACGGTCTGGAAGAGAGTAATGTTGCCCAGCAGATTCGTATTGCTATGGAAGAAGATCAGTTTGGCAGCTTTAAAATGGAGGGTATTCAGGACGACCCTGATATTCGAATCAGCATGCAGTGGCCAAGCCGTGGTAATGAAATGGGCGGACCTCTCCATATTGCTGAAATTCGATTGTTGCGGGTTATTACAAAAGATGGGAGTTCGATTCCGCTCTCCCATGTTGCTGACCTCAAGGTTGTTGAAAAGCCCAGGGTGTACATACACAACTATGGTCTGAGATCAGTGACCGTTCAGTCTCGAGCTGAAGGTAAAACAGCTGCTGCTATTTTGGCGGGTATCAAACCACAGCTGGATAAGCTGCAATCCGGCTGGCCAGAAGGTTACAGCTATCAGTTCGGTGGTGACAGCAGTCGCTCTGATGACAGTTTTGGTAGCCTGGGAGTAGCTTTTGTTCTAGCGGTTGTACTGATCTTTATTTTGCTGACGTTGATGTTTAACTCCATGCTTCAGCCTCTGATCATTTTGTTTATTATTCCTCTGGCCATTACCGGAACCTTTATAGGTTACTTTTACTTTGATGTCATCGTGACCTTCGGTGCTATGGTGGGCTGTGTGTCTCTGGCAGGCATTGCAGTAAATAATGGCATTGTCTTGTTGGAAACAATGAACAGTCACAGGCGTCAGGGGAAAAGCATCAAGGAAGCAGCCGCTTATGGTGCTGCGGATCGTATGAGACCAGTTATCAGTACCAGTCTTACGACCATTCTTGGTCTGTTGCCTCTGGCTCTGAGTGAGCCTCGCTGGTATGGCTTGTGTATGGCTATTGTTTTTGGTTTGATCGCCTCTACCATTGTCGCCATGTTTATTATTCCGGCCCTGTATTTGCTGTTTACCCGAGATAATGTTGTGGCAGATGAATATGAAAGCCTGCCCGATGGAACTGTCTTGAATGGAGCTGTGGATGGCGCGTAAAACCAAGGAGGAAGCCGAAGAAACTCGTCGGCTTCTTATGAAGACTGCTCTGAAACTGTTCAGTGAACTGGGTATTCAGAATACCACTCTGGCCATGGTGGCCAGAGAAGCCGGTGTTACCCGAGGTGCTATTTATTGGCACTTTCGGGATAAGGCCGACATGCTGCTGGCTCTTTGGGATAGTATCTTCAGTCCACTTGAATTGGCCTATAGAAATCATGTGGACGGTCTTTCCGGTGATCCTCTCGATATTCTGGAGAGGATTGCAGCCAGCTTTATTCAGTTGGCCTGTACCAGCCCTGATATTCAACAGATGTTGAAGATTACCCGGCAGTCCTGGAGTGATCCGGTTCTGTCTGAACATTGTCGTAAAATGTGCAGTGATGAGGTGGAATCTATTCGGGTCATTATGGAAAACGCCAGAGACGTTGGCTGCCTTCGGGAAGATCTGTCTGCGCAGGCTGCAGCATTCAGCTTCTACGGCTATCTGGAAGGGGTTATTAACAGTTGGTTATCCACCGGAGGTGGAGACTGGCTGCAGAAAGAAGCGGAGAGTATGGCTCGTATGTTGATACAGGGTTTGAGGAAGGTATGAGCGCTAGCCCTCTGGACAAAGATTGTAGTTAAAACTACTGGATATCTGTATAGTTCTCGCCCCTGTCTCGCGTTATATGACCAATGTAGTATGCGTCTTATTACTGCGCCGCTGACAGGGAGTTTGCTGGCGGCATCTGTGTACGCAGTTAAAGGGTTTTACCCTCAATGGTTTCAAACCATTGCATTCATGGAGGAAGGATTATTGTTTTTAGCTGGCTTGATCGCCGGTATTCGTCTGCCAGATATTGACCTTCTGTTGCCGGGCTTTTCTCATCGTTCCGGAATAACCCATTCCTGTGGTTTCGCTGTCCTGTTTATGATGCTTGGCCATGATGCTATTGCTGGTGGTCTGGCTATAGGTATAGCTTTGCATCTGTCATCGGACATGCAACCTAAATCCTGGGCTGGAGGTGCGCTTATTAAGCTGCCATTCTTTGGCAGTATTGGTATGTTGTCACCCGTTTGGATGCTGTTGCATATTGCCGGATGTTTCTGGATTTTATTCAGCGTGTCGTCTGCTATTGAGGAAACAAGGCGTTGGTTGCCGCTTTTAGTGACGCTTATGGGGATAGTTTGGTATTTTTTGTACGAGGAAAAGAAAAGACTACTACCACTGATGACTCTTGGATTTTGCATTCTACTGGTTCACCAATACTTTGATGGACGGTTTAATGTGGAAGTGGTGGTTCAGTATTTCGTGTAGCCATTTCCAGGTCGAGAAGAAATGCAGGTCTGTTCTAAGGAACCTAATAACAGATTTGAGTTAATCTCGTTAATAAGTTCCAGATTGAGAGTGTTAGTTTTTCTTGGTAATGTGTCGTTTTTCCTTAATAGCCTGTTTCTGTTTAACAGCTTGCTTCTGTTTTCTTCGATTAACGACAGTCGTTGTTACTGCACTACCGATATGGGCTTCTCCGCGCTCTTTCGCTAGCTGCATTTGCTGTTCTCTGTCCGTAAAGCGACGCTTCTGTTCTGGCGTATGCTTATCATGGCAATTCGGGCAGCTGACTCCCTTGATGTAATGCTCGCTGCTCTTGTCGTCTTCAGTGATAGGCAAACGGCAGGCATGACACTGATCGTACTGGCCCTTTTCCAGTTGATGATTTACCGTCACCCTATCGTCAAAAACGAAGCATTCACCTTCCCAGGTTGATTCTTCTTCTGACACTTCTTCCAGATATTTAAGAATACCGCCTTTCAGGTGGTAAACGTTTTCAAAGCCTTGCTCTTTCAAATACGCCGTGGACTTCTCACAGCGAATACCGCCGGTGCAGAACATGGCGACCTTTTTATGCTTCTCAGGATTCAGGTGTTCCTTCACATAAGCAGGAAACTCCCTGAAGGTTTCGGTTTCAGGGTTGATGGCATTTTTAAAGGTACCCACCTGAACCTCGTAGTCATTTCGGGTATCGACCAGAATGGTTTCCGGATCATTGATCAGGTCATTCCAGTCTTTGGGCTCGATGTAAGTGCCCACTACTTCCTTCGGGTCAATACCCTGAACACCCATGGTGACAATCTCTTTCTTAAGCTTGACCCGGGTACGTTTGAAAGGCTGGTTGTCGACAAAGGATTCTTTGTGCACAAGCTCGGCTAGGCGCGGATCGCTTTTTAACCACTTCAGGATGTGGTCAATTCCAGATCTTGATCCGGAAACAGTCCCGTTAATACCCTCTGCGGCTAATAACAGGGTCCCCCTGATTTCGTTCTTTTCCATTTCTGACAACAAGGGTTCCCGAAGGGATTCAAAGTTATCCAGAGTGACAAACTTGTATAAAGCACAAACGACGATCGACATTATTATTGTCCTAAGGTGCGAGCCGGAGCGTAAATCCGGAGCACTGTTTATTTCTATTGTTTATTTCTATTGTATGGTTGCGAATGCCGACAAACTTTGTTGGCAGCAGATCATTTTAGCAGCGTAGAGACTTATTTGCTTTGAAGACTGTCGATGGTGCGAATCAGACTGTTCAGCTCCTTAAACAGTTTTTTCTGCTGCTTTGGTGTTCGAGTGACCAGCATATAGGCTACAAAGTCTTCAGAGAGGATACGGTTGTAGATAATGATTTCTTTGAACGCGCTGGATTGCCAAGGACGGTCGGGTGAGAACAAGGGTGCCAGAGAGCTTTCTGGATGGCTGAAAGCCTCTTCCAGTTGCCGAGACCATTCCCTTCTGGCCGCTAGCTGCTGAGAGTAAGCTGGCGTTATTTTCTGCTGCCATTGATTCAGTTGGCCAATTTGCTCACTGGTCAATTTGCCAAATCTTTCTCTGAGCGCTTCCTGGAAGTTCTTTCGATACTTCTTTTTCTGTGACGAGAGCGTTTTTAATCCGGCAAAACGTGTCACTGTTTTATTGTTTTTCTTATTTAGGGCGGTCAGTAGCTGTTTCTTTTGTTGGGCTGTCAGGGTTTCGGCCAGTGCCAGCAACTCGGGTTTAGCTTTATCGATTAAACGACGGGTAAAGATGAAAATCTGCTCATTGGCCTGTTGAATCTGTTGTAATAACTCTTGTTCAGTCAGTGATGGGTCGTTGAGTTGGTATTGTATGGATCTCAGCCAGTTAAGGTATTTTGGCAGCTCTTCATTTCTGTGCCAGGTTATAAATTTTTCAAATGATTGATCGAACTGCTTTTTTTGCTGTTGGTTCAAATCGATGTAGTCGTCCACATACCAGTGAACCAGCCAGCCAGCATTGTTATAAGCAAACTTTGTAGTGCAACCGGAAAGCATTAGTAAAACTAAAAGGGCGAGAAGAGGTTTACCGATTGAACGGCTGGAAAAGAATGCGGCGAATAAAGAGAATAGTCGAACCATTAATGTAATTTAATGGGAATGGAGCGGAATAGCTACCGCCCCAAAAACCCGTTTATCAGCTTTGCAGCCAGACATCCTTAACCCAATGCCAGAGGCTGGGCCAGGTTTGTTCAGTTTGAAGCTCTCCCTCGCTCCACAGGCCAATCTCTCCTTCAGCGGACACACAATAAATATCACTACCGTGTTCGCAGATTGGAAGCAGATCCCTTGGCATACCTCGGTCCCAGGCAATAGCTGCGACCTCTGGAAGGTAGGTGTGAGACAGTGAGTCGCTAATAGTTACTGGTTCCATGGAGCCAAAAACGACATCACTGGCTAGCAGCAGAAACTCCCTAAGTTCAAAGGGAATTGGCAGCAACAGTTGCTCCTCGGCCTCGATAACATTGTCTTCATCGGGCAGCTCCAGAGGTGAAGGGACATCCAGAGCGACTTCCCTGAGTTCTTCAATCACATCTTCCATTGGTCATACCTGTAGCTGAACGTTAAAAAACAGATTATTTACGACGCTGACGCGGTCCGCTAGCACCGGCCGGTTTTCTTTGCTGTCCAGGTTTTCTTCCGAACGCTGGTTTCTGACCGTTGCTGCTGGTTCTTCTTCTGTCACTACCTGGTTTCTTACTTCTTGCATCAGGGGTGGCAGAACGACGCGGCTTCTCTTTTTTGACGGGTTCAGCTTCTTCTTTATGACCTGACACGTTGTCGAAATACGGCACAGGTTCAACATCCAGAGACTTGTTGATCAACTTACGGATTTTTTCCAGCAGAGGCTTCTCTTCCGGATTCATCAAGGAGATGGCACGTCCAGGTGATCCCGCGCGACCTGTACGACCAATACGGTGTACATAGTCTTCAGGCATCTTTGGCAGGTCATAGTTCACAACCAGTGGCAGTTGGTTGATATCCAGTCCACGGGCAGCTACGTCAGTAGCTACCAGAACATCCCATGCACGGGCCTGGAATTCGATCAACGTTTTACTTCGCAGATACTGGCTCTTGTCACTGTGGATGGACGTTGCACAGATTCCTTCATCGCTCAGAAGGTCCGCAACTTTATCAGCTGCTTTTTTGGTGCGAACAAATACCAATACCTGTTCCCACTTCTCACCTTTAATGATGTAGCTGAGAATCTCGGGCTTACTTTGCTGATCAACAGGGTAAACAGATTGCTTTACTGTGTTGGCTGCAGAGTTAGGTGATTCAATTTCAATTTTAACAGGATGACGTTGGTACTCATGTGCCAGTTGTTTGATGTCTTTGGTGAATGTGGCTGAGAACAACAGGTTTTGTCGTTTGTCTGGAATATCAGAAAGGATTTTATCCAGTTCGCGTTTGAAACCGAGATCAAGCATACGGTCTGCTTCATCCAGCACCAGAATCTTCAGGTGAGACAGTGACAGGTGTTCTTTTTCGAGTAAGTCAATCAGTCGGCCAGGAGTAGCAACGAGAATATCTACGCCGTTTTTGAGCGCCTTAATCTGTGGATCCATGTCGACACCGCCGTAGGCTACGGCTGTTTTGAGAGCCAGATGTTGCCCATAAAGGCTAATATTTTCTCCCACCTGAGCGGCCAGCTCACGGGTTGGCACTAGAATAAGGGCGCGCACCGGGTGGTTTTTCAAAACCTTCATCTCGGAGAGACGCTGTAAAATAGGCAGGGCATAGCCTGCGGTCTTACCGGTTCCGGTTTGGGCCGACACCATGACATCCCTGCCGGTGAGTACCATCGGGATGGCTTTGGCCTGAACCGGTGAGGCCTTCTTGTAGCCTAGGCTGGTGATAGCCTTTAACAGCGGCTCACTCAGGTTCAGTGTTGAAAAGTCAGTCATGGTTTTGTGTCAGTCTTAAAAGTTGGTTGGGCATTCTATAGGATATTCAGCGGAATCAGAAAAGGCCTTTGCGAAAAGGCCTTTTGTCTCTGAGACTGTTTCTGAGATTGGTATACTCTACTCAATCAAAACGCTGCTTCAGTTTAATAGGTATTTTAGTCAGGTCATAGTCGGGAATTACCTGATAATTAAATCGCTCTTTAAGTCCTTCATACAGCCATTCTGCTGTGCCAAGCAGGCTGTCGGAATAGGTATAAATGGAACCGGTCAGAGTCATCTCGTTGAGATGAGGGTTAACGTTGGCAAATTGCAGATAGCCATCCAGATCCTGACTCTGAATGCGATAATTATTTTCTCTGCATTTATCCAGATGAAAGTAATAACGCTCACGGATGACATTGTTTTTACGATTCTTGTCATCAATGACGATTTCATGCCTTTGAAAGTGTCCCAACACCTTTTTATTGGAGGACAGTTCAAGGTGAATATAATACTGCTCAACAATACCGGTACTCTTGTCCAAAATGATATCAGACTTACCGCTGTAATTTTTCCCTGGCAGGTTGCAGAGGCCGTCTGCGCTGACCTTTCCAATCATAAAGAGAAGTAAAAAAGTGGCAATACTTGCCTGAATAGCTATCTGAACAGCTGCTTTCATAAACCTGCTTCCATTTTGTTGTTTGAGTCTTGGACAGCGGATTCGGGTCAGGGTTCGGCAAGATAACCCCTCCTTTGACTAAGGTCGTAGAAGAGGCTTTCATGGTGCAAATAATCTAGAGACCTGAGTAATTACAGGGCTTCTTCGCGTCTTAATCTTTTTTACGTTTCATCGGTTCAAAACCGGCATCAACGGTTTTGCTTGGGGCTTGCTGTTGGACAGACTCACGTCTTTTACCTGTTTTTTTCTTGGTTTTGAGACGTTGTTTACCTGTTGGTTTTTTACTACCATCGGCCAACTTTTTCTTCTTGCTACTAGCGGCTTTACCTGAGGCTTTGAGTTTCTTCGGCCCTTTCCAGTTGCCACGCAGTTCCTTGATCGCACGCTTCTCAAACCGTGTATTGAGATAACGTTCAATGCCGGACATCAGATTCCATTCGCTATGATCAATCAGAGAGACGGCCAAACCTTTCTCTCCCGCACGACCGGTACGACCGACACGGTGGACATAGTCGTCACCGTTTCGAGCCATCTCGTAGTTGACGACCAGATCGATGCCTTTAATATCCAAGCCTCGGGCAGCAACATCCGTGGCAACGAGTACGTTGATCTGACCGGAAGCCAGCATACCCATCACTCGCTTACGCTCGGAGTGATCCATTTCTCCGTGAAGAACACCGGCCCTCACTTTGTGGTATCTGATCTTGTTGCAAAGCTGGTGGGCATTAACGCGCTTGTTGCTGAAAACAATGGCCTTTTCAAAGGTTTCGTTCTTCAGCAACCAGATAGTCAGCTTCTCTTTATGACTGATGTCATCGGCAAGGAGGATCTGGTGATGGATGTTTTCATGTTTGTCACGAGCGGAACTGAGCATGATGGACTCAGGCTCATTCATGACCAGCTTGATCAACTCAACCATACCTTTTTGTTGCAAGGTGGCAGAGAACAGCATGGTTTGTCGTTCAGGACGAGATTCGGAGGCAATTCTGACCATATCAGCGCTGAAACCAAAGTCCAGCATACGATCGGCTTCATCCAGAATCATATATTCCAGATCGCTGAAGTCAGTATTGCTGTTATCCATGTGCTCCAGCAAGCGACCTGGAGTAGCAACAAGGATTTCCGGATTTTTGCGGAGTGTATTCACCTGATGACGGAAGTCCTCACCACCGGTAATCAGGCCGGCCTTGAGATAGGTGAAACGTGTTAATTTTTCGGTTTCTACCAGTACCTGACGGGCCAACTCTCGGGTTGGAACCAAAATCAGCATACGGGTGCTGGCGTTGGGCATCGGGTTATCTTGAAAATGATTCAGAGCAGGCAGCAAAAAGGCTGCTGTCTTACCACTACCGGTTTCCGAGCAGACCATTAGGTCTTTCTTGTCCATAGCCTTGGGCAAAACGGCCGCCTGAACGGGGGTCGCCTCGGTAAAATTCATTTCTGTCAGGGCTTTCTGCAAACGTTCGTGCAGGGACAGTTCGGAAAACAGCAAGGGCATCTCCTTTGAGACGGTGAAAATAGAAGGGCGGGCATTGTATGCCTGAAAAGAGGAAAGCAAAAGAAAAAAGGCCGTGGTAGTTTCCACGGCACTTTTTATTATGAAAATGCAGCTCTATTCAGGCTTTGTACCATTTTCCTGTTTCAGGATGAGCTGCATTGTTCGCTCATGGCAGTTTCGATGAGGATTACATTACTCGCATGCCTGGCTGAGCGCCTTCATGGGGTTCCAGAATCCAGAGTTCTTTACCGCCAGGGCCTGCAGCTAACACCATGCCTTCGCTGACGCCGAACTTCATCTTACGTGGTGCCAGATTGGCGACCATGACAGTGTGTTTGCCAATGAGGGCTTCAGGAGCGTAAGCAGACTTGATACCTGCAAGAATATTGCGGGTTTCCGGTTCACCGACGTCCAGAGTTAACTGAAGCAATTTGCCAGCACCTTTAACATGCTCGGCGTTGACGATCTTGGCAATGCGAAGATCTATTTTCGCAAAATCATCAAATGTGATTTCGTCAGCCACAGGTTCTTTTTCCAACCACTTGTTAACGGCCGCAGGCGCTTTAGTAGTCGTAGCTTCTGCAGGCTTTTGTTCAGACATTTGTGCAAGCACCTCTTTACTGGCTTCAATCATCGAGGCGACTTTGTCAGATTCTACGCGTGTCATCAGTGGTTTGAACTTGTTTACTTCGTGATCAAGCAGAACGATCTGGCTGTCAGCCCAACTCAATGGTTCAACTTTCAGGAAGGCTTCTGCTTTTTCAGCCATTCCCGGCAGTACCGGCTTCAGGTAAATCATCAGAATACGAAACAGATTGATGCCGGCCGAACAGATGTCGTGCAGTTCCTGATCTTTACCTTCTTCCTTGGCCACTACCCACGGTTTCACTTCGTCAATCCAGGCATTGGCTTTGTCGGCCAGAGCCATGATTTCACGCATGGCTTTACTGAACTCACGGTTTTCGTAGAGTGCAGCAATACGATCGCTGGCTTTCTGGAAGTCAGCAGTCAACTCTTTAACCATGTTATTGGACGACAACTTACTATCAAAACGTTTCTTGATGAATCCGGCGTTTCGACTGGCAATGTTGACTACTTTACCCACCAGGTCAGAGTTTACACGCTGAACCAGGTCGTCAGTGTTTAGATCAAGGTCATCGATACGGTTGGACAGTTTTGCTGCGTAGTAGTAGCGCAGGTATTCAGGATCCAGATGATCCAGCCAGGTACGGGCTGTGATAAACGTACCACGGGATTTGGACATCTTCTCACCGTTCACAGTTAAGTAACCGTGGACGTTTACAGAAGTTGGGGTGCGATAGTCAGCCCCTTTCAGCATAGCTGGCCAGAATAGGCAGTGGAAGTTGACGATGTCCTTGCCAATGAAATGGTGAACTTCGCAGTCACTGTCTTTTTTCCAGTACTCGTCAAAGTTCAGATCGTCACGCTGTTGGCACAGGTTTTCAAAAGAAGCCATGTAGCCAATAGGTGCGTCCAGCCAAACGTAGAAGAATTTGCCTGATTCGCCCGGGATTTCAAAACCGAAGTAAGGTGCATCACGGGAGATATCCCAGTCCTGCAATCCAGTATCTAGCCACTCGGCCAGTTTGTTGGCAATCTCGTCAGAGATGGTTCCGGAGCGAGTCCACTCTTTCAGGAACTGATCAAAGTCAGACAGTTTGAAGAAGAAGTGTTCGCTGTCCTTTTCAATCGGAGTAGCTCCAGAAATAGTAGAGCGTGCATTCTTCAGGTCAGCTGGAGAATAAGTGGCACCACATTTTTCACAGTTGTCGCCGTACTGATCGTCAGTACCGCACTTCGGGCATTCACCCTTGATGTAACGATCAGCCAGGAACATCTTTTTCTCGGGGTCGTAAGCCTGAGTGATACTGCGGCTGGCGATATGACCTTTCTCTTTAAGCTTCAGATAAATAGCTTCTGACAGTTTTTGGTTCTCTTCACTGTGAGTGGAGTGATAGTTATCAAACTCCACCATGAATTCGCCAAAATCACGCACACGTTCCTTGTTGATCAGGGCAACCGATTCCTCCGGTGTAACTCCCTGCTTTTCGGCGTGCAGGCTGATGGCGGTGCCGTGGGCATCGTCAGCACAAACATAGGTGCACTTGTTGCCGAATTGCTTCTGGAAACGGACCCAGATATCGGTCTGAATATATTCCACCAAGTGGCCCATGTGCAGAGGCCCGTTAGCATAGGGCAGGGCACTGGTAACAAGAATTTTGCGTTGGCTCATTCGACGTCAGTTCGCTGAATTGGGAGAATAGATAAGTAAAGAGAATATTATACGCTATTTGTGTGGGTGGTGTTGAGGTCTGGAGCATTGAAGACAGTGACCGACCTGTAAAGTTGGCGTCTCTAAATACTAGATACAGGTGACAACGAAACCTAAATTTTTAGCGATATCGCTTGTGCTCAACAGTAAAGAATGATTCCTTGGCTAAGGGGATGATTGCATAAATTTAACTATGACCATGGAGCATTCAGCGGTAAAATGATCGGCTCCCTGTTCGTTACGGGAATCTCCGGAGGTGTGCCACTCAATTTTCCGGTTGGGCTTTGACTTTCAAGTCTGCACAGACGACTCCAGTTTTATTTTTTAAATTCCTGATCGGTAGACCGGAATCGGTAAGGCAGGTATTGTTATTTTCATGACTGACGAGGATCAGAAACGTCGCTATATTCGCCAGCGCAATGCCGGTGCACTGCCTTGGGAGTTGGAAGACGCTTCGCAACGAACGCAGGAAGAGCATCCGGTATTTAAGCAGCAGATTCCAGCGGCAGATAAGTTGGACGGTTCCAGAGTACAGCCACTGCCAGAAAATTTTCAACCTGACCCTGTTTATGTTGAATTTCTGGAAGCGCATCACGGCATTCCAACCGAATTTACTGTACAGCAATTGATAGAATTCAAGCTGTACTGGCGGGAAACCGGTGAAGCAAGAAAAGCTTGGCAGAGCAAGTTCAAGAACCATGTGATCTATCAGTGGAAACGGAGCCAAAGTGAAGCAGGGCAAAGATCTAATCGATCAACAGCTGAAAAACTTACAGACACCAGCTGGGCGGATGAAGACATCCAGGTCAACTTCGACCAGTCAAGCGACGAACCCTTCTGACAGTCAGTCTGCCAGTGTTGAGCAGAAGCAACAGTATCGTTATGCCGTTAACGGATTGTTCACCCTGCTCGAAGACGCCTATCCGTTGAAATTCAAGCGGGCTTTTCCTACCGATGATGATGTGAACCGTGCAAAGCGCGTTTGGTATCAATCTCTAAAAGAGTTCAGCCCGAAGCGTATTATGCTGGCGGGTCAGAAAGCTCTCGATACCAGTAAGTTCTTTCCTGATTTGAGTGACCTTCGAGAACTCTGCAGGCTTCGTTACGATGAAATGGGTTTGAAAGAACCGCTTCAGGCTTACTACGAAGCTTGTTATTCTCCTGATCAAACTCGCAACTATCGCTGGTCTCATATTGCTGTCTATCTTGCCGCCAGACAAACGGGCTGGATGACTCTACGTAGCGAAGAACAGCGTCTTGCCTTGCCAATCTTTGAGCGAAACTACAGCATCATTTGTAACAGGGTGCTGGACGGCGAAGATCTGGAAGCTGACATTCTGCTGGGTCTGGAAGACAGCCATAATAAGGACGCTGTTCGCATCGCAAATGAACAAGCAGAACAGCAGTTGAGAAAGCGGATGGAAAAGCAGGGAATTGACCCCGATGCTGGCCGAAGTGCATTTGATAAGCTTAAAGAATCATTGAAAACTCGTTGAATTGATACCGTTACTTATTCTGTTGTGTTATTTCGTTCAATAGGAGGTGGCAAGTCCTGCCAGCCTCCTCGAGGTTGAAAGTAATCGCTGTTAAAAATCACGAAGTTCCCATCGAAAATGATCATTAATTGATAGTGATCCAGCTGATAAATGTTCGAGAAATAACCACGCATGAGAGCATGAATCAGAACCATGACTCTCCTGAGAGTTGTATCGCACTGTGTAATTGCAGCTACTAGCATTTGGTCTACCCCCCCCTCTTCATTTTGTAATTCGCGACATTTGTTGAAAATCAGTCGGTCTACCGAAAAACTGGTTGCAATACAATTTAAGATAGATAGTAGTTGGAAGCAGGAATTGCTTGGTTGAAACTGAATTCTTACTTGTCCTGTAGTAACTCGAATGACTTCAGGGTTAGTTGTACCTTCTTGCGTTGATTGCCCTGAATCATGTGACAGTAAAAAATTGTTGGGTCTGGTTGCATCCGGCTTCTGAGTGGCCTGAATCACGTTACGCCATATTGTGAACTGCTCAGCTGGAAATGTTGCTGAAGTTGGAGCTACTTCATACAGTTGGCTCGATAAACTTTTTCTGGATGAAGTTATAAATGTTAAAAAATCGCTGAGAGTCAAGTTGTTCTGTCTTAGGTAGCTATCAATCCGGTTACCAATAATGTAATGAATGAAGTTGCAGCTCAATACGGAACAAAGCTGACTCACCGTATGCTGAAAATATTCATACATCCCCTTGATGTACGAGGGTTGAAATGATCCTGAAATAAGATTTTTCATACTCTCATGGTAATTTATTAATTCATTTTTTTTATTTAAGAATTCAAATCTTCCAACGGTACAAGGAGGGCAGTTTATGGATATAAGCGGCTCATGTGTGTTTATCCCGGAGGCCAGTTGCTGCAGAGATGAAGACAGCCCGCTGATGTATGAATTTAGAGGAAAAAAACCTGATATATTGGTTTGAATGAGCAGCCAATGATTGTCCACAAGAATTAGCTGGATCGTCGGGGTTGCTTGAGTCGGGGTTGCTTGAATAGTATCCACAAGTGTCGACAGGGGGAGTAATTGGTTATGGCTTACCATAAAACTATCATTTTGAATGTGTAGCTGATTGTCCAGATGAAGTACAAGAATTGATTGTTGGAGAAAGTGTGCCATAGCAACTACTTCAGGATAGCCCGCCCAGCCAGACTCATTATGCGCTGAAGGTGTCGTTTGACTCAATTGACTGCCAAGTTCCTGAATACTACTGGCGATGAAATCACTTCCAAGTTGATCTTCAAGTACAGGATTATTACTCGCTGTAACAGAGTTCACATATGCAGTCAGTGCTTGATGCAAGACTGTCCCTGACAATAAGAGGCTACAGCGTGATAAAAACAATATCCATCATGGGGCACATCCACGATTTTCACCTCAATTCCCGCAATTGCTCTGGCCGATAGAAGCCAGCAGGTAATGGTTAAAAATAGATAAAATGACAATTTTGTTGAGTGTGGGAATGTTAACAAGTACTGAGGAAGCAAGAGGAATGTCCTCGACGTATGTGAATACATGCTGCTTGTTTATATTAGATTTAGCAGTAAGTGATAATGACCTATCAAAGGTAGTCAGAATTTTTGATGTTGGAAACTATGAAAAAAATTAGTTAGCAAAATTTCCTTCAACGGATCAATTTTCTGGAAAACTGTAACTTAAGCCATTAACCTGTTCGCCATTCTCACCTTTGGAGACTGGCGCTGATGAGTGCACCTGATCGTGCTGCAGTAGAAGCAGCCATCAAAACCTACTACGACCCCTATCTGAAACAAGACCTGGTATCTGCAGGTTGCATTGAGTCGCTGACCATTGATGGTGGCTCTGTGACTGTTTCAATAGATCTTGGTTATCCGGCGAATGGTCTCAGGGCTGGTATTGGGCAAATGCTCAGTTCCAAGGTTGAAGATGTAGCCGGTGTCGAAAAGGCCAGAGTTGATGTCGACTGGACCGTGAAAAGCTCACCGGTTCAGGGACAGCTGGAAGCCATGTCTGGTGTTAAAAACATCATTGCCGTTGCATCCGGTAAAGGTGGCGTTGGTAAATCCACTACCAGTGCTAACCTTGCGCTTGCGCTGGCTGCTGAAGGTGCCCGAGTCGGTATTCTCGATGCGGATATCTACGGCCCCAGTGTTGGCATGATGATGGGTATTGCCGATGGCACTCGCCCTGATGTGAAGAACGAAAAGTTCTTTGTGCCTATCAAGGCTCACGGCATTGAAGCCATGTCGATGGCCTTTCTGGTTACTGAAGATACTCCGGTGGTCTGGCGTGGCCCTATGGTCAGTGGTGCACTGCAACAACTGCTGACCCAGACCATTTGGAATGACCTTGATTACCTCGTTATTGATATGCCACCGGGCACCGGTGACATTCAGTTGACGCTGGCTCAGAAAGTACCAGTTACTGGTAGTGTAATTGTTACGACGCCTCAGGACTTGGCGCTGATTGATGCCAAGAAAGGTATCGAGATGTTCAAGAAAGTGAACATTCCTGTGCTGGGTATCATTGAAAACATGTCAGCTCACATTTGCAGCAATTGTGGCAATGTTGAGCACTTGTTCGGTGAAGGTGGTGGTATTCAGATTGCAGATCAATTTGGTACTGAACTGCTGGGCTCTTTGCCTCTTTCCATGATGATCCGTGAACAAACTGACAGCGGTGCACCAACGGTTGTTGCAGAGCCAGACTCACAAATCACTCATATCTATAAAGATATGGCTCGTAAAGTGGCGGCAGAGGTGGCATTGAGAAATATCGAAGATCCTCAGGTACCGACTATTTCGTTTAGTAACGATTAATGTCGTCTATGAAGCTGTGGTTATAACTGCAGCTTTATTATCCTCTTCTGCACTTTCTTCAAAAACGCAATTCGTTGCTCCGTGGTGGCTTTGTCCATACTGTACAGTGCCATCCAGTCAACTTTAACTCCATTCGTTACTTGCTTCAGGCTTAACCTAAACATTCGTCTTGGTGGATTACCAATGGCTGCCATTCGCCATTTGGATGCGCCCTGGGTGGTGATGACCAAGATCTTTTTAATCTTTGTTAATCCCGGTTTGATTTTCCCATCTTCAAAAGTTGCAACAATGCCCGGCAACCAGATTCGATCCAGCCAGCCCTTCAGAATGGCTGGTGGCCCCATCCACCAAGTTGGGTAGATGAATACAATGGCTTCAGCCCAGCGCAATCTGGCGATGTGTTGTTCGATGCCCGTGGTGTTGTCACGGGTCATATAGCGTTCTCGCTCCTCTAGCGACATGCTGGCCTCAAAGCCCTCTTTGTATAAATCCAGTACATGGACTTCATGCCCGGCTTTGGTCAGGTCATCTTCAGTCTGGCGAAAGATGGCTGCATTAAAGCTTTTTGGATTTGGATGGGCATAAACAACCAGTACTTTCATTGATCAGTGTATTCCTGAGGGCGATGGCGAATTCTGCAGTTTAAACCAATGTTGCCATTGAATCCTTTTCTTTGCTGCCATGCCTGACGGTATACTGTTTGCAAACAACAATCAGTTGCCGAAACAACCGCTATTTTCATCAATTTGGCGGTTATTTAAACAGGATCAGGTGCAACCATGAGATTGAGTGATCAGGATATTGAGCAGTGTCTGGATAATGGCCGCATTGTCATTGAACCCAGACCGGCGACAGAAAAAATCAGCGGAGTCAGCGTTGATTTAACACTGGGAAACAGTTTCAGGGTCTTTAATGACCATGCCGCACCGTTTGTGGATATCAGTGGCCCGAGGGAAGAGATTGACCGAGTGCTGGAATCCATTATGAGTAAGGAGATTGTGCTGAAAGATGCAGAAGCCTTTTTCCTGCACCCGGGAGAACTGGCTCTGGCAGTAACCCGTGAAGTCATTACTTTGCCCGATGATATTGTCGGGTGGTTGGATGGACGTTCCTCACTGGCTCGTCTTGGCTTAATGGTTCACGTAACGGCTCATCGAATTGATCCGGGCTGGAGTGGTCAAATTGTTCTGGAATTTTTTAATGGCGGAAAGCTGCCTCTGGCTTTACGACCAGGTATGGGTATTGGTGCCATCAATTTTGAAACCATGAGTAGTCCAGCTGCTCGTCCATACAATAAACGAACAGATGCCAAGTACAAGGAACAACACAGCGCAGTGGCCAGTAGAATTGGTGAAGATAAGAAGGAAGAGTTGCCTGGCTCTCCAGCATAACTGAACAAGTGTTCTTTGTCTGACTGACTGATTTGACGTGAGTCAAGATAGTTGTTTTTGAAAATAGGCCATACTGTGATCAACGTTGGTTCAGTGGAGAGATCGATATGGCTCAAGATAATCCGCTCCATACAGTGACAGCAGAACAGGTAATGACCCGTGATGTTCTGACGGTTCCCTTCGACTGGCCTGTTGACCGTCTTGCTCGGTTTCTGACTGACAAGAGTATTTCCGGAGCACCGGTTGCAGATTCATCTTCCAAACTGATTGGAGTGGTGACTCTTTCCGATATTGTTCGGCAAACGGGAAATGGTTTGCTCGACCTGAAACTCAGAGATGAAGATTTCTATCAGTCCATGCTGGATGCAGATCTTTCACCTGAAGATCAGAGATCATTTCATGAATCTGTCGATCAGAGTGTCCTGGTTCAGGACATCATGACTCCGGTGGTTTTTGAAGTGGGAACCGATACGCCTTTGATCAAAGTGGCGGAAGCCATGGTTAAAGGGCATATTCATCGGGTTTTTGTCACAGAAGACAGAAAACTGAAAGGGATAATAAGTGCTCTGGATTTATTGAAGGTTATTACCGACTGATCTTTTCGGCTCGACTGAAAAGGAGCTATCGGAAACAATAAAACCGGCTGAAATAGCCGGTTAAATTGAACGTCATTTTTTTATTTCATCAGGCGGATTTCTACTCTGCGGTTTTTTGAACGCTGTGCCTCGTTGGTATTAGCGTTTATGGGATTGTCTTCGCCTTCACCTGAAGCTTTCATATTGCTGGCAGGTATTCCTCGGCTCTTCAGGTAGTCGTATACCTTGTTCGCTCTTCTTTCGGATAAATCCTGGTTGTGTTTACGTGTACCCAGATCACAGGCATGACCGATGATTTCAAGGCGGGTGTCGTCAGTGATCTGACCAATTATTTTACTGATGTCTGCCCTGGAGTCATCATCCAGATTGTCAGAATCCAGCGCGAATTGGGCAACTGCCATGCCAGATATAGCAGGAACAACTATATAGTCATTACTTTCTTCTTTGACTGGATCATCAGCCATGGCGCAAGCTGAACCACCAAGGACAGCACCGGCAACAAATGCTGCACCACCTGTGGCCAAATTGTATGCGGCACCGGGAATTCCTATCACTAACCCACCTTTGGCCATGCAGCCAGCCCAATGAGGCTTTTCAGTGGTTTCTTTTTTTGGGGTGTTGGAACAACCTGCGACAAACAACATCGAAAAAAGAACGGCAATGGTGCCGAGCATCCTTGCGGTCATGGTACTACTCCTATCCATGTTTAAATTCCACGACCGTTTACGGAATAGGTCGCAGTTGTTTGAGATTATAGTGAGAGTCTGGTCGCTGCCTTGTCGGCTTGGCGTGCAGGTTTTGATCGGTCTGGATGATAATTAAAAAAAGTGATCATTATTTTGACGGATATGAGAGCAGGCGGTCTGTTTTCAGGAAAGACTGGTAAGGCATTATCAAAAATCTGGACATTTTTATGCTCTGTTTCTTCACCTTTTAATAAGCAGGTTCTGATAAAAGGAAAGCAATCAAAGACAGACGTATTGTGTTTGTACGAATTTTTTTGGTTTTGAATCGAGCTTATTATTAAGCTCTTATCGACTTAATAAATATTATGAAACCAGAGCCGCAAGAAGCCATGAGCCTTTTGATAAAAGAGGTCCGATCAGTTATGCCTTTTGGACTCTCGGAAGCTGAAATCTGTTCCGGTGAGTGCATTGGTTGTGCCAAAAAACTACTGGAGTTTCTTGATCAGGAACTGGAAGAATGGAACACACGACTGGATCAAGGAGAGGTTCCAAGGTTGGGTGATATCAGTAAGTTGGCAAAAACCTCAACGAAGATCTATCATGTTCTGGCAAAAAATAACCTGGTTTAACTCACCCTCTTTTTCAGATCTTTGAATAGTAAGTAGATAACGACTATAGCTAAAACAATATTGGATAATGGAAGTGCAATCCAGATTCCGGTTATGCCCATTATCTTTGGCAGAATATACAACAGAGGAAGCTGAACCAGCATATTACCCATAGTAATCAGGGTTGCGATTCGGTAGTTAGCTAATGCCTGAAAGTAGGATGCAACTACAATAATAAAGCCATCCAGAAAGAGAGTGAATAGATGCAGTTTCAGGCCTGTTACAGTCTGGCTTTGCAGTGTTAAGTCGCTGCTGTTGAATACAAAAGCGATCTGGTTCGGAAACAGATTAATCAGTGCAAAGATCGAAAAACCAAACCCTAGTACCTACTTCAGTCCCATAAACAGGGCTTTACGGACATTCTTATTGTTTCTCTGACCATGATTGAAACTGATCAGTGGCTGAATACCACTGGCAATACCTTCTGCCAGCATATAAAACAATCCCTGAATGTATCCAACGATGGTAAAAGCAGCCAAAGTGACCACACCGCCGTATTCCAGAAATAACCTGTTGTGAATGAACAGCACGAAACGTATATAAAGAAACATGGCCAGACTGGGTATACCTGTTTTGAGTACGTTCAGGCTAGTGCCCCAATCGAGCTTCAGTGACTGTCGTGTAATTCGTTCTTTAGCTAATCCTGAGAACAAGTAACTCAGTGCCAACCGTGCTGTTATAGCTTCAGCTAGTATGGAGGCCAATGCTTGGGTTCCACAAACTGACCAATAAAAATCCAGTCGATAACGGTATAAAGGCCACTGACCAGCATGCCGGCAATAGCTGGCAGAGTGTAATGCCTGCAGAGTTTCTTTATGGGGATCCGGGACAAATTGATCTTCTCAGACTGATTTGATGTTGATGATTCTACAAAGCTTATATTTGTTAATCTAACTAATTAAATGGGTGGGGCTTTTTGACCTTATTCCAGACAGTCGCATGCTTTGCTGAGCAAGTGCTCTAAACTGGATATTTCTTTACTCGTCAAACCTGAGCTCAATTTGTTGATGAGTAGGGCGAAGACGTTCAAATCAGTCTGAAGCATCAGCTCGGATGCTTTTGTAACAATGATACGAATAGCCCGACGATCCTGAGGGCAGGGAGAACGCTTCAAAAAACCTCTTTTTTCCAGCTTCTGAACCATAGTTGTTGCAGAAGGTTTAGACACTTTCATCTCTGCGGCCAGATCTGAAAGCCGAGGAGAATCCATCTCGAATACAGTTTTTATGTAACCGTACTCATTGTATGAGACATCAGCTTCTATGGGCTCTGCAGTGGATTTCTCACGCCAGAGTCGTGAGAGTTGTCGTTCAATACTTTCAAAAGACTGCGCCAATGAGCGGTAGTTTGTTGACTTCAATTTAGTTAGCTTTCCTAACTATGTGGTTCGAGGATTTATATCAGAAAAGTTTCTTGCACAATAGGAATTTTCATCCATTTTTATTGTCTTAGTAACAATAATATTGATTTCTAAAGGGTAAGTTCATGAAGTTATACGTTCTAGGGGTTGCTCTGACACTGTTCCTTGTAAACCAGTTATCTGTTGCTTCTGCTGGGGATACATCAAAATCTGAGAGGAGTATTTACGGAACTGTTACTTATGACTGGTTGGATGGTGACATTTCTGAACTGGATCATATCATCATTCATATGGACCCTCAAGCAAGTAAGGATGGCCGTGTTGAGCTAGCCAAACTCATTGATCACCTGGTGATAGTGGGTTGGCTAAAGGATGTTGTTCTTGACAGCATAGGGATTGGAACCCCTTTGGATAATTTTTTGGAAGAAATGAATCAATCTGAAAGAACCCGTAGCAGGGCTAGGCAATACAGTCAGATGTTGCAAGGAGATGAGTTTTTACTCTTTAGCGTGGCCCGAGACCTCTATATGAAAGGTATAAGCATTCACGCCGGAAACAACAGCCTCTGGGCAAAAGCTGTGTTGGATCCAAAGGAGCAAAAACTTGAAGGTATGAAGTTGCTAATGGCCATGGGCTCAATTAAAAATGAGGACTTTTCCAGATTATATCCTAGTGAGGCGAGCAAAGAAGCTAGGATGCAGCTTTTAAGATCTGTATTGGGAATAACGGCATTTCAAACAGTTATTGATGATATGGGAGCGGTTTCTGTTCATGACCATAGTGATGGAAGTGCTTTAGACCGAAAACTAAACAGTCACTTTGAAATACCTGAAGCGATGGCGTGGAAAGCGAAAAATACGGGATCACTGGTTGTAACCAGTAGACTTAATTATGCTCACAAACACAAAGGCATTGTTCCTTATCTAAAAAAACTGAGGCATTCTTCTTCGCAGGTTGTTGTAACGATTTCCGATCAGAAAGAGAGTGCTGATCTTGATGGAATAGATATTTTTTTACCAATAAGGTAAGTAGCGGTCAGCATTTTGGAAGAAATAACCGACCGCTGTTATAGCTTAAATTGAATCAGTTATGAGCGTGCAGTTCTTCGTTCAGCTCAATAGCACTTTTGTTTGCTCGGCATTCAATAGCACCGGTCTGTGAGTTTCTCCAGAACAGCAGATCGGACTTGCCCGACAGAACAGTGGCTCGAACTACTTCAACGACATTTTTGTCCCTGTCCAGAACCGTTACCTTGGCGCCAGCTGTCAGGTACAGACCAGCTTCCACTGTGCAGCGATCACCCAGAGGAATATTAATACCAGCTTCAGCACCGATCAGGCAGTTCTTGCCAACGGAAACAACGATATCGTTACCACCGGACAGAGTGCCCATTGTGCTGCAGCCGCCACCCAGGTCAGAACCTTCACCGATCATGATGCCAGCAGAAATGCGGCCTTCAATCATACTCTTGCCTTCAGTACCGGCATTAAAGTTGATAAAGCCTTCGTGCATGATGGTTGTACCTTCACCTACATATGCACCCAGACGAACACGGGCAGCATCGGCGATACGAACACCGGTAGGCACTACGTAGTCGGTCATCTTCGGAAACTTATCCACAGAGTCCACACTCAGAGTGCGACCTTCAGCACGGGCTTTCAACTGACGCGAAGCCAGCTCATTCAGGTCAATCGCGCCTTCACTGGTCCAGGCTACGTTTGGCAGTAGAGGGAATATACCGGACAGGTTGATACCGTGGGGCTTAACCAGTCGGTGAGACAACATATGCAGTTTCAGATAGGCTTCCGGAGTGCTGGTTGGTGCAACATCAGATTCAAGGAAAGTCACCACTCTTGGCTGTGAGCTGACTTCCAGGCTCTTCATGATGTCAGCCAGGCTTTTTTCACCAATGTTGGCAAAGGTTTCTTCCAGTGCATGACAGGTGGCGCTGTCCAGTTCAATAAATGTATTACCACCTTCGTATTTTACAATTTCAGCAATGGCTGCCACCAATTTTTCAGAAGGGGAGGTCAGTGGCTGTGGGTAGAAAACTTCGAGCCAGTCGCCTTTGGTATTCTTGGTTCCGGTACCAATGGCCATGCTGAAAAGAGGGGTGCTCATGTGTTCGTTCTCCATAAACTAAGGCGTGATATATCGTTGTCTTGTTATTGTTGGGGCGAAATCAGGTGAATCAAGCAAACAGCTCTGAATATTGCTTGTCAGAAAACCCCAGTGTTTTTATAGAATCAGTGGCTAGTAATGGTCGCTTGATCATGGCTGGTTGCTCCAGCATCAATTCAATGGCGGATGATTCATTGACGCTGTTTTTGATTTCATCCGGTAACTTGCGCCATGTAGTGCCACGTTTGTTCAGCAGAGCTTCCCAGCCCAGTTCTTTAGCCCAGCCTTCCAGTAGATCGCGCTCCAGGCCGTTTTTACGGTAGTCATGAAATGCATATTCAACACCGTTGGCATCCAGCCACTTTTTAGCCTTGCGAATGGTGTCGCAGTTACTGATTCCATAAAGCGTTGTCACGGCTCTGCTCTTTTGTTCTGTAGAGGGAGGCAAAGAATACACTGAGAGTTTGAGGAATGCATTTTATAGGGCAGTAGCCTTCCGAAAAAGGTGGTGCATGAGTATTTTCAAATCCTGCATAACCTGAAAAAACCTGATAAGACTCCTTCGCCCGTGAAACAGTGGGGAAGGATAGAAATATACATAGAAAAAACCACTGCACCAAATTCACAACATGCATGTTGTTCTCTGTCATTCTCAATAGTCCTTTACGAGTTGCCGAAACAGTATTGAGATACATTAAATTTATTCGGGGGAGTGATGGGAACACAGTGCTTATATCACGGGAAGTATAGTGGCCGTTGCCAGGACAACAGCATTATTGACAGTGATTATTGCTTCTGGCATTGCAGTGAGGTTGATAAAACGGGTGAAACACTCAAGGTAAGACTTGAGGAGCGCGCAAGCAGAGGCATTCCCATGGAAGGCTTTCAACTGAAGAAAACCAAGTTGGATGAGGTGAATCTAATCAATCCAAATGGGCAGCCCTATCAATTGATTAACAGCAACCTCAATCGAGCTAATCTTCAGGGAGCTCATCTTTATCGAGTCGATTTATCCGGTAGCAGCTTGCTCAAGGCTGACCTGACCAGAGCTAATCTTCGTCGTAGTAATCTGGAAAATTGTGATTTGCTGGGTATAAAGCTAAAAAATGCGGGCATTGAGCACGTTCATTTCGGGAAAAAGTTACTGCAAGAACAAAAAGGTATCGAATACTGCCAGCAGGGAAAACATCAGGAAGCTCGGGAGTGTTTCGAAGAGGCAGTTGAAATAGCTCGAAATCTGCGCAGGCATTGTGAAACTCAGGGAATATTCTCCAGTGCTGGACAATTCTTTTATAAAGAAATGCGGCTGAACCGCTTTCAGTTACCCAGATATTCTGTTGCCAGAACAGTGTCATGGCTGGTCGATATGGTCAGTGGTTACGGAGAAAAACCGGCCAGAGTTGTGTTGTTTTCCGCCAGTCTGATCTTGCTCTGTTCGCTATTCTATTATCTGTTTGGTATCGAAGACGGTGGCCAGCTGGTGGTTTACCAGCCGGGACAGTCCTTGTCTGAAATCCTGATGGGCTGGCTGGATACGCTCTACTTTAGTGTGGTGACCTTTACCACTCTGGGTTATGGAGATCTGACACCTGTCGGACTATCAAGGTTTTTTGCTGCTGTTGAAGCGTTTACAGGCAGTTTCACTTTGGCCTTGTTTGTGGTGGTCTTCGTAAAAAAAATGACCCGATAAATCATCAAACCTAGAGAGTGGTTCGATAAGCGTCTTCTTCATCGGGGTCACAGCTGATGGCCGCATGGGACTGTCCGTGAAACAGCGCCTTGAACTGTTCACGGTTCAAGTGAATTAATTCCCTGTGATCGCCTGCTTCAAGATAAAGATCCTGTACTGAATTGAGTTCATCATCCCAGCAGGTATTAATACCGTAGGCCATGCCCATGGGAGGAACAGCTCCTTGAGAGCAGTCAGGAAATAAACGGTTAATTTCCTTTTCGGTGGCAAGATCCAGATGTCGATCCAGTTTTGTATTCAGCCAACGAAGCATCAGTTTATTCATGGAAGGCATGATAGCCATGACGTACCCCTGTTTGTCATGGAGAACAACAGCTTTGGTCATGTTCTTAACAGGAACGCAGGCCGAATGGGCCGTGTCCATTGCTCGTTCTGAATAGGGATGAGAAACCAGCTCATACTCCGCATGATGGTCGTTCAGAAACCGGTGAAGTTTCCGGGCAATAGGCATGATCAAATCTCACAATTTTTGAAATAGGCAAAAGAAATAAGCTAATGAAAAGTTTATATGGCTTTTTCAAACCCGCTTTGAATTTAATAAGATCAAAAAAAGATAAAGAAGTGGTTGGGTCTGAGGTTTGTGGTCATAACAGACGGCAGTATTCGCGTATTTTTACCATACTTGAGATCAATATTTGATTTCCTGATACCTACTTTGGTCAGGTGGAGAGATGGTAATGATAGGAGTAGGATTGCTGCAGAATAAAAATCACTTGAACCCTATTAAAAAGGATATTGATGTGAACAGCCCCGGAAGGTTAGTTCCTGCCCTGACGTTTATGTTTGGCCTTCTTCTTATACCTCAGTCAGCTCATGCTGAAAGCTTGCTCAGAATGACTGACCACCCATTAGCCTGGGTCTGTATTCTGATTTTTACTTTGGCTTATATGGCTGTCATGGCGGAAGAGCAACTCAAGTTAAAAAAATCCAAGCCGGTTATCTTGGCGGCTGGTTTGATCTGGGCTCTTATTGCCTGGATAGCCACTGGGGAAGGCGTTTCCCATGATGAATTGCATCAAGCGGTTATGCATGACCTGGAAGAATATGCGGCTATGTTCCTGTTTTTGTTGGTGGCAATGACGTATATCAATGCCATGGAAGAGCGGCAGGTATTTAACAGCCTCAGGAGTTGGCTGATTCGGAAAGGATTTTCATTTCGGCAGCTGTTCTGGGTTACGGGTGTAATGGCATTTTTTATCTCCCCTATTGCGGACAACCTGACCACAGCTCTCTTAATGGGTGCGGTCATCATGTCAGTGGGTAAAGAGAATCCCAAATTTGTTACTCTGTCGATGATCAATGTGGTGGTAGCCGCTAATGCTGGTGGTGCTTTTAGTCCTTTTGGTGATATCACAACCCTGATGGTTTGGCAGGCCGGTAAGGTAGAGTTTCAGCAGTTCTTTGTACTATTTCTGCCCGCAGTCGTGAACTTCATGGTTCCGGCTCTGATTATGAATTCCTTTATTGAAACCAGCTGCCCTGTATCTCAGGAAGATCATACAAAGATCCGTATCGGTGGTATCCGGGTCTGCCTGCTGTTTCTTGCGACCATTGGCTTAGCTATCTCTTTTGAGAATTTCCTTGGTCTGCCTCCGTTTATGGGCATGATGACAGGATTATCTTTGCTGATGATGTTCGCCTATTTCCTCAAATTGAAAGGGTTGACCAGCAGTCGTAAGGTTTCTCCTATGAGAGATATTGGCGGTGATCCAGATGTGTTCCAGAAAGTATCTCTTGCTGAGTGGGATACGCTGTTGTTTTTCTTCGGTGTCATTTTTTCTGTAGGTGGCCTGCGTTACCTCGGCTATCTGGAAATCGTGTCAGAAACCATGTATTTAGGCATTGGGCCAACCTGGACCAATATTACAGCCGGTATTTTCTCTGCGGTTGTGGATAACATTCCGGTGATGTTTGCCATTCTGGGCATGAACCCTGATATGGATACTTTTCAGTGGCTGTTAGTCACTCTGACAGCAGGTGTGGGTGGTAGCCTTCTATCGGTAGGCTCTGCGGCAGGTGTCGCCTTGATGGGCACGTCAAAGGGTACCTATACCTTCATGACGCATTTACGATGGAGCTGGGCCATTGCCCTTGGGTATGTTGCTAGTATCGGGGTGCATTTTCTGATTAACGGCTAAGAGTAGGCGTTTCGCCTATTAGAGCTTACGGCCTGGGTAAGTAATATAGGGAGTACAAGGGCCGGACGTTTTCAGATTGACGATGGCATCATAGCGGTAATGGACTTTCGGTACTCTTCGGGAGTCCAGCAGCTTCATTTCCATTTGATCAGTATTGATGCCTTTCTTTTTAAACCATTTCAAATCTTCAGTAACTGATGGGCGGAATGAAAAGAGGAGAGCATCAGCCTTAACCTTTTTAATAATCATCTGCCCACGGATGGGCTGATACTGGCAGTTAACTTCCAGCAGCGATTTTGAACAGCCTGATAATAGAAAGCTGGCTGCTAATAATATGCAGTTTTGTTTCAACGGTAATTCGAGCATATTCAAACCAGTGACTCTCCACTGAAAATGATCTCTTGAATTATTATTACACGCTATCAGTTAAGAATTGAATTATTTGGCAATTTTTGTCTTCTTCCATACCTGATCGTTCAAGCTACTCAAGAGTCAGTAATCAGATTTTTCTCGATTAAAATGCTCTCGAGCCTTCTGCAATAGCACGTAACAAACAGGTATCAGTACAGTGCCTATCACGGTAGTTGCTAACATTCCGGACATTACCGTTGTACCAATTTCTCTTCGGCTGGCGGCCCCGGCACCACTGGCAAATACCATAGGAAGCACGCTAAGAATGAATGAAAGTGCGGTCATCAGAACAGCTCCGAATCTTAGCTCGGCAGCATCGGTAGCGGCGTCAAAAATACTTTTCCCAGATTGACACTGAACCATGGCGAATTCGACGATCAATATTGCTGTTTTAGCTGCAATACCAATCAATAGCACCATACCTATCTGGGCATAAATATCATTAGCCAGTTGCCGGAAGAGTGATCTAAACAAATTAAGCCCACTGAAAGCGCCGAAAGCCGCTACAGGAACCGCTGCGATAATAGCCAGAGGCATGGGCCAGCTTTCATATTGGGCCACCAGAAACAGGTAAACAAACAAAAAAGCCAGAGCGAATAGCAGAAGGGCAAGATTGCCTGCCGCAATTTCCTGCAGGGACTGCCCTTATCATTCGGAGGTGTAATCGTCCGGTAGATTTTTAGCCAGCCTGATCATTGTATTAAGAACGTCACCTGAGCTGTAACCTTCGGCAGCCTGACCACTGACCTTGGCCGAGCAGTAAAGGTTATAGTGAGTAATACTGTCGGGCCCAAGAACTGACTTCAGTGTCGCAACCGTGGGCAGGGGCACTATTTCGTTTTTACTGTTTCTCACGTAAAAGCGGGGGAGGTCTGAAGGTGTTGCCCGAAACTCGCTTTCAGCCTGCAATTTTACTTGATAAGTGCGACCAAATTTATTGAAGTCGTTGACATGAAAAGAGCCAAGCTGTGTTTGTAGAGTGTTGAAAATTTCAGACAGGGTAATGCGAAATGCTTTGGCTTTGTCACGATCAACTATCAAGATAGTATTGGGGAACATTAGTTCGCCAACTACTGTAAACCCTGTTGAGAGAGGGTCGGTGATTGGCGTCATAAATCAGACCATTTATTACTTGGCCTAAGTCTTGTGGGCTTCTTCCTAGCGTGTCTTGCAAGTGAAAATCAAAGCCACCGGTAGAACCAAGCCCGGGAATAGAGGGAAAGGCAAAAGCCATCACCGAAGCTTCAGGCATGGCCCAGAGCATTCCTTGAACACGTTGCAGAACAGCCTGCTGACGTTGGCTAGGATTAAGGCGATCTTTCCAGGGTTTGAGAATAGCAATGGCCAGAGCACCATTGAGTTGTTACCGCTGAGTATACTGAACTCGGCAACGGTAATGACACTGTCCACGGAGAGTTCCTGATTAATCTTATCAGTCACTTTTTTAACGACTTCCATCGTTCTGTTTAATGAAGATGCGTCAGGCAGCTGAACATCAATAATGAAGAAGCCCTGATCTTCATCCGGTACGAATCCTGATGGAGTAATTCCTGCCAAATAGCCGGTCGCACCAATCATGACTACAAATAAAACAACAACAATGGACGCCTTTCGGATCAAACTGGAGACAAGTCCTTTATACCCGCCTGTCAGTTTACCAATCATTCGATCAACTGGTTGAAGGAAGTGCAGGTGCCCCATTTTGTTCTGCTTCAGCGATGTGGCACAAAGAGCAGGACTCAAGGTCAGAGCATTGATCGAAGATATGAGCACGGCCACTGAAATGGTGACAACAAATTGGAGATAAAGCTCACCTGTGATGCCTGGCATAAAAGCGACGGGAACGAACACAGCTAACAGAACCAGTGTCGTAGCCACTATGGGTCCGGACACTTCTTTCATCGCCTTGCTAGTGGCCTCTACCGGACTCATACCTTCCTTGGTGATCAACCTCTCGACGTTTTCAATAACAACTATGACGTCGTCTATTACAACGCCAATGGCCAGCACCAAACCAAACAGGGTAAGGGTGTTTATTGAAAATCCGAGAACTTTCAAGACAGCAAAGGTGCCAATGAGAGAAACGGGTATGGCTATGGCTGGAATGAGCGTGGCGCGCCAATTTTGTGAAAAGACAAAAACAACAAGAATAACCAGTGCAACGGTTTGAAAAAGTGTGCTAATTACTTCATCTATAGAGGCGCTAATGAACTTGGTTGTATCGAAAGCAATGGTGTACTCAACGGCCTTGGGCATACGCTTGGCCAACTTGGCGATGGTTTCCTTAACACCTTTTGCTACGTCCATTGCGTTGGCATCAGGCTGTTGATAGACCACCAGAAAAGCTGTTGGTTTGTTGTTGAAGTTGGCTTCGCTGGCGTAACTCTCCGAACCCATCTCTACTTCAGCAATATTTCTGATTCGAACGTAGGAGCCATCTTGACTGGCCTTAATGATTATATTGCCAAATTCTTCTGGACTACTGAGTCTCCCTTGGATCTTGATGGAATAAGTAAATTGACGTTTTGCTCTTGCAGGGCAGATTTAACATCGGAAACCGTAATATCAAGAGCAGTCATTCTTTCAGGGTTAAGCCAGATCCGCATGCTGTAGGTTTGTGAACCCAGTACCTGAGCTGAAGCCACGCCGTTTATTCTGGAAATAGGCTCGCGTAGATAGTTGTTGGCATAACTACTGAGGTAGAAACCGCCGTAGTCGCCTTCATTGGAAATCAGGTTGACCCCCAGTAACATATATCAATATAAATCATGCCTTCAACCCCATTAACCTGCCGCTCAATGGGGCGAATAACAGCGGCTTCTACAGTTTCTGCGTCAGCTCCCGGAAAGGCGGCGCTGATAGTCACCTGTGGTTGTGTGATTTCAAGGTACTGTGCTACTGGCAGGGTCATCATGGCGATCAAGCCGACCAGAGTGATGACAATAGAAATAACAAAGGCGAACTTTGGCCTGCGAATAAAAAACTGACTGATCATGTCACTGGCTTTGCTGTGCAGGTTTGGTAGAAATCGTTTCTATAGCTCCGGTTTCTATAGCTCCGGTTTCGATACTAACGTTGACCAACGTGGGTGAAACCTGAACTCCTGTCCTTACTTTTTGCAACCCTTCTACAATAATCGTGTCATCAGTGGACAGCCCAAAATTTACTACCCACATGGAACCGATGCGTCTACCCAGATCTAGTTGCTTTGTTTGTACTTTATTGTCTTTGTCCATTGTCAGAACAAAACGGCCGGATTGATTTTCCTGAACGGCGGATTGGGGAATGATGACGCTCTGGATTTTTTCGTGACTTTCCAGAATCAAAGTGACGTAGAAAGGATCAATTGTCGCTGTGATATTTTGTGAGCGACCTTTTTACTTGGTGTTTACACTTTCTAACCTCACAGTAGAGATGAGTAGTAATAAACTGGCAACATCAACAAACAATCAAAAGGAGGCATCATGAAACGGGTATTAATCAATATCGTGCAGGGTGCCTTTATTTTAACAACAGGTGCAGCACTGGCTACATCTGTGAATGACCTTACTTACACAGTTTCAGTATTAAGTGAGCAGCAGGTTTCTTCAACAAAGTAGGGCTATCGTTCTATTCTTTGATGCTGCTCAAAAAGAGAACTACTGACTGATGACTTTGAATTATGTACCCTGAGCCTGTACTTTTACCCCGCTTCTGCGGGGTGATTTTTTTTCTCGCTCATGGTTGTTTATTAAGGAGCATGATATGAACAGCGACAATATGGAGCTTCTGTTAATAGACGACGACATTGAGTTGTGTGAACTGCTGATTGAGTATCTGGCGACAGAAGGCTACTCGGTCAACGCCGTCCATGACGGTGAGGCAGGTGTTCATGCTGCCCTGTCCGGAGAATACAAACTGGTTCTGCTTGATGTGACTTTGCCAAAGCTGAACGGTTTTGATGTGCTCAAGAAAGTACGCCAGACATCAGACATTCCTATATTGATGCTGACGGCCCGTGGCGATGATGTCGACCGAATCATTGGACTGGAATTTGGCGCTGATGATTATCTGCCCAAGCCCTACAATCACCGCGAACTGGTAGCGAGAATCAAGGCTATTTTACGCCGTGGCCGAACGCCGACGGCGGATACCGAGCAACGGGTTCTCTCCATTGATGATATCACCCTGAATCTGGCTAATCGTGAAGCGATGATCGCCGGTCAGATACTGGAGCTGACAGCTACTGAATTCATGGTGCTTAAGGCATTAATTGAAAAAGCAGGTGAGTTGATTTCCAGAGATGATTTGACTCAAATAGCGCTGAGTCGTCGCCTGACACTTTATGACCGTGCCATTGATATGCACGTGAGCAATGTTCGCAAGAAAATTGGCGTACGTCCGGATGGTGCGCCACGTATCAAAACGGTACGAGGTGCTGGCTACTTCTACATTCGCCCATGACTCAGTCCCTTAAACGCATGCTGGCATGGCCATTCAGAAGCCTGTTTTGGAAACTGTTTTCCTGGTTCTGGCTGACCATGCTATCCATGATGGCAGCTATGGTGATTACCGTTGCCATCACTGTTGATCCCTCTGACTTCCTGTCTGAACGCCGCGAGCTTTTCCGTGAACTGGAAATCGTTTCTCGCAAAGTAGAACGCATGGCCTCCGGCTGGGCATCTCATAGACCTTTCCCTCAGTTTACCGGCAGTTACTTTTACCTGTTTGACCCAGCAGGGGAAGTAGTCGGTCGAAGAACCGTTCCTGATGAACTGACATCGGCCTATGACCGAACCCATAAGCGCAAGGAACCGACCATTACTTTCCGAAGTGGTGTAGTGGTGGTAGGCCCGAGAAAGGTTCGAGTTGGTAGTACAGCTTATGATCTGTTTCTGACTAAAGAAATGCCTAGGCTGGTGCACTGGCGTGTGACAAAGGTGATGTCAAAACAGTGGCATTTGGTGATTATTGCTCTGGGTGTCAGCTTTCTGCTGTGTATTATGCTGGCTCGTTACTTGGTGGTTCCTATTCGACGGCTGCAGGGCACATCCAGGCGTTTGGCTAAAGGACAGCTGTCGACCAGAGTGGACACATCGGTTCGTAAAAGAGGCGATGAATTGGGCGACTTTGCCCGTGACTTTGATGAAATGGCTGAGCAGCTGGAAACCTTGATAAACAATAAGGAACGGCTTCTCAGAAATGTGTCCCATGAGTTGCGGTCACCATTGACCCGATTGCAGATTTCTCTGGCTCTGGCTCGCCGTAAAACCAATGAAGCTGATTCAGAACATGCTCGTATTGAGCGTGAAATCGAACGGTTGGATGAACTGATTGGTGAGATTATTCGTTTCTCTCGTATCGAACATGGTGCGACGAATGAAGCCTGTGAACAGGTCGATCTGCACCAGCTGTTGCAAATACTGGTTGAAGATGCAGACTTCGAAGCTCAGGCAGGTAATCGAAGTGCTAGATTGTTGCGCAGCCAGGCTGTTGAGCTTTGTGGAGTTAGGGATTGGCTCAGTGCTGCTATCGAGAACATGATTCGTAACGCCATCCGTTTTACACCTGAAGAAAGCACTGTGGATGTTTCCATGATGCTGGAGAAAGGCAGCGTTGTGATTCGGGTTCGTGATTATGGACCTGGCGTTGCTGAAGAATCGCTGGAAGCTATGTTTGAACCCTTTAACCGGTTGGATGAAACTCGGGGTAAGGAGAACGATGGCTTTGGTCTGGGTACCGCTATTGCCCGCGGAGCTATTACCAACCATAGTGGTACTATTAAGGCAAGAAATTGCCATCCGGGTCTGGAGGTGGAAATTAGATTGCCTCAGGACTGCAAACCCAATACCAAGTCCTGACGGATGATCAAGTGTTGAGAGCAGCCAGTCCTCACCAATCATCACATCTTCAAGGGTGATGGGTCGGTTGCTCAGAAGCAGGGATTCTGTGGAGCCTCTCTATGTTAACATTGGTCGTAGAGTTTCACTGACTACGGCCATTGATTATGTTCAGTCCTGTCTCACCCGCTACCGCTTGCCGGAACCTGTTCGCTGGGCTGATGTCATTGCCTCCTATCGTGAAAAAACGATGGAGAAAGCCGAAAAACTGGTTTCCAGATAAGTACCTGATTAGCTCACTTCTCACCTGCTTTGTATTTTTATCCACAGGCTGTAACCGGACTGAAAACGTCAGCATGAGTCAGCAGGAGCTGCAGGCGCTTGTGGACGGCAATTACCTTTCTCCTCAGATTCGTAGCTTTGAACTGATACCACTGGTCAACGTGCAGCTCTATATTGAAACACCTGAATTGATTATAAAGAATGATGGCGATTCTTTGGCGTTTAATCTTAAAGGCTCGGTAGATGCGGATTTTTTTGGCAATGCTGTGACTGATCGTATTCCATTGCGCGTATCTGGAATCTCTGAGCTGAAATATGTACCTGAAGAACATGCTTTCTATTTTGTTGAGCTGGAGTTAAAGGATGCTTTGCTGGATCTGGAGCTTTCCCTGATTCAAACACTGGTTATGGAGCAATTTCGAAAAGCACTGTCCCATGAGCTGATGCTGATTCCGCTTATTCCATTGAAGCCGGACTCCACAATGTACCGTCGGTTGAGTTCTCATTCTTACTCTGTCGAAGTGAACAAGGGTGTACTCAAGCTGGAAAGAATACGAAATAAATCTGAAATTTAGGGTGGCTCTTCAGATGAGCATCCAGACAGCGATGAATCCGGCTAGACTGAGGAAATAGAATCCCTCAAAGAATGAAGACCGGTAAATGCAAGGATCGCGCTCTGGCTTAATACAATTCATGGGTTTTATAAAACTCATGACTTTTCTGCTTTCTCTGGCTACCAGCTGGGGTTGGGCTATGCCCGAGACCATGGTGGTTACAGAGAATACCGAGCAAATGAATCTGGCGAATATTTCTGACTATCTGGAAGACCCGGATGGATTGTTAAATATTCAGGATCTGGAGCAAGAAGAGATAGCCAGTCAGTTCCGTCCGGTTCAAGGCAAAGAGCTGAGTTCGGGAATAGCAAGGAACGTGGTCTGGTTGAAATTTGAACTCAAGTATATTTCATATATAGGCGCATCAACGGGGGAGTGGTTGGTTGAAGTAGGATATCCGGCTCTTGACCTCGTGACTTTGTATACAAAGGACTCTTGGGGAGATTTCCAGGAGTTTCATACAGGGGATAAATACCCATTTGGTATCAGAGATGTAGCGCATCCTTCTTTTCTTTTTCCTGTAGAGCTGGTCAGTGGGGATGTCACACGTTTTTATCTGAGGGTAGAAACCAGTGGCTCCCTACAGGTTCCTTTAAAGCTGTGGACTCCTCTGGCTTATCTGGAAAAAAACAATCAGAAAGACACGCTGTTCGGTGTTGTCTATGGCATTTTGCTGGTAATGGTGCTCTACCATACTTTATTGTTTTTTCGCCGCCAGGATGGTTGCTACCTCTACTATTCACTGTTTATCAGTGGCTTTCTTATCTATTTCCTATCGATCAATGGAACGGGGCAAGCTCTGTTTTGGCCTGACTATCCACTAGTGAATAGCACGACGCCTTTTTTCATGAGTCTGTCCAGTGTTGCCGGGATCATGTTTACTCAGTCATTTCTGGATCTGCATCATAAGTCACAGGTTGTGAGTAGACTGTTTACAGTGCTTCTTCTGGGAGGCTTACTGATTGTTCCCATAAGCTTTATGCTGCCACTTGCGCAAGCTTCTAATCTGGTAATTGCTCAGGTTCAGGCAAATCTTCTAATTACTATTTTTGCCGGTATTTACTGTCTGAAACAAAAGTGTGAGAGCTCAACTTTGCTGTTTCTACTCGCTTTTGTCTGCCAGTTGGCTGGAGCTGTATTTTACTCGATGGTATTGCGGGGAAACGTTGGAGGTACTGAGTTCAGTCGAATGATTACGCCATTGGTTATAACGGTAGTTGCTATCTTGCTGGCTCTGGCTCTGGCGAGAAGGAACGATCTTAACTGGTTAAAAATGCAGGCTGAAGGAGGTGCACAAATCAGTGAGTTGGAAAGGGACAACCAGAGACTATTGGAAGCTACAGGTATTAAAAACGAGTTTTTGCAGGCAGTGGCTGCCAAGTTAACGTTACCTATTACTGCTTTGAATCAGTCGCTGGATAAAATTGAAACGGCGGAAAATGGCCTGGCATTAAAGCAAGCTAGGGATTCCGGCAGAAGAGTCAGCGATATTGTTGAAAATCTTGTATCGCTCAATGAAATCCAGTCATCATCCCTATTTATCATGCGAGTGCCGTTCAATATAAGGCGACAGGTCAGACTGCTGGAGGACAAATTCAGAGCAGCCTGTGATAACAACAGTCTTTTCCTAGAGTTCAATATTGATGACAGTGTTCCGGAAAACCTTTATGGCGATGCTCGCAAAATCTTCAAGGTTGTCTCGAATGTTATGGATAATGCTATCAAGTACACAGATGACGGTTTTATCGCTGTATCAGCGAGAACGACTGTTCATTCAGAAGATGACCGAATCTGGCTCTATCTGATAGTAGAGGACACGGGCATAGGTATTAAGCCTGGGCAGAATAAAAATATCTATCAGGCTTTTGAACAACTGGAGAATGACACTGACAGCAAGCGTGGTGGCGTAGGGTTGGGTTTATCCGTATGTCGGCAGTTGATGCACAGTATGGGAGGGAGTATCACTCATACTCCCCGAGCTAAAGGTGGTTCCTGTTTTGAGATCAGTGTTGCATGTTATACAAAGAACTGAGTTATGCAGCAACCGCTACAGCGGGCAGTTGTAACTCTGTCATAGTGATCAACTTGTTTCGTTCTGTACCATCTTTAGTTGATTTCAGTCGGTTGAACAAAGCTTTTCCCGCCATCTCTACATCAATCTTTAACGTCTGGGTAATGGCCTGTTCGGACAGAGAGCCATAATCCATCAGTCCTGCGGCCAGAATATCATCTATAACATCTTCGACTTTATGATCAGCAAGCGCTTTCATAGCGGCTAGTCGAGGCCCTGTTTCGTTTGATGACAGTTTCTGGTGAATTGCTAGTAACACATCGGTAACAGATGGCAGTGGATTACCATGGTCGTCTTCAGTCAGATTTCCACACTGTTTGGCTAATAGCGACAGAGCTTCAATTGCTGCAATCTGAACATTGTTGTCCTGATCTCCAAGAGCTTCCATAAGTACAGGTAGAGCTGCCGGATTACCAATTGCAGCCAGAAGTCTTGCTGCCTGCAATCTCAGGGTGTCATCACCGGCCAGCAAACTCGTAGCGGCAGGCCCAAAGGCATTGGCCAGTTCCAGGTCCATTCCAACTGATTGATGACTGGCCATTCTGATCAGGCAGGCCATGGCTTCATGCTTATGGTCATCTTCAAGATGAGTAAGAGCAATTAACAACAAGTTGATTGCTTTGGGTGTTGGGCAGAAGGAAAGTGCTCTGACGGCCTGAACATTTAAGTCCGTATCAGGCAGCCTGGCATTTTTACGTTTTCTTTTTGGTCCTTGATCAAGAAGTTTCTCGCCTTGATCAAGGTTACCTCGAGTGATTTCAGCAAAATCATTCATATCTTCTGGTAACTCAGCAATCATGTCTTCCAGAAACTCCCTGTGCTCGACATCTCGTTGTGAATGCAGACCTGTGCTCATTGCGATGTTATCAAGAGTGATCGCTTCAAGTGTTGAAGTGCCACTGCGGGTTTGCTGTTCAGGGTATTCCTCACTCATAACAGCAAGACTTTGACTGAATTCCTTTGTATCAACGGCTTCACCAGTGCTGTCCAGCTCAGCCATAGGAATCAGGTTTTCATCATTTTCTGGTGATTTATCTTGTTGGGGTAACAAAATATTTTCAAATTGCTGAAAGGCCGGTTCTGCAATATCGTCTTCTGTTTTTGCCAGCCTCGCCAAACAGTCTAGGGCTGTCTGTCTAATCATCGGTTGTTCGTGATCGGTCAGCGTAATAAGAATGTTCAGGTCATTATCTGATGTTACAAGGTTCGGCCAGTAATCCATCAACAACTTTAGACTGAGAAGAGGCTGGGTTTCTTTTTCAAGCTGCAGGGCTAATGTCGTCTTTAACAGGCTAGCTGGTATCAGGTCAGAAATTTCAAGAGCAGCATTGATCACCTCACCGTCGGAAGATTGAAGACAGTCAGTCAATTTTTCTGATATTTCGGCTTTATGTTCTTTTATCAAGTGAGGTGGCATTCTGGTCAGGATTTGAATAGCACCTATCTGTATCTCGGAAACTGAATCGGCCATAAAGGGAATCAGGTGTTCAATTCCCAGTACAAAGCGGCTATCTGCTTGTGGTAGCCTGCTGAGTTGTTCTGCCGCTCTCATAGCCGCGAGTCGAACATCCGCAGACTTATGACTCAGCAGCTGAACCATATCAATCAGGTATTCATGACAGTTGCGAAAAGCGAGGGATTCAATAGCGGCAATTTTCAAATCATCGTCTGAACAACCTGTTGCTTTAAACAGGGCAACCACTGATGGCTTTCCATGGCCATGCTTCAATGCTCTGGCTGCTCGGCAGGAATGACGAAGAGCAGGAAGGTTTGATAGATCAGCGCTTAGGTAATCAGCCAGAATCTCTTCACCGGTTTCACCACATTGCGCTAGAGATTTCATTATTTCAGGTTCTATATCCTGGCAGTCTTCATTATCAAGAGCTGATTTAAGAAAGCAGACTGCTTCTTCATCACTGCAATTACCTAGTGCAATCACCGCAGCTCTTTGTATATCCCAGCGATCATCCCAACCGTCATGCCAGGCCTCTTCCTGATTATCAGGTTCAACGAGTGGGTAGAGTGTTGAACGGGCTGAAGGAATTGTTTTTGCCAGCTGCCCGAGAGTCTCTGTTGCCGCTATTCGCACATCTCCGTTCGGGTGTTCATTGGTCAGATATTTCAGCGCTTCAACAGATTCTTGAGCAGGCAGTTGTGAAAGTGCTCGAGCAGCGACCATTACAACATCTTCATCTTCATCCAGAAGAGCGCTGATTAGTGCAGAAACAGCTTGAAACTCTCCGGAATTTCCCAGAGATCTGGCACTGTAAAAGCGTTCGGCTTCATCACCGGTTTTGAGCAGTTCAATCAGATAATTAACAAACAGCTGTTGTGTAGCCATGGGCAGCTCCGTTCATGATACACAGAGTTATGCAGGTGCTATGCCAGTTCTGATTAGGTGATAAATCACTGAAATAGAGACATTCTCCTGCTCGTATCTAATAAATTAAACAAAACGTTCAATAATAATCAGGACACTGGAACATTTACTGTACGAATTGTTTCATTTATTAATTTAATTAATCCGCCTGACTAGTCAAAAACCATTAAAAAGCTAAGGTTTTTCAGCTCTATGCAAAGTTGGCCTCAATTCTGCAAATACTCAAGCAGTGACCCCGCCGTCTGTTATCTCGTTTATCAACAGCAGCCGGGAGAATTTGTCAGAACCGGAAGCGCTGAAAGCATTTAATAAAGCGCGGGGAGATGAGGAATGAGTGGACGAACCAGTAAAAAACCATGGCTGATAGCCTTGGGGCTGGGAGTTGCAGTCATGGGGCAAGTTCAGGCATCAGGCCTGAAACCCATGTCAGTAGACGCTAAAAAAGCGGAATTGGGTAAACGACTGTTTTTTGATAATCGATTGTCAGGAGATAGTGCTATTTCGTGCGCAACCTGTCATCAACCGGAAAACGGTTTTGCTAATAGTGAAGCTCTGTCTCCTGCCTATCCAGGCAGCAAAGGATTCAGAAATGCACCTTCGTTGATTAATACTGCTTACAAAAAACAGTGGTTCCACGATGGTCGCTTGGGTACAAATCTTAACGATGTCACCCGTGAAAGCATTACCGAAGACTACATGATGAACATGGATATGCGTTTGATGCAGGAGCGTCTTAAGCAGGATCCAGTTTATGTTCAAATGTTCAAAGAAGCAGGATACGGAGAGCCATCCAACGGTTCCGTTCGAAAGGCTATTCCTGAATACCTGAAGACACTGGTTTCAAAGAACGCTGCATACGACAAAGGCACCATGTCTGAGAGTGCCAAGCGTGGTGAGAAGTTGTTTGCTGGTAAGGCAAATTGTACCAGCTGCCACAGCAGTGCCCTGTTTACTGATGGTAAAGCCTGGAATACCGGTGTCGCTGAAAATGCTGAAATATTCAGAGATCCAGAACGCCACGCAACATTCATCGCTTTCAACATGTTTATGGGTAACGAAAATTACATGAACCTGAAGCGTGATGTTGGTGCTCATGTTCAAACCCATAATGCAGACGGCAGTGATAAAGGCAAATTCATGACGCCTTCATTACGTGAGCTGAAGTACACAGCGCCTTACATGCATAACGGTATGCTGGCGACGCTGGAAGATGTTGTGGACTTCTACAACCAAGGTGGTGGTGTTGACCGAAACAAAGATCAACGACTAAAGCCTCTTGACCTGAAAGCATCAGAAAAAACTGATCTGGTCGCATTTCTGCAAGCTTTGTCCGGTGACCCGCTGACCAGTGATGAATTCGTCTGGTCAAAGAATGATTACAGCTATCAGCTGATTGAAAACTGGACTCAGGTTAAAAACTGATCAGGAGGACTCCATGAATATAAACAGTTTAAAAATGCCTGCCCTGATCACCAGCACATTGCTGGCCGGTTTGACCGGTTGCAATATGACCGCGAATTATCAGGAAGTCGCTGTTGTTGAAGAACAATCAGTCGCTGTTACTGAACAGGTGACAAAAAAAGCGGCTGCAGCCGTTACGGTACAAAAATCTAAAGGTAACTTTCCATCTCTGGCGCCTCTCGGTCCGGTACCAGTACCCGCAGATAATCCCATGACACCTGAGAAGGTTGAACTTGGTAAAAAGCTATTCTTCGATGGACGTGTTGGTGGTGACGGCTCAACCCCCTGTGTAGCTTGCCATCTGCCATCTCTTGGCTGGGACTTTCCTCAGGATGTGTCTTTGGGTTATCCCGGTACTATTCACTGGCGTAATTCTCCAACAATTATCAATACAGCTTATTACAATAAGCTGTTCTGGACAGGTACATCCAAGAGCTTGGAAGCCGAAGCAAAAACAGCCGCTAAAGGAGCTGTTGCTGGAAATGGTGAAGATGATGTGATGGAAGCTCGTTTGGCATTTGTGCCAGAGTATGTCGAAAGCTTTAATAAAGTTTTCGGAGATGACTGGCCAAAAATCAACAGCGTTTGGCTGGCGATTGCCGCATTCGAGCGCACGCTTGTGCAAACAGATACACCGTTAGATAGATTCTTGGAAGGCGATACGAATGCGTTGACCGATGCTCAGAAGCGCGGAAAGCAACTCTTCGAAGGAAAAGCTAACTGCTTAGCCTGTCATAATGGTTCGCTGGCGTCTGATCAGGCCATGTACAACATTGGTGTGCCACCGATCAAACGTTGGAAAGAAGATCCTCTGTCGCAGATTACTTTCCGTTATGAACTGTATGCGAAAGGATCCAATGAAAAATTATACCGGGAAACTAAAGCAGACCCGGGAGCTTATTTCTTAGGTAAATTCGAGAGTATGAAAGGCACGTTCCGTACACCAAGCCTGCGTTACACCAAGTACACTGCACCCTATATGCACAACGGAGCTCTGGCCACACTGGAAGACGTTGTCGATTTTTATGATCGTGGTGGTGTGACTGCTGATGGTCGTACAACTGGTTTCCCGAAAACCAAGAGTGAACTGATTAAGCCACTGGGTCTGAATAAAGAAGAAAAGGCTGACCTGCTGGCATTTCTGGATGCTTTTAGTGGTGAAAAGATCACCATGGAATATCCACAACTCCCTCCATCTGAACAACTGTTCAGTGAGGAAGAGATCAGCGAGAAAGTGCTGATGGAGGCCAAACAATGAAAATCTTTGGTTCTGAACGTAAAACAGTCGATAAGGAAACTGCGGTAGAGCACGGCAAATGCATGCTCTCTCGACGTAAGTTTCTGATGTATTCCGGCGCAACGACTGCTGCTGCCAGTACGGTATCCATTTCACTGTTCGCTGGCTCTGCCCAGGCAAGACAGGTTCCAGCAAGAGTTGTTGGCTACCCGCGAAAGCTGATTGGGAAGCTGTCCGAACTGAAAGAAAATCAACCATTGGATTTCAATTACCCGGATGATGGCCCGAACACTATAGCTCTGCTGGTAAAAGCTGGCGTTAAGTGTGGTGGTGGTTTGGGTTCCGAGCAAGATGTAGTGGCATTCAGCTATATGTGCACCCATCAGGGTGGGCCACTCAACGGTACTTACAAAGTCACTGGTGAACATCGTACTTTGGGGCAATGTCCATTCCATTTGAGCCTCTTCGATGTACGACGCCATGGGATTATTGTTTCCGGGCAAGCTTACGAAAGTTTGCCTCAGGTTTTGTTGGAACTGGATGGTGACAATATTTATGCCGTTGGCATTATGGGGCTGCTGTTTGGACGGCAGCAAAATGTTCAGGGCGATAGCACCATCTCAATTGGTGCTGTTGGTCAGCCAGCCAAAGTATCCTGATCAGGTAATGGAGAACGTATTATGACTACCAATTTCTATATACCTGAAGACAGGGCTCCATTGCCTCCGACTCACGCCGAGGTGATCACCACTGCTTGTGATTACTGTGTGGTCGCTTGTGGTTATAAAGTTTACCGTTGGCGTGTTGGCACCGGTGAAGGTGGCATGAAGGCTCATGAAAATGCTTTTGGTATTGATTTTCCCAGTTATGCTTTGCAATCTTGGGTAGCACCTGCTCAGCACAACGTGGCCATGCATAATGGCCAGCCACATCACGTTGTTGTTGTACCTGACAAAGACACGACCGTTGTCAACAAAACCGGCGACTCCTCCATGCGTGGTGGTTTGCTGGCCCAGAAAGTTTACAACCCGAAAACAGGTACTCGTGATCGCCTGACATCGCCGTTGATGAGAATTGGTGGAACACTGCAACCGGTTAGCTGGGATCTGGCGCTGGAAGTGGCAGCAGAACTCGGTAAACACGCCATTGCCAAGCACGGTGCCAATGCATATAGCGTTAAAACTTATTCATACCAGTATATTGAAAATACTTACGCCATTACCAAGTATGCCCTGCGTCATGTAAACACAGCGAGTTTTACGTTCCACGACACTCCTAGTGATGTGACCTCCACTCCGGGTTTCCGTGACGCCGGTTTTGATAACTTTGGACCAAGCTACGATGACTGGGGCGGTGCCGACACTCTAATGATTTGTGGTACCGATCCCTACGAAACCAAAACTATTCTGTTTACCCAGTTTATCAAGCCTGCTGTTGAGCGCGGCATGAAGACAGTCATGCTGAACCCTCGTGAAACAGCGGGCATCGCCTGGATGAAAAAGATGGGTGGTTTGCATTTGGATGTTTATCCGGGTACTGACAACCTTGTTCTTGGCGCTATCTTGCGGGTTATTGTTCAAAATAACTGGCAGGATCAGGACTGGATCGACAACTGGGTTAATAATCAGTGGGAATCCAGTTCAGGCTTTGGTCAAGGAACCCGTAATACACCATGGCAATGGCGTACTACCTGGGGTAAATTCCAGACCAAGGGCTTTGAAGATTACAAAAAATGGTTGTTAGATCAGAAAGAATATGAGCCTGAATCAGCCGCAAAAGAAGCCGGTATTGATGTAGCCAAGATTTACAAGGCTGCAGAAATGATGGCCAAGCCCAAGTCTGATGGCAGTCGTGTGAAAGCGTCTATTGCCATTGAGAAAGGCTTCTACTGGTCTAACAATACTGGCAACACAAACGCCATCAGTACTCTGGCGACTGTTGTCGGTGCCGGTGGTCGTCCGGGACGTGTAGTAGGCCGACTGGGTGGACACCAGCGTGGCGGTCAGTCAGGTGGTAAGTTACCTCGTAATAAGTCTCCAGAAAAGGTACCAGGTCGTCGTCGTAGAGCTTTGGATACCGATCGCTGGCTCTATTCCGGACATACCCGTTTTGCCCATGTTATTGGCACCACCTGGATTCAATCCATGTGCGGTTCTCAACAGCTGGCCAAAAAGTTTACCGAATTAACAGTAAACAACCCTAATCAGGTTTGGACTTACGACAAGCAGGAAATCATCGATACCCTGAAAAAGCGTATGGACTCTGGTGGTATGGTGGTCATCAATCAGGATATCTATCTGCGCGATCCCATCGGCGCTAGATTCTCCGATATTATTTTCCCTGCGGCTACCTGGGGTGAAGTTGATTTCATGCGAGCTAACGGCGAACGTCGTTTGCGTCTGTATCAAAAATTCAATGATGCACCGGGAGATGCCAAGCCGGATTGGTGGATCATTGCCAATCTTGCTAAGCGTATGGGTTTTGAAGGTTTTGACTGGAAGAACTCTAACGAAGTAGCTGAAGAAGCAGCTCGCTTTAGTCGAGGCAGCCGTAAAGACTTCAGCATGATCAAGATTGCAGCCCACAAAGAAGGCAAGACTCTGCATCAGAAGATGCGTGAATTCGGTACCGACGGTATTCAAGGGCCTGTTTTCTATAACTACGATACTAAAGAACTGGTTGGAACCAAGCGTCTTCATGACACTGAACTGCGTCATGATAAGAAACAATTGGCGAAGATGGGTCTGGAAAATGGGCCTAAAGGGGCTAACGTTCTTAAGAAAGAACTCACTGGATTCAAATCCCAAACGGGTAAAGTAAACCTGCAGAAGCACCCATGGGATTTGTTTAGTGACTTTTATAACTGGCTGAAACCGAAAGGTGACGAGCTACGATTCACCAATGGTCGTATCAATGAAATCTGGCAGTCAGGTTTCGATGATGTTGAGCGTCGTGCATATGTCAGTCAACGCTGGCCGGAAAACTGGGTTGAGATTCATCCTGATGATGCCAAGGCTCGTGGTATTGAGTCAGGGGATCAGGTGATGATGTATTCTGATCGTGTCGCTGGATTCAAGGATACAATCCTTGGGATTGGCGGAAAGGATTTCCAGTTTGCAGATCTGATGAAGAATGGTCATATCGAGCTGACTAAAGCGGCGGTAACCGCTGTGGCTATGGTGACACCAGCTGTAAAGAAGGGTGTACTGTACGCCAATATGATGGATATGCGTCAACCTTCTAACGCTCTGGCAGCAAGGGTTGTGGATAACATTAGCGGTAATTATAACTTTAAGATGGGTGTCGCACGAATCCGGAAATTGGGTGAGTCAAAGTACAAGCATGAGTTCAGAAGTTTTTCCTTTGCTCCGAGAAATATTATTTAATTTTATCAGTATTAGAATAACTTGATGATAACCCTCTAAACGCCACTGTATTTTCAGTGGCGTTTTTCTTTGTATTTATCCAGGATTATTGGCCATTGAAAATAATGTGTGTGGGGTAGTGTTAAAAATCTGATTCAGTAGGAGATTTGCACAGCGGTTACTTTTAGATTTGAGTAATGTTGATATAAATAAAAAACACCCGGTTATTGATTTAAGCCAACACCATGATTTTCAGTACAACATATTATATCAACTTTTATCATGTGCTGGTCTTTCATGGATTCTGATACCGAAACACAGGGACGACTTAGAGAGTGGGGGATATTTGTAGTTCCCGTGATACTGGTCAGTGTTCTAATGTGCTTTGCACACTACTGGTTAAGAGCAGATGCTGTGATTGAAAGTCGGCTGCAGAATGAAGCCGTGACGCTTGACCTGGGTCAGCAGATTCTCGCTACAAATTTGGGAACTTTGGAGTCAGATGTTCGTATGTTGCTCGATCTGATTCTTCCTGCAGGACAGCAAAAAATTAATTTCGCTGTCACAGAACGTCAGTTTGTTCGCTTTGCGAATCACCGACAGCAATACACCCAAATCCGTTTTATTGATGCAGCAGGCCAGGAACAAGTAAGAGTCGATAATCAACAAGGACAAACTACGGCTATCGGTGGTCAGTATCTTCAGAATAAATCGGGACGATACTACGTCAGAGAAATTAACCAACTTGCTGTTGGTGAGTTTTATATATCACCACTTGATCTCAATATAGAGTTTGAGCAAATTCAAATTCCTCTTAATCCTGTTATTCGTATGGGAATACCGGTCTTTATTAACGATAAGCGTGAAGGTAGCCTGCTGATCAATTATCGTGCACAAGGGTTATTTGACAGTCTTAGACGTGTGACCGACGGATTTTCTAATCAAATAACCATGATCAATGACACGGGTTTCTGGCAACTGAAATCAGCAACCACACAGTCATGGATATACAGTAAAAAATTAGCTGGAGAGCTTCAGTCAGACTGGACTGATGTATGGCCAACAGTTCGTAGTTATGTCAGTGGTCAACATACGTTGGGTACCAGTTATTTAACCTGGAATACCTTTTACTTGCCTGAGAATACCGAACGCTCCTGGAAACTGATCTCAATATTGCCGGAAAATAAACTGAGAGAATTGAAGCGAACTGTTTTTAACAGATGGGGGTTTTACTATGCTCTTCTAATAGCACTGTTTACGGCCATTTCGTGGTTTATGGCCAGTAATCGATATCGCTATCGAATCCTGCAGGGACAAATGCAGTATGAGCAAGGTTTCAGGCAGATTCTTGAAAATATTCAGTTGTCTGCAATTACAGTGGACAAGCAAGGGGTTATTTCGTTTGCAAACCCTCAGTTTCTTAAACTGGTTGGTAAGAAGAGCAATCAGCTGTTGGGTAGAAATTATCAGACACTGGTTGCTGATGAATATCAGTCGGCTGTTACAGAGCTACTGAGTGATGTCTGGCAGGGTAAAAACAGTGACGACAACCGGGATTTGGTTGTAAATGCAGAACATGAACCAAGACTGTTGCGTTGCACTCTGACTCCCAGCAAAGACAGTCAGGGAAAAACCCAGTCAATCACACTACTGGGGCGTGATATAACAGATCGTAAAGCCCAGCAACAACAGCTTCTCAAGCTTAGCCATGTCATTGAGCAAAGCCCCAGCATCGTTATGATTACTGATACTTCCGGATTAATTGAATACATTAATCCTACATTCACGACGGTAACAGGGTATCAGATGAATGAGGTTGTTGGACAACCGCCTTCTATTTTGAGTTCCGGTGAAACGTCTCATGCAGACTATCAAACACTATGGAATATGGTAGAAGCTGGAGGCATCTGGCATGGTGAATTCCATAATCGTAAAAAATCCGGCGAGCTGTACTGGGAATCTGCAGCCATATCGGCGGTCCGTGATGAGGAGGGAAGTAACCTCTTCTATGTTGCTGTTAAGCAGGATATCAGTGAGCAGAAGAAACTACAGAAACAGGTAGTTCAGCAGCAGAAAGAGAAGATGCAGTATGAAAAGCTGGCTGCAGTTGGCCGCATGGCTGCAATGATGGCTCATGACCTCAGAAACCCTTTGTCGTCTATAAAGATTGCGCTGAAAATATTAACTCGGAAATTGGCTGAGGACGAACAGACAGTAGAATTGACTGAGCTAGCACTGGATCAGGTGGATTATATGGACAGCCTAATGGAGGATGTTCTTAGCTACTCCCGACAAGGCAAGTTAAATGCTGAATGGTTTGATCCGGCTGAAGTTATCCATTCAGTTGTTCTAGGGCTTCAGGGGCAGTTGGCTGCTAATCAGGTGGAGTTGCAACTGGAAGATACGACCCAGCTGCCAACCATTTTTGCAGATCCGGTAAAGATCAGGCTTTTGCTACAGAATCTGATGTTGAACGCTGTGCAAGCTGCCAGTGAGGAAGGATCGGCCAACCCCAAAGTGTCAGTTAACTCCGGGGTGATTCTTGAAGAAAATGGACCGGAATTGCAACTTGTCATTATTAATAACGGTGACAGCTTTGATCCTGACTTGAGTGAACAGGTGTTTGAGCCTTTCTTCACAACAAGAGTCAAAGGCACAGGCTTGGGGTTGGCTATAGCTCGGCAGGTGCTGGACAGCCACAATGGCTCTATAAAAATAGAGCCTGTGCTATCAGGTGGTACAAAAGTTTGTGTGCAATTACCACTGAATTGCCAGCAGTCTGAGAAAATACAGGCTGTTTGATAACAATCATAAGAGTAAGCGGTTATAGGTTTCGAGAGTGATATGAGCAAAATACTAATCATCGATGATGACCTGGCAATATGCCGGACGCTTCAGCTTCATTTTCAATCTGAAGGCTTTGAGGTTGAGCTTGCTCATAATGTTGATGATGGTATAGAGCTGGCGGGCAGCTTTTCTCCCAATATTATTATCCTGGATATCTGTATGCCCGGGCGTAGCGGTTTGGAAGGTATTGCTGAGCTCAAACAGGTGTGTTCAAGCGTTCGAATTATCATGATCACAGCGTTTCATGATATGGAAAGTACGATTGCAGCCATGAAAGAGGGAGCTGATGAGTATATTCATAAGCCCGTTGATCTTGATGAACTGGAATCAGCGGTCAATACAGCACTTTCCTGTCAGAAAAGTGCCAGAAATGTTGGTTTGAAGCTTCTATCATCTGCCACCCAGAAAGCGACAGGTCATGTTATGGTTGGCTCAAGTCGTGTGATGAGAGACGTCTATAAAACCATTGGTAAGGTAGCAGCGTCTCCAGCCAGTGTTTTGATCACAGGTGAATCAGGAACAGGAAAAGAGCTGGTGGCTAAGGCGATCCATCAGGCAAGTAATCGTGTCAGTGAACCTTTTGTTGCCATCAACTGCGCAGCACTGGTGGAAAACCTGTTAGAGTCCGAGATGTTTGGTCATCGTAAAGGCTCTTTTTCAGGAGCGGTTAACCATCAGGAAGGAAAGTTTCAACTGGCTGGAAAAGGCACTTTGTTTCTGGATGAAGTCGGAGAGTTAGGGCTGGATATTCAGGCCAAACTGCTGAGGGTATTACAGGAAAGAGAATTCTATCCGTTAGGTGCTGCAAAGCCCATGAAGTCAGAGGCTAGAATTATTTGTGCAACCAATCGTCATCTGGAAGAGATGATTGTTGATCGAACTTTTCGGGAAGATCTTTTTTATCGACTACAGGTAGTTACTTTACAACTTCCACCTCTGAGGGATCGAACGGGCGATCTTGATGAATTGGTCCAGGCTTTATTAATGAGAGCGAATAGAGAGATGGGTTGTTCAATTAATAAAGTGTCCACTGAGGTTATGGATGCACTCCATTTGAGTAAATGGCCTGGCAATATCCGTGAGCTTCAGAATACCCTGACAAAAATGGTGGCACTTTGTCAGAATGATATCCTGACACCTGATTTGTTACCGGATCACTTACAAAGCGTTATTCAAAAAAGCGGGTCTGCGATTGTTGATGATTTTCGGTCTGATGAGGACTTTTTTACGAGAAAATCTGCCAGTAGCTATAGCCTTGATGATCTCAAACGAGAGCACGTTAGCAGAGTGCTTGAAGAGAATGGCTGGCACCGAGGGAAGGTGTGCGACATTTTGGGTATTTCAAGACCCAGGTTGCAAAGAATGATTGTTCAGTACGAGTTGGAATCCTCTGCAAAGCTGGAAGCCAGGTGACAGAAAACAGATTGGCCTGTTTTCTGTCTGGAAGGTCTTACAGAGTGCTGTAGTAAGCGGCCAGATTTGACATATCAGCATCGGATAACATGGATGCCTGTGGCTGCATGATCATAGCCTGTGGGCTAATGCGCTGTTTGTTCTTATAAGCCTTCAGTGCTTTCTCAAGGTAGTCAGCTTTCTGACCGGCCAGGCTTGGGTAACCTGGCAGCATGGAAATACCGTTGCCACCATGACAGGCCGAACAAACACCAGACTTTGCTTTACCTGCAGCTGCATCACCTGCAGCTGAAGCTGAAGCTCCTCCGGAGATAGCCAGCAGGCCTATCAATAAAACAGCTGATTTTTTCATCTTTTAGTCCCCAATTTATAATTTTCTCACGCTGCCTAATATGCGAGCTTTGTGCCAACATTACAAGTATCTAATATATTCGGTATCTACAGGCTTGTATTGGGTGAAATAGGCTAATTTAAAGCAGTAATAATTGAATGAAACGTTCAATTATTACTGCTTTCTGATGATTAAAGAGTTTGGGTCAGGGAATGTCTTTCTTCAGTTCCCAGCGCCAGTTGACCAGTGGGGTTTTTTGAAGGAGTGGTATTAGAAAAACATATAAAGCGACACCGGATAGATCTGCAACAACATCCAGCAATGAGAAGAAGCGATAGCCGGATAACCACTGCAGTATTTCAATCGATAATCCATACCCAGCCAGAGATATGATTTTTTTAAGTCGAAAGTGGCTGTCTGGGAAGCTGCAATCCAGAAGAAAAGCCAGAGTAAAAAAAGCCGCCAAGTGTTGGGCTTTATCACTGATATTTTGTAAGGGAGCTTGTTCAATCGGTAGTAGAGCAAGAATAGTGATAACAATGACCGCTAACCCTAAACCCAGTTTTGCGAGATTGAAGTAGTGTCGTTTAATTAATGCTTCCAAAATGTTTGCTTACCTGCAGTTCGTTTTATTCCAGATGGACTGACAGATTGGGAAAGTAGTTCTTTCATTGAATCGGGAATCTCAACATCTTGCCATTCTCCTGACGCGATACCGTCCAAAGTCCAGTCTCCGATACCATAACGAATCAACCTCAAGGTTGGAAAACCCACTGCAGCTGTCATTCTTCTGACCTGTCTGTTTTTGCCTTCCTTGATAGTTAATGCCAGCCAGCTGTCCGGAATACTCTTTCGTTCACGGACAGGCGGGTTTCTTGCCCATACGTTAGGGGGCTCAATTAATTCTGCTTTGGCAGGCAGAGTCATACCATCGTTTAGCATTACTCCCTGAGAGAGCTTGTTCAAAGCGTCCTGATCAGGAATACCTTCTACCTGAACCCAATAGGTTTTGGCCATTTTATGAAGAGGAGAGCTGACCTGATGCTGAATTTTACCATTGTTGGTTAATAACAGTAGGCCTTCACTGTCTCTATCAAGTCTACCGGCAGGATAAACCCTAAGAATAGGAACATAGTCCTTTAACGTCTTTCTGCCTTCTGTGTCAGTAAACTGAGTCAGGACGCCATAAGGTTTATTAACCAGAATCAACCTGGGAGGTTCAGCAGGTCTGTTGTTTTGAGGGGAAGCTGGGGAGCGACGTTGAGGTCGGCCTGACATTTTTCTGCATCTCTTTATTTAATAGTCATGAATTATAAATTGCTTCCAGCAGAACGAAAGCCCTGAACTAGACTCATACATGCGGTTCTTATCCATCAGGTGTTTTTTGTAAACCCTGAGGTGTTCCAGGACTTAAAATCTATCATTTAATAATGCCAGGGCCGGCTTAAGGAAGAATGAACCTTCCTCTCAACTGATTCTAAGGGGGCCACTTTTGTCTGCTTCGTCTTCGATTATTCCATCGCGACTGGTGGTACTTTCGCGCTATTTAGCGCCCTTTATCTTTGGTTTGATTCTTTGGAATCTGCCTGTTCCAGAGGGAATGGAGGATCGAGGTTGGCATATTCTGACCATATTTATCAGCACGTTATTAGGTGTGATGGTAATGCCCTTGCCTATGTCAGCGGTTACCTTTATGGGCGTGGCTGCTCTCGGTTTAACCCATACCCTGACTTTGAAACAGGCATTAGCAGGTTACGGCGAACCTATCACTTGGTTAATCATGCTGGCGTTTTTTATCTCTCACGGATTTATAAAAACAGGTCTTGGTCTTCGCATGGCTTATTACTTCATGCGCCTGATGGGAAAGAAAACAATAACTTTGGGGTATGGGCTGGCTTTGACTGATGTCATGCTGGCTCCCGCTATGCCCAGTATTACTGCCAGAGCGGGAGCTGTGGTGGCTCCGATTATGAAATCCATTGCTGAAGTGTATGACAGTCACCCGGGTAAGACAGCGGGAAGAATGGGGACTTATCTGACTCTGACGGTTTTTCATGCTAATGCCATTTCCAGCGGTATGTTTCTTACCGCTATGGCGGGTAACCCTCTGGTGGTAAAGCTGGCAGGGGATCAGGGCGTGGACATTACATGGGGAACATGGGCGTTAGGTGCCATTGTGCCAAGCCTTATTTGTTTATTGTTGATGCCCTTATTGTTGGCAAAGATTGCACCCCCTTCCATTCGGGATACGCCTAAAGCGGTTGCCATGGCCAGTGAAAAACTGACTGAGTTAGGCAGTTTGAAGCGAGACGAGTGGATCATGGGAGCTACATTTATAGCATTACTGGTGCTATGGGTCAGCGGCCGCTATATCGGCATTTCACCCACTCTGGTTGCCATGGTTGGAGTGTGTGTCCTTTTACTGACAGGCGTATTGAATTGGGATGAAGTCAAAGGTAACAAAGGTGCGTGGGATACCATGATCTGGTTTGGAGCCTTTGTTACTATGGCTCACTATCTCAGTGAATTCGGAGTAGTTACCGTTCTCAGCCAACATATGAGTCCTTGGTTTCAGGGGCTTCCAGGGTGGCTGGGTGTTGGTGCCGTTATCGTTGTTTACTACTTTGCCCACTACTTTTTTGCTGCTACAACCGCTCAGATCAGTGCTATGTATGCCAGTTTTCTATTTATTCTTCTGGCAATGGGTGTTCCTGCCCTTGGTGCGGCTCTGTTACTGGCCTATATCAGCAATATATGTGCAGTGGTGACTCATTACGGTAATGGACCTGCGCCTATACTCTATGGCTCTGGCTATGTGCCGCTGAAAGTCTGGTGGAAAGCTGGTTTCATTATGAGTCTGGTTTATCTCGGTGTTTGGTTGACAGTGGGTAGTGCTTGGTTGAGTTTTCTTGATTATTTATGAGTGTTTCCGGCTTTTTATCTTAGAGTTTGGTTGTTGAATGCTTTGTTTTGATAAAAAGTGTATTCATACGGATGGAGACTGATCGGGAAACAGGCAAAATAAAATCAGATAAGCGATTTCAATATGTATCATTTGTCTCGGGATGTTGACTCTGTCCCGATAGGTTGAAAATCTTAAATTGAGTAGATCTGTTAGTTTGTCATGTTCGTTCTTCTTGATCCGGGTTATTACCCGGATTTTTTTTATCTAAAGAAAAGTAGCTGTAAATCAGCTACCTATTGTTTTTATCCTATTGTTTTTATCCGATCGTTTTCATCAGAAAGCCTTTTATTATAAATCCCAGTACGCCAAGAAAAAGGGCTCCAAAAAGTATGAAGCTCCCGAACTTGCCTGCCTTGGATTTTTTGGCCAGATCATAAACGATATAAGCCATCAGCAGGATTAAACCGCTTAACAAGACTTTAAGCATAAGGTCTTCGAACTGATCAATATCCATTATTACCTCCTTTACCTGAGCAACATTCTATAGTGCAGAAAAACTCTGTCTACACTGAAAATAAGAGATCCGGTAGCCGGTAGTATTGCCCCGGATATGACAATTGTTTATACCGGTTACAGGAGACAGCAATGAGTTCCCGCATTCGACTGGTTGATATCACCAAATTAAAAAAATCCTCATGGTTTGTTCAGAGTGAAACTCAGACGGCTATTGAGCATGCACGCAGAGACATCCTGAAGCAGGAAGACTTTCTCAAATCGGTTGGTATGGATAAACAACAGTTAAGAGAGTTTATTAACGGAGATCAGTGGTCTTCCGGCTTTAAGCATAAGGCCAGAGAAGAACTGCTGCGTTTTTCTGAGCAGCTTAAGCAGGGAATGAGTGAGGATATCTCTGCTAAGAGAAAAGAACTCAGCGAAGCCAGAAGGTTGCTAAGTACCCGTAAAAAAGCAAGAGAGTCAGCCTGCAGGCGCAGAACCGGCTTCGTATGAGTTTAATTAAACTAGAAATTGCAGGGATAGCAACGTAATGCCAACCATTGATGGAATTAATTCAAACACTCTTCCAAATCCGATAGACCCTACCCAACAGAGTCAAATGGACTTTATGTCGGCCATTTTTCTGGAACGGGGGAATATGCTGGATTCAGAGGTTCGGCGAATTGTCGGTGACATCGAAAAGTCCAATGCATTATTGGTTGATGTCAATAATATGATCAATAAGTCCAATATTGCCCAGTATGGTTCCAGCCAATATACAGCAACAAGCTGGCACACCAATGGCAATAATATTGTTCTGGACAATGGTTATGGCATCGCTATTCACACTGATCCCAATGGTAATACGAAATTTACTATGGTCGATGCTGAAGGCAATAAACTGATGTATCAGAACCAGACTCTCGTTCCTCTAGCCAAGGGAGAGGCTGCTGATGTTCTGCAGGTAGGTATTCCTGTCATGAACGATATGACCTTTGTTCTTGATGATGGTACCGAGATTAGCTTTCAGACAGGTACGCCTGATATTCCCTTTGATGCTCAGAATGTTTCAGGTGGTTTGACAGACATTACAGGTATAACGATTACTCGTGGAACTCAGGGGTTAACAGTATCAAATCTTAATACTGCTAATCCGGTTATCGGTGCGGCAAACCTTAATGGAGTTGCTCTGGATGCAGCCAATAGCGATGGTTATGTGCTTGTGGAAGCGGGAGGCCTGCATTCTTGGGAGTATGAGGGTGTAAATAGTAATAACATTACTGCAACCGACCCTAATAATGCCTCAGCACAGTTGGGTGGCTATGCAGCCAGAAAACTGGCTTTCCAGTCAGCGTCGACCACTGAATACAGTGGTGGATCTCCAGTACTTTCGGCAGCCGAAAGAAGCATCCTTGCTGAAGACTTGAAGATTACTTATACCGATGCCAGTGGCATCGGTAACCTGACTCCGGAAGAGTGGGGAGCATTAAAGAGCTCCCTTCTTAATGCCAAAGATAACCTCACCAGTAACAATCAGCTTCAGGCGGTTCAACTACAGCGGGCTATGGCAACGTACAATCAGAATTACGACGCTATGTCGAACTCACAGAATAAAATCTATTCGTTGCTTAGAGATATCATCAATAATGTGAAGTAATGAGATATCAGCCAGTCTAGGTCAGTCCAGACCGATGCCAATGTGGCTGATGCCATTATTTTTGGCAATGGCCTTGAGTCGCTTCATGGCATCAGGGTTTTGTTTTGCCTTATTGATGCTATCAAAGACTTCATCAATGAAATCCAGCTGCTGAAGGTACATTTCATGCTCTTCAATGTACTGCTGCAGCTCAGTACCATTTAATTCCAATGCTTCCGAGTGCTTTATAAATTTCCCAATAGTGCTTAGAGACAGAGTCAAAGCACTGGCTGCTTCTTCTATATCCGACTCCATTGCACAATTAACCGCACATATAATGCTGATAATGGCATCGTGAGCCAGTTGGGCTCCGAACATGTCAAGCTCATCTAAATCTGGAACATTGGGTTCCAATCTTTCCAGAAGGCGTTCAAAATTCTTTGCTGATTGTTGACCAGCAATGTTGTCCCACAGCATATTCAGACAGTGGCGACACTCATCAGTATCGCCAAATTCAACCAGCTCAGAGAACAAGGCAAAGTTCGGCCATGAAATTTCAGCTATAGCGGTAGTGACTGCGGTTAATTTCCAGTCAGGAAGATCTTCAAGACGGCGAATAAACAGGGAGTATTGTTTGCGGGTATTCAAAACAGGTTCCACAAAATAAACAGCGATGGTTGTGGATTCTAACCCAGAGCTTGATGGACGGAAATGGCAGTAGAGTAGTCTTTTAAAGTTCCCAGTTAAAATTAACAGTGACTTTGTCCATTTTGTAGCTTGAATTCAGCTCTATATTGGAGTTCTCCATCAAGCAGGTTTTAGCTTTCAGTTTGCTGCTAAAACGAACCTGACCACAGTCGCCGAACTTGAAACGGGTTTTTTCCTTAATATAAACCACTCCTTCTTTCAGAGGTTTTGCCATTTCCAGGTAGTCCAATCCAGCCATGGCTGCACTTGCGGCAGCCTGGCTTGCAATTTTTTTAGGATCTCTAAACGTTTTATAAAGCAGCTTTCCGACATCCTTTTGATTAACGAGGGTTTTCTTTCGTGAACCCAATTCTGGTACGGAGTACTTTCCCTTGCTACTCACGTTCTTGAGGGTGAATGGATCGATGCTGGAAATGTCTCTGGAGTAGGAGGTTGAGTAGTGACTGTTTCGAGTGAAGTCTGCCCTGGTCGAGTCTGCCACAGATGAGATAGGCAGTAGAGTGGCGATAAATGGCATTCCAATACTATATAGGTGTTTATGACAAATAAGCAGTTTGTTTCCATTCATGGTGTTCATCTCCAGAATAGCGATACCTCGCCTAACTTCCAGCCCACCAGTCGTACACCATTCTGGCAGGATATAGACTCCTGATGAATTAATTTAAGCATGCGGATTAGCGAATGGATGGTGAAGCTATCTCATATAACTACAATGTATAAATCTAATGACTTATATTGTTAACAGCAATAATCGTATTCTAGGTCAAACAGACGCAATTCTGCCGCAGCATAGAGAATTATCGTTTTTATAGGGCAGGGCTTTAGTCAATCAATAGTCTTTTAGTTTTATCTGAAAAACGTAGAATTGGGATAATGACAAAAAAATGTTTTTTTAATAAAATACACTGTGTGGTTTTTTTGTCTGGCTTATAAGTATTACTGTCACTGAGTTCCGGTATACAGCAATATTTGCTATTTGGTCGCAGTAATATAATTGCCACAATAATAAACCCTTCATGATAAGACGAATATGCTGCTCTATTTTCTGGATTTATTCGGTACCGGTGTTTTTGCCATCAGTGGTGCGTGGTTGGCTTGTAGAAAAGATATGGATCTTTTTGGGACAATGGTTCTTGCCTTTGTGACAGCCGTTGGTGGTGGCACTATTCGAGATGTGCTGCTGGGTGCCGTACCTGTATTCTGGATTCAGGATACTTGGTACATGGTGGTTATCCTTGCGTCAACATTACTGGCCATTGCTTTTCGGAAATGGCATTTCCAGACCAAGCACCATATGTTGATTGCTGATGCTATCGGGTTGGCGGTTTTCACTATTATTGGTATTACCAAAGCTCAGGCATTTGGTGCTTCACCATTGGTAGCTGTAATGATGGGCGTTCTGACAGGTTGTGGAGGTGGCGCCATAAGAGATGTTCTGGCGGGCGATGTTCCCATGGTTCTGAGAGCTGAAATCTATGCTTCTGCCGCTATGGCTGGCGGAGCCGTTTATGTATTGATGGAACCTGTTTTTCCCTATACAGAAGTTACTCTGGCTGCGGCTTCATTGGTGCTGTCTATGCGTTTACTTGCTCTCTATAAAGATGTTTCTCTGCCACGTTTCAGCTTACCTAAAGCCTGACGTCTAATTCTGAAAGGGTGCTGAAACAGTACCCTAAATAGATTTCACTGACTGAACGTTTATTTAAATTCTTTCCTTTGCTCAAACAGCGTCTATAACTTCAAGGCAGAATCTGCTTTGAGATTTATCATGAGTCCTCTGAAAAATTACTCGATCTTCCCTTCTGTGATCATAACTCTGTGTGGCTCATTGGCCGTTATTCAGAGTAACAGTTGTCATGGCGCTGGTTATGGTATAAACGAAAACTCAGCAAGCTATATGGGCACTGGGTTTGCGGGGCGAAGCTCAAACGCCATAGACGCATCTATTCTGGCTTCGAATCCATCCGGTATGGGGTTTATGACAGAGAGGAGTATTTCTGCCGGTAGTGCTGTTATTTTTAAAGGGGGGAAGTTTGATGGAACCTTCAGTGACTCCCCTCTTGGGCAGCCCATATCCGGATCAACCAATGATTTTCAGGCCAATACTTTTGTGCCTTTTGGCCATATCGTGGTTCCGATAGAAGAGCATATCAATTTAGGCTTCAGTGGTTATGCCCCTTTTGGAGTTGAGCTGGATTATGACAAAAACTGGGTAGGTCGATTTTTTGGTCTTAAAACCAGTGTGAAAGTTATTAATCTGCAGGCATCCATCTCCTATCGAATACTGGACACTCTGTCAGTAGGGGTTGGAATTATCGGCTCATACGTCCAAGGAGAACTGACTCAGAAAACATTTGTGCCTCAAATTTCAGGATCATTTCCAGCCAAAGTGAATGGTGATGACAAAACCCTAAGCTGGAATGCGGGCCTTCTATGGAATGTTGATGATCGAACCAGTGTGGGTTTTGCTTATCATGATTCATTGAAGTTTACCCTAGAAGGTGAAAGTAAAGTTGAAGGGATAGGCAAACATGATGCAAAGCTGGATATCACTATGCCGGAAAGAGCTGCCTTTAGCTTGACGCATCACTTTGACAGTCAGTGGACTTTCATGGCTGAAGCAACCTGGAGTCGATGGAGTCGTTTCGATAAATTCCATGTAAAAGCTGGACCTAAGTTTTCCAGCTATGTTCCCATGAACTGGAAAGATGTCTGGGCATTCAGTGGTGGTGTTTCATATCGAGTTAACTCTGAGTGGCTAGTTCGAGCAGGTTACATGAGAGATAACTCGCCGGTGGATGACAAAAACAGAACAGTGCGTTCTCCAGATGCAGATCGTAGCTGGTATACCTGTGGCATCAATTGGAAACCAGCTGCTGACCTCAGTGTTGATGTTTCATACGCTTATGTGGATATGGGAAAAAATAAAATCACTGAGCAGAAACATTCAGCTGTCTCGCCTCATGGAGCACTCTCGCCTTATGGTACTTTGACAGGCGAGTACGATAATCAATCTCATGTCATTGCTGCGCAATTGAACTATACCTTCTGAGATGAAGCTATTGGGTGCCCTGCTACTGCTGTTAGTGAGTAGTCAGGCTCAAGCGTATGGCTATCCTGTCAGTAATCCATTTCTGGCAACCATAGCGGGGACTCCTCCTGGGTGTCGTGCTGAACTGGGTACAGCAAAAATTCATGAAGCTGTCTTTGGATTGGCTGATGAGCGAAACCGAAAAGCTCCGGACATATTCTGGGATGTGAAAACTCCGAGATTCAAGTTCGCCTGGCAACAATCCAAAGCACCACTCATGGTAATTATTGCCGGTACGGGTGGTCGGTTTGATACGGCTAAGGTAGAAGATCTTAAAAAGATCTTCTACCAGACTGGCTTCCATGTTTTACAGCTATCCTCTCCGACCAGTTATGACTTCATTGTTTCCGGATCAGAGTCGCACCGTACTGGCCTGTCCACACCTGATAGTGCGAACCTTTATAAACTGACACAGCAAGCTCTGAAGCGAGTTCAATCTCAAAGCAAACTGGAGGTCAGTGATTATTATCTTCTTGGCTACAGTCTGGGAGCTTTGGATGCAGCATTCGTTGCCAAAATAGATACAGATGAAAAGAAAGTCGGTTTTCGTCGTGTCTTAATGATCAATCCACCTGTTTATTTACAACGTGCTGTATCTAACCTGGACAGACTTTTACTGGCAGATGTTCCTGGAGTTGATGATTCTACGTCTCTGTTTAATCATTATTTTGATCGGCTGGCTGATTACTTTCGGCATCACAAGAGTGTTGATCTGGATGCTTCAATGCTCAGGTATGTGGATAAAAGTGTTGGGCAATTGTCGAATGAAGAGCTGGCTTTATTAATAGGTATGAGTTTCAGGTTTTCAGTGGCAGCCATGCTGTTCACATCCAATGCTATGACTCTGAATGGCAAACTGCTCCCAGATGGCAAGAGATTGAAGCTGAGAGACAGTAAAACAACGTATCTGCAAAGAGCTATGCATTGTAGTTTTGAATGTTATGTGGAATCAGTTCTTCTGCCTGCTGTAAGACAAAATGATAATGAAACGACACTACAAGCATTGTATGAGCAAAGTAGCCTGACAACCCTTGCTAATTGGCTGAAGAAAACGGATCACTTGGGAGTAATGCATAATGCAGATGATCTGATTCTTGATCAAAGCGGATTGGATTTTCTCTATGATACCTTCGGGAGCAGAGCCAGAATTTACCCTAGAGGAGGTCATCTTGGTAACTTCCTCTACAAGGATAACGTCACTGATATGTTAGGTTTTTTCAAACATGGTCACTTCCCTGAAAGTTAGAAAACCTATCTGGTTGTTGGCTTTTATTCTTACGTCTGTATTCACAGTACAGGTTAATTCTGTAGAGCGTTTAACGTACACAAACCCGTTAAACCAGTTGAAGTATCATGATAAAAATGATGCTCTTCTGAATCAGGGGAATGAACAGCAGGATCCATTAAGTTTTCTGGATGTTTATGATCCTCTTGAATCATTGAACCGATACGTATTTTATTTTGACAGAGTGATGGACAAAAACCTGCTGAAACCTGCTGTCAATTTATATAAAACCATTACACCCGTTTTTGTCAGATCAAGAGTTTCCGGTTTCTTTCAAAACCTTCAGGAAATTCCTTCCGGAGTGAACAGTCTGCTGCAATTTAAAATGAAGCAGACCATTAGTGCGGCCTTCAGGCTTGCTATCAATTCAACAGTGGGTGTCTTTGGATTATTTGATCCAGCATCTGCTATAGGTTTACACCATCGACATAATAGTTTTGCTAATACTTTGGCATTTTACGGTGTTGGTTCAGGTGCCTATCTTATGATTCCTTTGATAGGTCCATCTAGCGTCAGAGATCTTGCCGGGATGGTCGTAGATCAACAGCTGGAAAGTCAGATTAATTTGGGTAGTATTCCAGAGGTTATTTTTCATCAGCCAGAATGGCTGGTGCTATATGGAATTAACTATCGTTATACGACTTCTATCAGCTATAGCGACTTTAGTTCGCCGTTTCTCTATGACCTGATCCGCTTCCTTTATACCAGAAAGCGGGATCTTGAAATCATGGTCGTTGATGACCAGCCGTTTTAACTTTCCTGACGGGTAAAAACCCACTCTGTGTCGGTCGACATGGCTTTGTTAAAACCATAGCCTTCATAGTCAAAAGATTTCAGGTCATTAACGTCACTGACAGCATTATCAATGGCATACCGACACATAAGGCCTCGAGCTTTCTTGGCGTAGAAACTGATGATTTTGTATTTATCACCTTTCCAGTCTTTGAATACAGGAGTGATAATAGTACCGCTCAACTTCTTTGGTTTTACTGATTTGAAATACTCGTTGGAGGCTAGGTTGACGAGAATGTCATCCTTTTGCTTGGCAATTTCATCGTTGAGTTTGTTCGTGATGGTTTCACCCCAAAAAGCATAGAGATCTTTACCTGCTTCATTAGCAAACTTTGTCCCCATTTCAAGCCGGTAGGCCTGCATCAAATCGAGGGGGCGTAACAGGCCGTAAAGACCCGATAGAATTCTCAGGTGTTCTTGGGCGTACTTAAACTGCTTTTCAGACAGGGTTTCAGAATCCATCCCGGTATAAACATCGCCTTTGAAGGCCAGTAGCGCTTGCTTGGCATTTTCCGTTGTAAACGGTTTCTGCCAAGCTTCAAAACGAGCGGCATTCAGCTGTGATAACTTGTCACTGATTCCCATTAGGCTGCCAATGTCAGCAGGAGACAACTGACGTAGCTGTTTAATTAGACCTTCAGCCTGATCCAGGAAATCAGGCTGAGTGAATGTCTGGGTCACCGGAACGGTGTCGTAATCCAGTGTCTTGGCAGGAGATACGACCAGAAGCATAGAGGGTTCCTTTTCTTGGTCTGAAGCTTTTTATATCAACAGAATCTAGTTTATACCCGTTACCATTGAAGATGTGAGTAGGCGGCAAACGAGAGAAGCCCCATGAACCTACGAGTAGTAGGTGATTGGGGTGAACGAGAGCAGCCAACAACCTCACACCTTCAAGAGTGATGGGTATATTGATTCCATACTAGTAAAGGGCAAAGCTCAGGCCTAGTGAATTCTCTCTATTGATTTGATAGTGGTTACTTTGATATTTAGTTTTTCTGCTCTCCTGTTGGTACGCGAGTATAGATATCAGTCGTCAAAATCTGGGAGTTCCAAGTGTCTTTACCTTTGTATTGCATGATGGCCTGGGTTTTTAACTCTTCTTTTCCATCTCTATTCTTGACGATACCGGTGATAGCCAGCACCAGCGGTGAACCACAGCCAGACATATCAACACTTACCGTGAAGGCGTTGCCATTATTATGGCCAACGAAAGGTGCTTTATGACCAATGCAGGCTCTGGTCTGTGCAACAACTGTTACGAATGAACCATTTAACTGGTTGTCGAGTTGAATAAAGTCGAGTGTTGACCCTCGCTGGTTTTTCCAGACTCCGGAAAAGTGTGTGGATTTATCAACGGGTGCTGCCTGCAGTTGTGAAAAAAGAGGCAACAGAAGGGTGAAGCATATCAGGCGGGTAGCTGATGACATTGCAGGACTCCATAACAAGGTGTCCTGCAAGCATAGAAAAAAAAGGTGTATATGCAATTAAGTCAGCCAGACATAGTTCTTTCAAAAGGGCACTCAAGCGAATGCTTCTAAGTACGGATCCATGTCTGTAACGGGTTTCAGCCTTCTTTAATCAGTGCCAGTAGTTCTTTGGTTTTTTCATTAACCAGTTGAGTATTTTGTCTACTCTCTACATTTAATCGAATGACTGGCTCGGTGTTTGAACGTCGTAGATTAAAACGCCATTGCCCCATATCAAGGGAAATACCGTCAGTGGTATCAATACTGTTGGCATCAGGCTGATAAATTGCCTTGATTCTCTCAATGGTTTTTTGAGGATCCGATGTTAATCGTGAATTGATTTCACCAGAAGAGGGGTAAAGGGCTATACGTTCTTTAACCAGGGTTGAAAGAGACGTTTGTTTTCTTGAAATCAGCTCTGCAACCAGCAACCAGGGAATCATGCCGGAATCACAGTAAAAGAAGTCACGGAAATAGTGGTGGGCGCTCATTTCACCACCATAAACAGCATCCTGTTCTCTCATCATCGTTTTGATATGAGAGTGCCCAGTTCTGCATAATACGGGTGTTCCGCCAGCAGCATTGACCTGATCAATGGTGTTCCAGGTTAAACGCGGATCGTGAATGATTTTGGCGGCCGGATGATGACTCAGGAAAGCTTCTCCCAGCAGTCCAACAATATAATAACCTTCTATGAACTGCCCTTTTTCATCAAATAAAAAGCAGCGGTCGAAATCTCCGTCCCAAGCTATGCCCATATCCGCTTTATGATGAACGATTGCATCACTGGTTTGCTGTCGTGCATCTGGTAAAAGAGGGTTGGGAACACCGTGAGGGAAATGACCATCGGGTTCATTGAGCAGCTTAATAAATTCAACGGGTAACCCCATCTTTTTGAAGTTGCTTTCGATGGCATTAACTACATGCCCAGCTGTGCCATTGCCGGCATTGACTACTAGCTTCAGAGGTTTGAGATTGTTGGGGTCAATAAAACTGAGAATATGCTGAATGTAGGCATCAAGAGTGGATGTCTCTTTATAGCTACCGGTCAATTCAACGACTTCGTTGTGTGTATCTAGACTTTCTGCCAACTGTTTGATTGTATTCAGGCCAGAATTACTGGCAATAGGAACACTGTCTTTTCCCACCAGTTTCATGCCGTTGTAATCTTTGGGGTTATGGCTGGCGGTGATCATAATGCCACCACAGGCTTTTAAATGAGAGACAGTAAAGTAAATCTCTTCAGTGCCGCATGAACCTAGATCCAGAATGTTGACACCAGCGCTTCTGAGACCATCGATAACGGCCTGTTTGATGGCTGGGGAGGAAAGCCTACAGTCCGCGCCCAATACCATGGTTTCGGGTTTTAACCACTCTGCAGTGGCTCGCCCTATTCGCCAGGCAATATCTTCATTCAACTGTTCAGGTATTTTTCCGCGGATATCGGAGGTGTTAAAACAATGAAGCTGATTCATAACGGCTGACTGTCTGTTTACGGTTGAGTGAAGTGTCCGGAAATTATGTTTAATTAGCAACAGCTTTGGAATGACTTGACTGGAACCAAAGTTTCTATCGCTTAAGAGTAAGAAGAGATTGTTTGGGTTTCGGATGCGTACGATCGCTTTTCAGATCGGCTGTTAACCCCGTTTCAGCCAGACATTATAGGTTAAGCTGATAAAATAGTGGAAGTCAGTCGTTTACTTTATAAACAGGGGATATTGGTTTCAGCTATTCGGCCTCCCACCGTTTCTGTGGGTAGCGCACGGCTTAGAATTACTTTCTCAGCCGTGCGCTCAGTTAGTCAGGTCGAAAGATTGGTAGACGCACTGTTCAGAATGCTATGGCATTCCGTCAATTGTGCAGCTTAAACTACACCGTAAGCTAACATGGCATCAGCCACTTTCTTGAAGCCGGCAATATTGGCACCACGAACATAATCAACAGGCTGGCCTTCCTGCTTTCCGTACTGAAGGCATTGCTCATGTATGCGCCCCATAATGCTTTTTAAACGATCTTCCAACTCTTCCATTGACCAGGACAGACGCATACTGTTCTGAGTCATTTCCAGCCCGGACACAGCAACACCGCCAGCGTTAGCTGCTTTTGCCGGAGCAAAAAGTACTTTATTCTTTTTCAGGAAGTGAGCTGCTTCCAGAGTTGACGGCATATTGGCGCCTTCAGCAACGGCTATGCAGCCGTTCTTGACCAGTGTTTTGGCATCATCAATGTCTAACTCGTTTTGAGTGGCGCAAGCAAAAGCCAGTTGTGCAGGAATTGGCCATACTTTGCTGTCTGGAAGAAAATCACAGTGGAAGTGGTCAGCGAATTCCTTGATTCTTCCTCGTCTGTTCTCTTTCAGGTCGATCAACCATTCCAGTTGCTCCTGAGTCATACCTTCTTTAACGTGAATAGCTCCGCTAGAGTCGGACATGGCGATGACAATACCACCCAGTTGTATGATTTTTTCAGCGGTATAGAGTGCAACATTACCAGAGCCGGAAACCACGCAGCGTTTACCTTCAAGGCTTTCACCGTGCTCCTTCAACATCTCGTCCATAAAAAAGACGGTGCCAAAACCAGTAGCTTCCTTACGAACCAAGCTGCCACCGTACTCCAGCCCCTTTCCGGTCAGGACGCCATGGAATTTGTTTTCCAGCCGTTTGTACTGACCAAACAGGTAACTGATTTCACGACCTCCGACGCCAATATCTCCCGCCGGAATATCTATGTCGGGACCAATATGTTTGTGGAGTTCTGACATGAAAGCCTGGCAGAAACGCATAACCTCACGGTCACTCTTTCCCTTGGGGTTAAAATCAGACCCACCTTTGGCGGCTCCGAGTGGGAGGGTAGTCAGACTGTTTTTAAAGGTTTGCTCAAAGCCGAGAAACTTCAGAGTGTCGAGAGTCAGGTTGCTGGTGAAACGCAGACCACCTTTGTATGGGCCAATGGCATTATTGAACTGAACCCGATAACCCCGATTGACTCTGATTTTACCCTGATCATCTTCCCAGCAGACTCTGAACGAAATAATACGATCGGGCTCGGTCATACGCTCAAGAATACGTGTATCAATGTACTGTGGATTTTGATTAATAAAGGGAATGACACTTTCGGCCACTTCACGAACGGCTTGATGAAACTCAGGTTCATGAGGGTTGCGTTTGGTCAGACCCAGCATGAACTCTTCAATGCTTAGTTTATTGGAAAACATGAATTACTCCGAAACCTGCAAGGTTTTTTGTTCAAACTTTGATGGTTACAGAGTAGGGACATACTGAAGGAATTAAAAATAGGATTTTTGTATGAGAGCGATAGCCAGAAGACTGACTATCGCAAGGTTGAGTTCAAATCAGAGGACTTCTTCGGCATACGCCGCTAACGGTGAACGAGGGACTCCTTTCAATTGTATGGCTCCGCCATGGGGGAAGTTTTTAAATCGCTCGGTCATATACGTCAGGCCTGAGCTGGTGGGAGCAAGGTAGGGTGTGTCTATTTGAGCCAGGTTGCCCAAACAAATGACCTTACTACCAGCACCGGCACGGGTGATGATGGTTTTGATCTGGTGAGGTGTCAGGTTCTGACACTCATCAATCAAAATCAGGCTCTGCTGAAAGCTTCGGCCTCGAATGTAGTTCAAGGATTTAAAGTGCAGCGGTACCTGATTGAGAATGTAATCCACACTGCCATTGGTGGACTCATCATCACAGTGCAAGGCCTCGAGATTATCTGTGATAGCTCCTAGCCAGGGCTCCATCTTCTCGGCCTCGGTGCCTGGAAGAAAACCGATATCCTCATCCAGACCTCTGGTTGAGCGTGTAGCAATGATCCGCCGGTACTGCTTGCTTGCGACAGTCATTTCGATAGCCGCGGCCAGTGCCAGAATGGTTTTACCTGAACCAGCAGCGCCAGTCAGATTGACCAGATGAATATCCGGATCCAATAACAGATTCAACGACATGGCCTGATAGATATCCAGCGGCCTCAGCCCCCAGGCTTCCTGATTCATCAGGCTATCCCGGCTGAAGTGTTGTAGCTGAACTTCCTCTGGTGTGATGGCGTGAACTCTTGCAACAAATCCTGTGTCGTCGATGAAAAACTGGTTGAGAAAAACATCACCGCCCAATTCTTCTTTTGACAGGTGGTGGTAGGTAACCCCCTCCTGCTGCTCGGTTTGAACCTGGCTGACTCTGTCCCAGAAGTTGCCTTCAAAATGGCGGTAGCCTTTGTTTAGTAACGCAATATCGCTAACCAGCTGGTCGCTGTGATAGTCCTCAGTTGGAATACCGCAGCCTCTAGCTTTTAGTCGCATATTAATGTCTTTGGTGACAAGAGCGACCTGTGCCTGTGGGTGTGTCTCCTGAAAATGACAGATGTCGTTAATTATACGGTTATCATTATTGCTGGAAGGAAGGGTGGTAATATTTTCCTGATGATTCATTTTAAGAATGGATAGCTTTCCATGGGGCTCGGATTTATCACCGCGAGTTATTGGTATACCAGCCTCTATCTCCGTGGGTGAGGCGTTGCCCAGTATCTGGTCAATAAGTCGAATCGCCTGTCGGCAGTCGGCAGCGATGGTTTGCTTACCATTTTTGAGCTTGTCCAGTTCTTCCAGAACTGTCATGGGGATGAGCACATTATGCTCTTCGAAGTTAAGGATCGAGTTTGGGTCGTGTATAAGAACGTTGCTATCGAGTATATAGGTTATGGTTTCGGCTTCGGTTGAGATGATCGGCCTGGCTTCCAAGGCGTGTCCCATAGGCAGTTTCCTCGTCCGTGTTTTAGATCACTCACTACTAATTCTTATCATAAAGAAACAACTCGGCAAGCTAAAAATGTTATCGGAAATAAAAAAACATTCTTGTGCGAATAAGTACTTCTACTACTGAGGAATTAATTCTAAACTGGGGAAATGACATTTTTATTTCTGCTTAGAAATATCGCAGATTTTTTACCGTTAATCGGATTGTTGATTAAGGCTGCTTAAGTATTTCACGGCGGAATCAGTGTCGATTCTGCCGTGAAATGATGACTGGCTGAGTTATTTCAGTAGTTCTTCAGGCGGGTATTCTAGCTTGAGTTTGATGTTTAGAAGGATTTCCAGGTCAGGTAGCAGGAAGGAATCTTCTTCACAGGCAAAACTGATGCTGATGCCAGTGGCTCCGGCACGACCGGTACGACCGATGCGGTGCACGTAGTCTTCCGGATCTTCAGGCAGGTTGAAGTTAATAACGTGGCTGATGCCCTCGATATGAATACCTCGGCCAGCGACATCAGTAGCAACCAGCACTTTCAACTGCCCGGACTTAAAGTTGTCGAGCACCTTGATGCGCTTCTTTTGGTGAACTTCGCCTGAGAGCATGTCAGCTTTTATGCCTCTCTTTTGAAGCTTTTCTGTCAGGTTTCGCGTCTGATCACGACGATTGGTAAAGACTATTACCCTTGTAATCTCATCACTGCTAACCAGATTCATCAGCAGGGGGAACTTCTGTTCGTGGGTAACGATATACAGTTTTTGATCAACGGTGTCTGTGGCTACGCTGTCCGGCTCAATCTCAACTTTAACCGGGTTATAGGTCCACTGTTCACCAAGGCGCAAAACATCGTCGGTAAAGGTGGCCGAAAACAGCAGGGTTTGACGGTCTCCCGGGCGAGGTGTCATGCGAATGATTCGACGAACCTGCGGTATGAACCCCATATCCAGCATACGATCAGCTTCATCGATGATCATGGTTTCAATCAGATCCAAGTACAGATCCTTGCGCTCACAGTAGTCCAGCAATCGACCTGGTGTTGCCACCAGAATATCAACGAACATGCCGTTGATCTGGCTGCGCTGTTTGTCGTAGTCCATACCACCTACAACTGTTACTACGTTCAGGGGCAGGTATTTGGTCAAAGCTTCCGCGTCTTTACCAATCTGTAAGGCAAGTTCTCGAGTAGGAGCAATGACAATAGCCCGAGGCTCTCCCAGAAAGCGTTCATTAGGTGCAGGGATATCAATAAGCTGCTTAATGGTGCTGAGCAGGAACGCTGCTGTTTTACCCGTACCTGTCTGAGCTTTACCAATAGCATCACGACCGGCAATGGTACTGCCCAGTACTTCAGCCTGAATCGGAGTACAGTACTTGAACCCCAACTCATGAATGGATCGCATTAGTCCATCAGGAAGATCAAAGTCGTGGAAGCGGGCTTTTCCCTCTTCTGGTTCAACCTTGAACTCGCTGAGATCCCAGGGAGGCAGAGCTTTTTTCTGAGGCTTATTTCCGTGGCTGCTTCTGGGGTGACTGGGGTGGGTCGGGTTTTGAGATCCCTTGCCTCTGTTTTTCTGGCCTTCTGTACTCTTCTTCCTGCTACCATCTTTTTTCGATGGGGCTTTAGGTTCTGGAGTTGAAGGCTGTTTTTTTCTGCCAAAAAGGCCAAATAAACCGCTCAATGTTTTAATCTCGTTCCATAGTGGTATTCGCTACCCGATGAGGTCTTACAAATCTGAAGCTGCCCGACCGGGAGATAGGCTGCCAAACACTGCTCCTGCCCTTGACGATGAAATCGGGCATGTGATTGTTGAAGTCAGTTAAGGCAGTAGAACGCCACAGGGCTTTGATCTCGGTTCTGCGACGCTAGGCTCTGACACAGAGCTTACAAAGGATTTTAAGGTAAACTGGAGCGGAAAGCGAAAATCAGTCCTCAGTAAGGTCTTTCTGCTCTTGATCGTCTTCGTTCTGCCTCTTTCGTTTTTGCATGTAGAGGCTGCCTGGCCCACTTTTTTTGGTAACCCTGCGCTTTTTTAACTTCAGTTTTTCTTTGTAGAGCTGCATCAGAAGGGGTTGATCTGGCAAATGTTTGACAGAACGGTTTTTGAAAAAACCAAAGAAGAAGGTCGATTCTTCTGCAAACTTCATGGTTTGGGACAGAATCGTTTCTTTCTCACCGGGCTTATCTGCACCTTGAGTGAACAGTTGCATAAAGCTTTTAGCTGGACCTACTTCCATACTTCGTCCCTCGGCCTACTGCCTACTTTTCAGGTTTTTTTGTTGTTCTGAAAAGGCAGAAGATACTTTCAATCTAGGTATTGATACCTTGTTGAGGTATTAGACTAAGGTCACAAGGAATAGTTCTGTAATTATAAGTATTTGATAAAAAAGCAGTTTTTTACCTGCAGGCCAAGTGACCTGCAGTAAGAGAATCAGATTTCAGCAACAATATTCTTGCTGAAGGATTTCTCGCAATAATGGCATTTCAGCCTGATATCATCATTCTTTTCCTTGAGATGGAAAAAGCTGCTGACCGGCTCATTGTGAGTGATGCAGTTAGAGTTTGGGCAGGAGAATGCACCTTTCAATGTTTCTGGTACAGCCATGCTAAATTTCTCAACGACATTGTATTCCTCAATAACGTTGATGGTTGCACCTTGAGCAAACAGAGCCAGTTGGTTGGCTTCCTTCTCGGTGAACTTGAGGTCCGTTACTTTGATGATGTCTTTACGTTTCTGAGCTTTACTGGGAAGGTTAAAACCAACGGTGATACTGACATCAGAATCCAGAAGGTGCAGGCGTTCCAATATCTTCACACCCTGACCGGCAGGAATATGGTCAATCACGGTGCCTTGGCGTATTGCTTCTACTTGTAATTTATTTGTCATTGTCCTGCCTCTCCTCAAACTGTTTCATTCAGTACCAGAGCCAGCAGAGCCTGGCGGGCATAAACACCGTTTTCAGCCTGCTGGAAGTAGTAGGCATAATCAGTGCTGTCGACTTCAACGTTGATCTCATCCACTCTGGGAAGAGGGTGCAGGATTTTCAGGTTGCCCTTAGCGTGAGCCAGAGAATCAAGTCCCAGAATGTAGTTGGAAGCGATATGCTTGTACTCGGTTTCATCAAAACGTTCTTTCTGAACCCGAGTCATATAGATAATGTCTGATTCAGGCGCCACGGATTCAATACTTTCTCCTCGATGATACTTGATCCCCTTTTCATCCAGCCCCTCAAGAATGTAATCAGGCATGTAGAGAGCTTCTGGTGCTATAAAAGTGAACTCGGCACCGAACAGCGACAGAGCCTGAGTCAGGGAATGAACGGTTCTGCCATATTTAAGATCTCCGACAAAGGTGATCTTCAGGTTATCCAGTTTACCCTGACATTCCTTGATGCTAAATAGATCCAACAAAGTTTGGGTTGGGTGCTGATTAGAACCATCTCCGCCATTGATCACAGGTACATCGGAAAATTCGGAAGCCAGTCTTGCTGCTCCTTCTTGAGGGTGACGCATGATAAAAGCATCGGTGTAGGAACTGATGATTTTGACGGTATCAGAAAGGGTTTCACCTTTTTTTGCGGAAGTGTTGCTGCTGTCAGAAAAGCCTATCAGAGTGCCGCCAAGGCGTTGTACAGCTGTTTCAAAAGAAAGGCGGGTACGAGTGGAGGCTTCAAAGAAACAGCTTGCGATTACTTTGCCTGCAAGGAGATCTGGTCTGGGGGTCTCTTTCAATTGCGCAGCGGTATCCAGAATCAGTTCCAGATCCGAGCGGCTGAGATCAGCAATGGATATTATGTCCTTCTGGTATAGCGGATTTTTCACAAGTATTACCTGTTCCACGAAAGTTATAAGGCTGACGGTGGGATCAACTGTTTTGTTTGTTGTGCCTGTTTTGCGAACAGTCACCTGAGCAGACAAAACTCAGGCCAAAAAAAAACCCCTGAAAAAGGGGCTTTTTAAAAATACCGGTAATCGCAGGAGGCGTTGCCTGTGTGCACAGTTCGTTCTGTTGTGACTAGCACTGGATAGACGAAGCTCACCGATATTGAATCCGTTTGTAAACTAACACCAAGTTAATAAAGCCTGCGAGCGATGGCAAGCTCGTCGAGCAAATTGCTGGATATTTTACGGATCATTTTCAAGGGGTCAAGGAGCCATTTCTACGATTACATAACGAGACTTTGAGTATCTGGTTCTAATCTGGAAAGCGGAGTCGGGTACTTTGCCATTGGCTTTGGTTTGATAATACTCATTGTATAGAGCAGTTAATCCATCCTCGGTTTGCTCAAAAGTGCCCAAACCAAAGTTTCCTTTTCTGGCCTGTTCCCATTCCTTGAGATAAATGTGGAGTGGAAAATTGAAACAGTGAATGGCCTTGTTGGGACTGAATTTCCATTGGAGCAATAAAACCAGTAGGAAAAGCGAAATGTTTTTCATAGTTTATATTTATTTTTGGAACTGAGAGTCTAGATCGTATTTTGATCAGGGGCTGAAAACTCAGGGTTGGAACCACCAGTTGTTCAAATCCAGCCAAAACAAGTCCTTCATTGGAGGGTGATGAAGGTGTTTCCAGTAAGAGAGGTAGGACTTGTTGGAGTACCACTTGGGAATCACATAGTGACTATGAGTCAGAATACGGTCCAGTGCCCGGCATATGGGAACCAGGTCCTCGTACCGTTCTGCAGTCGTCAGTTTGCTCAGCAGAGCATCAATGGCTGAATGTTCAACACCGGCAACATTACCGCTGCGTTTCTCCATCGCCATTTCACTGCTCCAAGTGTTATAAAGCTCGGAACCTGGGTAAACCGATTGAAAGAAATGCCAGTCAACGAGATCAAAGTTAAAATTTCTGACACGATCCCTGAACTGACTTTGATCTAGAGTAACAATTCTAAGTTCAACACCAACACTAGCCAGATTTTTTTTGAAAGGCAGTAGCAACCTCTCCTGTTTTGAATCTGTGGTTAACAATTTGATGTTCAGAGGTTTTGACGTTTCGATATTGATCATTTTACCGTCTTTGAGTTGGTATCCTGCCACCTTTAATAGCGCAATAACCTTTTTCTGCTCAGATCGCCTGTCTTCTTTTCTAGTGTGCGAAGAGGAAGCCTCTTCGGTGAAAATTTCCTTTGGCAGTTTATCATTGAGAACAGTAAGAAGTTCCAGTTCCTCACCCTTTGGTAGCCCTTGAGCTGTGAGGGTCGTGCCAGTAAAAAAGCTGGTGAATTGTTGGTAGTCACCGTAAAGCAGTTTTTCATTGATCCAGTCAAAGTCGAGAGCCATAGCCAGAGCTTTTCTCAGAACTGTATTTTGAAATCTGGGCTGGCGCTGATTGAACACCCATCCTGACATCCCTTTAGGGTAAGTGAATTCAATAGTCTCTCTGATGACTTGCTGTTTTTTAAGTGCGGGGAAATCATAAGCCTGATGCCAGAGGCGTACATCCGGCTCTACATAAATATCAAACTCTCCTGCTTTAAAACCTTCAAAAGCCGCATGTCGGTCGCGCAGGAAATCAACCCGAATTCGACTAAAGTTGTAACGGCCCTTGTTAACGGGAAGATCTGCTGCCCAGAAATTATTCAGTCGCTGGTAGATGACACTGTGACCTGGTTTGACCGACAAAAGCGTGTAAGGGCCACTGGTGACAAACGAGTAGAGATGTTTGTCAGAGAAGTTTTGAGTAGACCAGTATTTTTCTGACAGTACTCTGAGGTAAGCCAGTAAACTAATCGCCTTTCGACTTGGAGTGGTGATTGGAAAGCGTATACGGTGTGTTCCAAGCAACTCCGGTTCGCCAATGTCCTTGTAAAGGTTCTTGATGAAGAGTGAGCTGGATTGTTTATAAATATTAAAGCTGAATAGGAGGTCTCTGGAAATGATAGGAGAGCCGTCACTGAATTTAGCTTTTGGATTGATATTGAAAATGGCCCAGCTGTAATCATCAGCATACTCCAGTGATTCGGCAATCATCGGGTACATGGAGTAGGGTTCATCGAGTGAGCGAACCATCAAGGAAGAGTGCAGTTGAAACAGGTAATCAGGAATAACACCTTTGCCTACGAAAGGGTTCAGACTATCGAAACTTCCCGATCGGACTTCCTTTAAAATACCGCCCTTGGGCGCATCAGGGTTGACGTAGTCGAAGTGTTTGAAGTCGTCAGGGTACTTGCAACTTCCCACCATGCAGAAAGCCTGTACTTTCACTGACGCTGACGATATTTGGGAGAATATCAGAAAAACTAGAAGCCAGAATATTTTCATCATTAGTCTTTCTGGTGAGAGGAAACAGGCATCGGCGACCGTACAACCTTATCGGTAACGCTTCTTGCCTCTTACACTTTAGTCAATTATTGAAGAGAACATGTTTACTTTATTGCTACCGTGTTTTGGTAGCAAAAAATGGATAAGTACTTTGTCTTTGATGAATTCAAAGGGGTCGAATAACAGTGCTAACTTCAGGTTCGAGGCGACACAAAACGTTCTTCAAACCCTAAAAGAATGATATGAAGCAGACTTGTATTATCAGACAACATTAGAAAGCTATTTTTTGACGTGGCAGCCGCCTGGAATTTCTACCGTGAGGTCGCCTTTTGCCTGACAGCAACAAGGTAGAATACGACCTTCCGGAACATAGGCGATCGGATCGGAAAAGTACTCGACTTCACCGTCCACCAGTTGCACTTGGCAACTGCCGCAGAAACCTTCTCGGCACTGGTAATCAATATCAATGTTTTGAGACTCAAGTGCTTCCAGCAGATTGAGTTCAGTTCTGGGGATAAAGCTGAAACCTTCCATGATTTTGACAATATTGGCCATTCTTGCTCCTTGGTGGTTGTCACTGGGTTCAACCGCGATGACTCAATCCTTGAGTCATCGCCGAATGGTTGTTCAATATCGTTACAGTGAGAAGTTACTGAAATCTTCTGACTGAACTTCGCTATCAATCTGTCCTACCAGGTAGGAGCTGACTTCTACTTCCTGAGGAGCTACCTGAACATTGTCACTGTTCAACCAGCTGTTCATCCAAGGCAATGGGTTCTGGGAAATGGCAAAAGCCGGTTCAAAGCCCAGAGTGGTCATGCGCTGGTTGGTGATGTATTCCACGTACTGGCAGAGGATGTCTTTGTTTAGTCCGATCATGGAGCCATTCTGAAAAAGGTATTCAGCCCAGTCTTTTTCCTGTTCTGCCGCGTCAATGAAAATCTGACGAGCTTCATTTCTAAGCTCATGAGCGATTTCCACCATTTCCGGATCATCCTTGCCGTCAGCCATCAGTTGCAAAATGTGCTGGGTGCCGGTTAGGTGAAGGGCTTCATCACGGGCAATCAGTTTGATGATCTTAGCGTTGCCTTCCATTGTGGAGCGCTCGGCAAAGGCAAAACTGCAAGCAAAGCTGACATAGAAACGAATGGCTTCCAGTACGTTTACTGACATCAGGGTTAGATAGAGAGTCTTTTTCAATTCACGAACAGAGACATTAATGGTTTGACCATTGATCTGATGCTGACCCTCGCCCAGATTGTTGTAGTAATTCACACCTTCAATCAGAGCGTCGTAGTGCTGAGTGATGGCTTCTGCTCGTTTTATAATGGCGTCATTGGTGACAATGTCATCAAACACAACAGACGGTTCGTTCATGATATTGCGAATGATGTGGGTGTAAGAACGAGAGTGAATAGTCTCGCTGAATGCCCAGGTTTCAATCCAAGTTTCAAGTTCTGGCAGGGAAACGATGGGTAGAAGAGCCACATTGGGAGAGCGACCCTGTATCGAGTCCAGAAGAGTCTGGTATTTCAGGTTACTCAGAAAAATATGTTTTTCGTGTTCCGGCAAATGAGTGAAGTCGCTGCGATCCGTCGACAGATCCACTTCTTCCGGACGCCAGAAAAACGACAGCTGTTTTTCAATTAGCTTTTCGAAGATCGGGTGTTTCTGAACATCATAACGGGAGACATTGACGCTACGACCAAAAAACATAGGTTCCTTGGTGGCGTTAAACTGTTCCTGATTGAAAGTTGAGTAGCTCATGATGCCCGGCGCTGTAAGGGTTGCTGTAACCAGCAATCCCGTGGTTAGTAATGCTGATAAAAGACTAGCTGCAGCCGTCTTCTATCAATAATTGTGCTTGCAGGTTAAGCCCTGATTGAGCATAACCTGCAATCTATGTACGACTTGCGTTAAATCTTGCAGGCACCGCCAGCACAGTCGTCGACTTCTTCATGGATGTCTGAGGCACCATCCCGAGTGTTGTGATAGTAAAGGGTTTTTATGCCCAGTTTGTAAGCGGTCAGCAAATCTTTCAGCAGCAACTTCATGGGCACTTTTCCGCCTTCAAAATGAGCCGGATCATAGTTGGTGTTAGCTGAAACAGTCTGGTCTATAAACTTCTGCATGATCGCCACCAACTGCAGATAACCTTCGTTGCTGTGAATGTCCCAAAGCAGCTCGTAGTTATTACGAAGTTTTTCAAAGTCCGGCACAACCTGTTTGAGGATGCCATCCTTGCTAGCTTTAACGCTCACATAGCCTCGAGGCGGTTCAATACCATTAGTGGCATTGCTGATTTGGGAGGAGGTCTCAGAAGGCATCAGAGCGGTCAGGGTTGAGTTACGCAAGCCGTGAGCCTTGATGTCAGAGCGCAGAGATTCCCAATCCAGATGCAGTACTTCGCTACAAACGTCATCAAGATCTTTCTTGTAGGTATCAACAGGCAGAATACCTTGGGCGTAAGTGGTTTCGTTGAACTTGGTGCAGGTGCCCTTTTCTTTCGCCAGTCGATTGGACGCTTTGAGAAGATAGTACTGAATGGCCTCAAAGGTTTTGTGGGTCAGTCCGTTGGCAGAACCATCAGAGTAGCGAACGCCGTTCTTAGCCAGATAATTGGCAAAGTTAATAACACCCACACCCAGAGGCCTGCGACCCATGGTGGCATTGTAAGCGGCAGGCAATGGGTAGTCCTGATAATCCAGCAGGCTATCCAACGCACGAACCAGCAGTTCGCTCATCTCTTCCAATTCATTCAAATCGTCCAGCTTGCCCAAGTTGAAGGCGGCCAGAGTACAGAGAGCAATTTCACCCTCTTCATCGTGAACATGCTGCAATGGCTTGGTAGGAAGGGCGATTTCCAGGCAGAGATTGCTCTGGCGAATGGGTGCTACTTTTGGGTCGAACGGACTGTGAGTATTACAGTGATCAACATTCTGCAGATAGATACGGCCAGTACTGGCTCGCTCTGAAGCAAACAGGGAAAACAGTTCCAGTGCTTTCAGGGTTTTCTTTCGAATACTGTCGTCTTGCTCATATTTAACATAGAGCTCTTCAAACTTTTCCTGGTCGGCAAAGAAGGCGTCGTATAGCCCTGGCACATCAGAAGGAGAGAACAGGGAAATAGTACCGCCGGTAATCAGGCGGTGATACATCAGGCGATTAAATTGAACCCCGTAATCCAGATGACGAACACGGTTCTCATCAACCCCACGGTTATTTTTTAGAACCAGCAGGTTTTCTACTTCGTAATGCCAGAGTGGATAGAACAGAGTGGCTGCACCACCTCGTACGCCACCCTGAGAACAGGACTTCACGGCTGTCTGGAAATGCTTGTAGAAGGGAATGCAGCCAGTGTGAAAAGCTTCACCATTACGAATAGGGCTGCCAACTGCCCGAATGTTCCCGGCATTAATACCAATGCCGGCACGCTGGGAAACATATTTTACAATAGCGCTGGAGGTAGCGTTTATGGAATCGAGAGAGTCGCCGCACTCAATCAGTACACAAGAACTGAATTGACGAGTAGGCGTCCGGACACCGGCCATAATCGGTGTAGGCAGTGACAGCTTGAAGGTTGACACTGCATCATAAAAACGACGGATGAAATCCAGTCGAGTGTCCTGTGGATAACTGGCGAAGAGGCAGGCACCAATGAGCATGTAGAGCATCTGAGGGCTTTCGTAATACTCGCCAGTTACTCGATTCTGAACCAGATATTTACCTTCCAGCTGTTTCACGGCAGCGTAACTGAAATTCATGTCACGGTTGTGATCGATAAAGCCGTTCATGGTTTCAAAATCTTCCCTGCTGTAATCCTGCAGCAGGTGGGCATCGTATTTTTTCAGCTCAGCCAGTTTCACAACATGATCGTATAAACGAGGTGGCTCGAATTGGCCATACGCTTTCTTACGGAGGTGGAATATGGCTAAGCGTGCTGCAAGGTACTGATAATCAGGTGCCTGCTCGGAAATCAGGTCAGCCGCAGATTTGATCAGGGTTTCATGAATATCCGTGGTCTGAATACCATCATAGAACTGAATGTGCGATTTCAGCTCTACTTCGGAAACGGAGACATGGCTTAATCCTTCGGCAGCCCAGGTAATGACCTTGTGGATCTTATCCAGATCCAGCTGCTCCTTGTCGCCGTCGCGCTTGGAGACCAGGATGTTTTTGTTCATCAAATACCCTTATAAGTAAAAACGTGAAACACAACATATGGTGTTTAAGTATTTCAGCCACAACAAGACACCGCCCCTGTTTTGGTACAGGAGAATGAATAATCGGAGTGAAGCCGAGAGGTAATCCACAGGCCTGACAGGCTGCTGATTCACTGTCTCGAGGTGGTGGCTACGGGTTGTATACTGCTCCGTTTGGCCAGTAGTTTCTTCATCCCTGATAACTCAACCGGGTCACTAATATTCCGTGTGACGTCTTCATTCTATATCGACTGCTTATACAAGATGTTGTGTGTTTGTCATTTCTTTACACAAGATAATGCGCTTGCGGAGGGATTTCAAGTTGAACGAACGGTGGACATCTTGTGCATAACTTGTGATTTCCTTGTCAGTGTTAGTACTCGCAAACCGTGAACTTACTTTCACTGATATGTTTACCAGTATTCTACGAATCGGGGTTCGGTCGCCAGATTTTTTTTATAAAAAAAATTCATAAGGAAAACTGATTCGATCAAAAAAACAAAAAAATGGCGGTTTAGCCCCGTCGTTACGGTAAACACAAGATGTTGTGTTAAAAAATATACAATTTTTGGGCAGGTTATTTAGTTTTTATGGTGTTTTCCCGTTTCATTTCGAAGTGTCTTGTGGACTTCCCGAATAGGGATAATCAGCTCGAGACTCTTAAGCAAGGCTGTAGTAATATCCTTGTCTGATTAGTGGTCTTTATTTATTAGTTATCATTGGAAGTTTGGCTGTGGAGAATTCAGATACAGGTCGAATCCTGATTGTGGAAGATGACGAAAGACTGGCCACGCTGACCAGGGATTATCTTGAAAACAATGGGTTGCAGGTTTCCATTGAAGGCGATGGTGGCAAAGCCGTTAACCGTATCCTGGCCGAGCGTCCGGATCTGGTCGTGCTGGATTTGATGTTACCGGGTGAAGATGGCGTTTCTATCTGTCGTCGGGTGCGCAGTCAATATCATGGTCAGATTCTTATGCTGACGGCTCGTACAGATGATCTGGACGAAGTGCTTGGGCTGGAAATGGGCGCTGATGATTATGTGGCCAAACCGGTTCGTCCTCGAGTACTGCTGGCTCGTGTTCGTGCTCTACTACGCCGCAACGCTGCGCCCGCCGAAGAGCAGGAAGAAGTAGTGTGTAACCGTCTGACCTTTGGCCCTCTGGTTGTGGATAACTCCATGCGAGAAGCCTGGTTGAACGATGTCAGTGTCGATCTGACCAGTGCCGAATTTGATTTGCTTTGGTTGCTCAGCTCCAACGCCGGTCGGGTTCTTAGTCGTGAAGAGATATTCGCCCAGTTGCGGGGTATTGAGTACGACGGGCAGGATCGTTCCATTGATGTTCGGGTTTCGCGTATTCGCCCTAAAATTGGTGATGATCCTATGCATCCAAGACTCATCAAAACTGTTCGCAGTAAGGGTTACCTGTTCGTTAAGAGTGAATAACAGTCTGTGAGCAGTATTTTTCTTCGTATATACGGCGGGCTCCTCTTTACCCTGGTGCTCGTCGCTGTTCTTTCCGGAATCTCGGTTACTTTGATCAATGGTCTGCGACAAGCGGATTATCGTGAAGATATGGTTCGTGGTACTTTTCGGCTGGCTGCAGAAGAAGTCGCAGAATTGCCCGATGAGCAACGCGACCAATGGCTGAAGCGACAGGGGTCTAATCTCGGTATTCTCGATTTCAAACAGGTGGCGATCAATGATCTTTCGCTGAATGAAGATGAAATCGAAGAACTGAACGAGTCCGGAATTCTGATTCAGATGCACGACTCATTCCGTTTTACGGTACTGAGTCGAGTGGATGAAAGCAGTTTGCTCAGTGGCACTCTCTCAGGTATTTCAGAACAAACCGCAAACAGTGCTTTAACATTGCTAAAGCAGCGCTTAGAAAAAATACCTGAACCTCTGCGTGATGATGAACTGGCAAGGATCGTCGCTCGTTCATTCAGTTATTCGGTTGAATGGGTGCAACCTGGTAATACGGCGTTGTATCCGTTTCAATTAGAACAGTTGCAAGCCGGTGGCTCTATTCAGTTACTGGATAATGAGGCTCAACGGTTGATGATGTTCAGTCAGCTTCCTGGAGATCGTCGTCTGATCCAGATGGGTCCGCTGGATTTGCTTAACCCGTATCCATTCAAATTGATGTTGACGCTGGGGCTGTTTGTTCTGACGTCACTCAGTCTTGCTATCTATCTATTAGTTCGGGGCATGGAAAAGCGCCTAAGAAAGCTGGAGCGGGCAGCAACCCGGTTCAGTCGAGGTGACTTTGATGTTCGTGTGACTCTCGATGGTGCTGACTCTATAGGTCGTCTTGCTCAGGCATTTAATGCCATGGCAGGACACATACAGCGGTTGCTTAGCCTTCAGAAGGAAATGATACGAGGGGTTTCTCACGAGCTGAGAACACCGGTAGCAAGACTTCGTTTTGGCCTTGATTTGATTGCTGATGCAGAAACCCGGGAAGAGCGGAATTATCAGCTTGAGGGCATGGATAAAGATATTGAGGAGCTGGATAAGCTGGTGGATGAGTTTCTAACCTATGCCAACCTTGAGCAGGGTGCCCCGGAAATTCGTTTTAAACGGCATGATCTAGACAAAGTATTAGCGCAGGTAGTTGAAGAGCACAAACGACTTCAGGATCGAGTAGACATCGAACATACGCCTTGCAATATGCTTGACCCGCGTCGTTTTGCAGATATTGATTTCCGTTATATTCATCGTGCGGTGCAAAATCTGGTCGGAAATGCCTGCCGGTATGCTGACGGTAAAATCACCGTAAGTTTTTCGGCGACTCAGGATACCTGCCGAGTCGACGTCGATGATGATGGTCCGGGTATACCGGAAGAACAGTGGGACAGAGTTTTTTCTGCATTCTCCCGACTGGATGACAGCCGCACACGGAAATCGGGTGGTTATGGTCTTGGTCTATCCATCGTACGTCGCATTATGTATTGGCATAATGGCCGAGCCATGGTGAGTCACAGTCCTATGGGTGGTGCTCGTTTCAGTCTGGTTTGGCCAAGAAAGCAGAAGCGATAGCTTTCTTTTTATGTGATCAGACTGTCTGAGCAGTCTGGTCCACTTTTCTTCTTTCTGAATTTACTTTTTCTTGTAAGGAAGAATACCTGTCAGTGTTTCAAAACAAGTAGATTTTGCGGTTGCAAAAAAATCCTTAATATAGGGCTGCTCTTGCTGTTCTTCACGTACCGCCGCGTACAATGTTGACCAAAGTCCTTTTTCTCCCAACGGCCTTGCAGTTACCTGATCTTTCTCCAGATATTCAGCCAGTGCCCAATTAGGCAAAGCGCAGACTCCTCTCTGGCTAGCAACCAATTGCAGCATCATCAGCGTCAGCTCCACACTTCGGACGCCAACCGGTTCTATTTCCTCGGGATCCAAAAAACGGTTAAAAATATCCAGTCGATTCTGTTCAATAGGATAAATAATCAGAGTCTGATCAGACAGGTGAGCTGGCTTAATACAAGAATAACTCGTCAGTGGGTGTCTTTTTGATAGTGCTAGCAGCATTTCATAGCGAAACAAAGGCTGATAAACCACCCCAGCAATATTCATTGGGTCAGACGTTACCACTAAATCCAACTCTCCTCTGGATAGTGCTGGTAGAGGGGCAAAGTTGAAACCTGAAGCAAAATCCATTTCAACTTCTGGCCAGCGTTCACGGTAATGATCAATGGTTGGCATCAACCACTGATAGCAGCTGTGACATTCGATGGCGATATTCAATCGGCCTGATTCCCCTCCAGCCAATCGAAACATATCCTGCTCTGCCAGACGAAATTGTGGCAATACTTCATCAGCCAGCTTTAATAGTCGTAACCCTGAAGAGGTAAAACGAACCGGACGGGTTTTGCGAATAAACAGTTCCATACCGATGCGCCCCTCCAGCTCTTTTAACTGATGGGACAGTGCTGACTGGGTCAGGTGTAACTGACTGGATGCTTCGATGAGACTGCCTGTCTGACGCAAGGCATGAAGGGTTTTGAGGTGTCTTAACTCTAGGCCGAGATTAGTCGCCATAGTACAGCTTCCTGACGTTATTATTTTTCTGTATCAATTATTTTCATGTTTATAGTGAAAAATATGAGTTTGATTCATTTAGCTGACTGTTTCAAACTTTACAGTCAGAACGAATCAATAACAAATCTAATGAGTTCACCACCTCTCGGAGGGTGTCATGTCTATCGCTCACAGCCTGGGTTTTCCCCGTATTGGAGCCAACAGGGAATTAAAGAAAGCTCAGGAAGCCTACTGGAAAGGAGACCTTGATCAGCCGTCACTCCTGTCAGAAGGAAAGCAGCTGAGAAGTCAGCACTGGCAACTGCAGAAGGAGGCTGGTTTGCAGTTTGTTTCTACCGGTGACTTTGCTTGGTATGACCAGATGTTGAACCATTCTCTGATGCTGGGAGCGATACCTGCAAGATTTGGTGATCATGCTGACTGTGAAGATATTGATACCCTGTTCCGCATGGCCAGAGGCAGAGCTCCTTCAGGTGAATCGGCTGCAGCGTGTGAGATGACCAAGTGGTTCGATACTAATTATCATTACATTGTCCCTGAGCTCTATAAAGGGCAGAGCTTTGAATTGAGTACTACCAGGCTGGTAGAAGAAACCCGGGAAGCCATTGATCAGGGTTTTAATCCCAAGCCCGTACTCATTGGACCACTTACCTGGCTCTGGCTTGGTAAAATCAAGGGAGAGCAGTTCGATCGCCTGACTCTACTTGATGAAATCATAGACGTTTATGGCAAAGTCATGAGCCGGCTGGCAGAGCTGGGTGTTGAGTGGGTACAAATTGACGAACCTATTCTGGTGCTGGATTTGCCTAACGAATGGAAGCAGGCATTTGAAACCACTTACAACAAACTGCAAAACAAAGATCTGAAGATCCTTCTGGCAACCTATTTTGGTGAACTGAATGGTACAACGACAACCGTCGTTAACCTTCCAGTAGACGGTTTGCATATTGACCTAGTAAGAGCTCCGAATCAGCTGGTCACCGTGCTTGACCGACTGCCTTCCTACAAAGTGCTTTCTGTGGGTGTGATTAATGGTCGCAATATCTGGAAGGCGGATATCAATGGGATTATTGAACAGCTTCATGATGCCAAGGCTCGGCTGGGGAATCGGCTCTGGATTGCTCCCAGCTGTTCGCTGCTGCACTCTCCAGTCGACCTTGAAGCGGAAACAGATCTGGATACAGAGCTGAAGTCATGGTTTGCCTTCGCAGTGCAAAAGTGCAAAGAAGTTTCAGTGGTTCAGAGATTGCTTGACGGTGACCAGGATGAGAGTTTGCAGTCAGACTTACAGCAGTCCAACGAGGCGGTGAGAAGCAAGCAAACCTCGAGTCGGGTGCATAACTCTGTTGTCCAGCAAAGAGTGGCTGCAATAACCACGGGTGATGACCAGAGGCCGTCTTCTTTTGAGTCCAGAGCTGAACTGCAGAAGGGTGCTCTGAAATTACCCCTGTTCCCGACTACAACTATTGGTTCTTTTCCTCAAACCGCGGACATTCGTCGTCAGCGACGACTGTTTAAACAGGGCAAACTGTCAGAGGCGATCTATGTTGAGTCCATGCAAGCCGAGATTCGCGACACGGTTAAACGGCAGGAAGCGCTTGGTCTTGATGTGTTGGTTCACGGTGAAGCTGAACGTAATGACATGGTTGAATACTTTGGTGAGCAGCTGGATGGTTTTGCCTTCACTAAAAATGGCTGGGTTCAGAGTTACGGCAGTCGTTGTGTAAAACCTCCCGTTATTATTGGTGATATTTCCAGACCTGAACCAATGACGGTGGCCTGGAGTCGTTTTGCTCAGCAGCAGACTGACAAGCCAATGAAAGGAATGCTGACAGGTCCGGTGACGATTTTGTGCTGGTCCTTTCTTCGGGAAGATGTTGGTCGTCAAACTTCCTGCGAGCAACTGGCATTGGCTCTGAGGGATGAAGTGGTTGAACTTGAACAGGCGGGAATAGGTATAATTCAAATCGATGAACCTGCCATTCGTGAAGGTTTGCCGTTGAGAAAAGAAGATTGGCCAGAGTACCTGAACTGGGCTGTGAAAAGTTTTAGAATTTCAGCCAGTGGCGTCAGGGATGAAACTCAGATTCATACCCATATGTGCTACAGCGAATTTAATGACATTATTGAATTTGTCGCAGCGATGGATGCAGATGTGATTACCATTGAAACGTCCCGCTCGGACATGGATCTTCTAGATGCTTTTGAAGCCTTTTCCTATCCGAATGCCATAGGGCCGGGCGTATATGATATCCACTCACCGAATGTGCCGGATAAGAGTTGGATGAAGCAGTTGATTCAGAAAGCTGCGAAAAAAATCCCGGCTGACAGACTTTGGATTAATCCAGACTGTGGTTTGAAAACCCGTGACTGGCCAGAAGTGGAACTGGCTCTAAAAAGCATGGTGACTGTTGCTGAAGAGCTCAGGGCTGAGCTAGCCTGACTTCTTCGTTCGAATAAGAATTTTCCAGGGAGTGTTGATAGCTGATGGGTACATACCTAATGATCAATGCTCCCTTGGATTGGTTCGTTGATGTTGAGCTGAAGTTTTGCCAATGAACAGTGGTTTGGATCATTTACAGGGATATAAGGCGGGAATGCGGCGAGCATTCCGGTTGAGTATTTGTACAAGCTTGATAAGCTATAGTCAGGTCTGCCCCGCAGGGCACCCGGTGACGAAAACCAAGTACTGGACGAAAAATTAAGGCAGAGTTTACTGCCCACCCGCCTCTGAAGAACCTGATAGCCGTTACATAGTATCAGAGTGATCCGTTAGAGCAGCGGCAAACCAAAAAAAAGGCCAATAAAATACCGAAGGGGCACCTCGGTACTGCTGATGGAGGCTTCTGTGTAAGTCCGATCGTTATAGACCGGCTGCAGCCTGTGAAGTCAGAAAGAAGCCTCACCTGATAAGGCGGGGAGTGTCACCCTGCAATAAAGCTGCCTGAACGGTGTGAAAAAATTCAGGGCTGTGGGGAGTGTCGGATCGCTCGAACGGTGACTCCTATCTTAGGTGACGCTGTAGGCAGAATTGCGGTGGCAGCCTTTCCCTCAAAGACCAAAAATGAAGGGCTGGTAACAACGGTACTGACTCGAGTGAAAATATTAACGGTTCCTGCCAGCTCTCCTTTGGTCAAATAGGCATCCAGTTTATAGACAGCTTCTTTTTCCTTATCTTCAAAATACAGAATGGTATGGGTGTCAGTACGGGTTTTCTTTTGAATGTTTAGCAGTGCTCTTCCGTCGATTATTAGACCAGCTTCAAGAATGTATTCTGGTGTTTTTATGATTTTTGTTGAACAGCCAGAAAGAACAAGAAGAGCTAGTAGTAAAACAATCAGATGATTCATGGTGAGCAAGCAGTTTCTTTTTGAAGCTTCAGTATAGGCATGCTACCTGCCCAGTGATGGTTTACTGATATGAAGTAAAACTTTTTTAAGTGAACCATTTTCCGGCTCATCTATGGGAATGCTGATCACGGCCTTTATCATGACAGGGCTTTGAAGTATCACGGGCTCGTCCATCGCTGGAAAAATTCTCATGGTTTTACTGTGTACGACCAAATGAACGTCTACTGTCTCGCCTGTGCAGTCGAGAATACAGCTGCGTTTATGTTCACTGGCAAGGGTGCATACGGCGCTATCATTTAAGGCTCCTTTACAGGCAACTTGAAAAAGATCGATCAGTGGGTTGAAGCAAAGCTGAGTGCAGTAACCACTGAGCTGTAACATCAAAGCATCCGGATTATCTGGTGCAAGTTCGTTCACAGTCTCCGCTAGTACAGGCCTAGGGTCTTGACCTGCTTCCAGTATTTTGTTCGGTAAGTGGGCTTTAAGTTTAAAAAAACGATTTCTATCCAGGTCAGTTTCCAGTTGTGCTGCAACAGACGGGTCGCTTTTAGAGGGTGCCATTGTCTTGGTCAGTACCTTTCTCACTGATTCGTAGACTTCTTTAAACTTGGGGTCTTCAGCATTGACTAGTCCTTGAAAGCCCAGTTTCTCACCCTTGATATTAAAACTGTCCAGAGTTGCGAGTGCGGTGTCTTCAGGCGTTAGAATATCGAAATCACCAATACTTTTGAGTGGTTGCTTTTTGGCTGAGGGCAGTATCCCTTTTACCTTTTTCGCCGTTGATGTTCTCCAGCGTAAGAATCCTGATTTCTTCGAGGTCTTTGTTTCTGTCTTATCTGGCGTATGGCTTGGTGAAACGCCAGGTGGTGAGCCAAGTCTATTAACGGGCATGGATTTTACTCTTCTACTATTTCTGAGCCTCTTTCAATAATTCCGGCTGCTGGCGGTTCTGAAGGCATGTTTACTGTAAGTTGTATTGGCCCCACTGTGCATTTGTCAGGTTCGTCTAAAGGAATTGTGACCGTTACTTTTACTTCTGTGTCGCATTTGTATGAAGTTAGGTCTTTTCCTGCGGGAATATGGGTTAGCGAATTGCATGTAATTGAAAGCTGAGCGTGAATAGCTGTAGGTGTGCAGGTTAGTTTGCAATGCTTTTCTATTTGACTACTTGGAGGGGTGACGATGTCATCAGGCAGTAATGACTGAAAATAAACGTGGATGGTAGCACTGAGCTGGTTGGAGGGTGTTTGTGAACAGTATTCACTGAGTCTTCTAAGTAACGCTTCTTTATCTTTAGCGGGTAGCTTGTTAACAGTAGTTTCCAGAAGAGGAAGAACGTCTTTTTTAACGGTTGTTTCTTGGCTTTCATGATGAACCGTCAATGTTTGACTGCTGTTTCTGTGATTATCCTTTAAAAACTGTAATGACAGCTTTGGATTCTTCGGATCTGGCAATGGAGGAGTCATGAGCGTGTCAGCAACGCTGTCGTAGAACTCTCCAAGTTTGAGGTGCTCGGCAGTAATGAAAGCGTTGGTACTTAGTGGGTGTTGCTTTTCACTTGAAGGCGTCATCATGCCGGTTGTCTCAGAGTGAGGAATGACCTCCATCATGCTGATTTCCGAGAGCGACCTGGTTTTAGGCTTATGGCCACGATTTGAAGTGCTATTGAATGCACCTTTTATTGTGATGAGCCAGCGATAGAAAGTGCCCGTCGATTTGGGCTTATCTTGACCTCTTGGCAAAGTATGATCAGTAACACTTTTTGTACCAGTTCCTTTGATGCTCATAGCTTTATTCCTGAAAGCCCAATCATTTCTTTAGTGTAGTTAATTGTAGTATGGCGGGTTATTTACCTTTCTGCTGATCAGATAATAATCACTAAACCCCGCAACGGAAATGCGATAAGAACATACTTGAACTGGATCAGTTCAAGCCTAACGTCCGCGCTCTGAAAACCTCTGCGACCTTTAGAATCAGTCAAGACAGCAGCCGGTTGATTCAACAAGGGTGGGATATTATCAGCGCCGGGATAGGATAGCAGAGACCGGGAAAACATACTGATAGGACCGGGTTCCAAAGAATTGTTGCTCTGGCTGTGGTTGCTTGCAAGAATAATCTGATTATCGTCGGCGATGAGATTTATGTTGAAACAGCTTTTGATGGAAAACATACATCAATCGCTGAGTATTATCCGGAAGGTACCGTTATTAGCAGTGGTTTAAGTAAATGGTGCGATGCCGGGGGGTGGCGACTGGGAGTGATGGTGTTTCCTGATGAACTGAGAGTTCTGCAGGATGCTATGGCAGTCATAGCCAGTGAAACCTTTACGTCTATCAGCGCACCGACACAGTACGCTGCCTGCACGGCCTTTTCACCCTCTCCGGCATTGGGTGCCTATTTGCGAGGTACTCGCCAAGTATTAGGGGAAATAGCGTCGTTTATGACACAAGAGTTCAGGGTAAGCCGGTTGGAAATGGTTCATCCTGTTGGTGGTTTCTATCTTTTTGCAGGTTTTGGGCAGTGGCGGGATAAGCTGATTCAGCAAGGCACTCATTCGGACGCTGACTTATGTGCGAGGTTGCTGTCAGAAACGGGTGTTGCCATATTACCGGGTACAGATTTTGGCATGGCACCGGAACAGCTTTATACTCGCATGGCATATGTTGACTTTGACGGTAGCAGAGCTCTTTCTGTTTCTGGTGATGAGTCGCTGCCCGATAACTTTATTGAAGAATATTGCCCCAAACTGGTAAAGGCTTGTCAAAGGCTGGATCAATGGTTGACGTCATTATGATCTGATCTTGCCAGTTAAAAGGGGTATCCAAGGATAAAAGAACACAATGAAGTGGCTAAAACCCTTTACTCTATCAATTCTCCTGCCGGTATTTCTGGCAGGCTGTCAGTCGATTTCTACCACATCTAGTGGGGCTATTGGTGTTGACCGTGAGCAGCGCATGTTTACTCTGCTCTCTGAGCAGCAGGTGAATACGATGGCTGCTGATGCCTATAAGGATGCTCTTTCCAAAGGGCGCAAAGACAGCAAACTCAATAAGAATACGGTTCAGGTACAGAAACTTCGCCGTATTGGTAAAAAGCTGTCTGCGCAGGTGGGTATATACAGAAATGATGCTCTTGGCTGGAATTGGCAGATAAACCTGATAGAGAGTGAGCAGCTTAACGCTTACTGCATGCCTGGTGGAAAAATCATGTTCTACAGTGGCATCATCAATAAACTTAAGCTTAACGATGATGAGATAGCAGCCATTATGGGCCATGAGATGGCCCATGCGCTTCGTGAACACAGTCGTGAAGCCATGTCCCGAGCCTACGCACTGCAATTAAGTAAAGACGTAGCAGGCGCTCTCTTTGGTATTAATGTTAATAACCAGCTGACGGATACCGTCATCAACTATGGACTGACATTGCCAAACAGCCGTACTAACGAGGCAGAAGCCGACTTGATTGGCCTGGAGCTCATGGCACGTGCCGGTTATAACCCCGATGCTGCGGTTACGCTCTGGCAGAAAATGTCTAAGGAGAGCAAGCAGCAACCGCCTGAGTTTATGAGTACTCATCCTTCCCACGACACACGGATTACCGGCCTCAGGGCTAACATTACCAAGGTCCAACCCTTGTATAAGGCTGCCCTAAAGCAGTAGAGGGAGGCTATAACCTATGGTGATAGTCAGGTATTTTCTTTAGAATGCGTGCCAGTATTAACTTAAGCAATTGATGAGGTGATGTCATGGATATCATGGAGCAAATAAAAGAGCAGATCGAATCTCACGATATCCTGCTGTACATGAAGGGCTCTCCAAAGTTGCCACAGTGCGGCTTTTCATCCAAGGCTATTCAGGTGCTGATGTCTTGTGGTGAGCAGTTTGCTTTTGTGGATATTTTGGCTAATCCGGAAATTCGTGCAAATCTGCCTAAGTATGCGAACTGGCCTACTTTTCCACAACTGTGGATAAAAGGTGAGTTGGTCGGCGGTAGCGATATCCTGATCGATATGCACAATAGCGGTGACTTGCAGAAAATGATCAAGGAAGCTGTTGGCAAGAAAGAAGAATCTGAAGAGTAAGTGTGCACTTACACATACTTAAAGGATTTAAAGGTGTGAGTTAACAGCGACACATCTTCAAAGGCAACGGGTATTGAGTTGATACCTGCTTTACTACTCTGATAAGGCTTCCTTTATGGAGGCCTTATTTGTGAGGGTTTATGACACTTTTGACTTTCTTCCTGGTTATTCTGTCCTGCGTTCTTCATGGCGGTTGGAATGTTCTTGGAAAAGCCAGCAGGAGTTCCAATCTTTCCTTTTCATTCTCCATGAGTTTTTTTGTCTCCCTTCTACTAACGCCCTATCTGATTTAGTATCTGAATACCGTCGAATTCAATACTTTTCCAATACAGTTCTGGTTGTTGATGACTCTCCGTATTTAAAATCTCTTGTTGATAGTTTTTACCTATTTCAAGAAAGAGAAAATTCATAGCGATTTATGCGGTGCTTTATAGGCTATAACCGTTATCGGGTGTATCATTATTTTGCTTTTATAAAGAGCGGTCATGGCAAGCTAAGCTGTCTGCCGCAAGTAATTTATTATTTTTGGAGATGCATTCATGGGCGTACTGGTTGGCAAGAAGGCTCCTGACTTTACAGTTCCTGCTGTACTGGGCAATGGCGACATCGTTGAAGAGTTTACACTCTCCGAAGCCATTCGCGGTAAATACGGCATCGTATTCTTCTACCCACTGGACTTCACTTTTGTTTGTCCTTCCGAGCTGATCGCTATGGATCACCGCATCGAGAAGTTCAAGGAATTGAACACTGAAGTAATCGGTGTATCTATCGACTCTCACTTCACTCACAACGCTTGGCGTAACACTCCAGTGAATGAAGGCGGTATTGGTCAGGTTAAGTACACTCTGGCTGCTGACATCACTCACGGCATCTGCAAGTCCTATGACGTTGAGTCTGAAGGCGGTGTTGCTTTCCGTGGTGCGTTCCTGATCGACACGAACGGTGTTGTTCGTTCACAGATCGTAAACGACCTGCCACTGGGCCGTAACATGGACGAGCTGGTTCGTCTGGTTGAAGCACTGCAGTTCCATGAAGAGCATGGCGAAGTTTGCCCAGCTGGTTGGAACAAAGGTGACAAAGGTATGGACGCTTCTCCTGAAGGTGTTGCCAAGTACCTATCCGAGAGTGCTGACGGTCTGTAAGACTGATTCACTTTCGAGAAAATGAAAAAGCGGTCTTTGGGCTGCTTTTTCTATTTCTACGAGTGTGGCTTCGTGAAAACGAATTGATACTCTGTAGTTGTTGGTGTTTTTACTGTTTTCTGCGATTTTTAAATATAAGTGCTGGATTAAAACTTGACTCAGCCTGAAATCTCATTAATATTCGCTGCCGTCAGGTGGTGACGAAAACACACCATCGGCAAGCACTCAACGAAGCATTAAGCTTGGCATTGATTGCTGTAGTTCCTCGATAGCTCAGTTGGTAGAGCAGTAGACTGTTAATCTATTGGTCGCTGGTTCGAGTCCAGCTCGAGGAGCCATATTTCTTCGACTGTTATCTGAAAGGTAAGAGTTGAAAGTTTATTGGATTACGTGTTCAATAGACGCCTTGGGTCGTTAGCTCAGTTGGTAGAGCAGTTGGCTTTTAACCAATTGGTCGTAGGTTCGAATCCCACACGACCCACCATACAATTAGTTTTTCTTTGATAAAGAGAGATTATTCAGAACAGTTCCTCGATAGCTCAGTTGGTAGAGCAGTAGACTGTTAATCTATTGGTCGCTGGTTCGAGTCCAGCTCGAGGAGCCATATTAAGAATCTTTCAGATTGTCTCTTTGCGAAGAGTATTTGATTGATTTGGGTCGTTAGCTCAGTTGGTAGAGCAGTTGGCTTTTAACCAATTGGTCGTAGGTTCGAATCCCACACGACCCACCATACAATTAGTTTTTCTTTGATAAAGAGAGATTATTCAGAACAGTTCCTCGATAGCTCAGTTGGTAGAGCAGTAGACTGTTAATCTATTGGTCGCTGGTTCGAGTCCAGCTCGAGGAGCCATATTAAAAATCTTTCAGATTATCTCTTTGCAAAGAGTATCTGACTGATTTGGGTCGTTAGCTCAGTTGGTAGAGCAGTTGGCTTTTAACCAATTGGTCGTAGGTTCGAATCCCACACGACCCACCATACTACTCTCGATAGAGAGCAAAAAAAACGCTTATAACATGGCGATTTTTTTTATAGAATAAGATTCTTTAGAATCTTGGGTCGTTAGCTCAGTTGGTAGAGCAGTTGGCTTTTAACCAATTGGTCGTAGGTTCGAATCCCACACGACCCACCATTTTCTTTTGATAGATAGTCTTTTAATAGACAATCTCTTGATAGATAGTAAAAACCGGATCATCTTTGATGACTCGGTTTTTTTTTATCTGATAGAACCTCTTTCAGATATTTAGATGATTGCCTCTTTTCTACTGATTATCCCTAATCGAATTCGCTACCAGAGCCTCTCTGCTCATTGAAAAATTATTTGAACGCCCGCTAGCGAGATCGTTAAAAACGGTTCAGTGAAGTTTTAGGTGAGGTCTTGTGGTCTTACTGATGAAATCTTTTAAAACCAGAGCCGCCGTTTTTGTTCGACCAAACAAAGCAACTTGATGCATCCGGTATAAGCTGATGTAAAAAAGCTTGGCCAGAGCACCTTCCACCATCATGTCTCCTGTGACAGCACCCATTAGGTTACCTATAGCGGTAAAACGGCTGAGAGATATCAGTGAACCATAATCCTTGTAAGTGAACGACATAGCTTCACCGCCCATGGCCTGAGCACAGAGACTCTTGGTGAGTAGCTCGGCTTGTTGGTGTGCAGCCTGAGCTCTGGGAGGAATAGTGATTGATTGCCCCTTACGGTCTTCCAGAGTACAGCTGGCGCAATCTCCCAACGCGTAGATATGATCATCCAGCGTTACTTGCAAGGTAGGCTTAACCACCAACTGATTAATTCTGTTGGTTTCCAGTCCGCTTAGCTCTTTAAGAAATTCAGGTGCTTTAATGCCGGCTGCCCAAATGCATAAGTCTGATGCGATAAAGCTGCCGTCAGCTGTCTTCAGGCCGTCTTCGGTGATTTCGCTGACTCGCAGGTTAGTCCTGATAGTAATACCAAGTTCCGTCAGCTGTTTATGCACAGCGCTGGTAATGCGTAAAGGGAGAGCGGGCAAGATTCTCTCGCCCCCTTCAATAATGGTGATGTTGACTTTGTTAGGCTTGATAGCATCCAGACCGTATCGAGCCAGCTCGATGGCCGCATTATGAAGTTCAGCAGAAAGCTCGACACCGGTTGCACCTGCACCGATAACAGAGATGTTCAATTCCTGCGACTCTTCTTCAATAGGCTGGTTCTTCGCGGACTGAGCATGAAGGTAATGGTTAAGCAGAGTGGTGTGAATTTTTTCTGCTTCGGATCGACTGTCTAAAAACAGACAGTGCTCCTTTGCGCCAGGCGTGTTGAAGTCGTTGGCGGTACTGCCAACGGACATCACAAGGTCGTCATATTCCAGTTCTCTAGCCGGAACCACTTCAAGACCTTTTTCATCACTGATAGGTTCAAGGGTGATGACTTTCTTTTCTCGATCCAGTCCACACATTCTCCCGGGAAGAAAATGAAAATGATTCCATTTGGCTTGAGCAAGGTAACTGAGTTCATCCTCAAAGGCGTTTAATGAGCCGGCGGCTACTTCGTGAAGCAGAGGTTTCCAGAAGTGAGTGCGTTGGGCATCCACAAGAGTAATTTCGGCTCTTTGCTGTTTGCCCAGTTTCTTTCCAAGGCTAGTGGCTAGCTCAAGTCCTCCAGCTCCACCTCCGACCACGACAATCCTTCGCAGTTGTTGTGACATGAGATACCTCACTTGTTATTGCTATGGATTCTGTCTTTCTGCAAAGCGTGGGCTGAAGTTAATTCAGCCTAAAACAAACACACCGACTACTCGGCTGAAAATGCCGAGTAGGATAATAGTAACGGCCAGCCATAACATCAGCTTGAGTGGCTTAAAACTTGAGCGTTCGGTAGCGTTGATGCCGGAGGAGATAAATCGGTTTACCTTTTCCTGGTCTTCCGATGAGAGTCTGGTTTGTGTTTTATCCATGGGGCTCTCTATACGTGAAATGTCCTTTTAGAAAATAGTACAGTTTTGAAGAGCGAAAAACATCAATGACAGTTGACCCTATGGTAATGGCAAAGGCAGTGTAGGAATGAAGGTAGGGAATTGATCATGAAGCTTTTCTGGTTGGCAATACGAATGCAGTGGTTTGAAGTGCTTGAATGCTTCAAGGTGCTTTGGCGTTTTCGATCCAACCGAACATTCATTCTTTCTTATTTGCAATTAAAGATGATTTTCCTGTTGGACAGTCCCTACAAGGTAAGTAAGCGCTACCTTTTTAAAAAGGGTGAGGTCGATCTTTATCAGTATGGTGAAACACCGGTATCACTCTTTGCGGATATCGTGAGTGAATTCGGTGTTGATCACAGCGATTGTGTCTATGAGCTAGGAGCGGGCAGTGGCTTTTGCTCGCTCTGGCTGAGTGCCAGTCTTGGTATTCAAACGACGGCTGTAGAGCTGGTTCCTGTTTTTTGTAGTCGTTTGGAAAAGGTTCGACAGAGAAATAATATTGACTGTCTAAACGTCAGGAACAATAGCTATTTCAGTGAGAAACTACAGCCTGCCACGTTGCTCTACATCTATGCTTCGAATCTTGATGATCTGGCTATTACCGAGCTCGCAGCCAAACTGATGCAGTTGCCTGTGGGAACGAGAGTGATTTCGGTGAGCTATTCGATGGTGGATTATTGTCAGCCGAATACATTCAGAGTACTCAAAACGATGAGTGCTCGATTTCCCTGGGGAGAGGCCGATGTTTTTCTGCAAGTTAGAGTAGCTGATACACCGATGTCAGTCGATTGACGACCTGGCTACTGTGACGAGCTATCAATTCAGGGATGGATTGCTCGGGAAAGCTCATTATCCCTTCTTTTATGTAGTTCCATGTGACCAACACTTTTTTTAATGAGTTTGCACCCTGCGGGTAGTGAATGAGCTGTGGAGTCAGTTTGGCCAGTTTTTGGTCGAAGTGGTCTATCAGAATTTGTATTTGCATCTGCCCGGAAGCAACGATGTCTTTTTGTTTGCTGTCCAGAGTCAGGCTGAGGTATTCCCGGGACAGTCTCTGCATTAAAAGAGCTTGCTCAAGAAACGCCAAGGCCGGAGTGTTTTGTGGACTATGAATAGCGAGTTTCTGTTGCAGTATCAGTAACTGTCTGTCGAGCTTTACCAGTGCCAAATGAAGTGAATGAGTGTCGGGTGCTTTTTTGGCCTCGGACAATCGTGCAATCCATTCGGCATGCTGTTTTACAACAGGCCAAAGCACTCTGGCGTTCTTGATAAGCTCTCTAGTTTCCTTATCTCCCTGGTTGGCTTGTAGCTGACTCAAGCTGTTATCAAGAAGAATCAGAGATTCCTGTAATTTTTCTCTGGCTTTTTGATTCTGAAAATCCAGTTGTAACAGGTGCAGGTTGGTAATCAGTATGTTCAGGGTGATTTCCTGACGAATAATAAACTCGGGTGAAAGTGCAGTTTTAGTCGATGAGGATTCGGCACTGGCCATGCCAGACAGAAAGAGAAGGCTGAAGAGAGTCAGTGCTTTCAGCATGGTGAGTTTGGAGTCCTGAATGAAAGTAATTATTTTTATCGGACATTCAGGCTGCCTTCTGAAGGCGTGTTCTCTCGTGAAGGCAACCCTCTATAGAAGTATCAGAGGTTGTCTTCACAGGCAATTCTTCAGTCTGAAATCACTCTTTTCCTTCCAGCTGAGCTTTCAGTTTTTCCGGAACATCCTTGATAACCAACTGATTAAGATCTTTGTTATAGACGATCTGATGACCCAATAGCTCGGCATCAAAAGCAACGTTCAGACCTTTGCTGCGACCGGTATAACGGACCAGTTTGGTGAGAACCCGCTTTTCCGGCGTCATGGGCTGACTCATATCATAGTCACGGGTGTTAACGAACTTGGCAAAGTCATCGGATCCTGCTTCGGACAGGTAGCCCGTTAATTCGTCCAGCGTCAGGGCATCGCCCTCATCAGCCTTGGTCTGGCAAAAGTCGTATACCTGTCGGCTGACTTCTACATGACTGTCCAGTGAAGGCGCTTCTTTGGCGAATTCTTTTACAGCTGTCACCAGAGTGTCAGCTTCTTTCTTACTGTTGCTGGTTTCACTGCACCCCAGCGTTTCCTGGAAAACATCGCTCAGGCGTTTGCCTCCACGAGGACGCAAAAAGGATAGGTAACGACCACTGTTTTCATTACCCTGCCACTCGGTAATATTGATGCGACAGGCCAGAGGCATTTTGGCCGTGTCCAGATAAGCAACATCCTGAATAGTCAGGTCTTCCGTTACTGTTACGCTGACGTTGCTGGTGAGCATGCAGAGCAGTAAGTAACGGGTGAGCCCTTGCTGGTAGTCAGCAAAAAGCACATAACCACCACCAAGAGCGCCGGCGTGATCGAGGCTCTCACGCAGCTTGTTTAGAGTATGCTGAGTCAGAGTAGTGAAATCGATACCATCCTCAAGGTAGCTACTCAGTTCCTCAGGAAATGGACTGTCTGCTTCCGAGGCGAACTGACCGTATTGTTTGTCCTGTTTCTTGTTATAGGTTTGCAGCAAGTCGTCCAGCATGGCTTCAAGAGAAGGTGCAGGGGGCAGGCTTTTACCCGCGGGAATAGCAGTTAGGCTGTCGCTGCCAGGTTGCTGTTCCAGCTGGTGAACAATGATCTGTTTAATTGTCATAGGAGAGAACTTATACGGATTGATGGGAATATCTTACCGCTGAAAAAATTCCGGCGCATCAATCAGAAGTCAGTGGTTGTGGTTTTAGTGTCTCTGGAGGAGTAATAGCTATTGGCGTTCAATAAATAGTAACCAGTCTCGGTACTGATGTTCTTCACGGAACTGTTCGAGGAAATCTTTAGGAAGGCTGGATATGAACTTCTCTTTGATGACGAGAATGTCCTGCTCATCTGTCAGGTTTTGAGTCAGTTGGTGCTTATTATCTGCCAAAAGAGCCGTTCCTTTTGAATAGAAACGAGCTGAAAAAGGACGATCCATAAAATAAACAATATGTCCCTGAAGATTTGGTGTCTTGCTGTTTATAGCGTCGAAAATATATTTTTGAGATTTCTGGCCTCCGTCGTTCATCATCACAATGACTGTTGTCACCATAAGAATTGGAGTAATGATAGATAGCCAGATCAGACCTTTTTTGGGTTTGTTGTCAGCTATAGGCCAGAGTGTTGCTATGGTCAGCGCCAGAGCCGGTGTGATGGGAAGAATGTAAGTCCATATCAGGTTGTTGGTAAAGGTGAAAAAAACAGGCAGAAAGAGCAGCCAGCAAAATAGGAAATGATGCCAGTCGGCTGACAAACCTTGCAGTGCTTTAAAATATCCTTGTCTTTTTTTATGAAATGCCAGAACAACAATAACCAGTGACCAGGGAATGCCTCCCAGCAGGAAAAATCCCCAAATAGACCCAAGGGGTTGGATATGAGCATTTCCATAGGCATCACCCTGCCAGCCGGAATCCAGATAGCGGGAAAAGTGCTCACCGATAAACATATATTCAATAAGCCCTGGGTTTTCGGCTTCTGCGATTAGGTACCAAGGCAGAGCAATAACCAGGGTCAGTAGAGTTCCTTTTACCCAGGGAAAGCGATGCCAGAAGTTCAGTAATTGCTTTTTAAACAGGCACCATAAGAAAATAGGTCCGGCAGCCAGAACAATTGCAGCTAAACCTTTTGCCAGCAGAGCAACGCCACAACCCACATAAAAAAGATATTGCCAACATTTTGCCTGAGCCTTGTTTTCCGAATGCCAGCCAATCCAGAAAGAACACAGAATCAGAGTGATGCTCAAATTCATCACAGGGTCGGCTAATACTGCGCCGGACAGTACCAGAAAGGCTGCGGAGGTGATCAAAACGAGAGCAGCAATTCCGGCTCTGATTGAGTCAGTAGCAAAACGGGCGAGTTTCCAAATCAGAAAAAGGTTCAATAAAGAGCAGAAAAGAGAGGGTAGACGAGCGGCGAACTCATTCACTCCAAACAGTTTAAAGCTGATCGCTGAGAGCCAGATAAACATCGGTGGCTTGCCCAGAAAGGGAATGTCGTAGTCGAAATAAGGCGTGACCCAGTTATTAGTTTCCACCATCAGACGGGCCATTTCACCGTATCGAGCTTCGGTGGTGTCCATCAAAGGATAGAGGCCAAGGGATAGCAGGCGGATCAGCACTGACACCGTAATAATAAACAGTACCCAGAATTGAAATGAGAATCTGCTGTTGCCCATGAATAGTATTAAACCCAAAGTGTGTGATTGAAGATGACTTCATAGGGTTTTCGGTTTTTGTCATTATTCCTTTATTAATCCGCACATAAGTAAAAATTGAATCAACAGTCTTTTATCTGAAAAGAGGCTGGGGGGCGTTGATAACTAGTGCCCCTAATTATAATTCTTCTGAAACGTATCCGAGCCCATTGCGTCAATCTGCATATTGATCATGCGTTCAAAGCTATCTAGGCAGTCTTGGTGAGCGTTTGGATCTTCGGATACTTCCCTGAGCAACGCGATTGTTGCTTCAATGGTTGAGAGTGCGGCTTGCTCTGACGCTTTTCGAATTCTGTAGTTTGACTCAGCTGCTTTGCTAAGGGTAACGGCTGGTAATGTTTGCAGAACTGGATTCAAATAAAGCATTTTTCGGGCTTTTCGCCAGGTGCCGTCCAAAACCACAATCAGGTTTGGTCGCTGATTTTGCTCAGAGGAGAGCTGGTGCCAGCTGGTGGCCTGCTCCGATGGGAATAGAAGGCATGGTCGCTTCTGTTCCATTAAATCATGAAATATCGGGTTCTGGCTGAAATCCTCACCGACCAGAATCTGGCAATTATCAATACCCAGTTTAGCGATTCTTGCCGTATTTAGCGGATGCTTCGTTTCTTTCGTGTGCTGCAGAATGAGAAGGTCAACGGCGGCTCTCTCTGAACTCAAAGCTTCGCAATAACACATTTTCAGAGGTTTCAGGCAGCTTTCGCAGCAGGCTCTAGACATTAATAATGGTCCGAAAGGTCAGATTGATTCTGGGCTCAACAGTTTTGGCTGTTTTGGTAATGCAGTGTTGCCAGTAAGATTGAGTGTGTCCGGCCATTAACAGTAATGATCCTTGTTGTAAGTCCAGTGAAACAGGCGGGATGCTTCGCTCTTTTGTCTCTAGATGCTTCATTCTGAAGCGTCGAGTTGCTCCAAAACTGAGAGAAGCGATAACCGGATTTTGTCCGAGTTCCGGCTCATTATCTGCGTGCCAGCCGTTGCTGTCCTGTCCATCTCGATAGAGATTGATTAGTACAGAATTGAACGAGTGCTGGCTCAATGCTTCAATTTTCTCTTTGATATCAAGCAGGACAGGAGTCCATGGGCTAGGAAGGAGTTCAATGCCAGAGTACTTCGTGCTTAATCCAGGGTTGGCATGCCAAGACTGAAGTCTTGGAAGATCAAACTGCTTTCCAAAAATCTGGATCTGATCTTGTCGCCATGGAGTTGAGTGACTGAGTTCGGTAAAGAGGTGGCAGCATTCAGTATCAGAGTATATGTGTGACCAGAGCCTTAACTCGGCATCGGGTGCTTCGATTATCTGAACGTCCATGCTGCCTGCTTTTTTAAATAGTTTCAGCGCTGCTGCATCTGGAAGATCAGTTTTTCAGCGGTGCAATCAAAATCCAGCATGGCTTTAACAACAGTCACGCCATTGTCGCTCAGGGTTTCTGAATGAATAGAACAGTTGCCTGAGCCAACAGAGAGAGCTTTTTTCTCAATCTGACTGAATTTTTCTTGGGCAGTAGCAATATCGTCACCACGAACTTCCAAAGCCAGCTGTGTATCGTCTTCACTGATCAATGTGCCCACGTCGACACAGTTGCAAGCAAGGCTTTCAAATTGATCTTTCTGGTTCATGCTGGTACCTCATTGCAGCAATCCATACTTTTGGCAGAGATCGCTGACAAACGCATCAAGAACGGAATGGCCTGAAGTGAAAATAAGGCTTCAGGCTTTGAAGTTCGAAGTATGCAGCCGCATTCGGGCAACCGCAAGTCGTGGGAATATCAGATGCTACAGCGCTGGTTGCTACTGAAATAATGGGTCTTGATATTGTTGTTACTCATATGGATAGGCGAGAGGTTAAAATAGGAAGGTTGTTTTTTAGTATGTGACTAAACGTGAAAATACTTGTTACTAGTGTTGCAGGATTTATTGGTTTCCATGTGGCAATAGAACTGTGTCGTTATACGCAGCGACTGAACAGTCCAATGAACTGATGGCCCATAGTTGCTCATCTCTACCAACTACCGGTTACAGGGCTGCGTTTCTTTACTGTCTTGGTCCCTGGGGAAGGCCGGATATGGCGCTCTGGAAGTTTACCCGGGCGATATTGGAAGGAAAGATCATCGATGTATTCAATCAAGGCGAACTCTGGCGAGATTTCACCGACATCGACGATATTCTCAAGGGCATCATCAATATTCAGAATGTTATTCCTGAAGGGGTATTAGATTTTAACAACGACAGTCCTGATAAAAGCTCTGCACCTTATCGGATATACAACATAGGGAATAACCAGCCTGTAAAACTCACTGACTTTATTTCCGCTATTGAGCAAAGCTGTGAGCGTAAAGCAATAAAACACTGTAAAGCTGTGCAAGCGTGGGACGTGTTTAAAACCTTTGCGGACGTTTCCGGAGTTAAAGAGGTGATTGGTTTTCGTCCAGATACGCCACTGCAGGAAACTGTGGATAAGTTTGTACACTGGTACAAGGTTTGGCAGTCAGAGCAGCGATTAAAGGTGTGTTAAAATAAGTCTTTATTTGCAATTAATAGTCCTGTTTTGTGAAGGCTTTTTTAACGAAAAGCTTTGGTATAGTCTCAGTATTTTCCGAAGGGCATTGTCGGTTTTTATATCGTAAGTGCTTCTCTCCAGAAAGGCTCCGTGAAACTGCACCCAGTCTCTTCGGTTAGCCGGTAATAGAACGAGATCAGGAAGTTAAAGCTATGTCGGACAGCAAGGCGAATCTGCGTCGAAATGTAAATCTTCTTGGGACCCTGTTGGGTAATACCATCAAGGAGCATCATGGAGAGGAATTTTTCAACCGGATTGAAAGCATTAGGCAGGTATCCAAAGCTGCCAGAGCTGGTAGTGATGATGGCCGTGAAGTGCTGCTGGATCAATTGCAGAATTTATCTGACGATGAACTGGTTCCTGTTACCCGAGCGTTCAGCCACTTCCTGAGCTTGGCTAATCTGGCAGAGCAGTACGATAGTGTTGCAAAAAATCAGGAAGAAGACTTCTGTATTCCAGATCATTTTGATGAGCTAATGGTCAGCTTGAAAAATAAAGGATTCAGCAAAGAGCAGATCGCTTCCAGTGTTGCTGAGCTGGATATGGAACTGGTGCTGACAGCTCATCCGACAGAAGTCAGTCGACGTACTCTTATTCAAAAACATGAATCTATTTTCGAATGTCTTCAACGTATGGACGTTGAAAATCTGGACTATCGAGAGAAAGCTCGTCTGGAAGACCGACTTCGTCAACTGGTTTCCCAAGCATGGCATACCTATGAATTCAGAACCCAGCGTCCTACTCCAGTAGATGAAGCGAAAGGTGGCTTTGCTACTATCGAACACTCACTCTGGAGCGCGGTTCCTGATTTTGTTCGGGCGATGGACGAACGACTGATCGAACATACCGGTGTCGGTTTGCCATTGGATGCGGTACCTGTTCGTTTCTCCTCCTGGATGGGCGGGGACCGTGACGGGAACCCGTTTGTTACCGCTGAAGTGACCAGAGAAGTATTGCTGCTCAGCCGCTGGATGGCAGCAGATCTCTATCTGAGAGATCTGAAACCGCTTATTGGTGAGCTTTCCATAAGCGAATGCAGCGATGAAATGAAAGGTGTGATTGGCGATTGTCGTGAACCCTATCGCGCGATCCTGAAACAACTCAGAGAAAGATTACGTCATACCCGTAGTTGGTGTGAGCGTACGCTGGTTGAACTGCCAGATGCTTCAGATATTTTATCGAATCAGAGAGATCTGGTTGAACCACTGGAACTCTGTTATCGCTCTCTGCACGACATTGGTTTAGGAGTGGTTGCTGATGGCCCGCTGTTGGATATGATTCGTCGTGCCCACAGTTTTGGTCTGACTCTGATCAAACTGGATGTTCGTCAGGAAGCGGAACGTCATACAGAAGCTCTCAGTGAACTGACCCGTGCCCTTGGTATGGGTGACTATCAAAGTTGGGATGAAAGTGAGCGTCAGACATTTCTGCTGAATGAACTGCAGAATCCACGTCCACTGTTACCTAATAACTGGAAGCCGTCAGCTAACGTTCAGGAAGTTATTAATACTTGTAAGGCGGTTGCCAGTGAGGGCCAGCAGGCTCTAGGTGCGTATGTTATCTCCATGGCCTACGAACCATCGGATGTTCTGGCTGTTGCGCTGTTGCTGAAAGAATGTGGTGTTGATTTTGCGATGCCCATTGCACCTCTGTTCGAAACTCTAAGGGCGCTGGATGGTGCCAGCAACTGTATTGAATCCCTGATGACTTTGCCTTGGTATCGTGGTTATTGCCATGGCGGCCAGATGGTGATGATTGGTTACTCTGATTCTGCCAAGGATGCAGGTTGGATGGCTGCAGGTTGGGCTCAATATCGAGCTATGGAAGAGGTGACCGAGGTTTGCCGTAAGGGCGATGTTAAATTGACTCTATTCCATGGCCGTGGCGGTACTATTGGTCGTGGGGGCGGCCCTGCGCACTCTGCGATTCTTTCTCAACCACCAGGCTCTATGAACAATAAGCTGCGTGTAACAGAGCAGGGGGAAATGATTCGCTTCAAATTTGGTTTCCCTGATGTGGCTATTAATAGCCTGATGCTTTATGCCAGCGCTACCTTAGAGGCTACTTTGCTGCCTCCTCCGGTTCCTAAGCAGAGCTGGCGAGACATGATGGACCAGTTGGCTGAAGACTCTCTGCAAACCTATAGAGGTATGGTTCGGGACGAAGAGGATTTTGTTCCTTATTTTCGTGCAGTGACACCAGAGCAAGAACTGGCAAAATTACCTCTGGGTTCCCGCCCGGCCAAACGTAATCCGAATGGTGGCGTGGAAAGCCTTAGAGCTATTCCATGGATTTTTGCCTGGACCCAGATTCGTTTGATGTTGCCTGCCTGGTTGGGTTGTGGTGTTGCCCTGAAGAATGCTCTGGAGAACAACCAAAAAGAAACCCTTGAAGAGATGATGACCAGTTGGCCCTTTTTTAAGGCTCGCTTGGAAATGCTGGAAATGGTCTTTATGAAGACCGACGTCAAGCTGGCGGAATATTATGAAGATCGACTGGTTCCTTCTGAGCTTCAGTACCTGGGCATAAAGCTGCGCAGCCAGCTGAATCAGGCCGTGCAAACATTACTGGATCTTAAAGGTGGTGAGGAACTGATGTCTGGCCATCCGCAAAACAAACTGGCGATTGCACTGCGTAATCCCTACACAGATCCGCTTAATGTACTTCAGGCAGAACTGCTGTATCGGGTTCGTCATACCGAAGAAGGTCAGGATTGTGACAATATCGAGCAGGCGTTGATGATCACTGTTGCCGGTATTGCTGCTGGAATGAGAAACACGGGCTAAAACGGTTCAGCGATAAATAAAATTGATAGTAACTGGCCCGCCTTTTTAGCGGGCTTTTTGTATCGGGCATAAGGCCGATAAAACAGGTATTCAAATCCAGGATACTTGTTATGGAAAGGGGTTCAGGCTCAATACCACCTTCTGGCTCAAGCCCGTTAGGTGCCGGTAAACTACCAGCAGACTCTTCAATACCAGACTCTTCAATACCAGATTCGTCAAAGCCTGAAAAACCGCCGGTAACAAGAGTATCGCCAACAGGTAATGGAAGACAAAGCAGTACAAGACTCTCTGAGAGAAAAGCCAAGTCGAGTACAGTTAAGCCGATCCTTAATCCTGATGATATAAATAATAACGATCTTTTGAGAGGTTATCAGGCGGCCTGCCTGACTATGGAAAATCTTCTGGGTCAGCAATACCTGTATAGCCATTACAGGGAGCTCGTCGAGTTTCTGAAAAATCCGAATGCCGCTAGCTATGAAAAATTGCCCTTCGATATTCATTATGTGGATGAAGAGGGTCAGGTGCATTCAGTGGACACCTTTGAAGTCGAACAGTCCAATGAATTGAAAGTCAGAGTCAGCGAGCTGGCACCTTCAAGAGAAATAGTTGAGGGTCTGAAAGTCCGTACGAATCAGGCCATGGACGGAATTATTTATAGCGAGTCGTTGTTGAAAAGTCGTGATGTTGACGTAACACCTGTGAGATTGAGTGCCTCTTCAGTAAAACTAGATTTAGTAAAAGTGAATGAACCGGTCAGGCTGCCAGGTCATTCACCTGTATCTATTGTTGAAACCAAGTACTTTCAGGACATTGCAGGAAAGCTGGAATCAGGCTTTGTATACAATCCTACACGGGCTGAACCACAGCGAGTACCTGTCGTTCAGCCCGTAAGGACGAAGCCTGTTAAACCATTCAAAGCAGAACAGATGACCTCCGCAGGATGGCTGGATTTTTACAATAAGAGTGACACTCTGGTTTCGGGACAAAAGTGGACCCACAATAATGTAATGCAGCTGGATGCGGATCATCTGGAGGCTGAACATGATTATATTCAGCTGCTCTTTCCTAACCGCCATGTATCTCCATTTAATGACACTGCACCACTATTGACTGATGAAATGGTGGTTAGTGTTCAACAGAATCCAGCGCTTCAACGACAGGTATTACAATCACTGGATCGAATGCTCGATTTCTGGGGCTGTACCCGAACGGGTGATTCTATTGAAGTTAACCCCATGAAAAAGGCAGCTCATGAGAAATGGGCACTTCATGACAATGATCATAATCATCAACGGGTTACTCGTGTTCTGAATTTTCTTATGGAATGTGGGTATGAAAACGCTGCTGCAAATCTGGAAAGAACACTTCAGCAACATCGCCGTGAGCAAGGTGCGCCACTTAATATCTTCTGGTCAGAAGCGATCGAAAAGCGAAGAAATAGCCAGCGAGTACATTTTTCAAAAGATACCGGAGAAAGTATAAAAACGGTCAGGGACTATGACACTTATGCAAAGAGCCACCCGTATCCAGCTTTTGCGGATAGAAGACTGCGGCAGGATTTTTATAACAGCAATGAAGCTTGCTACGAATTCACCAATTTTTGGAATGGAGCAGGTGATCTGAAACTGAAAATTGGTGATAGGAACTGGCGTACTACAGAGCACTATTTTCAGGCAATGAAATACACGGATCAAGGTAAACAGGAGCAGGTTAGGGGTAAAGTAACAGCAAGAGAAGCATTTGCTTTCACTCGAGAGCCCGGAAATCAGCCCAGATCCGACTGGCCTCAGGTTAAGGAAAAATTCATGCTTGAGGCTCTCAGGGAAAAAGCGAAACAGAACCAGCAGTTCAGAAGGTTGCTGGAAAATACAGGGAATAAAGTTCTGGTCGAATCTTCAGATCGTGATTCTTACTGGGGATACGGCGGAAATAAAGGTGGATTGAATAAACTGGGTTATATGTTGATGCAGGTAAGAGATGAAATAAGGGCTGGCCTGTTATGAAACACTTGTTTATCTCAATTGATTGTTAAGGTTTTTTTACAAGAGACGCTGTTATAGGATGACCACTATCATAATTACAACATTCAGTGGTCGAGGCAGGCATGGCAGTTTCTGCAATTATTACCGGTACCGGTCTGTATACCCCTCCCAATGCGATCAGCAATGATGAGTTGGTTGCCAGCTACAATGCATGGGCTCAGTCTGAGAATGCGAAAAATTCAGTGGCTATCGAAGCTGGTGAGAAAGAATCTATTCCTGAATCCAGCAGTGCTTTCATAGAAAAAGCCTCAGGCATTCGTAGTCGCTATGTGATGGATAAGGAGGGTGTTCTTAATCCTGAGCGAATGATTCCTCGTATTCCGGAAAGAGCCGATGAGGAAATGTCAGTTCAGTGTGAAATGGCATTGTCTGCGGCGAAAGAGGCTCTTGATAAAGCGGGTGTTGAACCTGGCGATATCGATTTTCTAGTTGTTGGTTGTTCGAATCTTCAGCGTGCTTACCCAGCCATTTCTATTGAAATTCAGCACTACTTGGGAACATCTGGTTACGCCTATGATATGAATGTTGCCTGTTCATCGGCGACGTTCGCTATCAAAACCGCCGCTGATGCTATCTTGAGTGGCAGTGCCAAGCGAGTGTTGGTACTCAACCCTGAAATTACTTCAGCCCATCTTAACTTCCGCGACCGTGACAGCCACTTTATTTTTGGTGATGCTTGTACCGCCGTAGTGATTGAAGCCAGTGATATTGCGAGTGAGAAAGAAGGTTTCGATATTATTGGCTGTAAACTCTGGACTCAGTTCTCCAGCAATATTCGTAATAATTTCGGTTTTCTGAATCGTGCGGATGAAAGTGGAGAGGGCAATACGGACAAGCTGTTTGTACAAAATGGCCGCAAGGTGTTCAAGGAAGTCTGTCCTCAGGTTGCCAGTATTATTACCGGGCATCTGGACGAGCTTCGACTGTCTTCTGATCAGTTGACCAGACTCTGGTTGCATCAAGCTAATCTCAGTATGAATCAGTTAATCGCCCGAAGGGTTCTGGGTAAAGATCCGGAAGCAGGGCAGGCTCCGGTTATTCTCGATGAGTACGCTAACACCAGCTCTGCTGGTTCTGTGATTGCTTTTCACAAATATTCCGCCGATCTGTCAGCAGGTGACTATGGTGTCATTTGCTCCTTTGGCGCCGGTTACTCAATCGGTAGCGTGATGGTTAAAAAACGCTAAAACCGATCTGGTTCAGGGAGAGGCTTCAGTTTAAATGAAGCCTTTCCAACTCTTTTTTTACCCCGCTGCCAAATCCCATTACAATACACCTCGCACTTGATCCAGTGTTTTCACAGCTGCCGGAATGTTCATTAAACCAATATTTCCGTTTCAACGGTGAGCGGTTGGATTGCTTTAATGAATCGACAGGGGAACTTGATGACCGAACGTGTAAGGGATCAGGACAAAACACATTTTGGCTTTACCGATGTAGAGCCCGATGAAAAAGAAAAACTGGTTGCGGGTGTTTTTCACTCGGTAGCCGCCAGCTATGACCTAATGAATGACTTTATGTCCATGGGAGTTCATCGTCTCTGGAAACGTTTTACCATCGAGTTATCTGCGGTTCGAAAAGGGCATCAGGTGCTGGATATTGCGGGTGGCACTGGAGATCTGACCAAAAAGTTCTCTCGAATTGTGGGTGAAACGGGCAGAGTAGTGCTGGCTGACATTAACGACTCTATGCTGAAAGTCGGTCGTGACAAACTGATCGATAGTGGCGTGGTAGGCAATGTTGAGTATGTTCAGGCGAACGCTGAAAAGCTGCCTTTCCCGGATAATACCTTTGATTGTATTACCATTGCCTTTGGCCTGCGTAATGTGACAGATAAGGCAGAAGCTCTGCGTTCTATGTGTCGTGTACTCAAGCCGGGCGGTCGTCTTTTGGTACTAGAGTTTTCTAAAACGCGTAACCCGTTGCTGACCAAAGCCTACGATGTCTATTCCTTCAGTCTCTTGCCTGCTATGGGTAAATGGGTGGCTGGTGACTCTGAAAGTTATAAATACCTCGCTGAAAGCATTCGCCAGCATCCGGATCAGGATACTCTGGAAGCCATGATGAAAGAGGCCGGCTTTGTGAATACTACATACCACAATATGACCGGTGGTATTGTCGCGCTTCATAAGGGTATCAAGCCTTAATCGTTGCGGGAGACGCAGGCTGATGATCAAAACAGCATTTCTGGCTTTTCTTGAAGCTCGTATTAACGAGGTTCTGGATCTTGATCCAGTGACTAAAAAGCGATTGCAGCAGTGCGATGGTGCCATTGTTGAGGTGGTGCAGTACAGCCCTGACTTTCACTGTTATCTGTTCCTGGACGATCTTGGCGTCCGCTGTGCAGGTTGGCATGAAGGTCTTGTGGATGTCCGTTTTGAAGGCAAGGCCAGTGCTTTTATGGCGCTGGCGATGGATCGAAGTGATCAGTGGTCACAGATTCCCGGATTGACTGTGGTGGGTGATGAGACACTTTTGAATCAATTACAGAAAGCTCATGAAGATATGGCGCTAGACTGGGAATCGGTTCTTTGTCGGCGAACAGGAGTGGTTATCGGCCATGGCCTGGCGGAAGGTATTCGTTCTGTGTCGAGTATATTGGCCACTTCGACTCACCGCAGTATTGAGTCAAGTACAGAATATGTACAACAGGAACTTAAATTACTTCCCAGTAAAGTTGAGTTGTCTGCATTTAATCAGGAAGTGGAATCTTTGAGTCAGGGCGTGGATCGCCTGCATCAATCCATTCAGAACCGTCTAAAAGGAATGGGAGAATAGGGTGTTGCAGTTTACCCGTTTGCTCAAAATCATCAGTGCGATCGCCCGTTATCGATTGGACAACTTAATAGACATTGATCGTCTGCCTTTTCTTGGACGGCTGCTTATTTATTTGCTGCCTTGGCGCTACTTCATCAGGAATAATGCTCCCCGAGCTTTAAGGCTCCGTAAGAGCCTTGAATCCCTTGGACCTATATTTATCAAATTTGGTCAGATTCTTTCCACTCGTCGTGATCTGTTGCCTGATGATGTCGCTAATGAATTGGCCAAACTGCAGGATCAGGTTGAACCTTTTCCAGCAGAGCAAGCGGTCGCTATTATTGAGAAAGAGCTGGGTGCAGCCGTTGGTGAGCTCTTTGCACGCTTTGATCATGAACCTATGGCCTCGGCATCCATCGCTCAGGTTCACAGCGCCAAGCTGCATTCTGGCGAAGACGTTGTCATCAAAGTTATTCGTCCTGGCATTGAGAAGGTCATTGGAAAAGATATACGTCTAATGTACATCTTTAGTCGTGTGCTCATTACTCTGGTCAGAGAAGCAAAACGGCTGCGACCGATTGAAGTGGTCAGAGATTATGAAAAGACCATTCTTGATGAATTGGACTTGTTGAGAGAAGCAGCTAATACCTCACAATTGCGTAGGAATTTTCTCAACTCTGATGAACTCTTTATTCCTCAGGTTTATTGGGATTATTGCCGCAAGCAGGTCATGGTGATGGAGCGTATTTACGGCGTACCGGTTTCAGATATTGAGACTCTGAAAGCCGCGGGTACCGATATGAAAAGGCTGGCGGGCAGAGGTGTTGAAATTTTCTTCACCCAGGTGTTTCGTGACCGTTTCTTTCACGCTGACATGCACCCAGGCAATATCTTCGTAGATATTAGAGATCCGAAAGAGCCTAAATACATCGGTATCGACTGCGGTATTGTTGGAACAATGGAGCCGGAAGATCAATATTATCTGGCTTGTAATCTTCTGGCGTTTTTCAAACGTGACTACCGCAAAGTAGCTCAGCTTCATGTAGATTCCGGTTGGGTGCCAGCCGATACAACCGTCGGCGAATTTGAAGCCGCTATTCGTACTGTCTGTGAACCGATCTTTGAACGACCATTGAAAGATATCTCTTTTGGCCATGTTCTGGTTCGCTTGTTTCAGGTTGCCCGTCGTTTTGAAATGGAAGTTCAGCCACAGTTGGTTTTGTTGGAAAAGACACTGCTCAATGTTGAAGGTCTTGGGCGACAGCTGTATCCGGAGCTGGATCTCTGGGAAACCGCTCAGCCCTTCCTTGAAAAGTGGATGAGTGATCAGATCAGTCCTTGTGGTATTGGTCGTTCTATCAAGGATAATGCACCAGATTGGTTGCTCAGTGCGCCTCAGATAGCGCGTCAGGCCATTGATGGTGTTAGGCAGTTATCAAACCATCAGCAAAAACTGATGGAGATGCAGGAGAAGTCCGAGCGTCAGGCTGGCCGTATGAAATGGCTGGGTACTGCACTGGTTTTAGGAGCGGTTGTATTGCTGGCTGCACCTGAATTGGTTGAGCAGTTAAACTGGCAAGCGTTGGTTATGGCCTGTGTTGGTGTTTGGTTTCTGGCCAGAAAGTAATATTTTCAGAAACAGTCTTAAAGAACCATTGTCTTAAAGAACGAGTGTTTTAAAGAGAAACCGTTTTAAAGAGAAATAGAGTGACTGATTAATTAATAGTTACTCTATTTTTATAACAATAAAAATCAGGCTTGAAGGTGTGTGTATGAGCTCTGAAGACTGGCTGGATGCAGTCAAGTGGAACAGCGATGGTCTGGTGGCGGCGATAGCTCAGGATCATCAGACCGGGAAAATCCTGATGCAGGCCTGGATGAATAGGGAAGCGTTGTCATTGACGGCGCGGGAACAACAGGCTGTTTACTGGTCACGGTCCAGAAGCAGGCTTTGGCGTAAGGGAGAGTCCTCTGGCCATCAGCAGAAACTGATTGAACTCAGGCTGGATTGCGATGGTGACTCAGTATTGTTAGTGGTTGAGCAACTGGGTGGTATTGCCTGCCATACAGGCCGGGAATCTTGTTTTTATCGTAAGCTCGACCAACAGGGTGAATGGCAGGTAACGGATGCAGTGATTAAAGATCCGGATACCATTTACAGCAGTCACTCGTGAAAGAGGGTAGAGTATGAATGATGTACTAAAACAGATTGAAACAGTTCTTGCCGAGCGTAGGAATGCTGATCCTGATTCCTCTTATGTTGCCAGTCTTCATCATGCTGGTCTCGACAAGATTCTTAAAAAAGTAGGTGAAGAATCCGCGGAAACGCTGATCGCTGCCAAGGATGCCGAGCACTTCGGAAAAAAAGAAGATCTGGTTTATGAAACAGCCGATCTCTGGTTTCACACTCTGGTTATGCTTTCGCATCTAGGATTGAGTCATACTGACGTTCTGACAGAGCTGGAACGTCGTTTCGGACTGTCCGGTATTGAAGAAAAAGCGAGCAGGGACAAGTGAACATTATTTCAGCAAGCCATGATGAAAGTCATTTTTCGTTCTGACGGGCTTCTGTATAGTGCGTTTATATGCACTAGTGTGCAGTGGTATTCGTCAGAGGTTGCAGAAGCGACTATAAACAATACTCTGTGGCAGAACTTAATTTAACAGGAAGGGCTTATTATGGGTTTTGGAGGCATTAGTATCTGGCAGCTTGTGATTGTTTTGCTGATCATTGTTATGTTGTTCGGTACCAAAAAACTGAGAGGCCTTGGTGGCGACCTCGGTGGTGCGGTGAAAGGTTTCAAGAAAGCCCTGAATCCAGAAGAAGAACAAAAAACAGTTGGAACTGAAACCAAAGAGCAGGTTCAGGAGAAGCAAGAAGACAAGTCCCGTCAGGCCTGAGCCTGATAGCGTGCGATGCTATAAATCAGCCATGAGCGAAAGAAACATTTTTTTGTCATCTTTGGTGCTGAAAAAAAATTTCACAGTAAAGAAATACTGATTCGGAGTTGCGGTGTTTGATATAGGCTTTTTTGAACTGCTGGTGATTGCTGTTATAGGTCTGGTGGTGCTGGGGCCCGAGCGGTTGCCAGGAGCCATTCGAACAACAGCTTACTGGGTCGGTAAAATTCGGCGTAGCTTTCAATCTGCGAAGGAAGAGCTGGAAAAGGAACTGGATGTTGATGGCATCAAACGGCAAATCCATAATGAGCAAGTACTGAAAGATTTGGAGAAGACCAGAAATCAGGTGAGTGAGTCTCTCGAGTCACTGAGTACACCCCTGGATTTGGTTGAACCCGTTAAAGAACAGAAGGAAGCTGTCAAAGAGAAGCCAGCGGAGTGAGCTGTTGATGCTTCTTTAACCAAACCGATGTTTATCCTTGCTATCTTTATTAAATGGCATGGATCAAACTTGGTTGATTATGGCAATTCCTACTGATCCGAATAATAACTCAACAGCTGAGGGCTGCTGCCAGAAGTATTGGTAGAGCAGCTGTCTTGTCAGTCAGTAAACTCACAGTTTTTTTAAGAACTGTCGCGAAATCGATTATTCTTGCCAGAATATGGCGAACAGTCATCTCACCTTTCACACTATCAACACGTCTTTATCAAAGACGTGTTGATAAACGCAAGGAAAGTGAAAGAAGCGCTGTCGCGAAACAGTATGGTCAGCACTCCAGAGATTATTATCTCTACTGCAAGGAAACAGGGCGTCCTTTTTCAAAGATGACAGCTGTTAAAGCTCGCTTTAGGGAAGATATTCAAAACATTCTCATGGATATTGAGTCCTTGTGTCATAAAGATCCGAAAAAAACCAGTGATCATGCAGGCCGATATTGGGTATTTCGTGACAAACTGCGCGAGCGGCTCAACGATTTTGGATCTCTGAAGGATGTTTATGAAGGATTAGAGAAAATCAGCTCAGATCCGGCTTTTCCTTATCTAATGATTAAATTTAATGGGCTTTGTGAAGAGTTTGATTTGAGTTCTCAGCTAACTTGCGTTCTACTGATGGTTCGGGAGAATAGGCAAACTTTTCTGCTCCGGCTTATCAGGTTATGAATCTTCTCTTACTTAATCCTTCCGATTTTATTTCTGAGAACAGTGTCAGACTAACCGGACGTGCTTTAAAGCATGTTCTGGATGTTCATCGGGCGGAGGTTGGCGATACCCTGAGAGTAGGTTTAATTAATGACCTGATGGGTGAAGGTGTTATCACCTCCCTTTCAAAAGAGTTCATGGAGCTTGATGTTGCGTTGTCTGAACAGGCGCCAGAACCTCTTCCTCTTACTGTGCTGTTGGCACTTCCTCGACCCAAGATGCTTAAAAGAAGTCTGCAACATCTCGCGACCCTCGGTGTCAAAAAAATAATCCTGTTAAACAGTTATCGAGTTGAAAAAAGCTTCTGGCAGTCACCCTGGCTTTCTGAAGAGAAAATTAATGAACAGTTGGTTCTGGGGTTGGAGCAGGCTCGAGACACTTTTTTGCCAGAAGTGATTCAGGAAAAAAGATTCAAACCTTTTGTAGAAGATCGCTTGCCTGAATTGATGGAAGGAAAACAAGGTCTGGTAGCTCATCCTGTAGGCGGTAGTTCATGTCCTCATCAGGTTAATGAGAAAGTAGTTCTGGCGATCGGTCCGGAAGGCGGTTTCATTCCTTATGAAGTAGAGAAACTGGAAGAAGCCGGTTTTGACAGGATACATTTGGGAGCAAGAATTCTGAGAGTCGAGACAGCCGTAACGGCTATTACCAGTAAACTATTCGACTGATACTTTACTGAGATGCTTTTATTAAGATTGTTTTACTACTGATCGTGGTTTAGGTATGTTGAAAGCAAAGCTTTTGACTGACTTTTTAATGGATTATGGCTGAATGTATGGATACACGTAGCTATAGGCCAGTTAGGTATCATGGATTTCGATATTTTCTGACCCTGTTCGTTTTTATTTTTTATTCCCTCCAACTGCATGCAGCAGACAAAAGTCTATTGCTCACAGAACTCTATGATAATGCCCGACTTGAACGACAGTTGGGTTGGATCCTTAACAGCATGACGCTGGATCAGAGAAATTATCAGCTACCCGATAAAGTTATTGATACGGTAAATCAGGTTGTGAAAGTTCGCTATAGTTCCATATTGTTCAAAAGTTCTATGGAAGCCACGCTGGATGAAGCGCTGAGTATTGGTGAGCTGCTAAAACTTCTGGACTGGTTTAATTCTGACTTAGGACAGAAAGTGTTGCGTTTGGAAATGGAAGCTAATGACCCAAGAAACTCATTGCGAATGCAAGCGTATATCGAAGATAAGCTTTCACAGGATATACCAAGAACCAGTCGTATAAGGCTTATTGAAGAGTTAATGGAAACACTGAATGCGGTTGAGCTTGGTACAGAGTTGGCTGCCAGTGCATCGGTAGGGGCTCGTAGAATTCTCCATGAAGTGATGCCAGTGAACGACGGAAGGCCTCTAAGACCACCAGAAATTCAGAAGGCTAGAGAAAAGGCAACCATCCGTAAAGGTATGAGTAATCATATGAGGAATTCTTTTCTCTACACCTATAGGGGGTTGTCTGATAAGGATATAAGAGCTTATTTGGACTTTGCCCGTAGCACTGCCATGCAGAACTTTCAGCGTGGACAGATACAGGCTATTGCCAGGATTTTGTAGACCACGAACCCAAGGTTAGGACATATCCTGAGGATCAACATCAAGGTTCCATCGAAGTGCTCGAGGAAGTTTGATTGATTCCAGTTGTTGTACCAATACATTCAGTAATTGGTGTAACTCGGATCGACGAAGGCTGTGTACCATCAGCTGATATCGATAACGACCTTGTCGTTTTTCCATAGGGGCGGGTAACGGACCTAAGGTTCTGGTGGTTGATCCCTCTCCTCGCATCTGCTCTGCAGTAGCCCGTAATAACTTCAGTAAGTTAATACCATCAGCGGCTGTAGCACTTTCAGCTCTGAACAGAGCTAAATGACCAATGGGAGGTAAATTCAGCTGTTGTCGTTCAGTTAAAAGCTTGGCAGCAAATTTCGGATAATCATTACTGGCTAGTAACTGTAAAGCAGGGTTCTGCGGGTTGTAGGTTTGAATAATGACTTTCCCAGGTTTATCACCTCTCCCTGCTCGTCCGGAAACTTGCATGATTAGTTGACCTGTCTTTTCAAGGCCTCGGAAATCCGCACTGAACAGTCCTGAGTCAGCATTAAGAATGGTTACCAAAGTGACATTAGGGAAGTGGTGCCCTTTGGCCAACATTTGAGTGCCCAATAAAATAGAAGGTTTTCCTTCATTGATAGTGTCGAGAATTTCGGTCAGTGCATTCTTTCTACGGGTGGAGTCTCGATCAATTCGAATAACAGGAAAGTTAGGAAATAACTGTTCAAGGGTTTGCTCACAACGTTCGGTGCCCTGACCGGATGGCTGCAATCTGCGACCATTGCATTTACTGCAGCTCCAGGGGATCGCTACTTGATAATCACAATGGTGACAATGCATATGAGCAGGCTGGCGGTGCAGTGTCAGGTGGGCATCACAATGAGGACAGTCGGAAACTTCACCACAGTCATGACAGATTAGAGAAGGTGCATAGCCTCTTCGATTGAGAAACACCATCACTTGTTCGCCACGCTGAAGGTGGGATTGCATCGGTTCGATCAGGCTGTGAGCAAATCCTTCTTTTAAGGCTTGTTGCCTGAGATCCAATAATTCAATGACGGGTGGTTTGGCGTTACCTGCGCGATGTCTCAGTTTCAGGTGCAGATACTTTCCGGATTGAGCGTTACTTAGAGTTTCCAATGAGGGCGTTGCTGACCCCAGTATTACGGGGCAGTCGGACAGTTTGGCTCGGTAGATAGCAAGGTCACGAGCATTATATCTGAGAGTGTCCTGCTGCTTGTAGGACGTGTCGTGCTCTTCATCAACAATGATCAAACCAAGTTTCGGTAGAGGGGTGAAGATGCCTGATCGAGTGGCAATGAGAACCCCTGCATTCTCACGACTTGCAGACAACCAGCCTTGAAGTCGTTCTCCGTCGCTTAACCCAGAATGCAGGCAGACTACAGGCACGGCAAAGCGGCGGCGAAAACGACGAACGGTTTGTGGTGTCAGGCCAATCTCTGGCACCAGAACCAGAGCTTGTTTGCCGGCTTCCAACGTGGCAGCAATCGCTTGCAGGTATACCTCAGTTTTACCGCTGCCGGTAATACCGTCCAGCAGTACAGAGTTAAATGTTGAAGTGTCAGTAATTTCATCAAGAGCAAATCGCTGCTCTTCATTAAGCGTTAAGTGTGGTTGACGAATATTGTTTTTAAATTCGTGAAAAGGACGATCGGTGATTTCTATTTGTTGAGATTGTATCAACCGTTTCTTTTCAAGTTGGCTCAGAATGCTTTTGCTGAAACCGGCTTCTCTTAACTCCGGTTCCGAAACACCTTCAGGATAGAGTTGAAGCCATTCCAGTGCTGCAAGTTGCTTTCGAGCTCTTTTAAGAGAGGTTCTGAGTTCTGTATCAAGCTCGGTTGTACTTTGCCAGTTAGTAACGGTTCCCTGAGAGGCAGGCTTACCTTGCCTCAATGCTTTAGGCAGAGCCTGTGACAGTGTTTCTCCCAAGCTGTAATGGTAATAGCTGGCTGTCCAGCGACAGAGTTTCATAATATCGTCGGATAATAGGCTATAAGATTCCTGAAGAGATTCTGCTCTTTTCAGTTTTTCTGGTGGGCAATCAGTCCCATGCTTTATGGCTTCAATAATGCCAATGACTTTTCTGCGTCCAAAGGTAACCTGTACCCTCATACCCGTTTCTGGTGTTTGATGACATTCAGCGGGTGGCAGGTAGTCAAACATTCGTCTCAAAGGAGAAGGGATGGCGACACTGAGAATGGTCTCTGCACTGGCAATCATAAAAGAGGCATAATCCGAAAGCGTAATGAGCCTGATCAGTGTAACCCGAGAGCTGGCAAAGGATAAACGGCTATACCCATCACCCTTGAAGATGTGAGAGTGTTGGCTGCTCTTGGCAGCAGCTCCTGCGTTGTCCTATCTCCTGCATCAGTGCAGTCGTCGTTCACCCCGATTGCCTACTATTCGTAGGCTCACGGGGCTTCTCTCGTTTGCCGCCTACTCACATCTCCAATGGTAATAGGTGTAAGAGAATGCCGATGTTTGCTTGACTGGCATACTCTGGTATGATTCTGCATCAATTTTCAGGGTCATGGTCAGAGTGTATTAATACGCTAAACTCTGATGGTGACCATAATTCACGCGGTGCCTGGTTTAGCTACTCATTAAGAGTAGAGATGAGGTGGCGGCGTGTAGCTATTTAAGGTGAATTCAATGAAGCCGGAAATCCATCCGAATTACGACGCGATCGAAGTAACTTGCTCTTGCGGCAACAAAATCGAGACTCGTTCTACTCTGTGCAAGCCTCTGCACATTGAAGTATGCTCCAAGTGCCACCCGTTCTACACTGGCACTCAGAAGGTGATGGACGCCGGTGGCCGTATCGAACGCTTCAACAAGCGTTTCGGCAAGCTGGGTGCTCGCAAGTAAATATGCCTTCTCCCGCTATTCAAATAGCAGGGAACATATTTATGAAAAAGGCGTCATACCGAAAGGTAAGCGCCTTTTTTATTGCCTGTCTTTTCTCATCGTTGTTAATGGCTACAGAGTGTCGGCTGCAGGGGCAAGCTGAAAAGGTTGAGTGGGACTATATTGCTGATGGTGATACGGTCTGGCTGAAAGATGGCCGAAAGGTTCGTTTTGCAGGAATTAATACACCTGAAATCAGTCATAAAAATCGCCCGGCTGAACCCGTAGGTGATGAAGCATTTACAGCCCTTAAAACACTTCTGACAGCTTCTCCGACTCTTTTTTTACAAACAATAGGCCATGATCATTATGGAAGAGTGCTGGCTTATCCGTTTCTTCTTGATGGCACCTCCATAAACGGTTTTTTGATTGAAAAGGGTTTGGCTTTTCAAATCTTCAGTGAAAATCGAAATCCTTATCAATTCTGCTGGTCACAGCTGGAGAGGAAAGCGAGAGAGAGTAAATTGGGTATCTGGAAGAAGTGGAAAGTACTGGGGGTCAGGGCTGATAGATTAAAATCAGGCTTTCAGGTTATTCAGGGGTATCTTACAGACACATATCGTTCCCGGTCGGGAAAGTCTGTGTGGCTGGAGTTTGATGGCCCGCTGGTGGTTCGAATGGATAAGGAATTAGCAACAAAATCCATGTTGAAATCATTAAGAGGAGCAAAAGTAGAAATCAGAGGCTGGCTGGTAGACAGGCGACAGAAGGGTGATTTTAAATCTCATCAGAAACCCTGGTTAATGAATATCTACAGTTTTGATGCTTTAAAAAAACTGTAATTGTATGTTGCTAATTTTTTGCGCTCTTTTGCAGATTAATTCGACATTTAGTTATTAGCGTCGGTTGTTGTGTGTAGATGTACTTTAATATGGCTTGGGGTTCTTGTTACTGATTTATCGTTCCTATATTCTCCCTTACTACCACTCCCTTCACATCTTCATTTTCAAGGTTAGAAAGTACAAGGATATGAGACAAGCCGCACTGGATTATCATGCTAATCCCAAGCCAGGCAAAATCGCAATTCAGCTGACTACTCCCGCAGAGACAGCAAGAGATTTGGCGTTAGCCTACAGTCCGGGAGTAGCAGAGCCAGTACGAGAAATTGCTGCTGATCCTGAAAATGCCTATAAATACACTGCCAAAGGTAACATGGTGGCAGTCATCAGTAACGGTACAGCTATTCTTGGGCTAGGCAATCTGGGCGCTCTTGCCAGTAAGCCGGTTATGGAGGGTAAGTCTCTGCTGTTCAAGCGTTTTGCTGGTGTTGATTCCATTGATATTGAGGTGGATACAGAAAACCCTCAGGATTTTATTGATACGGTAAAACGTATTGCTTGCAGCTTTGGTGGCATCAACCTGGAAGATATCAAGGCACCTGAATGTTTCGAAATCGAAAAACGTCTGATTGAAGAATGTGACATCCCTGTTTTCCATGACGACCAGCACGGTACAGCTATTGTAACTGCGGCTGGTATGCTGAATGCGCTGGATATTGCAGGGAAGAAGATCGAGGATGCTCATCTGGTTTGCCTGGGTGCAGGTTCTGCTGCTATCTCCTGCGTTAAGCTGCTGATCCGTTGTGGCATGAATCCAGCTAATATTTTCATGCTGGACAGTAAAGGTGTTATCCATACTGGTCGTACTGATCTCAACCAGCATAAGGCTAATTTTGCCATAGAGACTGACTGTCGTACGTTAGACGATGCCATCGTTGGTGCTGACGCGTTTCTTGGTTTGTCTGGTCCAAACCTGTTGTCATCCGAGCAGTTAGCCAAGATGGCTGATCAACCGATTGTTTTTGCCTGCGCAAACCCTGATCCAGAAATTCGCCCAGAATTGGCCAAAAAAGTTCGTCCTGATGTCATTATGGCAACGGGTCGTTCTGATTTTCCTAACCAGGTAAACAATGTACTGGGCTTCCCCTTTATTTTTCGTGGTGCATTGGATGTTCGTGCGAGCAGAATAAATGAAGAAATGAAGGTTGCAGCTGTTCATGCTCTTCGCGAGCTGACCAAGGAAGATGTCGTCCAGGAAGTAATAGATGCTTATGAAGGGATCGAACTGAAGTACGGCCCTGAGTACATTATTCCCAAGCCGACCGATCCACGCTTGCTGGGAATTGTTTCTGCTGCTGTGGCTCAAGCAGCTGTGGATAGCGGCGTAGCAAAGCTGCCGTATCCTAAGAACTACCCGCTAACATCAGTGTCGGATATTTAAAGATACTGATTATGCATATAAAAAAGCCCGCTACTTGAATTAATTAAGTAGCGGGCTTTTTCGATTCAGTGCCTGTTAAAACAGATCTTCAGGTTTGAATGTCGGTGTTCCATCTTCCTTAGCAGAAGTATCTGGGCTGCTCACCTTTGGTGTGTTTTCCTTTCGGAACAGTTCAAAGATGGCGTTAGGGTTACCCTGATTGGCCAGCTGTCCGGTTTCCGGATCTATTTTAACGGTTACTATACCTTCAGGCTGTGGTAGGCGCTGCTCAGGCATGCCTTCCAGAGCTACTTTCATATAGCTAAGCCATATAGGTAATGCAGTATTACCACCGTATTCCCATCGGCCCAATGTTGTATTGTTGTCCATTCCGACCCAGACGCTGGTCAGAACATTCGGATTGAATCCAATAAACCAGACATCCTTACTGTCGTTAGTAGTGCCTGTCTTTCCTCCAATATCATGACGTTCCAGAGCACGTGCACGCTTACCTGTTCCTTTCCAGATAACATCACGCAAAATGTCGTTTATGATGTAATTAACTCTGGGGTCCATAACCTGTTCTGCCGGAGTGATTTTGTCGGTTTCTTCTGCTTCTATAGCCGTTGCCAGTTCAGACATGTCCACTGAAGCAGAAAGATCAGAGCTGCTCTCGATAGTTTGTTCAGCAGAAGTCTCTTCGTTATCTTCCTGCTTCAAGCACTCTCTGCAGACAATGGTTGGAGACGTTTTGAAAACAACTTCATCAAGTACTTCGACTTTATTGATCAGGTAGGGGGTTACCTTAAATCCGCCATTGGCAATGGTTGCATAACCAGTGGTCATCTCCAGTGGCGTCATCGCAACATTGCCCAGAGCAAGCGACAAGTTTTGGGTAATAGCTTCTTTTGGTAGGCCCAGTTTGTCCATGAATTCAACCGCTTTGCTTATACCGACTTCCCTGAGGACACGGATGGAGATCAGGTTTCTGGAGCGATAAAGCCCTTCCCTTAACCTCATGGGGCCATTGAATTTCATATTGTCATTGTTCGGACGCCAAGTGCCCTCAAGGCCTTCGTCGGCAAAGACAACAGGAGCGTCATTGATAATAGTGGCTGCAGTCAGTCCATCATCCAGTGCCGATGCATAAACAAAAGGTTTGAAAGAAGAGCCTGCTTGCCTGACAGCTTGGGTTGCACGGTTGTACATGCTGTCGTAGAAATTAAAACCACCAAGTAGGGCCAGAATGGCGCCTGATTCAGGGTTCACTGATATCAGGGAGGATTGAGCTTCTGGTTCCTGAGCCAGTCGGAAGCGGCCATCTTCCATCTGACGAACCCAGATCAAATCACCGGTTTTTAATACATCTGTTGCAGCCTTCGGGTTATGACCAAAGGCATTCACATTGATGTATTTCTTCGCCCACTCAATATTATCCCAATCTAAAATGGTGACTTTGCTCTGCTTCATCAGAATAGTGGCGGACTGTTCTTCTACAAGAGTTATGACAGCTGGTTTGAGAGGGCCCGCAGAGCGCGCTTTTTTAAGCGCTTTCTGCCAGACAGCAAAGGATTCATCCTCATCGCCGATATGGTTGTCTTCATTCAGGTTGCGAATAGGACCTTTGTAGCCATGCTTCTCGGTGTAGGCGAACAGTCCGTTGGCAACAGAATGATTAGCCGTTTCCTGAAGTCTGCTGTCTACCGTTGTGTAAACTCTGAAGCCTTCTGTATAAGTTTCAGGTCCAAACCTTTCGACCATCTCCTGACGAACCATCTCGGCAATATAAGGTGCCTGAAGCTCTATACGAGTACCGTGATAACTTGCAGTGACGGGGTCAGTGACGGCCACTTGATAGTCTTCGTCTCTGATATAACCCAGCTCCTGCATGCGGCCAAGTATCCAGTTACGACGAATCAGGGCTCGATCAGGGTCATTAATAGGGTTATATCTGGAAGGTGCTTTGGGCAGTCCAGCAATCATCGCCAGTTGCGCGAGACTAAGCTCGTTGATGGATTTTCCGTAATAAACTTGTGCAGCAGCCTGAACACCATAGGCCCGGTTACCCAGATAAATTTTATTGAGGTAGAGCTCGAAAATTTCGTTTTTTGTTAACTCTTGCTCAATCTGCAGAGCGAGCAGGATCTCATTGAATTTTCTGGAAAAAACTCGTTCATGGCTCAGAAAGAAATTCTTGGCAACCTGCATGGTGATAGTACTACCACCAGACTGAATACGACCGGTGGAGACCAGTTGAACTGCAGCGCGCAGTAAGCCTACGATATCGACGCCTGGATGGTAGTAAAACCTATCATCCTCAGCTGCCATGAAGGCTTTTACCAGTTTTTCAGGAGTGTCTTCAAAATGTACGGGGGTTCGGCGCTTTTCACCAAACTCGGCAATAAGCAACTCATCTTTTGAGTAAATTCGCAGAGGTGTCTGCAGATGCGTGTCCCTGAGAGAGTCCACTGAAGGCAGGGAGGGACTCAGGTAGAGAAAAACACTGGCTGAAACCAGTAATAAACCACTGATGGAAGCAAGACCGCTCCACAGAAAAAATTTTAATAGTTTTGCAGATCGCTTCATTCTTTGCCGGTCCGATGAATTCAGTTCTGTCTTTCTTTAGACACAGAAGCGGTATTATAAATGGAAACGGAGGATTTCCCTAGAATCCTGACAGAGTGCGCTGTAAGGTTGCTGCTTTATGTCGATAATCATGATGTGAATGATTTTGAAGAAATAAAACGACAGTTAGTTGGCGAAAAAAAGGGTTGAGTCATAAATAATGTGATCTGTGCAATAGAATGCGACTCTTATCGCTTGCTGTAATTGCGGAATTGACCGGACTGTTATTTAATGAAAAGTAGGGGACTTATAATAAATGAGCAGGAATCGCGCACGTGTTTGGGTTGTTCAAGAATAAATCAAACGCTGTTCTAGGTATTGATATCAGCTCCACATCAGTAAAGCTACTGGAATTGAGTCAGAGCAGTGGAGGCTACCGCGTAGATGCTTATGCTGAAGAGAAACTCGCAGCAGGGGCGGTAGTAGAGAGCAATATTCAGGAACCAGAAGCAGTGGGAGAGGCTATTAATAAAGCTCTCTCCCGTTCGCGTTCAAGCGTTAAAAATGCGGCAGTGGCCGTTTCCGGCTCAGCAGTTATTACCAAAATTATTGAGATGGATGCCTCTCTCAGTGATGATGAAATGGAAACGCAGATAGCGGTTGAAGCTGATCAATACATTCCTTATGCGCTTGATGAAGTATCTATTGATTTTGAAGTGATAGGTCTTAAGGAAAATAATCCGGAAAGAGCGGAAGTGCTACTTGCTGCTTGTCGTCGGGATAATGTAGAAATCTGTGAAGAAGCCCTAACCTTTGGCGGACTAAATACCAAAATAGTAGATGTTGAGGCATTTACTATGGAGCGGGCTTATGAACTGGTTAGTCATACATTGGAACTTCCGGAAGAGGATCCGGTTGTTGCTGTTGTAGATATTGGTTCCAGTAATACTTCACTCAACGTTCTGGGTAATGGTCAGACTATTTATACCCGCGAGCAATTATTCGGTGGCCGTCAGCTGACCGATGAAATTCAGCGTCGTTATGGTTTAAGTCCTGAGGAAGCTGAAAAATCTAAGTGTGAAGGGGGGTTGCCGGACGATTATGATTCGGAAGTCCTTGCACCTTTCAGAGAAGCCATTGTTCAACAAATTTCTCGTTCTCTTCAGTTCTTCTATTCGTCTTCTCAATACAATGATGTCGATGCCATTGTTATGGCAGGTGGCACCTCATCAATTCCCGGCCTGGTTGAACTGATTCAGGATAAACTGGGTACCCAAGCTGTGCTGGCTAATCCATTTGCGAAGATGTCTTCTTCCAGTAAGGTAGATTCTGAGCTTCTGACCAGCAAGGCACCAGGATTAATGATCGCCTGCGGACTGGCCATGAGGAGTTTTGACTGATGGCAAGAATTAATCTTAGGCCTTGGCGTGAAGAGCTTCGTGAAGAGCGGAAAAAACGCTTTGTGGCCGCATGGATTGGCACTATGTTGCTGGGCGGTGTTCTGATCTTCCTGTCAGACATGATGGCCAGTAATGCGATCAGCCAACAGCAAGGGCGAAACCAGTACCTGCAAAACAAGATTACCTTGCTTGATAAAAGTATTTCTGAAATCAAGAAGCTGAGAGAGAAACGTTCGCAGCTGCTTGAGAGAATGGAAGTCATTCAAAGTTTACAGGGCAATCGACCTATTATTGTTCGGGTCTTTGATCAGCTGGCTCGTGTTGTTCCGGATGGTGTGCACTTCAAAAAACTCAAACTGGATGGTGAACAGCTGACCCTGGTGGGTATTGCTGAATCCAATAATCGCATCTCTGGTTTGATGCGTAACTTCGACTCTTCAGAATGGTTTACAAACCCGAATCTGACAGCGGTTAAGAAGGTCAGCTTTAGTGGTGAAAGGATGAATGAGTTTGATCTGACGGTGGTAAGAACGTCACCGGATGTCGGAGAGGAGGATGGGTCATGAGTTTGGCTGATTCTCTGAAAAAACTGAATGATATGGATTTGTCAGAACTCGACCTTGAAAATGTCGGTGCCTGGCCACTCCCTGTTCGAATTATTGCCTGTATCCTGACTCTTGTTGTTGTGATGTTTCTTGGTTACCAGTTGCACCTCAGTGATCTTCAGAGCAATTATGATCGAGTCACTGCGCAGGAGGTAGAGTTAAAACGACAGTTTCAGGTGAAGGCCTTTCAAGCGGCTAACTTGAGTTCTTATCGAGTTCAAATGAAAGAAATGGAAGCTTCCTTTGGTGCGCTGGTAAAGCAGCTTCCTAGTGATACAGAAGTGCCCGGTCTTTTGGAGGATATTTCCTTTACTGGTCGTGGTGCAGGTCTGAACTTTGAAACGATCAAGCTTCAACCAGAAAAAACCACCGAGTTTTATATCGAATTGCCTATCAGTATCGTGGTCAGCGGTAATTATCATGACCTTGGGGCTTTTGTCAGTGGTGTAGCCAGTTTGCCCCGAATTGTTACTTTGCATGATTTTGCAATCACTCCTTCCGGTAATGGTCAGATTTTGAAGATGGAAATTCTGGCGAGAACCTATCGATACAACGATAAGGAGTCAGAGTGATGATTAAGCTCAATAAACTCCTTATTCCACTTTCTGCGCTCACCCTTACCGGCTGTTTTGGTGGTAATAGCGGGTATTCTGATCTTGATCAGTATATGGCGGATATTAAAGCGAAGCCTTCTGGCCGAATTGAGCCTTTGCCAACGTTTACTCCTTATGAAGCCTTTGCCTATCGGGCATCCGGATTGAGAAGTCCGTTTGAACCACCGATTAAAATCAAGGCTTCGGATCGAGAATTTAACAGTAATGTTCGCCCTGATGAAGGGCGTGTAAAGCAATATCTGGAGCAGTTCGATATTGAAGTGTTTGCCATGGTGGGTTCTATCAGTAATGACGATGGCCTGTGGGGCCTTGTTAAGGGAACTGATGGTATTCACCGAGTCAGGGTGGGGGATTACCTTGGCAGGAATCATGGCCGCATTACTTATATCGATGACAGTGAGTTACGCATCATTGAGATCGTACCGGCCGGGTCCGAGGTGTGGATTGAACGCCCTCGAACTATGCGCCTTGACCTTGGTCAACCCTGAGCGAAATAGGTAGGCTGGCTCGTTTAGTCAGTCTTACCTGATATGGATATCATCGCTCTGTCATGAAATGGAATTCTTGTTTATATATCTGATAGGCTTCATCCCTGTGCAAAAATTGAATCTTTTGGATGTTATGCCGATTAGAACAACAATTATGAATAAGTTGAGTGGGTTAAGTAAATGAACAACAAACCCGTGTTGAAGGCCAGCGCAGTACGGATTTTACTGTATACGTTGTTGGCATGGTTGCCGCTGTCTGCGTGGGGGGTGACGCTTAAAAAGCTCGATGCAGGCACATTGCCGGGGGATATTGTAGAGCTACGTCTAATGTTTGATGGGCCAGCACCACAGGCTCGCGGATATACGATTGAACAGCCACCAAGAATCTCACTTGACCTGCCTTTTACTCGTAGCGCTTTGCCTAAGTACAACGAGATCGGTTTTGAAAATACTAAAAGTGTAACCGTCCTTGAAGCTGGTGAACGTACCCGTTTAGTCGTAAACCTCAAAACAGCTTCTGGTTATACCACCAAAACTGACGGTAACGTCCTGTATGTTTATGTGGGTGCTGAAGGCTCGTCAGCCAAAGCACCTTTAAGAAGCATTGCTGGTTCTGGAGCGCCTTTGGCTGAACCCGGCGGTGCCGGCATTACTCATATCGATTTCAAACGCGGTGATGAAGGCGAGGGTAACGTAGTTATTACTTTGGCGACCTCGAATATCCCAATGGATATGAGTGAGCAGGGTGGTCGAATTCGTCTGGAATTTCAGGGCAACGTATTACCTGGTCGTTTGCGGAATCGTCTGGATGTAATTGATTTTGCAACACCTGTGAAATTCATCGATGCCAAGATTGAAGATGGTAACTCGGTCGTTATTATTGAACCGACTGGGAAATATGAACATCTTGCCTACCAGACGGATAATACTTTGACCGTCAGTGTTAAGCCGCTTTCCGAGAAAGATTATGCTCGAGGCCGTAAAGGGCTGACTTACAAGGGTGATAAGCTCTCTCTAAATTTCCAGGATATTGAGGTTCGTGCGGTTCTTCAGCTGATTGCTGACTTCACTGATTTGAACCTTGTTGCATCTGATACAGTCAGCGGCAACGTGACCCTGCGTTTGCAGAATGTGCCCTGGGATCAGGCTCTGGATATCGTTTTGAAATCCAAAGGCCTGGATAAGCGTCTTGAAGGCAATGTCTTGACTGTTGCGCCTGCAGAAGAAATTGCTATCCGTGAACGGCAGCAGTTGGAAAATAACAAACAAATTCGAGAGCTGGCTCCTGTTTATACTGATTTGATTCAGATTAATTATGCAGATGCTGCGGAAATTGCAATAGTGCTCGGTGGTGATGGGGAGGATACAACTCTTCTGACTGATCGTGGTTCTGTTCAAGTAGTTGATCGTACAAATAGCTTATTGATCAAGGATACCCAGCGGAAGCTCGATGAGATTCGTGCTCTGATTCAGCGTCTGGATATTCCGGTCAAGCAGGTAATGATTGAGGCGCGTATTGTTAACGTCGATTCCAACTTTACCAGAGAGTTGGGCGTCAAATGGAGTGGAGCAAAGCAGCTTGGAGATAACGGTAAGGGACTTGCCTTTGGTGGGCAGGGAACTGAAGCTGTTATTAAAGACGGCTCTCCAGTTACCCAGATAACCAATGGATCTCCATTTATTGATTATGGTGTATCAGGGGCGAATGCAGCTTCCTTGGCTATCGGTTTTGCATCAAACAGCTCTCTACTGAATCTCGAATTATCGGCGATTCTTTCTGATGGTGGTGGTGAAACTATTTCTCAGCCAAAGGTAATTACAGCGGACAAGACCAAAGCGATAATTAAATCTGGTAAAGAAATTCCTTATGAAGAGAAAACATCTAGTGGTGCTACCTCGGTAGCGTTTAAAGATGCTGTGCTCTCTCTGGAGGTAACTCCCCAGATTACGCCTGAGGGCAGTATCATTATGGAAGTAAAGGTCACTAATGACTCACAGGGTGCTAATGCTCCCAATGGAGTGCCAACCATTAATAAGAACGAAGTAAATACACAGGTTCTTGTTAGAGATGGGGAAACGGTTGTTCTTGGTGGTGTTTTCACTCAAGTTAAGAAGAACAGTGAGGTCAAGGTACCTGTATTAGGTGATGTGCCATATCTTGGCCGATTATTCCGTAAGGATACTCACTCTAATGTTAAGACCGAGTTGATGATCTTTATTACTCCAAGAATTATTAATGATCAGGTGACACTCAGATAACTCTGGCTGCTATCTAGTCCATTCAACGGGAGCCTTAGGCTCCCGTTTTCTTTAGGGTAGGTTTTTTTCTCTTCGAGAGCGGTAAAAACACCCCGTAAATTCAAGTTTCTCCTCTCGGTTATTACAGTGAGTGTTGTCAGCCAGTTGTAACATGCGCTACGCTCGGCACATACAGGCAGGAAGTCAGGCTAACAAAGGCAATGCCGTTAACAAATATATATCTTGTAGGCCCAATGGGGGCAGGAAAGAGCACTATTGGCAGAATGCTAGCCAAAGAGCTGGGACTTCCGTTTTATGACTCGGATCATGAAGTCGAAGCACGCAGTGGTGCTGATATCCCCTGGATTTTCGATGTTGAAGGTGAAGAAGGCTTTCGTCAGCGAGAAATTCAGGTAATAGAAGAGCTCTGTAGTATGAAGGGCGTTGTTCTTGCCACAGGTGGTGGTGCCATTATGCGCCTTGAAAATCGCCAGCAACTGGGAACGAATGGTTTTGTCGTTTTTCTTAAAGCCTCTGTTAAAACTCAGTTGGCTCGAACGGAGAAGGATAAAAGACGTCCCTTGTTACAGCGGCCAGACCGTAAACAGGTGTTATCAGATCTGTTGGCACAGCGTGAGCCATTTTATAAGGCTATTGCTGACCTTGAATTGGATACCGAACGACTGACGCCTAAAGCAGTTATTCAGGAAATAAGAAAAGCTGTGGAAAGCAGTAGAGGTGTTTGATGCTGAATCTGAATGTTGATCTGGGTGATAGAAGTTATCCTATCTTTATTGGAGTCGGGTTGTTTGCTAATGACAGTCAGTCTGAGTATCTGCTGCCTTACATAAAAGGTCGGCAGGTAGCGATAGTCACCAACAGTACGATAGCTCCCTTGTATCTTAATCAAGTCAAGGAAATGCTTGCCGGTTTTGATCTTACGGAAATCATTCTGCCAGATGGTGAAGTTTTCAAAAATCTGGATACGCTGAACAGTATCTTCGATAAGCTACTTGAGTCTCGTCATACCAGAAAAACAACGCTCATTGCTTTGGGTGGTGGAGTTGTTGGCGATATGACGGGTTTTGCAGCCGCTTGTTATCAGCGTGGTGTTGATTTTATTCAGATGCCTACCACGTTATTGTCTCAAGTGGATTCATCGGTTGGAGGTAAGACCGGGATTAATCATGCTTTGGGTAAAAATATGATGGGTGCTTTTCATCAACCCAATGTTGTATTGATTGATACAGATACATTAAAGACATTACCGGATAGAGAGTTTTCTGCGGGTATGGCAGAGATCATCAAGTATGGTCTTATTTGTGATCCGGAATTCTATGACTGGCTGAAAAATAACATGGCTGACTTGATGGCCAGAAAAAATGAAGCCCTTACCTATGCTATTCATCGTTCCTGTTTTGATAAGGCGCAAGTCGTTGCGCAGGACGAAACAGAGACTGGAATACGAGCCATCCTTAATCTTGGGCATACCTTTGGTCACGCCATTGAAACTCAAATGGGGTACGGCGAATGGTTGCACGGTGAGGCTGTTGCAGCAGGTATGGCAATGGCTGCTGAACTCTCCTCCCGATTGGGAAATATTACTGATTCCGATGTCAGTGAATTGATTGGTTTGCTTGGCCAAGCAGGCCTGCCCGTTGTGCCACCTAAAGGTATGACACCGAATCAATTTAAAGAGCTAATGATAGTTGACAAGAAAGTGCTTGATGGTCGTTTAAGGCTGGTGCTACTGGATGCTGTTGGTAAAGCTGCAGTAACGGATGAGTTTGATATTGATGTGTTTGAACATATGCTGCGTGATGTTTGTATTTGTTAGACAGTAGTACTTATTGTTCTTTTTATTCATTTGTGATTAAGGGGTCGGCCGTGTAAAATGGTCGACCCCTTGTCTTGTGTGGAGTTTGAAATAGAGCTCTATTTCCTCCTGGTACAAGTCTTGACGTTCTAGTTAGAGTAAATATAAATTGAATATATTTTCTTTTTTTGTGAATATAAATTCCAAAATAGCATAAAGATTGCTTCAGAGAGCTTGGGAAAGACGGCGCTAACAAAAAATAGTTTCCCAGGCTTTTGATAGAAGGTTCTTGATAGAAAGGACGTTCTGTCGAGCAATCAACAGTTATGGCCACCAGTGCCATCCAGTCTTAAGTATGGGGGACGGTTTCTGAAATCAGAAATTCGTACTTTCAGGCGCCAAGGGCTGAGCATGCAGTGACACCAATCATCAGGATGTTCTGTCAGCAGCAGTATTAATAATAACCGGCGATGAGAGAGTGCCTATGAAAGCAGGTCTGTATAATCCTGGGGAGTTCAAGGATAACTGTGGTTTCGGGCTTATAGCCCATATGGAAGGTGATAAAAGTCATCATCTTCTGAAAACCGCGATTGAAGCACTTACCTGTATGACCCACCGTGGTGGTATTGCCGCAGATGGTAAAACCGGTGACGGTTGTGGTCTTCTGATTCAGAAACCGGATACCTTTTTTCGCACAGTTGTTAGCGAACAGCTGGGTAAGGAATTGCCTGCAGATTATGCAGTGGCTATGGTTTTTCTCAGTCAGGATCGGGAGAAGGCCGACTTTGCCCGTAAAACTCTTGAAGATGAGTTGAGTAAAAAAGGTCTGGATATCATTGGCTGGCGTCAAGTGCCGGTTAATCCTGATTACCTTGGACCTATTGCTCTTGAGCAGTTGCCCGTTATTGAGCAGCTGTTTATTGGTAGTCCTGGTGATTTAGTCGATGCTGAATTTTCGGCTCGTCTTTATATGGCTCGTCGCCATGTCAACATGATTCTAAATTCTGATTCCGATTTTTATATCTGCTCTCTGTCGTCCAGAGTCATCACCTACAAGGGTTTGATGATGCCGGTAGATCTGGATAACTTCTATCTGGATCTGGGAGATGAACGCTTCGAAACCTCTATTTGTGTTTTCCATCAGCGTTTCTCAACCAATACGATGCCGCGTTGGAAGTTAGCTCAGCCTTTCCGCTTGCTGGCGCATAATGGTGAAATTAACACTATTACCGGTAACCGAAACTGGTCTCAGGCTCGTCGTAACAAATTTAAGTCAGAACTGTTACCAGAGCTTGATCAGATTTCACCGCTGGTAAACCGTACAGGTTCTGACTCATCCAGTCTCGATAACATGCTGGAGATTCTTGTCACGGGTGGAGTAGATCTCTACCGTGCGATTCGTATGTTGGTACCGCCTGCCTGGCAGAATGTGGATACCATGGATCCAAGCCTGCGTGCATTCTACGAATACAACTCTATGCACATGGAACCCTGGGATGGCCCTGCTGGATTGGTTTTAACAGACGGCCGTCGTGCGGTATGTGCTCTGGATCGAAACGGTTTGCGTCCATCTCGTTGGGTAATAACTAAAAATGGTTACCTGACAGTTGCTTCTGAAGTGGGAGTATACGACTACAAACCAGAAGATGTTGTTGCCAAAGGTCGAGTAGGTCCTGGAGAAGTTCTGGCGATCGATGTTGAAACGGGCGAGTTGCATCAGGCCCACGACATTGATAATAGTCTGAAAAGTCGACAGCCATACAAGAAGTGGTTGAAGGAAAACTCTTATCGTATTCGTTCCCAGTTCCGTAATGAAGATCATCGCATTGAACACCTTGGTAGCGATGAACTGAATGTTCATCAGAAGATGTTTTCTGTCACCTTTGAAGAGCGTGATCAGGTATTCCGCCCTCTGGTTGAATCCGGTCAGGAAGCTGTTGGATCCATGGGTGATGATACACCTATGGCTGTATTGTCGGGCAGAGTTCGCTCGGTGTACGACTATTTCCGTCAGCAGTTTGCTCAGGTGACTAACCCGCCTATTGATCCGCTGCGTGAAGCGATTGTTATGTCGCTGGAAACCTGTCTGGGTCGTGAGAAGAATGTTTTTGAGGAAACCGCAGAGCATGCGATTCGTGTGGTTCTCAAATCGCCAGTACTCTCTACAACCAAGTTCCTGAACCTGATCGGCGCCAGCCATCCACACAAAGAACTGGAAGTTGCCACCATTCAGTTGAACTACAAGCCTGAAACAGGTTTGAAGGCAGCCATCGAAAGTATCTGCAGTCAGGCAGAAGAGGCTGTGCGTGCAGGCAAAGTTATACTGCATCTGACTGACCGGAATATTGCTCAGGATTGTCTCCCTGTTCATGCGGCGATGGCGACCGGTGCGGTGCACCATCACCTGATTGATGCAGGCCTGCGTTCGGACGCTAATATTCTGGTTGAAACAGCGACAGCTCGTGATTCACACCAGTTTGCAGTGTTGATTGGATTTGGTGCTACAACCATTTATCCATACCTGTCCTATGAAATCATTAATGATCAGGTTCGTTCCGGTGAGATTTTAGCCGACCCTCTGGATGCCTTTAAAGCCTACAGAAAGGGCATAGACAAAGGTTTGCTCAAGATCATGTCCAAGATGGGCATTTCCACAGTTGCTTCCTATCGTGCATCGCAGCTGTTTGAAGCTATTGGTCTGTCGTCTGATGTTGTTGAACTTTGCTTCCGTGGTGTTCCTAGCCGTCTGGAAGGTGCTGGTTTCAAGCACTTCCAGAAAGATCAAGAGCTGCTGGCGGGTACCGCGTGGAAAAAACGCAAGCCGATTCAACAAGGCGGTCTGCTTAAATATGTGCATGACAGCGAATACCATGCGTTTAATCCGGATGTTGTTCAGCAGTTGCAGAAAGCGGTGTCTACTGGTGATTATGAAGAATTCCGCCGTTATTCAAAGCTGGTGAATGAAAGGCCGGTGGCAACACTTCGTGATCTGATAAAGTTGAAGGGTGCAAGTGAGGCTCTACCACTGGATCAAGTTGAGCCTGTAGCGGCTATTGTTAAACGCTTTGACTCTGCTGCTATGAGTCTTGGAGCTTTGTCTCCTGAGGCTCATGAAGCGCTGGCTGAAGCTATGAACCGTCTCGGTGGTCGCTCCAACTCGGGTGAGGGTGGTGAAGACGAATCCCGTTTTGGTACTAATCGTGTTTCAAAAATCAAGCAGATTGCTTCCGGCCGATTCGGTGTAACACCGCATTATCTGGTCAACGCTGATGTATTGCAGATTAAAGTTGCTCAGGGTGCCAAGCCTGGTGAAGGTGGTCAGTTGCCCGGTGGCAAAGTTAATAAGCTGATTGCACGACTGCGTTATTCTGTTCCAGGTGTGACATTGATCTCACCTCCGCCACATCACGATATTTATTCCATTGAAGATCTGGCTCAGCTGATCTTTGACCTTAAGCAGGTCAATCCTGACGCTCTGATTTCTGTAAAACTGGTGTCCGAACCAGGAGTAGGAACCATTGCTGCGGGTGTTGCCAAGGCTTATGCGGACCTGATTACTATTTCCGGTTATGACGGTGGTACAGCAGCAAGTCCTCTGACATCCATTCGTTACGCAGGTTCGCCGTGGGAACTGGGTCTGACAGAAGCCCATCAGGCACTGAGATCCAACGATCTCCGTGGCAAGGTTCGTCTACAAACTGACGGTGGTCTTAAAACGGGTTTGGATGTTGTTAAGGCAGCCATTTTGGGTGCTGAAAGTTATGGCTTTGGTACGACACCGATGGTTGCCATGGGTTGTAAATACCTGAGAATTTGTCATCTCAATAACTGTGCGACAGGTGTTGCAACGCAGAATGAGTATCTGCGTGATAATCACTTCAATGGCACAGTTGAAATGATCATGAACTTCTTCACTTTTGTAGCGACAGAAGTTCGTGAGTGGCTGGCGATGGTTGGCGCAAAGACTCTGGAAGAAATCGTTGGTCGTACCGAGTTGTTGGAACTGCTACCAGGTAATACTGATAAGCAACAGGGACTTGATCTGACACCCATTATTCAAAATGATCAGATTCCGGCTGATAAACCTCATACTTGTCAGGTCGATCGCAACCCTTCCTACGATAAAGGTGAGCTGGCAGAAGAGATGGTGAGCCTCTGTCTGCCGGGGATAGAGAGTGGCAAAGGTGGAGAGTTTAGCTTCGCTGTAGGTAATTGTGATCGTTCCATTGGTGCCCGTCTTTCCGGTGAAATTGCTAAGCGCCACGGTAATCAAGGCATGTCTGACCACCCATTGAAGCTGAACCTGACGGGTACAGCGGGTCAGAGTTTTGGTGTCTGGAATGCAGGTGGTCTGGATATGCACCTGGAAGGTGATGCTAATGACTACGTTGGTAAAGGTATGACTGGGGGCAACCTCTTCATTCGTCCGCCTCAGGGCAGCATCTTTAAATCCAATGAAGCTTCTATCATTGGTAACACCTGCCTCTATGGTGCTACCGGAGGAACCTTGTTGGCTGCCGGTAAGGCTGGTGAGCGTCTCGGTGTTCGTAACTCTGGTGCTACCGCCATTGTTGAAGGGGCAGGAGATCACTGCTGTGAATACATGACAGGTGGTCTGGTGGTTGTGCTGGGCCAGACTGGTTATAACTTTGGTGCGGGTATGACAGGTGGTTTTGCCTATGTGCTCGATATGCAAAGAAACTTTGTAGATCGCTATAATCATGAGCTGGTGGATATTCACCGTATTGATACTGAAAGCATGGAAGACTATCAGTCGCACCTGATGGGCATGCTGGAAGAGTATGTGAAGAAGACAGGCAGTGAATGGGGTCAGGAAATCCTTGAAGAGTTCTATGACTATAGGGGGCGCTTCTGGCTGGTGAAGCCAAAAGCGGCAGGTTTGGACTCATTGCTGGCGAGTACACGCGGACGCCCTGAATAAGGAAACCGTCGCTTGTAAAAAAGCAGTGCTTGCAAAGCAAGTCTGATAAACGGCTGCTGCCTGAGGACGGCAGCCTGACAAGAGTCAGCGAATGAGGTCAAAACGATGTCGCAATTTAATGGTCGATTAAATAACAACTTTCAGTTTGTGGAAGTTGAAAGAGTGGATCCGAACAAGAAGCCTGTTCAGGTCCGCAAAAAAGATTTCGTAGAAATTTATGAACCTTACAATGAGAAAGAGGTGAAGGATCAGTCTCATCGTTGCCTATCCTGTGGTAATCCTTATTGTGAATGGAAGTGCCCGGTTCATAACTATATTCCAGACTGGTTGAAGCTGGTTTCAGAAGGTAATCTTTTTGAAGCTGCAGAACTTTCTCATCAGACCAACAGTCTGCCGGAAGTGTGTGGGCGAGTATGCCCGCAGGATCGTCTTTGCGAAGGTGCTTGTACCTTGAACGATGGTTTTGGTGCAGTCACCATTGGTGCTACTGAAAAATACATCACTGATACAGCTCTGGCTCTGGGTTGGCGACCAGATATGTCCAATGTTGAATGGACTGACAAAAAAGTTGCCGTTATAGGTGCAGGCCCTGCAGGTTTGGGGTGTGCAGATGTGCTGGCTCGAAATGGTGTTAAATCAGTCGTTTTTGATCGCAACCCTGAAATAGGTGGTTTGCTGACTTTTGGTATTCCGGAATTCAAACTGGAAAAGTCAGTAATGAGCCGTCGTCGTGAAGTCTTTACTGAAATGGGTGTTGAGTTTCAACTGAACACCGAGATCGGCAAAGATATTTCGATGGAACAGCTGATGAACGACTATGACGCAGTATTCATGGGTATGGGAACCTACACTTATATGAAAGGTGGCTTCCCTGGTGAAGATCTGCCTGGTGTTCATGATGCGTTGCCGTTCCTGATTTCAAGCGTGAACCGTAATATGGGCTTTGAAAAGAGCCCTGAAGAGTTCATCGATATGAAAGGTAAGAAAGTTGTGGTTCTTGGTGGTGGTGATACCGCTATGGACTGTAACCGTACTTCCATTCGTCAGGGCGCTGGCAAAGTGATTTGTGCCTACCGTCGTGATGAGGCCAATATGCCTGGCTCCCGTCGTGAAGTCGAAAATGCTCGTCAGGAAGGTGTGGATTTCTTCTTCAACCGTCAGCCCATAGAGATTGTGGGTAATGGTAAAGTTGAAGGTATCAAGGTTATTTCCACTGAGCTGGGTGAGCCGGACGAAAATGGCCGTCGTCGTCCTGTTGCGATACCGGGTAGTGAAGAAATCATCGACGCTGATGCTGTTCTGATTGCTTTTGGCTTCAAACCAAGTCCGGCTAGCTGGTTCAGTGAGCATGGTATTGAGTTGAATGACTGGCAAGGCGTAGTGGCTCCTGAGAATGCTGAGTTCAAGTTTCAGACGTCTAATCCGAAAGTGTTTGCTGGCGGTGATATGGTACGAGGGTCAGACCTTGTAGTAACCGCTATCTGGGAAGGTCGTCAGGCTGCTGAGGGAATCCTCGATTATCTTGACGTGTAACACTGTCCAATAAGGGGAGAGTCTTGTATTCTCCCCTCCTGCATAATCTGTAATCACTCTTTCGCACACATTGTCACAGCCTACCCTGAGGTCTGTTGAGTGATTGCAGTACAATAAAGCATTTCATTAGACTTTGAGTGTTCCCATGACAGAACTGAAAAACGATCGCTTTCTACGCGCTTTGTTAAAAGAGCCTGTAGATATAACGCCGGTATGGATGATGCGTCAGGCGGGTCGTTATTTGCCAGAGTATCGCGAAACCCGGGCACAGGCTGGTGACTTTATGTCTGTGTGCATGAATCCGGAACTGGCCTGTGAAGTGACTATCCAGCCACTTGAGCGTTTTCCTCTTGATGCTGCTATTTTGTTTTCGGATATTCTGACCATTCCTGATGCAATGGGGTTGGGTCTGTACTTTGAAGCAGGTGAAGGTCCAAAATTCCGTAAGCCCGTTCGTACTGCAGCTGATGTAGAAGCTCTGGCCGTTCCTGACCCGGATAAAGACCTGGGTTATGTCATGGATGCTGTTCGTACTATTCGTAGTGAGCTGAATGGACGTGTGCCTTTGATTGGCTTCTCCGGCAGCCCGTGGACACTAGCGACCTACATGATCGAAGGTGGGAGCAGTAAAGATTTCCGCCGCATCAAGGCCATGATGTACGACCAGCCACAAATGTTGCATCAGGTGCTTGATGTTCTGGCTCAATCAGTAATTTCTTATCTGAACGGTCAGATTAAGGCTGGTGCTCAGGCCGTTCAGATCTTTGATACCTGGGGTGGTGTGCTGTCTCCTCAGTGCTATCAGGAATTCTCTTTGAAATACATGCAGAAGATTGCTGCAGGTCTGATTCGGGAGAACGACGGTCGTAAGGTGCCCGTGATTATGTTTACCAAGAATGGTGGTCAGTGGCTCGAGTCTATGGCTGATGCTGGTGCAGACGCTTTGGGACTGGATTGGACAACGCCTATGGGCGAAGCTCGCGGGCGTGTAGGAGAAAAGGTTGCCCTGCAAGGCAATATGGACCCTTCTGTCCTTTACGCTTCAGAAGCAACTATCCGTAAAGAGGTAGCTCGTATTCTGGAAAGCTATGGTCCTGGTAATGGTCATGTATTTAACCTTGGGCACGGTATTCATCAGTTTGTTGAACCGGAGAAAGCAGGTGCGTTTGTTCGCGCAGTGCACGAACTGTCTGCTGAATATCATTCCTGATAGTTTTTCAATATAGTTATTTATGATGTGACGGGGCCTGATTTTGAATCAGGCCTTTTTATTGGTGGTGGGCTTTTGTAATGATTCCATCAAAGCCTTCTCCAGTGTTGAACGGTTAGCCGGTTTGGTTAGAAACTGTTTAATGCCCAGCCTTTCTGCTCTTTGCTTGCCTGGTGGATTCGTTGCTCCCGTCAGCATAATGATGCTAGGAAAGTTTTCAGGTTTGTTCTCATGTAATTTTTCGACCATCTGAATACCGTTCATTCCCGGCATATGATGATCGAGAATAATGACGTCAAAAGGTCTGCCTAGATAGGATTCATTTCTGATTATGGCTAGAGCGGATCGACCGTCTTCTGCATCCATTGTTTTAATCCCCATTAGGCTGCATTGCTGTGTCAGAACTTGTCGGCAGGTTCTATTGTCGTCTACAACAAGAGCTTTGATGGAGTGCTCAGAAAAGCTGGGTGCTTGCTCATGAACGGTCTGACTGTTGGACAACGGTGAGTGCGGAATAGCAAACCAGACATGGATATTATCCACTCCCATAAATCCAACATGACCGCCCATAGAACTGGCCAGTTTGATGGCAATAAAAAGTGGAAGGCCTATATCTGAAGTTTGTTTGGTTTCACTGTAGGTGCCAATTGTCTCAGTGTTGATTGCGGACAAGTGGCTGGTGTTACTAAAAGATATTTGAAACAGTAAATAGCCGTTTTCTTCTATATCAAGGTTTGATGTTGAAGAGGCATTGGGTAGAAGTGATGTGTGGTTGAGTGAAACCATTACTTCAGAATTCTCTCCCTGAGACAGAGATTGACTGAGAATAGCTTCCAGAATCAGAGAAATTAGTCGTGTATCGCCTTTGCTGTTAACGGGCACATTAGGATGAATAAAACTGATTAACTCAGTGCCCAGCTGCTCTGTTCGGCATTGGAATTTGTCCAGAGAACTGTTCAGCAACTCGCAGACATCATAAGGTTTTAATGACAGGCTTATTTCATCAGCATCAAGTTTCCAAGCCTCTGAAAGCAGATTGATAAGGTTGCCCAGTTCTCCACCTGCATAGCGAATAGTTTGGAGGTAATTCTCTTGTCTGGGGGTTAGCTGAGTGCTCATCATCAGCTCTGACATGCCCAGTACGCCATTCAATGGTGTTCGCAGTTCATGGCCCATGGCATCAAAAATACTACGATCTATTTCAGGCTGAGGTATCTCTCTTTCAGTAATTTGAGGTGTTACAGCAGCTTCAGGTTGTAGTATTAGAATATCACTGTATTGCCATGTGAAGGCAATGAGAGTCAATACAACCGTATGGAAAAGTAGCCAGATGGCCGTAATAGCGCTGAAATCAATTAAGCCAAGAATAGCCAGTGAAGCCGCTAGGTTAACGATGCTGAATGGACTGGTCAGCCAGAAAGGAATGCGTGTTTGTTGGCTGTTTAGAGCCAGAAGACTGCAATACCAAGTGATCTGGGAAATGATTAGAAATACGATCAGCGATTTTTCAAGAGGGAAGCTAACGCCTGCAAGTATCAAGATCATTATGATGACCGGAGCGCTTGCCAGTACAGCTAAACCTATTTTCTGCTGTTTATTTCTACCCGTAAGCAGTAAACGGGCACCCAGAGCCATAAATGATGAAGCTGCTAGTATGGAAAAACTCATTAACAGGTGTGGTAGCCAGCCTTCTTCACGGACACACGTGTGAATCAGCCCTTGCCAGCTGGCCAGAAAAACAGGACCTATACAGCCAAGAGCAGCAAGTACAAGGTAAATGGTGTGTTTGTTTCTTAACCAGTTGATCCCATTCCAGACAACGATCACTACAAACAAGGCAAAAAGCCAACCAATTTGCCAGTCGAACTGATCCTGCTCATCAAGTAATTGCTCAGGCGAGTTCAGTGATATTAAAAGATTGTCCGTCGCGGAAGCTGGCAGTCTGATCATGATCAGACTGTTTTTCATTGAATATCCAAGCAGGCTGTAAAGAACGACGTTGGTTCGAGTGATGCCTTTGAGCTTTTGGTATCTACTGTTTGCATAGAAAAAAACTTCAGGCCTCACACCCGCCTGAGGAGTCAGTCTCAAAATGGGCAGTTTTAGTAGCTCAGCGTTAAGTGGTATTTCGATTCTGAGCCAAGCCATTCCAGATTTTTTTGAAAAATAAAAACTTTGTTTTTGCCAGGGAGAATAACGGAAAAGATATTCTGGACTGTTCGCCTGCTCAGCAGTCAGAGATTCGGCCTGAGTAAATAAAATAGAGGAGTGCTCAACCAGATCAAGAGGGTCGTGAGCTATGTCATTCGCTACGCCGGGTGAGACGGAGGTAGCAAATAAAATCAGTACAAGTATGAGTTGGTAAGCAAGGGCCATAACAGCGATGAAATTCCATTTATTCATCGCTCAGTATACCTGAACAGTTGTTCAGGAAAAGTGAATTTGTCCCAGTTTTACACATGCGACTGTGTGATTCTTTAAGGAAGAGATAGGTATCATTAGGTGCAGATAGTGTTCTAACTACCTGCACCGGAACATACTACCTTCTATTAATAGCTTTATGCCCAATATCCGTTCTGAAGTAGGCATCCTGCCACTTAACTTGTTCTACACCTTTGTATGCTTCAGATTGAGCATCGCCTGTTGAATTACCTAGGGCGGTAACGCAGAGAACTCGGCCGCCATTGGTCAGAACGTCTTGGCCTTCCAGTTGTGTGCCAGCATGAAATATCTTACATGTGTCACTGTTAGCCTGATTAATACCGGAGATTTTATCTCCTTTACGATATTCAGCAGGATAGCCTCCAGCGGCCAAGACAACACCGAGTGCTGTTCTTGGATCCCAGTCGGCTTGAATGGAATCCAGTTTACCTTCGGCTCCCGCTAGGCAAAGCTCAGCAAGACTGCTTTTCAATCGCATCATGATGGGCTGAGTTTCAGGGTCACCAAAACGACAGTTGTATTCCAGTACTTTTGGGGTACCTTCAGCGTCAATCATGAGACCCGCGTATAAAAACCCTTTGTAGGAATTTCCTTCAGCGGCCATTCCTTCCACAGTAGGAATAATTACTTCTCTCATGGCGCGGTCATGGATTGTCTGGGTGACAACTGGAGCTGGAGAATATGCCCCCATTCCGCCGGTATTCGGACCTTTGTCACCATTATCACGGGCTTTATGATCTTGACTGGTAGCCAATGGAAGTATGTTTTTACCATCGACCATGACGATAAAACTGGCTTCTTCACCCTGTAGAAACTCTTCAACAACAACTCGGTGACCTGCTTCTCCAAAAGCATTACCTGCGAGCATGTCGTCTATGGCTTCAAAGGCTTCAGCTTCGGTGTCAGCCAGAATAACACCTTTTCCTGCAGCCAGTCCGTCAGCTTTTATGACAATAGGTGCACCTTTTTTACGGACATAAGCTTTGGCTGGCTCAATCTCTGTGAAATTTTGGTAGTCAGCTGTTGGAATATTATGTCTGGCCAGGAAATCTTTTGTGAAAGCCTTAGAGCCTTCCAGCTGAGCAGCGGCTTGAGTTGGGCCAAAAATAGTTAGGCCCGCCGCTTCGAATTGATTGACGACACCCGCAACCAGAGGTGCTTCAGGTCCAACAATGGTCAGAGCGATACTTTTTTCTTTGGCAAAGGCAACCAGTTTGTCTAATTCCAGCACGCCAATGTTTACGTTCGTGATATTGGCTTCCAGTTCGGTTCCGGCATTGCCAGGAGCAACGAACACATCAGTTACATTAGTATCCTGAGCGGCTTTCCATGCTAAAGCATGCTCACGACCGCCATTACCGATAATCAGTACTTTCATTCTCACCTGTCCCCCGGTCAGACAACATGAAGGTGGATGATTTCATGTTGTCTGATAGCTCAAAACAAAAAGCACTTCAAAAAAATGCTTGTTCAATTAATGACGAAAATGGCGTACGCCAGTGAAGACCATAGCGATGCCGGCTTCATTAGCTGCATCAATGACTTCCTGATCACGCATCGAGCCTCCAGGCTGGATAACGGCAGAGATACCTGCACTGGCCGCTGCATCAATACCGTCACGGAATGGGAAGAAAGCATCAGAAGCCATAACGGAACCACGAACTTCCAGACTTTCATCTTCAGCTTTGATGCCCGCAATACGCGCACTGTAAACACGGCTCATCTGGCCTGCACCTATACCGATGGTCTGCAGCCCTTTGGCATAAATAATGGCGTTGGACTTAACAAATTTGCCCACTTTCCAGGCAAACAAAAGGTCAGAGAGCTCTTCTTTAGTGGGTGCTCGCTCAGTAACCACTTTTAGATCGCTTTCAGTCGTGACTTGAATATCACTGTCCTGAACCAGTAGGCCGCCATTAACACGTTTGAAGTCCAGAAATGGTTTGGCTTGTTCTGGAAGAGTTCCGCACACCAGTAGGCGAACATTTTTCTTATCCTGAAGAACTATTTCAGCTTCGACGCTTACTTCCGGAGCGATAATGACTTCCACAAACTGACGGTCGATGATCGCTTTGGCGGTCCCAGCATCCAGTTTACGGTTGAAGGCAATGATGCCACCAAAGGCTGATGTCGGATCAGTAGCGTAAGCCTGATTGTAGGCTTCAAGAATATCGGTACCAACAGCAACGCCACAGGGATTAGCGTGTTTCACGATGACACAGGCTGGAGTGTCAAAGGATTTTACGCACTCAAGTGCGGCATCGGTATCGGCGATATTGTTGTAAGAAAGTTCTTTGCCCTGAATCTGTTTTGCACTTGCAATGCTGCCAGAGTCAAGATTCGCATCGGTATAGAAGGCTGCTTTCTGGTGAGGATTTTCACCATAGCGCATATCCTGAACCTTCTGAAACTGGCGGTTAAAGGTTCTAGGGAAGTTGTCAGTTTCTTCTTTGTTGTTGACCAGTTTGCCTAGATGATTGGCAATGGCACCATCGTAATGTGCTGTATGCTCAAATGCTTTTACTGCTAGGTCAAAGCGAGTGTTAGCGGTGACTGCACCATCGTTTTGATCCATTTCCTCAAGAATCCGTTGATAATCACTGTTATTAACGACAATAGCTGTATCACGGTGGTTTTTAGCGGCAGAGCGCACCATAGTGGGGCCACCGATATCGATATTTTCGATGGCCATAGATAGGTTGCAGTCTTCCCGAGCGATGGTCTGCTCGAAGGGATAGAGGTTCACAACGACCAGATCGATCGGGTTAATGCCGTGCTCTGCCATTACTGCTTCATCGGTGCCTGAACGACCGAGGATACCGCCATGTACTTTGGGGTGAAGAGTTTTAACTCGGCCATCCATCATTTCCGGAAAACCGGTATAGTTGGAAATTTCAATAGCAGGAATATCGTTCTCGATCAGAAGGGCATAGGTACCGCCGGTAGAGAGGATTTCAACAGATCGATGATGAAGTTCTCTCGCAAAGTCTACAATGCCGGCTTTATCCGAAACACTGATCAAGGCTCTGCGAATGGCTGGCTGGTGCACGTCGTCTGCCATTGTTCCTTTCTCACTCATTATTGTTGGATGAAAAACTGTTGCCTGAAAAGCTGAGTGATTTTAGCTGGATTTTATCGGTTTGGCAGTAACGATATAAGGGTATTTAGCGGTTTTATAAGGGGGGGAGCGGTTAATCTGGCCATCTTGTTAGAATTGCTTAAAAGACGACCAGTTATATTGAAGTGAAAAATTACAGAAGGTCGTACATTTTCAGCTTCTTACGCAGAGTGCCGCGGTTCAGTCCGAGTAGAACGGCCGCTTTAGTCTGGTTGCCTTTTACATAAGTCATTACTGTTTCCAGAAGGGGTGCCTCTACTTCTGACAGCACCATCTGATAAACCTCTGTTACATCCTGACCATCCAGATGACTGAAGTAGTTATTCATCGCTTTCTCAACACTGTCTCTGAGAGTTTGAGACTCGCTGGTGACTTCAGCGGTCAGAACCCTATTATGAGTGTGTTCTTCAGATAAAATATGCGGCGCCGTCATGCTGCAAAATCCTTGTGATAATCAAAATTTTGAAAATAGTCCTGAATGCAGTTTTTCTGTTCCTCGGCAGTGTTCAGCTTGTTAAAACATTTACGAACATCTAAACCTGCCGGGCTGGCCTGCAAATACCAACCAACATGCTTTCTTGCGATACGTGCGCCCTGAAGTTCGCCGTAGAATGTGTGTAGGGCCTCAAGGTGATTGAGAAGTATGCTTTCTACTTCTGTTTTGTCTGGTTCAGGAAGGTACTCTCCTGTTTCCAAAAAATGATTGATTTCTCGAAAAATCCAGGGTCTTCCCTGAGCTGCGCGACCAATCATGACTGCATCTGCGCCAGTATATTCCAGCACTGACAGGGCTTTCTCTGCGGAGGTTATATCGCCGTTGGCAAATACCGGAATGGTTAATCTCTGGCAAATTTCGGCAATGGTGTCGTATTCGGCATCTCCTCTATACATACATTGCCGTGTTCTTCCGTGAACTGCTAGCGCTGAAATGCCGCAATTTTCAGCCATTAATGCGATATTCAAACCATTCTTTTCCTGTGGATTCCAACCTGTTCTTATTTTTAGTGTGACAGGAATATCTACAGAATTAACGACAGAGGTCAGAATTTGTTCGACCAGCTCTGGTTCTCTCATCAAGGCTGAACCAGCGGCCTTGTTACATACTTTTTTGGCAGGGCAGCCCATGTTGATATCAATAATCTGGGCTCCCATCTCCTGGTTGAGTCTGGCTGCTTCAGCCATTTGTATTGGATCACTGCCAGCAATTTGTACTGATCTGGGTTCAAACTCGCTGGTGTGGTGCATGCGTAACCGAGATTTTCTGGTATGCCAGAGTTTTGGGTCACTGGTCACCATTTCTGAAACCGCAAGGCCAGCTCCCATTTTTAGACAGAGCTGCCTAAAAGGGTGGTCTGTTACGCCAGCCATTGGGGCCAGAATAACGGGCTTTCTGATGATGTGTGAACCAATCTTTAACAAGGTGGAATGCCTCAATCCAGCTTTTAGGAGTCGTTGATCTACTGGTTAAAAAAGCAGCAGTCTGAGCTTGATGATACTCTCGGGTCATCTATGACGAAAGAGGATTTAGTTATATATCTGAGCGTAAAATTATCGAGCTCAGCGATATAGATCATCTATTACCGGATTTTAGTTGAGCCAAAATGTCTATTGCTTCCCTATATATAGTGGCGAATCAGGTAAAAACCGCAAGAGAAGTTTATTGCATTTTGACTGTTTTTTGATCTGAGTCAAGCGTCTGAATTATGCTTTTTTTTTACCTGTTAGATAATTCTTCTGTCGTTAGGTAAAAGTTTCACATTATTCGTTGTTTAACGGGAGAGGGCTGGCATATTTCTGAAATTAATCTTCGAAGATGAGTAGATATTGGTTCTTAAAAATACAATTAGAGAAGGTTAAGTTGGTAATTTACAGCGCCTTTACCGGGGTCGACGATCTCCAAGCTAAGTCGAACCGGCTTTCTCGATGGGATTTCTCTACTACCAGCAAGAGTTCCTCCTAAATATTCAGAAGGTCTGAATGTTCGGCTGGCAACTATTTGGCCATTAAGATTGGAAAAAACCAGTTTCAATCTTGGCCAGGGTTGTGCGAAAGGAGCTTCATTGATAATGATCGAATCAACGACTAATCCCTTCGGCTGGTCAGGTATGCTTCTGACTAGCAGTTGCATGCTCTTTATCGCTTGTAAATCTGTGAGGGCTGGAAGCTTACAGTCCAATAGTTGGCAGGCGAAAGTATAAGCAGGTCTGAGTTTCAGGTTGGTTGCCAGCTGATCCTTATTAAACCAGACATATTGACCCATCAGCCCGAGCAATCCAGTAGTAAGTATGGTGATCCATACCGCTGCCCTGACTTTTTTATGCTCTTGCTTCTCTTCAACTTCAATATGCTCTGTTTCAAGATGGCTGAAAATAGAATCAAGATTGTGTTGAGGAGTATCAAGCAGGTTGATTTCGGCATTGAGCTCTTCCAGAGAGACTTGTTTGCTAATAGCAGCTTCAGATACAGCTGGTTTTTGTTTGGTTTTTATCTCGGATGGTGGGTTTTTAGATACTTTTATATGATCCGATGGGTGTGTTTTTTCAGTCTTTTGAGACGATTTATCTTCTTTCTCTACAGAACTATCAGATTCATTTTTGACCATATGATCCCGTGCATCAAATACTTCCAGACAAGAGCCACAGCGTACTGAACCTGCAGCCGCACGAAGTTGTGTTGATGTAATTCGAAATGATGTCTGACACTTGGGGCACTGGGTCAGCTGAGAGCTGGTCATGAAGCTAACTCAATAAAATTCTGATTGTTTGTATTAGATCAGAGAGCGGTGAATACTGTCTACTGCCTGCTTAGTAAGCCAGTATACCTATCGCCTTTGAATATGTAAGATCGTTGCTTCTCTTGCTCACCCCAATCACCTACTAGTTGTAGACTCATGGGGGTCACTCGTTTACCGCCTACTTATATCTCCAAATTTTTTGGGTATAGACGGTAAAAGAATTACTTTCTGGTACCGCTTACCAAAATCCAGTCTTCTGAGTGAACGACAGGGTTAAGATCAAACCATTCTGAGTAAGTGTTGACGATGCTTTCCTTTTGCTCTGAAAGGATACCAGACAGTGCAATACGGCCACCAGGTTGTAGGTATTTCGTCAGTACTGGTGCCAATTGAACCAGAGGGCCAGCAAGTATATTGGCGATTACTGTATCTGCAGTTTCTTCAGGGGCTTGGTCGGGCAGGAAGACCTTGAGTTTTTCCGGGGCAATATTGTTGCGCTGGGAATTATCGATGGTAGCTTCTAGTGCCTGAGGGTCGAGATCTACCCCTGTCAATTGATTGGCTCCAAGAAGTAGGGCCGCGATGGCCAAAATGCCTGAGCCACAGCCGTAATCAATGACCTTCTTTCTTTCCATGTCCTGAGCTTCCAGCCATTTAAGACATAAAGCTGTGGTTGGATGAGTTCCTGTGCCGAATGCCAGGCCTGGATCAAGCATTAGATTCACTGCGTCTGGGTCAGGTACTTCTTTCCAGCTTGGGCAAACCCAAAGTCGTGAGCCAAACTGCATGGGTTCAAAATGAGTCATCCATTCTCGTTCCCAATCCTTGTCTTCGACAATTTCTATCTTGTAGGTAGGAAAGGGTTGGCGTTGGTAGGTTTCTTTAAGATAAGTAACAACAGTATCCATTTCTGTATGAGCGTCAAACAAGCCTACGACAACGGTTTGATGCCAGAGAGGTGTACTACCAAGCTCAGGTTCATAAAGCGGTTGATCCTCACCATCCTGAAGCGTCACTGCGCTGGCGCCTGTTTCAAGAAGCAGGTCTTCCAGTTCTTCGGCATGATCGGAAGATGTATCGAGTTTGATTTGGATCCAGGGCATGATAACTGACTTTAAGAAGATAGTTTTTAGAACAGATGATTCTGCAGAATGGGCTCATTCTAGCTGATATTTACCATCGTCAACAGTCGAAGGGCATGGGCAAGAGAACTATTCAGACATAAAAAAACGGCTCAAGATTCTTGAGCCGCTGCTATAAAGAGTCACCGGACGTTAGGCTTCTTCCAGCTTCTTCTCCAAGTAGTGGATATTGACACCACCTTTCATGAAGTAAGGGTCCCTGACCAACTCTTGATGTAGAGGAATGTTGGTGCGGATACCATCAACAACAGCTTCATCCAGCGCATTCTTCATGCGGATTAGAGCGGTTTCACGGTCCGGGCCATAGGCGATAATTTTGGCGATCAGTGAATCGTAGTAAGGAGGAATCTTGTAGCCGCTGTAGAGGTGGGAGTCTACACGAATACCATTGCCGCCAGGTGCGTGAAACTGATTCACCAAGCCTGGAGATGGCATGAAGGTTTTCGGATCTTCAGCGTTGATACGGCATTCAAAAGCATGGCCTTCCAACTTGACATCATCCTGTGTGATGCTCAAAGGCAAGCCGCTGGCAATAAGCAGCTGTTCCTTGACGATATCAACACCTGAGATCATCTCGGTAACCGGATGCTCAACCTGTACACGGGTGTTCATTTCAATAAAGTAGAAATGACCATCTTCGTACAAGAATTCAAATGTACCTGCGCCCTTATAAGCGATTTCGATACAGGCTTTGGTGCAGGCCGCGGCAACGGTTGCGCGAGCATCTGCATCAATACCCGGAGCTGGCGCTTCCTCAATAACTTTTTGGTGACGACGTTGTAGCGAGCAATCACGATCGCCTAGGTGTACAGCTCCACCTTGCCCGTCAGAGAGAACCTGAAATTCTACGTGACGTGGATTTTCCAGGAATTTTTCCAGATAGACTGTATCGTTATCAAACGCCGCTTTGGACTCAGCCTTGGTCAACCCAACAGAGCTCAGTAGAGCAGATTCACGATGTACGACGCGCATACCACGACCGCCACCACCACCGGCTGCTTTAATGATAACCGGGTAACCTATGCGACGAGCGATTGATAATGTGCGCTCATCGTCATCAGTCAGTTCTCCGTCAGATCCTGGTACTGTAGGTACGCCAGCTGCCTTCATTGCTGCAATAGCGGACACCTTGTCGCCCATTAACCGAATGACATCAGGCGACGGACCAATAAAGATGAAACCACTTTTTTCTACCTGCTCGGCAAAATCAGCATTTTCGGAGAGAAAGCCATAACCAGGATGAATGGCTGTTGCGTCAGTGACTTCTGCAGCAGCAATTAGGGCCGGAATATTCAGGTAGCTTTCAACCGGGCTGTTCGGGCCAATACAGACAGATTCGTCGGCTAGACGAACATGCATGAGGCTCTCGTCGGCTTTGGAGTGAACAGCAACGGTTTTGATGCCGAGTTCTTTACAGGCTCTCAGCACTCTTAGGGCAATTTCACCCCGGTTGGCGATGACGACTTTATCCAGCATGGTTTTCACCTCAGGAAATGGTGAACAGAGGCTGGTCGTATTCAACGGGAGAGCCGTTTTCAACCAGAATCGCTTCGACGGTACCAGATTTTTCAGCTTTGATCTGGTTCATCATTTTCATAGCTTCAATGATGCAGAGAACATCGCCTTCCTTGATTTGTTGACCTACTTCAACAAAAGAAGGGGTGCTTGGGGAAGGTGAAGAGTAAAATGTGCCTACCATTGGAGATTTGAGCTGCTGACCAGAAACGACAGGGGCTTCTTGGGCTATAGGCGCAACAGCAGCAACGGCTGGAGCAGCAGCTTGAGCCGGAGCAGCAGGAAGAAATTGAGGTATAGCCGCTACAGGAGCATTGTTAGAGTAACGACTGATACGGACGGACTCTTCGCCCTCATGGATTTCCAGTTCGTCGATTCCGGATTCTTCCAACAGCTCAATGAGCTTTTTTACTTTTCTGATGTCCATGGTCAATCTCAAATGCTGTGGACAGGTTGAGCCTGTCTAATGGTTAATCGGTTTGGTTGTGAAAAATTCACTTGAGCTGTTTTGGCTCAGACTTGAATTTATTCACGAGCAAAGGCTTCATCGTTTTTCGATAGATTCGAAGATGGTGTAAGCCCGTTCAAATACATCGAAAAAATCTGAAGTCAGACTGAACTACCTCAATGAGACAGTTCACCCGCTTATACTAGTTTGTTACTTTTGCTCGAGTTGCTTGAGAGCAAAGTTCAATGCTGCTTCATAACCCTGTGGACCAAGGCCAGCAATGACGCCTTCAGCAACATCGCTGAAATAAGAGTGGTGTCTAAAGGGTTCCCTGCGATGAACGTTGGACAGATGAACCTCAACAAAGGGAATGGCAATACCCAGCAGAGCATCCCTAAGGGCTACACTTGTGTGAGTAAAGGCGGCAGGGTTGATGATAATAAAATCAACGGCGTCTTCCCCTGCCTTATGAATACGGTCTATCAGCTCATGCTCTGCATTACTCTGGAAACAGTTCAAACTGGCTCCAGCATCACTGGCACAATCTTCCAGTAACTGATTGATTTGACCCAATGTGGTTGCGCCATAAACCCCTGGTTCCCGCTTGCCCAGCAGGTTGAGGTTAGGGCCGTTCAGAACAAGAATAGTTGCCATCAGTATCCTCTCACTATCGCCAAGCATTGTGCCGGAATGGCTGAAAGTCGTCTAGTTCGCGACTGTTACTGAACGTTAACTCCAGTTACCAAGCATTTCAATGCGAGTTTAATAACTAGGATGGCAAAGAACTGTTGAAACGTCGAGAACGGTGCTGATACAGGCAAAAGAGTAGTTTTTCTCGAACAAAACTCGTCAGATACGCTCACTTACGATCAGTATTAGCTGTAACCAGTTTATCAACAAGCTTGCCGATGGTAACTTCGCCAAGGGTACGAAGGGAGGGAACCTCTTCACCTTGGGCATTAATAAATACCAAGGCCGGAGGGCCAAACAGATTATAGAGAGTCAGCCATTGCTGTTGCTCTTTCGTATTGGCTGTAATATCAAATTTGATCAGTTTCCAGCCAGTCAGTTGTAATTGGACATCAGGTGCAGGAAATATCTGTTTTTCCATGGTTTTACAAGAAATGCACCAGTCAGCATAAACATCAATTAAAACAGGTTGTTGTGCTAATTTTGCTTGAGCCAGAAGGTGGTTCATATCTTCGAGGCTACTTACTTTCAGGAAGTCTGATTTGATAGAGGTATTTGACAATGATTCTTTTGTTTCTGAATACAAAGGTCTTAGTGGATCGCCGTTGCCTTTGAAACTTCCCACCATCAAAGTTGAACCATAAATCAATAAAACAATACCAAGGGTCTGTTTAGGAATAGACCAGCCTGATGATCTTGACGAATCAAGAGCACCTACGAGTAATGACGAGGCAATGGCTAACGTTCCCCATAGAAGGAGGCTGAGTTGGCCTGGAATAACCCTGCTCAGAAGCCAGATAGCAATGCCCAGTAACAGTACGCCAAAGAACTGTTTGACGCTTTCCATCCAGAGCCCGGCTTTAGGGAGCAGCTGTCTGCCACCGAGACCGATTAAAAACAGTGGCAATCCCATACCCAGACCAAGAGCTAGTAAACTAATGCCACCCAAAAGAGCGTCTCCAGTGGTACTGATATAGACCAATGCACCTGCTAGAGGAGCTGAGACGCAGGGTGATACAACCAGTGCAGATAATGCTCCCATCAACAGAACACCACCAAAACCACTCTTTTGTTGATTGTTGCCAAGTTTGTCTCTGAGTTTTTGTGGCAGCTGTAATTCATAAAGCCCAAACATGCTGAGTGCCAGAACAACGAATAACGCTGAAAAAGGAATCAGTAACCAGGGTGATTGAAGTTTGGCCTGCAGGTTAAGGCTGGCACCAAACAGCCCCATTAAAGTGCCGGCAATGGCAAAGGTGAAAGACATACCCAAGACATAAGCCAGGGTTAGGCTTGTCACTCTGCTTTTTGAGGAGCTGTTTGAATTCCCTATCAGAATGCTGGATAAAATCGGGATCATTGGTAGCACACAGGGTGTGAAAGTCAGACCGATACCGGCTAAAAAGAAAAGCAGAAGAGTCAGAGCGAGACCCTTTTTATTGAATGTTTCTACCAAGCTCTCTGTTGATACATCAGGCTGGTTTTGTATATTGATTGGTACTGGGCCAATAGACGTATTTATTGTTGATAAACGGATGGTTTCTGGTGGATAACAGAGCCCCGCTTCTGCGCAGCCCTGAAAGCGAATATCGAATTCAGGGTTTTCCTCAGAGCTTTGTACCGGGATTTTGATGACGATATTTTCCGGAAAAACAGTAAGAATTTTTTCAAAATTCTCATCGTATTTTTCCTTGCCTTTGGGGAATTCAGGTTGACTGAGAAGGGTTGAATTATTAATGGGCGTAAAGGAAAAACGCTCTTTGTAAAGATAATGTCCTGGAGTGACATGAAAATTGAGAAGAAGGAAGCCTGCCCTTATGTCTCCATCCAGCTGAAACGCTTCTTCAACAGAAAGGAATTCACTCTGCTGGCTAGAGCCTTGAAAAAGGCTGTCCAGATTGGCAGTAGCCATGGTGGGCCAAAAGAGAGAGAGAGCCCAGCAATGGAGAATGAAAGCTGCTTTTATCAGTCGAGTTTTATGAACCATATATAGGAAACAGGTTAATTATTACGGTTCTTTAATTGTGTCGCTAAATGCAGGAGTTGCAAGCTGAAAACGAAGAAAGGGCCAAAAAGCCCTTTCTACAGAAGTAATCCGTTGGTCAGCCTTTGTAGTTAGCTGCTGACTTCATGATGACTTTGTAAGCCGCTTCTTTTCCTTCCCAACCTTCAATTTTCACCCATTTTCCAGGTTCAAGATCTTTATATTTGGTAAAGAAGTGCTCAATCTGCTGAATCAGCAGAGGTGGCAGATCCGTGTATTCTTGAACATCTTTATAGATAGGAGTCAGCTTGTCGTGAGGAACGGCAATCAGTTTTTCGTCCTGACCACTTTCATCAGCCATGTTCAGCATACCAACAGGGCGGCAGCGAATAACAGAGCCTGGAACTACCGGGTAAGGTGTGACAACCAAAACGTCCAACGGGTCACCATCATCAGCCAGAGTCTGAGGAATGAAACCGTAGTTTGCCGGGTAGAACATTGGGGTAGACATAAAACGGTCTACCAGCAGGGCGTCCATATCCTTATCAATTTCATATTTGATAGGAGAGGCGTTAGCCGGAATTTCAATAGCAACGTAGATATCTTCTGGCAGTTCCTTGCCAGCAGGGATATTTGCAAAACTCATGTAACACCTTTGCCTTATTTCAACAAACAATGGTCGGATGACAGAAAGCCGGACATTATAGAGACCTTGGTAAGAATTGTCTTTGTCTGTTCGACTATTGACTTAGTGATAGTTGATATCTGACGTTGGATAGAGGGTAGAGAGCAGTAGGTGTAATTTCTGACCAAACCTACTCATCCGCTTGCTGTTTGTTGATATATTAATAGTTTTAGCTGTAACAATAACAACAATGAAACAGTTTTTAAGTGTCGGGGAGGCCGCAGCCATGCTGGGTGTCGCCGTTTCTACTCTACGTCGATGGCACTCTTCCAAGAAATCAGTTCCTCAGTGTCGATCTGTCGGTGGTCATCGTCGATACAGTGTCTCTCAAGTGCTGGCCATTACTCATCCTGACCAAATAAAGCAGAACAGAATTAATGTGGGTTACGCTCGGGTCTCCTCGCATGACCAGAAAAAAGATCTGGAAACCCAAAAACAAAGACTGTCTGATTACGGAGAGAGGTTTGATACTTTTGAGGTAATAGACGATCTGGGTAGCGGATTAAACTACCACCGGCTGTGCCACGATGTTATTGAGTTGATGACAGTGTTTAGCGCAAGGTTGTACGGAAAAAGAAGCCATAGAAACAGGA
>SIHQ01000019.1 GCA_004762125.1 Oceanospirillales bacterium | reverse complement strand
CAGTGCAATAACAAGGTTGGCTTCCATGGCTCGTCATTTACGAGCGGGGTTAGTGCGTTCTCAGGAAAGAGGAGCGTTCTTATGCCTATTTATACGGCTTGATGCGTATGTTTTGCGGGAATGGCTGTTAACTCGATGCTACAGTTTTTGGCTCTACCTCAGATTGTGTGGGTAAATTTCATCGATTTACCCCTCTTGGATAAAGATCAAGGCCACCACAATGAAAGTAAATCGCTGTTTTAAATCGTTCTCTGCTTCTGTAGCCGTAAGCTCGGCTCTTTAATTGTTGTATCTTTCCATTCATGCCCTCTGCACGACCATTGCCCACTTTCATGACTATGGCGTTAACTGTAGTGGTCAACTGATTTCCGAAGAGTGTAGAAAAACCACAAAAAAATTAACCACCTTCAATGGTCACGGGTATAAATGAACTTTGTTTTTTTCGTAATAGACTTATACTATACGACCATCTTATGGTTAGGGATGTACCATAAGCATTCCTCTGAATTGCTGTTAGTGCACCCTTAAAGTTCAATTATTTTAAAGGCCACTAACTTTTGATGCCAAGATTATCACCCGTCAACGGCATTGCCGTGCTAGTGACGAGCCTCGTTCTTTCAGGCTGTACTTCAATCATACAAAAACACACATATGGAAGTTTTGAAGAGAAACTAAAAGCAGGCGATTTACCGGCTGCTGCAGAGATGTCTGTAGATAAAGCAGATGTTGATAAAAAAACAGGGCATGCCGAAGATCTTCTTTGGGCATTAGAAGCAGGTACTGTACTGAGACTTCAAAAAGGTTATCGCCAGAGTAACGATTACTTCGACGATGCTGAAACCTTGATGAAAGATGAAGATACTGAAAATACTGGCAGCAAGGCACTGGACGGCATTAGCTCTCTAATTGTTAATGACTCTGTTGCCGATTATGAACAGACTCATTACGATGGGATTATGGCTAATACCTACAAAGCCATCAATTTTCTTTACTCTGAAGATCTTGCGAATGCCCGAGTTGAGTTTAACCGCGTAGACGATCGCCAACGTCGTGCAGCCGAAGCATTTTCAGATAAGATTAAGAGTCTTCAAGAAGAACAGGCAACTGAAGCTAAAAAGAATCAAAAGAAAGAACTGTTTACATCTCTGTCCAAAAGTCAAACGGATGCGAATAATCTACTTGAAACTCAGGGAGTTGACTTCTCGCTTTGGAAACCTTATGCCAATTACGTGAACCCGTTCTCGACGTATATGCACGGTCTTTTCTTTCTGACTACTGCAAAAAGCAGGAGCGATTACAGTAAGGCATATCAGAGTTTAAAGCGTGTTGCTTCCATGACAAATAGCTCTGCAGCTAAAAGCGATTTAAAAATAGCCCGTAATCTGGCTAATGGTAACTGGTCTGTTAAACGAATGAACCCTCAGGTATGGGTCGTATTTGCTAACGGCCTCGGACCTCAAAAGAGTGAAATGAGAATTGATCTCCCTGTTTACCTTCTGAGCGACAATATAAAATACGTCGGTATGGCTCTACCAAAAATTAAAGAGCGTAGCATTGCTTACCCTTACCTTGGAGTGAATGGGAAGAAAACCACTTTGCTCTCAAAAATGGATCGAGTTATTCAAGCTGAATTCAAATCTGAATTCCCCTACATCCTGTCACGTGAAGTCGTACGAACTGTTCTCAAGACTGTTGCCCAAAAGCAGTTAAACGACCAAAGTCCAATGGCTGGCCTTGTAGGAAGTGTCCTTCAACTGGCAACAACCTCGGCAGATCTTAGGATGTGGAACAGTTTGCCAAAGGAATTTCAGGTTGTACGAATGAGAAAACCAAAAGACGGAGTTATCTCACTGTCAGCCCAAGGGCTTGCCGAACCAGTAAACGTTAAAATCGACCAAAAAACAAAATTCAGTATCGTATATGTACGAGCTTTAAGCCCCGAATCCGGCTTGATTGTCGATACAGTTAATTTATAACAAGGAAACATCATGAAATTGAAATCATTTTTAGTTGCAGGTATTGCTGCAACATTATTATCAGGTTGTGCTTCAAATAAAACTTATTATGTAGATCAGCTAACGGGCCAGACTACTGAGCAAGAAACTGTTAGCGGGTTGAACTATCGTGATTTTGCTCAAGCAGCAGACAAGATGCTGCAGACCATGTCTAACAACCCAAGATTGCGACATCCTGATGCAAGCAAAGGAGCTATTTATGCTATTGCTATGAGTGATGTTATTAATGATACAACTCAGCGCATTGATACAGATCATCTGACTAAAAAAATCCGTATTGGGCTTCTCAATTCAGGACGTTTTCTAACCACCACAGCTGTGGGGATAAATGGTGCTGAAGATAAAATGACAGCGAAGGTTCGTGAATTAAAAAACTCGACGCTGTTTAATCAAAAAACAGTAAAAAAGGATCACACGGCTGTTGCACCAGACTTCAGTCTGAGTGGAAAAATTGGTCAGCGAAACTTCACTTTGAGTGACAGTAAGCAGGAAATAAATTACTACCTGCAGCTTACTTTGACCAATCTTGAAACAGGTCTCGCCTACTGGGAAGATGAGGTGCCTATCGTTAAGAAAGGCGATGGTCGTTCAGTCAGCTGGTAAAGTTTCACACCTTTGCTTTTTATTTATTTTTAAGGGCAGAACTTACTGCCCTTCATTTTTATCGGACATTTTATGAAATTTCGTTTACACGCAATGGCTTCTGCTGTTTGCCTCGCTGCGCCTGTTCTATTCAGTTCTCTTGTACTTGCCAATACAGAAGCTAACGCTCAGATTGCTACAGTACAGACTTCTCAAACCACAGTAGCGCTGTTAGCTCCAGCTCCTGTTATCTCAACTGAAGATGTCACGGATACAGCTCAGCCCAATCAAACCACTCAGGAAGTTATTCAGGCAGCTGAAGCCAAGGTGCAGGATGCCATGGCTGATGTTGATCATAAAGCAAAACAGATTGTTAGACAGCAAACAGAGAAGTTCAGACTCAAAGGCCGTAGAGACATTCGCATTATGTACGGCACAGCACTGGTTAAAGCCAGACCATCAGAAGGTAAATGGGGTGATGCCAGGGTAATTGCTTACCAAAAAGCAGTAATGTCAGCCAGAGAGAAACTTCTGAAACAACTTTATGCTGATGTTGCTACAGAGATGGTTCGCGAGAGCTTTAAAACGAATCAGTTGCCAGAAATCAGTGATGAAGAGCTAAGAAAACAGGCTGGACTGGAAGGTGCTCTGGACATGTTGGTCGCCATTGCTGATACCGCACTTGATGGTCGTGTTGAGAAGATGGGCATTGATGGAAAAGCTTACGTCGCTGCAAGTCCTTCAAAACGAAAAATCATGATGAAGAAAGCCTTCAGTAAGACTACTAGCAGATTGTCTCGTGGTGAACTCGGCGGAACCATTGTAACGAAAACTTTTGAGACAACTGACGAGAACGGCAACACAGCTATATCAGTTGTATTAACTACATCGAACAAGATGAAAAATACGCTCCAGGATCTCAGACTGAGTAAAGGAAATATCCAGCCTGACCCTCGTAAAGCTCGAATCAGCATTGAGCAATATCTTGAGAAAAATAAAAGCAATCTGATGTACCAGTATGGCTTAAACCTGATGCACGATGAACTGGGTTATCCTGTACTGATTTCTTATGCTCAAGCTGGTAACGACTGCAACCCTGTTGATTACGAAGAATGTATTGAAAACCGTGAATTCTCCTTCATCGAAGCTGAAAATGACGCTTTCTCAAACTTCGCAGAAGCCTATCAATTGACAGGTAAGCTTCAAACTGAATCAACACGGGGCGAAGAAAAAATAAAGGACGCCACGATCACTAGAGGTGATGAAGGGACTGAAACAGTTGAAGGCACTGTCTCAAGAATCATCAAAGAAACCAGAGAAATGTCCCGACAAACCTCAAGCGTAAAAGGACTGGTTGGCATAAAAGAAACTTTGCGTTGGACTGAGAAACATCCAGTAACTGGCAAAGAAATCAACGGTATCGTACTCACCTGGCACCCAGTGAACGAACAGTCCATTCGTAACTATAAAGCCAACAAACCAAAACCAAGAGCAGTACAGCAACAATCCGCTACCCATTCATCCAACACCAGCAACCAGGGTGCTGGCATGGATACATTCAACGCTGACGACTTTTAATTTTAAGGAATATAAGCATGAAACGGTTAATTAAAAGCCTGCTTGTGCTTGTGCTTGTACCAACAATAGCTACGGCTAAAGTGGTAGAAGTTCAGGTGACAGGGACAGGTCTAAGTAAAGATTCAGCTATTGAATCAGGGTTGCTGCAAGCATTGAGACAAGTGCATGGTTTTGATGTAAAAAGCGTCCAGCAAAGTACTCAGAGCCAAGTAAAAATAAACGGGAAAAGCGATATTCAGGTCAAACTGAATCGTGATTCAAAAATTTCGGCTAAAGGACAAATCGCAGGTTATGACGTTTTAGACAGTACTTGTGACACCGATGGCTGTACAGCAGATCTGACCGTTCGCGTTCATCAATATGATGCTCCAGGCTTACCCACAGACAACCGTCGTAGAATTGCCATTATGCCTTTTACTGGAGGCCATGAGTTCCGTAAGTTGGTCACTCGTCAAGTTCAGGAACAGTTAGTGCAAAGTCGTCGTTTTGCAGTACTGGATCGGGAGCATGATAAAGAGTACAAAACCGAAAAGGCTCTATGGCAAAGCGATAATGTATCCATTGCTGAGAAAGCAAAGATGGGGAAGGTGCTCGGGCTCGATTACATCCTGACCGGAAGTATTGAAAAAGCAAAGGTCTCCCGATGGACAACTAATATCGCTATTACTGGCGAGACGAAACACCACGTCCGAACCAATGCCACAGTTCGATATCAGATTATTGCAATTGCTACGCGTCAGATTAAATGGAGTGATACTGTGTCGGTAACTCTGGACAATGTTGGCAGCTTAAACAAAGGTGCAGTAGCCATAGGTCAAAAGATTTCTGAAGACGTTTTACAAAATATCTACCCTCTTCGTGTAGTTGCCACGAGTAATGGGGAAGTTATTCTTAACCAGGGTGGTAAAACACTTCAGAAAGGTCGATTCTATACCATTTACTCTCTTGGAAAAGATGTTTTCGATCCATATACCAATGAGTCACTAGGGAAAAGTGAAACAAAAATAGCCATAGTCAAGATATCGCGTCTGGAAGCTAAAATGGCTTATGCCACAGTGGTCGAAGGAAAACTGGGAGCTATCAAGAACGGCTTCATCGCTCGAGCTGTACAAGCAGTTGGAAAGAGCAAAGCTAAGAAAGCACACATCCCACCCAGTAATCTCGTAGTGCCTAAATCTGGAGGTGTTATCCTCTAATCTTTATGCATTTACTGCTGGTGGTAATCACTACACCGGCAGCACTCCTCACCAATACACCTAATACTGTTTCAGTACTTACTCGTTTTTAATACAAATAAGTCGGAAAAACACTTTAACTATTAATAAAAAATTGGTCATTATTCCGACCTAAGCAAGGATTGTTTTATGTTGATGTCTCTATTACTTTCATCAGGTGGGCAAGCACTATGCGCCTATCTGGGTGCATTGCTTATGGCTGTTTTTTCATTTCTTGCAGTGAAAGAAGCAGATATAGGATTTCTGATTTATTTTGCTATTCCTTTTATTCTCTACATGCAATGGGGCTTACTTGTAATTACATACAAAGGGATCACTCAAGGTCTAGCCAACGGTAACCCAATCGCTGTTGTTATCGTTCTCGTTCCCCTATCTGCAGGAATATCCATTGCCATTTACCTTACAGGCATGATCGGCCGCTCTGGAGTAGGCGTATTTATATTAGGTGTTGTACTCATGGTCTTATTGGCCAAGCTGTCTATATTTCTAGGGAAAAGCAAAAATGCTGTAAGCTTAGTATTAACATTAATACCAAAACTATTATTGATAGCTTTCCTTGGGATGCATTTTCTGGCAACTCTCCTTATTATTCTAGAAAGTTTTGGATACATTCAATCTGGACCACTGCATCTTGTATTTGGATCTGACTATACCCCCGGCTCCTGGTAATTAGAGAGAATATTCAGCCTGACTGCACTGCGAAACAAATTTATAGTCAGGTTGATTAATATTCTGAGTATAATTAGCGTAACTACAATCGTTACTATCCTATTTAAGTTCGACTCCGAACAACAACCAGCAACCCCAAACACAGCAAGCCTGCAGCAATCAGCATCTGTAAAGTTAATAACTCATCGAAAAGCATCACAGATAAACCAATGGCAATAAAAGGCACTAACAAGCTGAAGGGTGTGATTTGTGAAAGAGGGTGCCGACGGCATAACCAGGCCCAGGCACCATGGCTGGCAATACTGGCAATCACAGCTGTATAAAGTAATCCAAGGTGGGCATTGATTGAGTAATCAGTAATGCCAGACCAACTATCCCTCTCGGTTGAAATACCAATAATCGCCACCATAGGTGTGCCTATTATGGCTGTCCAACCAATGATATCAACAGGTCTAACGTTTTTATTCAAACGTCGCACTAAGACTGAATAACCCGCCATAAAAGCGGCCGAAACGGTAGCAATCAGCATTGCTACCACTGAATTAAGCAGCCCGGGTTCGTAAAACAATACGATCATAGCGACCATAGCTATCATCAAACCAGCAATTCGTTGTCGTCCAGGTTGCTCATCCAGAAACCACCAGGCCAGTAGTATTGAAATAGCCGGATTAAGCTGGATAAGCAAAGACACTGCGCTGACGTTTTCGGTCATTTGCGAGGCAAGGAACAGTAGTCCAAAATGCCCGAGGACCAATACTGCTGCAAGAATTAATAGTGGTTTAAGGCTGTTCTCAGGCAGACGAATAAATGGCGCTAATAGTAAACTGACCAGTATCAATCGTAAGGTCAAAGCAGTCCAGTTTGAGTATTCGAGGACTGCATAACGAATGGCGATGAAGTTTCCCCCCCAGCCGCAAATGGCAATGGTCAGGGCGGTAATGTCTTGCCAACCCCAAGGGTGGTTTATCAATCGATTCATTGTTATACGCCGTAAAAAAAGTGCTACGTCTTAAACAGCATACTTAAAAGAGCACTGTTGAATGTATCTATGGAAGGCTCGAATATTCAGCAAGACGATTCAGATATCGAACTTAGGCCAAGTGTCTGAAATCCGATATCCTTGTGACCAGGGATCGGTTGGGTCGATCATATGTTGATGGGTGCCAGTGATCCAGGCTTGTCCTGAAATCAGTGGGTGAATAGCATCAAGATCGCCTACTTTGGTCACCCCTTCAATTCTACAGTGGAACCGGGAACCAATAATAGATTCACCAATAAAACGATCGCCTACGTTTAAAACACCTTTGGCGTGTAACAATGCCATCCGTGCTGAGCAGCCAGTACCCGTAGGAGAACGATCTAATTTTCCCGGTTGAATAGCAACAGCATTCCGGCCTACATGCACGTTATTCTCTTGTTGTAGAGGCGCAGCGATTTGGCAAAACGAAATATGTCGCCAATCAGGGTTTTCCGGATGATGAAAGCTTAGTTGCTCATTGGCAGCGTTAGTAATTCTAATACCGGTTTCAGCGATCTCACGGGCTTCATCCGGTTGAATAGAGAAACCTAATTGTTGTGCATCAACAATGACAAAGCTATCGCCACCATAAGCGGTATCAACCTTTAATGTGCCAATGCCGGGAACTTCGATCATAGCGTCCATTTTATCCACAAAAGACGCCAGGTTACGGACGTTCACCCGCTTTACCTTACCATTCTCACACTCGGCGATTACTTTGATGATGCCGCCAGGTGGCTCAAGAATCATATGGGTTTCAGGCTCAACCATTTCGATGATGCCGGTTTCAAGCAACACCGTCGATACGCAAATACTGTTGGACCCCGACATGGGTGGAGTGTCTTCAGGCTCCATGATAATCCAGCCCATTTGTGCATCTGGATGTTTTGCAGGCACTAACAAATTAACGTGTCGAAACACGCCGCCACGGGGCTCGTTAAGCATGATATTACGCAGAGTTTGGTCCTTGGCAATCCATCGAGATTGCTCCCAGATAGTGTCTCCGGGTGGTGGTGCTACGCCGCCAACAATTACATCGCCCACTTCGCCTTCGGCGTGGCAGCTGACGGTATGTATAATTTTTTTAGCCCGCATAGGAGTGTCTCTAGCAACTCTTGAATGAGATTAACTTGGCTTCTATTGCTTTCGCACTCTTGGTGATCGATAAACCACCCAAACCAGTGCAGCGCAATTCATGGGCAATGCTTAAACCCACTTGATAATGGGTTGCCACTACTTCATCAAACGTCACTACAGGATCGTAAACCTGATCGACACGCTGCTGCACTGTGGGAACTGGGTGACCCGCGAATGACAGGCCAGTTACATCGTTAAAAATATTCGAAATAATCATAGACCACCTATCGTTGACCCGCCCGCTTGAGCGGATCGACGAAGCAGTACATTAAACTCAGCAATATCTGTTAATCACAAGCGTTAGTCGCAGCTTTTAATCACTCAAGTCAAACCAGATGGTTTTCACTTCAGTGTATTGGTCGTGGGCCTGCAAAGAGTTATCTCGACCACCAAAACCGGACAACTTATAGCCACCAAACGGTGTACTGATATCACCCTCACTAAAGCAATTCACCGATACGGTACCAGCCTGTAAACGCCGTGCGAATTTCTGAGCTTTCACACCGTTGGCTGTATACAAGGAAGCTTGCAAGCCGTAGCAAGTATCATTAGCCAGAGCCAAGGCGTGCTCATCGGAGTCGGCGCTCATCAAGCCGAATACAGGGCCGAATATTTCATCCTGAGCGATAGTCATCTCGGGAGTAACATCGTCGAAGAGAGTTGGTGCGATGAACAGGCCACCGTCCATGTCGATGGCATGACCACCGGTTAACAGGGTTGCTCCTTGTTCCTTGCCTGTTTCGATAAAGCCGAGAATCTTTTCATACTGGCGGCGGTTGATGATGGCGCCCAGCATGAATTGTGGATCCATAGGGTCACCGGTTTGCCAAGCGTCCATGGCCTTAATAATTTTTTCGGTTAACTCGGCTTTAATATCTTTATGGATGATGATTCGGGAATTGGCTGTGCAGTTCTGTCCCATGTTCCATAGCGCAGCATTAACAATGTTCTCTGCTACCGAATCCAGATTCTCTGCATCGCTAAGAACAACACTCGGGCTTTTGCCTCCGCACTCTAATACGATCCGTTTAAGATTACTTTGGGCTGAGTACTCCAGGAATTTACGGCCAGTTAAGGTTGATCCGGTGAATGACACCGCTTGCACGTCAGGGTGCATACCCAGTGGCTGGCCGATTTCATGACCGTAGCCGGTTACAACGTTAAAGACACCGGCAGGAATGCCTGCATCATAGGCTAACTTTGCCAGCAACAAAGTTGTCATGCTGGTATCTTCTGCTGGCTTGATAATGACTGAGTTTCCGGACGCGAGGGCAGGGCCGAGTTTCCAGGCCACCATCATCAAGGGGAAATTCCACGGCAATACACAGGCCACGACACCCAATGGGTCGCGCACAATCATGCCGGTAGCACCATGGCCTGATGGTGATATTTGGTCGTAGAGTTTATCTGCCGCTTCGGCATGCCATTGGATGCAGTGAATCGTTTCAGGTAAATCCGTTAACACACATTCATGGATGGGCTTACCGGCTTCAAGGCTTTCCATTACAGCCAGCTCGGTAGCATTGGCTTCAATGAGTCGAACAAATTTGAGCAGTACATCCTTGCGTTCGGAAGGCGATAGGTTAGACCAGACTCCGGATTCAAAAGCCGCTTTAGCGGTGGCTACGGCAAGATCAGCATCCTCGCTATTACAGGCCGCAATTTTGGCAATAGTTTCTCCCGTGGCGGGGTTAACGGTTGAAAATGTTGCTCCTGATTGAGCATCGACAAACTCACCATTAATAAAGGCCTGAGTTGGCAGTTCTAAATCTGCTGAAATGGCTTTGTATTGTTCAATAGACAGTAATTCGGACATAACTTGGAGTTCTCTTTAAACAACGCTGTATGTATTGAATACAGCGCTTATTAGATAATGTGTGTGTGCACGAGTGCGTTAACGAACATTACTCAAAAACTGTTGGGTGTATTCTCTCTGTGGGTCATTGATCAGCTGCTGGGCGGCACCTATCTCTTCAATCACGCCCTGATGAAAAAAGGCGACCCGGTCTGATACATCACGAGCAAAGCTTATTTCGTGGGTGACTACTATCATGGTCATGCCGTCTTCCCGTAACAGTCTCAGGGTATCTAACACTTCACCCACCAACTCAGGGTCCAGTGCCGAAGTGACCTCATCGAACAGCATGTAGCTGGGTTCCATGGCTAACGCCCGAGCAATGGCTAAGCGTTGCTGCTGACCGCCAGACATACGTGTGGGGTAAGTATCAAGCTTGTCTCCCAGACCTACGTGAATGAGCTGTTTTTCTGCAACAGCACGTGCTTCTTCACGGGATTTACCCAACACAATACGAGGTGATAAAGCGACGTTTTCCATTACTGATAAATGTGGGAATGAATTCCACTGTTGAAATACCATGCCGATGTGCCGACGCAGCTTGTTAAGATCCGTGCTTGGGGCGTGAACATTAATGCCATCGACATGGATCTCACCGCTCTGGATTACTTCCAGGCCATTGATGCAGGACAACATAGTCGATTTACCCGAGCCGCTGGCACCGATAACGCTAAGCACTTCACCTTTTTCTACTTGTAAATCGACGCCTTTCAAGACCTGCAACTTACCGAAGTTTTTGTCTACTTTTTTTAGCTCAATCATACTGCCATCTCTTTTCTAGGCGATCGGTAACTTTTGCGATGGGGTAAGACAACGCAAAGTAAAACGCACCAACAATCGCTAAAATAATGAAGGGTTCCTGAGTACGGGTAATCAGAATTTGGGAAGCTCTTAATAACTCTACATACCCCAGTACTGACACTAATGCTGAATCTTTTAATACACCTAAAGCAACACCGGCCCAGGACGGTAAGACTGCACGGGTGCCAACAGGAAACACGACATAACGCATCTCTTGCCAGTAAGTCATACCCAGTGAACGTGATGCTCGACGTAGGGAGTCAGGTACCGCCTCTATACCTCCGCGTGCCACTTGAGCGACCAAAGCGCTGGTATAAAAGATCAACACAACAACGCCGGCTTCAAACGGATCCAGGGGAAAGCCGATAATCGGGAAGAAGTTATAAAACAGCAGTAGCTGAATGATCAGAGGGACACTTCTAAATACATCCAGGATCGAGCCTAAGCTAAAGGCGACCAATTTTGATACGCTCAATGCCCAACCAAATAATGTTCCGAGTACGCTGCCTATTGAAATCGCGATGACCGAAATCAATAATGTGTTGCCCGCAGCCTCGGCTAAATACTTCAAGTCGGATGCTTGAAAACTGGTAAAAAACTGAATCTGAGCGGCGGCTTCAGACATAATAAGCTCCTCAGTAATTAAATAATCGACGGCTGATCAGATAAAACACGAGCAGAATTATCTTCACGATTAAATAATAAATAACCGCTGCAGCTAAAAAGAATTCAAATAAACGGAAAGTGTTCGAAGCCATGAACTGGGTTTCACCCGCTAGTTCTCTGAATCCGACCAACATACCCAACGAGCTTATTAACACCGCCCAAACCATTTGATTAGTCATGGGGTGATAAACCAGTTTAAATACTTGAGGGATAACGATGCGGATAAAGGCTTGGCTTGAAGTCATCCCCAAACAACGAGCAGCATTGAATTGAGTGACAGGGATTGCCTGAAAACCACCGCGGAAGTTCTCGGCTAAATAACCCGCGTTATTAAAGGAGAGGCCAACCAAGACAATCATATAAGGCGACAGGTGTAAGTCAAAAGCGCCAAGGCCAAAACCGAAAAAGAAAAACTGCAGTAATGCAGGTGTATTACGGGCTGCTTCGATCCAAACGCTGGCAAATCCTCGCATCGCGATATTGCCGTACAAGCGCATAATGGCGAGCACCATACCAATGACAATACCTATCACCATCGATAATAAAGCTACTTCAAGAGTGATTAAAGCAGCATCGAGCAGATCAGGCAGCGCTCGCCACACAGGGCGCCAGTGGAAATTGTAATCCATAATCAATACCAATAACGGAGCAAGGGTTGAGGGCAATGATCATTGCCCTCGTTAATACCGCTAACCTGAGTCAGCATCCTTGTATACCCGTTACCCTTGAAAGTATGAGTGGGCAGCAATCGAATGGGGTGAACGAAAGCAGCCAATAACCTCATACCTTCAAAGGTGCAGGGAATAATCGTTATTAATACATAACACCGGCAATAACCAGCTCAGGCGCTTCACCACCAACGTACTTACCCCATAGCTCTTGATAACGACCGGAGCGAACCTGATGAGTTACAAACAGATTCAGGTAGTTCAACCAGGTAATGTCTTTACGTGGTCCAACCACTGAAGTGTAATCGGTAGTCCAAGGCATCCGTGGACCCGCATTCAGGCTCTTGAATTGACCGACAACCGGCTTAACGGCTGTGTTCGTTGTCAAACCTGCGTCAGCCTTACCCTGAGCAACAGCAAGAAATACCTCGTTCTCGCTCTGGTAACCTTGGTACAAATCTTCGGTACCCCATTCTTTAGCGATCTTGAGGAATTCTTTTTCAGCTACTGTTCCGATGGCTGCGGCTACTTTCTTACCTTTTAAATCTTCGAAGGTTTTGATCCCACTGTCTTTATTGACGACAGCTTGCGCGTAATAGATAGCGTAAGGAATACTGAAACCAACGGTTTTAGCTCGTTGCAAGCTGTCTGAAGTACCGCCGAAGATAACATCAGCGCGATTATTAACGATGGAAGGTAGACGTTCCCCCCAGGTAACAGCAACAATTTCGGGATCTACATCCAGGGCTGCAGCCAAATCATTGCAATATTCAACATCGAATCCTGCAGGTTGATTGTTAGCATCACGATAACCAATAGGTGGGAAGTCCAACACTACACCGCAACGTAATGTGCCTTCATTTATAACGTCATCCAGTTTGTCAGCTTGTGAGGCAGTGCTGAATCCTACCGCCATAACGGCGCTCATTACGACAGGCGTCAAACGTTTCATAAAGTGTTTCATTTCGCTTTTCCTTTTTTATTTTTTTTATTTTTTACGTAATAAAAGATGCGATAGATCTTTCCAGTTTTTGGAAATCACACTTAACCAAGCCCTAAAGCTATGGTTTTACTATACATAGATTCCTAGTGAGAGGCGCGAGTAAGTAATGGCGCCAGAGTAGCTAAAAAGACTTCACTGTCGGTATTACTGATGGCCTGTAGGGGAGGGCGTACTCCACCTACGGGGTGACCAACGGCCGCACAACCTAACTTGGCCTTTTGGTTATAATCCGCTGATTCCTGATTTTGAATCACCGCCAACATCTCTTGCATAGTGTTGCGTACTGTGACGAAATCATTCTGTTTAGCGGCTTCAATCATAGCCACATGTTGAGCCGGTAAATAGTTAGCAACGCCACCAATCCAGGAGCGTGATCCCCAAAGCAGATAATCTGCACCTTGATCGTCCGAACCACATACCACTTCAAAGTCGTTTAACTTGGCATTAATCAAAGCTAATGCACGACTGAAGTCGCCACTGCTTTCCTTGATACCAACAATGTTTTTATCCTGACTCAACTCGATAACCGCTTCAACGCTGATTTCGACACCGGAGCGGGCCGGGAAGTTGTACATAATGATGGGCATATCTGTCTCAGCACTTACCGTTTTGTAGTGCTGAATGATTTCTGCTTCCTGAGGTAAACAATAGATAGGCGGTGCAAGCATCAATCCTTGATACCCCATTGCTTTTGCAGCCTTTGCTTTTGCCACTGAACCAGCGGTGTATAAATCATTTATTCCGGCAATGAGTTGTGCACGATCAGCAACATGATCCGCAATAAAACCTAAAACAGAATCCCGTTCTGCACTGTCGAAGGTGTAATACTCTCCTGTTGTACCGCAGGCCACGATGCCTTTAACACCAGCAGATATTTGAAAGTCCAGCAGTCTACCCAGTGCAGGAAAATCTACCTGCCCAGCCGCGTCAAAAGGAGTTACTACGGGTACATATACGCCTTCAACTTTCATTGTGCTTCCTCTTTTTGTTATTTTTATCAGTACTTCACTTATCACAAAGTCATGGTTTTTAAATACTTGAAAATGACTTTGAAAAAAGCTTCTGAGAGCTTTGTTTTCAAATTATCCTAAACGTCATGTATATTTTATACAATATACATCTAGAATTTTTTCTTAGAATCTTGCCGAACGAAACGGGGCCAAATCGATGACGTTGGCGGTACTTTGCAACTCAGATACCATGAGTTCTGCGCATATTGCAGCTTGTGTCAGCCCTAAATGTTGATGCCCGAAATTCAAATAAACTTGTTTATGACTTCCCACCCGCTCCATAACAGGCAAAGAATCAGGTAGAGAGGGTCGATGCCCCATCCAGGTTTCACCTATCTGATGATCCTGCTCTGGTAAGAGAATCTTGGCGTGCTGAGCCAGCATTTCGGCCCTCTGCATATTGGCCTTAGCTTCCAGTCCGCCAAATTCAACGGTGCCTCCTAAACGTAATCCTTCCTCCATAGGCGTCATGATGAATCGCCGTTCTGCAGAGGTCACTGGAACGGTTAGTGCCTGACCTGCGTTGGGTAACATCAGGTGGTAACCCCGTTCGGTATCTAGAGGTATGTTAAGTCCTGTTAATTGCTTCACCCACTTTTTTGACCAGGCTCCGGTCGCCAATACGAGTTGCTTGACTCGATGAAGTTCGCCTTCAAGCTTGAAGACTACCTGGCCGTCTGACTGCTGCATATCGCTCACATCCTGTTGGATGAAGCGACCACCATTGGCTATAAAATAATCGGCCAGAGTGGTTGCTAGCCGAAAAGGATTGGCAGTATGTCCGGTCTCCGGAAACAACACTCCGTGTAACACACTGCTGTTTAATTGCGGTTCTATTTCATGGACTTCACCCGCTGACAATGTTTGGGATACAACACCATGTTTGGCTAAAAGATGTAAGGTGGGTTGATAAGCAGAAAAACTGTTTTGTTGTTCGAACACCAGCAGGGAACCATCCATCTTGAGCTGATCATGTGCGCCGGTTCTCGTTAATAATCTTTGCCATGCGGACAAGGCTAACCCATTGAGATTGCTCAATGCTGCAGACCCTTCAGAAAATGGTCGGTCGCGAGTGTTCAGCATGAAGCGAACTAACCAGGGAGCAATATGAGGTAAATAGCGCGAGCGAATAGCTACTGGCCCCAGAGGATCGAGCAGCATTCCGGGAATCTTCCATAGCAAGCCGGGAGTCGCAAGAGGTAACACCTGTTCACTAGCGAAATGCCCTGCGTTGCCCTGTGAACATTTACGGGCAATGCCGTTTTTATCAATTAACGCTACTTTGTAGCCTGCGTCCTGCAGTGCTAATGCTGAACAGATACCTACAATACCTGCCCCAACTACTGCTATATCTGCGTCTATTTGTTTCATCAAAACATTTCATTCGGCGTTATGTATATTGTATAAAATATACATTTACAAATAATTGCACAATGCTAAGATTGCAAAAAAAAGTAGCAGGCTGTGAACGATGTCGATGCACTGTTGATGTCGATGCACTGTTGATGTCGATGCACTGTTGATGTCGATGCACTGTTAAAGATGGAAACGATTGTTTAAGGCAGAAAGAATGAGAGAAGGAACGTTTTTCTGTATTGACGCGCACACTTGCGGCAATCCGGTCAGATTAGTCGCTGGTGGCTATCCTGATTTGCAAGGTAATACCATGAGCGAAAAGCGTCAGCACTTCCTGAAAAATTACGACTGGATTCGTCAGGCATTGATGTTTGAGCCTCGCGGACACTCAATGATGTCCGGCGCTATTGTTTACCCACCATGCTCGTCTAATAGCGATGCCTCGGTGTTGTTTATTGAAACCAGCGGCTGCTTACCCATGTGTGGTCATGGCACGATTGGCACAGTCACTTCAGCGATAGAAAATGGCATTATTAAGCCGAAACATCCGGGGCTATTAACCCTTGATGTCCCTGCCGGACAAATCAATATTGCGTATCAGCAGGAAGGCAGCAAAGTGACCAAGGTGCGTATCTTCAACGTAGCCTCTTATCTGGCACACAGTGAAGTTGTGGTGAAAGTGCCCGAATTAGGAGAACTGGTTGTTGACATTGCTTATGGTGGTAATTATTACGCTATCGTCGATCCACAAAAGAATTTTACCGGGCTGGAAGATTTCAGTGTCGATAAAATTCTTCAACTAAGTCCTGTTGTACGCCAGATAATTGATGAAGCTGTTGAGTGTATACATCCGGATGATCCAACCGTTTGTGGCGTTTCTCATATGCTATGGACAGGTACCCCAACACAATCACAAGCCCACGCTAAAAATGCAGTATTTTATGGTGCTAATGCTATTGATCGTTCACCTTGTGGCACTGGAACAAGTGCACGCATGGCACAGTGGGCCGCCAAAGGTAAACTGTCGGTTGGCGATGAATTTATCCATGAAAGTATTATCGGTAGCATGTTCGAAGGTCGCGTAGAATCAGCGACTCAGGTGGGTGGTCACGCAGCTATTATGCCCAGTGTGCAAGGTTGGGCTAAGGTATACGGTCACAACACTATTTGGGTTGATGACGAAGATCCTTACGCACATGGATTTGAAGTTAAATAAACAGCAGGTAATTCCGAGCTTATGTTAGGATGCCGCCTTTTTGGTGAGGTTCTTCTTGAAAAATTAATCTCACGACACTTACTACTCAAAATACTTCGGTCGCAGCTACTTATGAGCAAAGATAAATGAGCAAGGCTATCGTCTACAAAACACGCACTCAAATGGTAGCTGATAATCTCCGCGTAAAGATTCTCAGTGGTGAAATTGAAGCCGGAAAGCCATTACGTCAAGATGCTATTGCTCAAGAATTTAATGTCAGTCGTATTCCTGTACGAGAGGCATTGTTGCAGTTAGAAGCCCAAGGATTGGTGTGCTTTGAGCCTCATAAAGGCGCTAGTGCAACAAAATTATTGCCCGCTGAAATTCATGAACTGTTCGAGTTGCGTGCTTTAGTGGAGTGCCATGTACTTGAGTGTGCCATTTCAAAAATGACAGAAGCAGACTACGCTGACATCGAAAAAGTCTTGCACGCTTTTGTAACCGCTGTAGAGAGTGGTACTCAGGTAGAGAAGTGGAGTGAGCTCAATTATGAACTGCATGCATCATTTTACCGACCTGCCAATATGCCACAAGCAATGGAATTGATTCATACCCTGAATATCAAATGTGACCGCTATGTTCGCTTGCAGCTACTGCTTACTACAGGCATAGAAAAAGCGGAAAGTGAACACAATCAGCTTTTAGAACTCAGTAAACAGCAAGACATCACCGGTGCAACGACATTATTGCGTAAGCACATTCAAGAAGCAGGCCAGGCTATTCACGATCTGTTAGTCGAACAGCAATCAAACCGTGCTCAGGCTCAATAATAAGGGTTCAAACTGAAAATCGTGCTGAATAGAGTACGAGGGTGATTCTGATGCTTCATGAACGATAAAATGTATCGTAGAGTTATTCTCGTACTACAAGACAGTGAATGGGTTATCAGAGAAAATAAGTAGCCTTTACCTTACATTGAATATCAAGCCTGTTTGATGCAAAGAAGAAAACTATCATGATTATTCTTTCAGAAGATAAAGTTCACTCAAGTTTAACGTTCCCTGAGTTAATAGAAAAACTTAAAAATGCGTTCTCAAAACCGCACTCCATGCCGCAAAGAAATGTATATGATTTAGACAGTAATCCTGACAATCATGATGCATTTGCAGTGTTGCCTTCCTGGAATGACGAAACCATCGCTGTAAAAGCGTTTACCTATTTGCCTGATAATCCAGAACAGTCAGCTGAACTGAAAAGCATTTATGCTCAAATCATGTTGTTTGATCGTAAAACAGGCTTACCTCAAGCTGTGGTTGATGGGACCTCTGCAACTTATTGGCGTACAGCAGCCGTTTCTGGGCTGGCGTGTAGTTTTCTAGCTAGATCTGACGCCTCAAAACTATTGCTATGTGGTACGGGTCATTTATCACCATATATGGCTCTTGCTCATGCCAGTGTCCGTGATATACGTGAGATAAAGGTTTGGGGTAGAAGCCCAGAGAAAATTCAGGGCGTTGTTGATGATATTCTCAAGCAGAGACCTGACATACATGTTTCCATATCCAATGATTTCGAGAGTGATATAGCCTGGGCTGACATCATTAGCTGTGCGACCCGTTCACCGACTCCTTTGTTTTCAGGGAAATGGGTAAAGCCTGGTACCCACATTGATTTAGTGGGTAACCACATAAAAACATGCAGGGAAGTTGATACCGAGTGCATGCAGCGTTCAGAGGTTTATGTTGATGGAACGGTTAATACATCTGCCGAAGCAGGTGAGTTATTGATACCCATTGCAGAAGGCGCTTATGAACTTGAGCAAGTAAAAGGTGAGTTAAGTCAGTTATGCAGTGGTGACGTTCATGGACGTAACAATGAGCAAGATATCACTTTATTTAAGTCTGTAGGTACAGCACTGGCTGATCTTGTTTGTGCTCAGTTGGTTTATCAAAAAAACAGCTGATGTTTCTGATAAACCAACCGCGTATTAATAAACTAGGCTGGTGTACATCAGCCTATCTCACTTCCTGCGGTTAATGATTTATAGCCCAACCAGCACGCTCGGTAAATAGGTTGCTGTTGATGGCCAAATAGCCACAACAGCCAGTACTAATAGCTGCATAGCAACAAAGGGAAGTACTCCCCAATACATATGTTTATACGTTAAACTTTTCGGTGCAATAGAGCGTAGATAGAAAATTGAAGGTGCCATTGGAGGTGTAAGATAAGAGGTCTGAATGACCACCATAACCATAATAGCGAACCAAATAGGGTCGATTCCCGCGGCCTTAATGAAAGGAGTAAAAATCGGAATACATATAAGCACAATCGATATCCAGTCAAGTACGAAACCAGCGACGAACACGATCGCAAGAAAGAATACTATTAATCCTGTCTGATATTTCAGCTTTGCTCTTTTTGTATTCAGCCATTGCTTTTATATCCGAATGGCTAAATTTAGCAAAGCTTTCGTATGTTGTTAGTTTTGCTGCTGCATTAACTTGTTTTTTTAACTGATCGGGCAAGGCTCTCTCTGATGCTGGATCTATTTGATTTGTATTTGGCTATATTAGAAAAATGCGTTGAGAGTATCGAGCTGATTGTGAGTTCTTAGCTAAATAGCTTTGATTGATTGTTATTTCAGATTGATCTTCAGCGTATCAAAACCAACACTTATACCATTAGGAAGACCCTGTTCATTATCCATCAACCAGCAGTCCAGCTCATCACTGATGTGGGTCAGAATGGTGTTGTCTGGTTGCAGGTCGTTGTGAATGGCAATAGCCATATCCAGATTATTATGGTTTCGTGGATGCTTGATGGCTGGTGAATGGGTGCAATCCAGAATCAACGAATCAATTTTTTTTGTTTTTAACCATCGCCGTGTTTCTTCAGGTAAACCAATAGTGTCTGTAAGGTATGCGATAGTTCCGGCTCTGTTTTCGATACAGTAACCGAACACCGGTTTGGAATGAGTTAATGGCAACGGTGTCACAGAAAGCTTATTGCTGTCGTCTCCCCATGTGATTGTCTGAAAGGGCGAAAGAGTCTGGTTGAAATCAAAAAAACCCGGATGTTTGAGCAAATCTGCACAACCTTCAGAGTCTTTCGGGCCATAAACAGCAAGCTTATCAGCGCGGCCCCATCGCCAGTGGAATAACCCCTGCACATGATCTACATGATAATGAGTCAGTAGAATCGCGGATAATGAACCGGGTGGAAACCGTGCTGGCAAATCATGAAGACCTGCGTCCAACAGTAGCCGTGTTTCTCCCGCTTCAATCAGGGCAGTGCACTGCTTACGTTGTTTATCGGTTTGCTGACGAGATCTGACACAAGCCTGACAGTGGCAACCATAAACAGGCATGCCACCGGCACAGCCTGTTCCTAGAAGTGTGAGTTTAAGTTCAGGCAAAATCCGAAATACCCTGATTGTTACAGTTGTTATAAAGGTGTCGTACCATCATGTCTTTTAGCCATTGCGTGCAGCCCATGGTAAAGCTCGTTTCTTTAGCTTGTTCATCCCAGTGGCGCAGGGCAAGAATGTCTTCGAGATCGGGACGTGTAGCAAACTGGCTAGCGTCATCCTGTGACATCGGGCCGCCCTGAAAAGCGAGGGACTCTTTACTGGCTTTGGACAAAGACTCGGCATAGCTCGGTTTAACAGCACAGAGATAACGCTTGGCGGCGACATGTCCAGCTACAGGGCTTGTTACCTTACTACTGAAACCCATTTCTTTGAGATAACGAGCGCCTGTTTGGTCATGGCGTAACCTACATTGTTCACTGAACTGTGGATGCTTGTCCAAAACCAGTAAATGCCCAATATCATGAAGGAATGCGGCGAGAATGATTTCTTCTGAATGCTCGTTGTTTTTAGCCAGTTCTGCCGCTTGCAGAGCGTGAGAAAGCTGACTGATCTCTTCGCCGTAATGTTCATGTCCCCATTTTTCAAACAGGGAAAAAATAGTGTCTACTCGGTTTTCAATAGTATCTGAAATCAGAGCGCTTTCTGTAATAGCAGGTTGTCCTAGAAGCCATTGAAAAACCTGATCTGTCGTTTTTTTTAAAGAGCCACTGTTATCAAAAGAAACCAGTTTTCTGTTGGTGTCTCTGATCAATTCCAGATGTTGTTCCCGTGCTCGTTTTAAGCGAGCTTTAATGGCTTCTGAACTTTCCCGCCCTCTTTGTTGCAAGCGTTCGTAGAGGATATTCTCAGATGTGGTAATCAGGATGGGAATCAGTTGTTCGGGATAACGGTTACGAGCTTCCTTAAGAAAACCACGGGAACCGTTAAGAAGCACCGAGATACCTTTATCCAGCATGGTGTCGAGTTCAGCACCAATGCCGTAGAGCTGATCATTTGCTTGCCAGCTAAGAGCAAAAAGATCGGACTGTTCCCGAAACCTGAACTCTTCCTGAGTCAGGGATATATGGTTCTCATCTCCTGCATCAACATCCCTAGTAATATAGCGGTGCAGACAAACCACAGGATATCCTTCGATACGTGGTCGTAGCGCCCGAAGAACACTGTCTTTACCTGCTCCAGAAGCACCTATAAGAAAGAAAATAGTACCTGTCCTCTGTTTTTTTATACAGGTTTCCTGCTCATTAGCTGCTTCAGTTTGCAGGGGGTAAGACGGTGTGATGATGTGCTTATTACTTGTCATCAGAATGTCCTTTCTCCCTGACTCCAGACAGATTTTATTCTTGGATAAGCATCCTCTTGTTGTACGCGAATCAAATCACCCCGTAATCCTGAAGCGAGACGCCCTCTATCATTCAAACCAACAGCTGCAGCCGGTGTAGCAGACGCCATTCGTATAGCGGCAGGTAGATCCAGTTGATTGTCTTCTCGGGCTACAAGAAGAAAGGCGGACCAAAGCAGGCTGGCTGGTACGTAGTCACTGGACAAAATGTCAAGAATGCCTTCTGCGGCAAGGGTGTGGGCGGCAATGTTGCCTGAGTGAGAACCTCCACGAACGACATTGGGGGATCCCATCAATACAGCCAGTCCATTTTCGTGTGAAGCTCTTGCAGCCTCAAGAGATGTAGGGAATTCGGCGATAGACAATCCAAGATCAACCGCTTCGCGAACGTGTTCACGGGTTGCATCATCATGACTGGCCAATGCAATATTTCTGCTACGACTGGCTGTACAAATCTGATTTCTATAACGGTCACTGTATAGTTTACTGGATTCGGTTTGGCTACTGATGAACTCCTCTAGCTGGGCGTCACTCAAACCGTATTTACCTTGATAATACTCTTTGTACTTGTCCAGTCGAGTGAACTGCCTCTGACCAGGAGAGTGATCCATAACAGAGACTAGTCGTACGTTGGGTGTATCAGCCAGTTGGAAGAAGCGTTCAAGAGTATCTGCATGGCTGACTTCACAGCGCAGATGCAGCAAATGGTCTGATCGAGCACTTGAACGATGATTGTTTACGGCTTCGGCCATTCGGGTCAAATTGCGTAAGCGGATACTGTTTTCAGCTACATCACCAATGGATAAGGCGTCAAAGGTCGTGGTGATACCGGCAGCAATCATTTGTGCATCGTGATTATAAAAGGCCGAGCGTGAAGGCCAATCGACACCAGGTCGCGGACTGAAATGCTTTTCCATATTATCGGTGTGAAGTTCCACTAGACCGGGCAGTAGGTAATCACCCTCGCAATCAATGGCCTCTGGCAAGCTTGTGCGACCTTCACTGATGTCTTTAATCAAGCCATCTTTAATCAGAAGAGTACCTTGAATGATTTCATTTTCAAGCACCAGTTGTGCGTTCGTCAGCAACATGAGGAAGTCCTTTTATCGTTGCATTTATATCTGGGGTTGAAGATCGGTTTGCTCAAAATTAAAAGCTCGGTCTGCCACTCTGTTGCGCACTTCTTCATCATGGAAAATACCCACAATTGCAGCTCCCCGGGCTTTGGCCTGATTGATTAGATCAACGACAACATCGCTGTTTTTACTGTCCAGTGATGCAGTAGGTTCATCCAGCAGCATCACTGGGTAATCCAACATAAATCCTCTGGCAATATTGACCCGTTGTTGTTCACCACCAGAAAACGTCGCAGGCGGTAAAGACCAAAGCTGCTCGGGTACGTTCAGGCAGGTCAGTAAATGAATGGCTTTTTCACGGGCGAATGTTTTGTTTTCCCCCTGTTCCAATAGAGGCTGCATGGTGACTTCCAGAGCTGATACTCGGGGAATGACCCGAAGGAACTGGCTGACATAACCGAGGCTATGGCGACGCAGATGGTTAATCTCTCTATGAGCTGCAGAGGTCAGGTCAGTCCAGCCGTGGTGGCCAAGAATGCGTACCTGCCCACTGCCAATACGGTAGTTGCCATAAAGCGTGCGGAGTAGGGTGCTCTTGCCGGTTCCGGAAGGCCCGCTGAGTACCAGACACTCGCCTTCAAACACTTGCAGGTTTATATTCTGCAGAACCGGGATCTGCGCCTGACCTTGATTATGAAGCACAAAAGTCTTGCACAGATTTTGGACGTCCACTCTCAAGGAAGAGTCCGAGGATGAGTAATGCAAATCTGTCGTCATGGCGTGAGTACCGAAGAAACCAGCAGTTGTGTGTAGGGATGTTGCGGATCGTCCAACACCTGATCCGTCAGTCCCTGCTCGATAATCAATCCGTCTTTCATCACTACCAGCTGGTGGGCCAGAAGCCGCGCTACAGCTAAATCATGAGTAACGATGATGGCCGACAAGCCCAGCTCCACCACCAGACTGCGTAATAAATCCAGCAATCTGGCCTGTACAGAAACATCCAGTCCGCCAGTAGGTTCGTCCATAAAGACCAGACGAGGTCCGGTAACGAGATTACGGGCAATCTGGAGACGTTGTTGCATCCCGCCTGAGAATGTTGACGGAGCTGAATCAATCAGTCCTGGTTCCATATCCACATCGGTGAGCCACTGTTGACCGGTTTGTCGCAAATCACCGTAATGACGTTGACCCACAGCCATCAACCGTTCCCCAATATTGGCACCGGCCGACACATTCATGCGCAAACCGTCTCGTGCATGCTGATGCACCATGCCCCACTCTGTACGCAGTAGATGTCGTCTTCTGGATTCTGACAGACCATAAAGATCCATCGCATCACCCTTTTTATTGGTATAAAGCACCTGACCACTGTCGGGTTTATGCTGACCAGACAGGACATTCAGCAGTGTTGTTTTCCCTGAACCGGATTCCCCTACAATGCCCAGAACTTCTCCCGGACAAAGGTCGAAGTTGATCTCTCGGCAGCCTTTTCCCGAGGAGTACAGACGGGTAATATTTTTTGCTCGAAGCAGGGCGTTCTGAGTGTCGTCCGTAACGGCAAGCGTATTCTGATGAGGATTCATACTCGCTCCTCTTTTTGATTCAGCGGTCTTTTCTGCGGTGGCTGATTGTCTGGTTCACGCCTTTGGCGGCAGTAATCGGTGTCCGAGCAGATAAACATGCGCCCACCTTTGTCATCGATGAGAACTTCGTCCAGAAAACTGTTGTCGCTGCCGCAAAGGGTGCAATTATCGTCCCATTGTTGGACTTCGAAGGGATAGTCTTCAAAGTCGAGACTTTTCACGTTGGTCCACGGTGGTAGCGCATAGATGCGCTTTTCACGCCCGGCACCAAAGAGTTGCAAGGCCGGATTCTGATGCAACTTTGGGTTATCGAACTTGGGAATAGGTGAAGGATCCATCACATAACGATCGTTCACCTTGACTGGATAGGCATAGGTAGTCGCTATGTGCCCATGACGGGCAATGTCTTCGTAGAGTTTGACGTGCATAACGCCGTACTCTTCCAGCGCATGCATTTGTCGTGTTTCCTGTTCGCTGGGTTCAATGAATCGCAAAGGCTCAGGAATGGGCACCTGATAAACCAAAATCTGATCATTGGTCAACGGTTGCTCGGGAATGCGATGGCGGGTCTGAATAATAGTGGCATCTGCTGTTTTTTCAGTGGTTTCAACACCCGTGGTACGAGCAAAGAACCGACGGATGCTGACGGCATTTGTCGTATCATCCGCACCTTGGTCAATGACTTTTAAAGTATCTTCCGAACCAATAACTGCAGCAGTGACCTGAATGCCTCCTGTGCCCCAGCCGTAAGGCATGGGCATTTCACGACCACCAAAGGGCACTTGATACCCAGGAATGGCTACCGCTTTCAGTAATGCCCGGCGAAGCATTCGTTTGGTTTGTTCATCCAGATAAGCAAAGTTATAACCGTTCATGGCTGCTTCTCCGTGCCTTCATTTCGAGACTTACTTTGCGATTCACTACGCGACTTATTACGTAAGTTGCGCAGTAATTCCAGCTCTGACTGAAAGTCCACATAGTGAGGGAGCTTCAAATGGGAAAGGAAACCGGCTGCTTCTACGTTATCACAGTGGCTCAATACAAATTCTTCTTGTTGTGCCGGTGAATCCGGAGACTCGCCATAGTCGTTGCACTGAAGCGCTCGGTCCACCAGAGCTATGGCCATGGCTTTGCGCTCTGCCGCACCAAACACCAAGCCATAACCTCGAGTGAACTGTGCATCGCTTGGTTTGTTATTGTCTTTTGCTGCATCGTCTTGAACATCAAAGCCGGTGACCATTTCACATTCGGTCAATTCGATTTCGCCAATATCAATGGCAAAACCCAGCTCCTCTGGCACGATGGATACAGAGACATTTCCGGTACGAATTTCTCCGGAGAAGGGGTGGTTTCGTCCGTAACCACGCTGGGTGGAATACCCTAGAGAGAGCAGAAAACCTTCATCGGCTCGCACTAAAGATTGCAAACGTGCACTGCGGTCACAAGGATAAGAGACAGGATCTCGAGATATATCGGTGACGGTAGAATTGTCATCGAGCTCCCGTCGCATGAGTCCTTCATTTTCCAGTAAGGCCATGACTTTAGGGCAGACTTCATGCTCTTCATCTAATGATGTGACGCTAGTGTCCTGCTGAACGTTGTCGAAATGAGAGACGACTGCCGTAGGGTCACTGTTCATAACATCTGATTCACCGGATTGTTCTTCCGCCATTAAAGCGAAATCCAACAGTCTGTGGGTGTAATCAAAGGTCGAGCCCAGTTGTTGACCTCCGGGAAGATCTTTGTAAATGGCCGAGATTCGACGGCTGATCGACATTTCGCTGGTATTGACCGGATCACTGCTTTGAAAACGGGGTAGAGTGGTGCGATAAGCTCTTAATAAAAAGATAGCTTCAACCATATCCCCAGCAGATTGCTTGATGGCAAGAGCCGCCAGTTCACGGTCATAGATATTGCCTTCTGTCATCACCCGATCCACAGCAAAAGGTAGCTGCTCTTTTATTTGACTGACCGATAACGATGGAACGGATAAATCACCTCTGCGAGTTTCTGCCAGCAGACGATGGGCGGCGTCTATAGCTTTCTCGCCACCTTTTACCGCAACGTACATGTTTGAAATTCCTTTTCGTTAGACTGACCGTCAGAATCTGAATCAAGAAGCGTTACGAGAACGCTGCGAGGTAGAGCGGTCATTTGAGCATCGGAGACCAGTATCAGATCCAACCCTAAGGGAAAGCTCAGATGACGTTGCTGCAGCCAGGTTAACCATTGCGGTGCGAGCCCTTGAACGGTGAGTGTTCGAGAGGTTTGTATGCCTGGGCCTTTAAGGGTGAGCGTTTGACCTTGGTCGTTAGATGGGTTAATCGCATCCACTTGCAATAGAACTGTGGCAGAAGTGTCTGGCCAAGCAGGGTCACCTTGATTGCATTCTTCCGGTAGTAGTGTGGTTGTGCCTTCAGCCAGAATAAATGCAGCATCTTTTGATTGTTCGACCAGTGAGGATCCGCAATGAAATGCCAGATTTCGACGGGTTAATTCATCATTAAAGGCTGGAGACAACCAGAGAGGCGTTTCATTATCCGCAAGGGTTAATAGAGTAGAGAAAGCGGCACTGCCGAGGTTGCTTAATGTTGGACCGTTTTTGATGAACTGAACGTTTCCAGGTTCGCTCATGGCTTTGAGCATTTTCCGGAAGACAGACTGCGCCTCAGTCACGGGATCTGAAAATCCGGCGTACAGATAAGTGTCTTCGGATTCATTGTTATCAGTTGTCATCAATCTTCTCCACGCACGACAGTGAAAAACTCGACCCGGGTTTCTGCGGTTTTCTCAACGTTCGTTTGCAAAACCTTATGCCTGAGATCAGCAAGTGGTGTGAGCAATGAACTTTGCAGTACCACCTGGTATTGAGGGTTCTGCAATAGAGCGTCTAACAGGGCGATCAAATTTGCATGGGTCTTGGAACGCCCCGCGATATAGCCGAATCCCTGAAACCCTTCACAGTTAATGGCTGCACGGGTAACCGTCATATCCCCGACATTAAAGCGATTACCATTACCTCCCATACGACCCCTAACCTGAACGAGCCCGGTTTGAATAGGACGAATAGCCTGAGCATACTGCTCTATGTTCTCTGGAATTAGCTGGGTCGTCTTCAGGCAATGGGTCCATTGATCTTTTAGATCTTCCAGTGGTGTTTTTGCCATTAAAGACAACCACTGCTGACGATCCTGACTGGGTTCTGTGTATTCATGGTTCATTGGGTGGCTCCAGTGTGTATTGCATGAGATCTGATCGACAGACACTGATAGACAGCTCGACAGGTACAGATTGAGGAGAGTGCTTCGGGTGTGAGTTATCGGTGGCGTAGTTACGAGTTTCGAGACGTAAAACGGGAATGCCTCTGCCCAGCATTAAATGACGAGCTTCAGTCTCGGTGGGCATGCGAGATTGAATTAACACCTGACCACGTTTTAGAGTCAGGTCGAATTGCTCACTGAGAAAGCTGTGCAGTGAGCCACTTTGATAAGTTTTCAGTGTTTTGACATGTTCTTGAAGATTCAACGTATGACAAATAAGGCTAGCCGGTTGACCATCGATCGTTCTGAGAGTAATGATCTCTATGGTTTGATGAACAGGATCAGGGAAGGTTTCACGGAGCTTATCCATGACGGGCATTAGCCGACAGGAGAGAACCTTTGTATGCAACAGTTTCCCTGAGTTAGCTAGATTCTCTGTGAAACAGGGTCTGGAGTGCAGAGGATACAAAACAGGCTTATTGGTGACCATCATGCCGCGACCATGCTGTCGTTGGATTAATCCCTTGTTGATCAATTCATCCACGGCACGACGCAGGGTATGCCGGTTCACCTGGAATCGATCAGAGAGTTCATGCTCTGATTGCAGGTAATCTCCCGGCTGCAATAACCGTTCGATCTCCCGCTCAAGGGTTGCTGAAATCTTCTGAAAGATAGCCATGCTTTTTCCCTGCTCTCCTCATTTATACAAGTCTTGTCTATACAAGTTGAAGCAGTTGAACTGCATCAATTTCCAGTTACGCGGGCGGTGACCCGATTCTGCTATGAAAAACGTTTACGTAACTGTTGAGATGTCATGTCCAGAACGGTGACAGAGATAATAATGATCAACATGACCGCACCGGTTTCCTGAAACTGGAATCCGCGCATGCTCTCCCAGAGGATGACGCCGATACCACCGGCTCCGACCATGCCAACGACAGTGGCTGAGCGGACATTGGATTCGAAGCGATACAGTGAATAGGAAATCCACAGGGGAATAACCTGAGGAATAACACCGTAGATAATCTCTTCAAAAATGTTGGCGCCAGTGGCTCGAACACCTTCAACAGGGCCGGGTTCAATAGCTTCTACTGCTTCAGAAAACAGTTTGGCCAGTACGCCTGTGGTATGAATAAAAAGCGCCATAACACCGGCGAAAGGACCAAGACCCACGGCGACCACAAAAACCATAGCAAAAACCATTTCATTAATAGCTCGGGCAGAATCCATGACGCGGCGCACAGGCTGGCAGACCCACCAGGGAGCAATGTTGTCTGAACTCATTAACCCCAGGGGGATTGAAAAAATGATGGCGAGAAAAGTGCCCCATAATGCGATTTGGAGGGTGACCACCATTTCGTCCATGTACAGACGCCATTCGGTCATATCCGGCGGAAAAAAGTCGGCTGCAAAGGTCGCCATGTTCTCGCTGTCACGGATTAAAGTGAGTGGAGCCATTTCGGCTCCTTGCCAGGACCAGGCAAGCACCAGAAAAAATACAGCCCATAAAAAAATCTCCAGCCAACTGCGCTTGGGAGCTGCAGCAATAACCTGATCAAGAGCTTGGGAAGGATAGCCTGCTGACATAATGTCTCTCGCGGTGCTTCTCATAGCGCACTGGTTGCAGTGCATTGATTGTTTTGCCTGTCATCTACTGGCCATGAAATGCATACATTCATGAGCCAGAAGATAATAGATCGATGTCATGGAAGTGATGGATTAATCACGAGCATCGAGAGCTGCCATCTTGCGATTCAGGCTAGCCAGCTGCTCATTAAATGCGTTGATCTTTTCTGATTTATCTTTGGCAGACAGACGGCTGTTTTCCGCTTTGAGTTTGTTCTTGAAGAGCACTAGCTGGCGTACTGGCAACAGTTGGTCATCACTGGAAGCTTTGAAGGGTGCCCATTGCAAATTCTTCAGAATTTTCAGTTCTTTTTCGTCGCCACTCTGGCCGTAGGACATAAAGAAGTCGTATACCTTACTTTTGGTTGATTCAGGCAGATTCTTGCGCCACAAAATCGGATCAGCTGGGATAAGGGGAGACTTCCACAGTACTTTGATGTTCTTCAATTTCTCAGGGTGTGTTACTTCGAGCCGTGAAAGGTTTTCTGTGTTGTTGGTGGCGAAATCAACCCGTTTGTTAGCAACAGATAACAAGTTAGCTTCGTGACCGCTGTTAGTAACGGTTTTGAATATTTTCTTAGGCTCAACCTTGTTTTTTGCAAAGACATAATAGGATGGAACTAAATAACCCGATGTAGAGTTCGGATCACCATTGGCAAATGACAAGGAAGAGGCATTTTTAAGAATATCGTCAACGTTATTCAGAGCGCTGTCTTTATGGGCGACCAATAAACTCCAGTAACCAGGGTTACCATTGACATCTACGGTTTGAGCGAACACTTCACCACCGGCGCGATCGACAGCTTCAATAGCTGACTTGTTACCGTACCAGGCTATATCAACTTTATTAAAGCGCATCGCCTGAATAATACCGGCGTAATCAGGGGCGAAGAATGGCTTGATAGTCATGCCGGTTCTCTTTTCCATTTCTTTCAGGAAAGGTACCCAAGCTGTTTTCAGATTTTGACTGGACTCGGTAGAAATAATACCAAAGTTCAAATGCTTCATATCATCGGACGTGTTTGCCTGACTGGTTGCTGCCAGAGCTACAAGTGTTGTAGCGCCTACTATCTTATTGAACCACCGGTTCGCTTTCTTGATTATTGTTTTCATGGTTTTTTCCTTTGGTTTTAAACAGTGTGAAAGCTTTGAATTATTTTATTTGTGTTACCACTGCCTCACGCCACGTAACGGGCTTTTCTACGGGGCGAAGTTCGTGATTTAACAGGTTTAGATTCTTTTCTCATTTCTGAAGGAACTTCAGATAGGGTTTCTGACTGTCCGTAGAGGGCTGAGAATTTAGATGGGGATACTTCGTTAACGGGTAAATCAAACCAGATTTTTCCCTGCTTGAGGGCGACAAGCCTATCGCACCAACCAATGGCGTAATCGACCTGATGCAGCGTGATAATGACGGTTGTTTTATCTTCCCGATTGATATCTCTCAGGATATCCATAACCTGCTTTGCTGAAGCAGGATCCAGTGAAGCAATAGGCTCATCAGCCAGAATGACACTGGCTTTCTGCATCAGTGCCCGAGCAATGGCCACTCGTTGTTGTTGACCACCGGAAAGGTTTTCTGCCTTCTGCCAGGCAAAATCTGCCAAGCCCACTCTTTCCAGTGCAGCCAGAGCTTGTTGTTTTTCGTCACGATTAAAGAGAGCAAAGCAGCTACGATGCCAAGGCATATGACTTAAACCGCCGAGCAGTACATTGGTTAAAACACTGAGACGACGAACCAAATTGAATTGCTGAAAAATAAGACCAATGTTTGAACGATGTCGCCTGATGTGTTTATTCAAATGACCATCGCGTTGAATATTTTGACCACAGACAGTGATGTTGGATTCTGATTTATTGTCAGCCAGTGTTAATCCTGACAGGTGACGAAGAAACGTTGATTTACCTGAACCACTAGGACCAATGAGCGAAACCATTTCACCGCTGTCGACACGCAGGCTGATGTCATGAAGGGCGATATTTGAGCGCTGAAAGTGTTTGGTAAGACCGGTGACTTGAATCGCGTTATCCATGAAAGACCTGCTATAAAAGAGCTTTCACATACTATCGAGATTAAATGTGACGAATTAGTTGTCTAGACATGTCTAATTAATGAAGGTTTGATGATGATTGTGTGACAGGTCGGGAAGAGGGTATTCAAAATATTCACATCAGAACAAAATTGGACCTCTGTCAGTACATAACGAAATTTGAGCTGATTGTAGAAGCAAACTTTAATTATCTCCCGTAAGCCTTCATTCTAGGTAGTCTCGGCCTTCTATCACACTAAAGGAGTTATAGGATGCAGCCTGACCAATTTACAGCCAAATTTGTGACCTCTGGTACACAGAGCAGTCAAGTCATGGAGTCGTTTCTCAGTGAATGGCGGTGGGGCAACGTTGAGCACATCCCTTTAACTGAGGACAATAGTCATTCGTTAAATGTGACCAAAAAAGGCGAAAAGTCAGTTCTGTTCTTCGTCTGTGATGCAGAAGAGAAATCAGCTGCTCTTTTAGAGTCTTTGATAGCCCAGTGGTCTGATGTTCACGTACCCATGATCATTCTTTTCGGTGACACTGTGCGAACAAAAAAAATAAGGCGACAGTTCAGCAGCATTCCAGTCATTCGAGATGAGAATATCATTTCGATAGCAGATTCTCTGTCATTGAAGACGGTTATTGAAGTTTGGGTTCGCAGTGCCACTGTTCCCTCATGCATTGGCGTTGATTTTGCGGACTATCATGCATGGGCATCGAATGGCTCTATATTCGTTTCTGCCGGAATGGATGAGGTTAATGACTGTGAGCTGCCTTATCGTCTTTACCAACATTACCCCACACACCACAGAGTCAATGACAAGGATTACACCGTCGCAGGAGTCGTACTGGTTGTCACTGGCAGCAACCAAAGCATTAATCTTGACCTGTTCAGCGCTTGCGGGTCCATGCTTCAAGGCTGTTGCTCAGACGATATTCTTCAAATTTTGGACGTAAATTTTCATGATGATGAACCCATTGGTTTTCGGTTATTTATGGCTTTAGAAGAGTCCAGGGAGCAGAGTGGTTTGTTCCTGCAGGAACTCATTAAACGAGCTAATCGCTAATGGATTGAATCACTATTCTGAGTTTTACCATTCTCAATGTGTTGTCTGTTTTTTCAAACACCTTTGCTTTTATCCCTTTTAGGGCGGGGAGCAGTCACTCGGTACTATGGACAAGCGCTTATTGTTTGATAACTGCCGGTGGCGCGCCCTTAGAAGTGCTGAAAAAGTACATTCAGATTCAGAATCAGAATCAGGAGCGATCGGAGAAATGACAGCCTTTATGCTCTCGGGTACTCTACGGGCTGTTGGCTATCCATCTCCATCCAAGCGTGCCGCTATGGATAGAGAATTCCGCAAGTTTCGTTAAAAAACGACAGTTTCACCTGCTGTTTTAAAAAATTCCGAAAATCCAACAGTGCTGAGTCATCACGAATACCTTCAGGGTAAACAAGATAATACGCTTGTTTTTTTCGTAATTTCATTTCAAACGGTTTAACAAGACGACCTGCTGTCAGGTCATCGCCAATCATGGCTATTCGCCCCAGTGCAACACCCTGCCCATCAGAGGTGGCCAGTAGTAAAGCATTACTGTCATCAATCACCGGCCCTGCTTCAGCATTAACCCCTTCAATCCCGGCAGCACCTAACCATTCCTTCCAATCTTCCCGATTGTCTTCATGGAGTAATGTGTGATGTGAAAGGTCGGAGGGGCGCCTTAACGGGTGACGGCCATGGAGTAACGCTGGGCTGCAGACGGGAGTCAGTTCCCCCGGGATCAGAAATTCCGACACCAGTCCCGGCCATTCTCCTTCTCCCCAGCGAATAGCCAGATCAATATCGTCCTTCAAAAAGTCGACAGGAGTAACTGAGTGATGAAGCCTTAGATCTATTTCCGGATGCTCTTTCCAGAATTCCGGTAAACGCAGTACCAGCCACTTAGCTGCAAGTGCAGGGGTCAGTGAAATATTAAGTCTGTTTGTGGGTCTGCGACCTATTTTATCGATGGCCTCAGCCATTTGATTAAAAGCAGAATTCAGTTCGGGAAGAAGTTGTCGGCCTTCTTTGGTAAGCGACAGTTGTCTTGGTTTTCGAATAAAGAGAGGTACGCCAACAGACTCTTCCAGGTGACGAACTTGTTGGCTGATTGCAGCTTGCGTTACACACAACTCGTCAGCGGCTTTAGTGAAACTGCCGAGGCGTGCAGCGGCTTCAAAGGCAGCTAAGGCGCGCAAGGGAGGAAGCTTACGATTCATTATAATTATTATTGTCGTGTTGGTTATTTTTCATCTTAAGCGGTTACCGGTACATAGGCTATGCATTTAGATTAGATTTTCTAATATCAGGGATTAGAAAGACTCGGTTGTGGCTGGTTTTCAGGGTGTTTAACCTGCTAGTCAATAAAACAACAAAAGCCCTCCTGATATGAGTAACCCTGAGACGAAAACTGTATACCCTTATATTCCGAACTCAACAGATCAAGCACGCAAAAAAATGTTGAGTGCTGTGAGTGCCGAGAGTGTTGAGTGTTTTTATGCTGACATTCCAAAGTACTTGCGAATGCAGCGGCCACTGGATATGCCCGAACCTTTCCTGTCTGAATATGAATTAAAACAACATGTCCAGAAACTGCTTAATAAAAACCGCAGTACGGAAGAGTGTCTGAGTTTCTTAGGCGGCGGCTGCTATCAACATCACGTTCCTTCAATTTGCGATGAAATTAATCAACGAAGTGAGTTCCTAACGGCCTATGCCGGCGAGCCTTACGATGATCATGGTCGATTTCAGGCATTATTTGAATATTGCAGCATGATGGGAGAGCTGCTGGAAATGGATATCGTCAATGTTCCGGTCTACGACGGCCACCAGGCTGCAGCGACCAGCATCAGAATGGCCTGCCGTTATACAGGAAAACGAAAAGCACTGGTCTCTGCAACCATTCATCCTGACAAACTTTCGATGATCACTGAATACTGTCGTTCAGATGTTGATATTCAGGTGATTAATGTTGACACGGTGACTGGTGGGATGTGCATGGAATCCCTAAAGAATGCTCTCGATGATCAAACGGCTGTCGTATATTTCGATAATCCCGGTTATCTGGGCGTTGTTGAAGACGGAGAGAAAATCTGTGCACTGGCGGCCTCATTCGATGCAATCCCTGCAGTGGGCGTCGATCCTTTATCTCTGGGTGTGCTGGCTCCTCCTTCATCTTACGGTGCCCGGTTGGTAACAGGTGAGATACAGGCTCTGGGTATCCATATGCAGTTTGGTGGTGGCAATGGTGGTTTTATTGCCAGCCATGATGAAACGGATCTGGTGATGCAATACCCCTCCAGACTTTTTGGTATTGCGCCCACAGAAGTTCAGGGTGAATACGGGTTTGGTGATGTTGCCTTCGAAAGAACATCTTTCGATAAACGCGAAAATGGTAATGAATTTGTTGGTACGGCCTCTGCGTTGTGGGGAATTACGGCGGGGGTCTACTTATCACTGATGGGTCCCCAAGGAATGCATGACATTGCCAACGGTATATTCCAGCGAAATGCCTATGCAAAAGAAAGATTGGCCTCCATCCCGGGGATCCTGATTCCTCATAACAATCAGTCTCATTTCAAAGAATTTGTCGTCAACTTTGATAATACGGGTAAAACTGTTGAGGAAATAAACCGGTTGCTGTTGAAACAAGACATTTTTGGCGGGCACGATCTTTCTGAGAAGTACCCTCAATTTGGCCAAAGTGCACTCTACTGTTTTACAGAAATTCATAGCAGGGACGACATCGATACCCTTTGTGATGCTCTGTCGGAGGTTATCTGATGACTGATCTAACGAAAAACCCTATTGAAGATATCCGGTCCCATAGACATACCGACGGCAAACCCAATGTTCGACGTTACCATCAGGCACGTTGGGATGAACCCATTATTTTCGAACTTTCAGCAGAAGGTGAAAGAGGGGTTTTAGTTCCGGAAGTGGATGAGGAAATCAAAAGAACGACTAAAGACGTTTATAAAAATCTTCCTGCATCCATGATGAGAGAATCATTACCGGCATTGCCTGAACTGTCGCAAAACAAAGTATTAAGACATTATTTGAGAATGTCGCAGCAGAATCTTGGCGCCGACTTTCAGGTGGATATTGGGCAGGGTACCTGCACCATGAAATACAACCCGAAGGTCAATGAACATCTGGCTCGATCCCATAAAATGTCCGAGCTACATCCGTTGCAAGATCAGGATACCGTGCAAGGTATTCTGGAAATAACCCACAAGTTTGAACAAATACTCAAAGATATTTCCGGTATGAGCCGGTTCAGTTTTCAGCCCAGAGGTGGGTCTGCGGCCATCTACGCTAATGCTGCAGTCATCAGGAAATATCATGAAAGTCGAGGTGATACGGATCGGGACGAAATCATAACCACTATTTTCTCCCATCCGTCCGATGCCGCTTGTGCAAAGCTGGCCGGCTTTAAGGTCATCACGTTGTATCCTAATGATGACGGTTATCCGGACATAGAAGCCTTGAAAGCGGCTGTTTCGGACAGAACCGCAGGTTTACTGATCACAAATCCGGAAGATACAGGGATATTTAATCCTGATATTGACGAATTCGTACGCATCGTTCACAAAGCGGGCGGTTTGTGTGCCTATGACCAGGCTAATGCAAATGGTTTGCTGGGAATAACCCGTGCAAGGGATGCTGGTTTTGATCTCTGCCACTTCAATTTGCATAAAACATTCTCAACGCCTCACGCTTGCGGTGGACCCGCTGTTGGCGCTCAAGGTGCCAGTAAAGAACTTGAGTGTTTCCTGCCAGGGCCATTAATAGATCATGACGGTGAACGGTATTTTCTCAATGAAGATATGCCCCATAGTATCGGTAAAGTCAGCGCTTTTTATGGCTCGGCTTCCATTGTAATGAGAGCTTATGCCTGGGTTATGAATCTGGGGGCAGAAGGTCTTAGAGAAGTTGCTGAAATTGCTGTACTCAATAATAACTACCTGATGCATGAAGTATTAAAAATAAAAGGAATCAGTGCGCCCTATGCAGAAGGTAAACGACGTATAGAACAGGTTCGCTATAGCTGGGAAGAGTTATATCGGGACACCGGAATACATTCAGAGCAGCTGGGTATTCGAATGGCGGATTATGGTTTGCATTACTGGACCAGTCATCATCCCTTTGTTGTACCCGAACCGGCGACGTTAGAGCCTACAGAAGCATACTCGGTTGAGGATCTGGACGAATATGTACGTACCCTGAAAGCGGTGTCGGAAGAGGCGTATACCAATCCGGCTATGGTTCGCAGCGCACCGCATAATTGCCCGATTCATAAAATTAAACCAGAAGTATTGGATGATCCGGAGCGCTGGTCAGTGACTTGGCGTGCCTATTGTCGAAAACTGGCGAATCAGAATGAATGAAAGCAGTGACGGACCTTTAATCGGTCTGATTGTTAATCCCATTGCAGGACTGGGTGGTAAGGTTGGGCTCAAGGGCAGCGATGGTGAGCACACTCAACAACGTGCTTTGGCGTTGGGGGGAAAAGGATGCGGTGTTGAACGGGCAACGTTAACGTTGAGGCAGTTCAGTCGTCATAGTCGGGCGTTCAGCATTGTAACTTGTCAGGGGGATATGGGAGAACATGCTGTTGCGAAAGCCGGACTGGTTGCTCAGGCCGTGTTACCCATTGGTGCGGCGGAAGGGTTTTCAGCTAGTGATACGGTAGCTGCTGCGCGATGGATGTTTGCAATGGGTGTGAAACTGATTCTTTTTGCTGGTGGCGATGGTACGGCTAGAAATATTATGGATGCTGTTGGCAGTGATGTTCTTGTGTTGGGTATTCCTGCTGGTGTCAAAGTTCAGTCTGCTGTATTTGCTATTAATCCGGTCTCTGCGGCCGAGATCGTTCGGCGCTTTGTCAGTAATGACATTACCGGTTGCACGGCTGCTGAAGTAATGGATCTGGATGAAGAAGAGCTTCGACAGCAACGGGTGAGTGCCCGGTTATACGGGTATCTGAATATTCCCGATGACCGAAGTCTTACCCAGTCGGCAAAATCACGAAGCAAACAGTCAGATAGGGGAGCTGTTTGTGCTATCGCGGATGAAGTAAAACGTACCATGAATGATGAAACGCTCTATATCATTGGCCCTGGCATGACAACGTCGGCATTGAAAGAGCGGCTGGAGATATCAGGCTCTTTGATTGGTGTTGATATTGTCAAAGGTGGCAAACTGATCTGTCGGGATGCATCAGAGCAAGATATTCTGGCCACTATGGACAAATATCCCGGCCCAAGCCAATTAATGGTGACGTGCATCGGTGGGCAGGGCTTTCTGTTGGGACGGGGAAATCCCCAGATAAGCTCTGAAGTACTCACAAGAATAGGCTGTGGTCGTATAACCGTACTGGCAACCACTAACAAACTGACCTCTCTTAGAGGGCGGCCACTATTGGTTGACACCGGTAGTCCATGGCTGGATAAACTGTTCAACGGCTACATTCCGGTTATTACCGGATTCAGGGAACGACTTGTTTATCGTGTAGCAAGTTCCTTAGCTTAATAGGTTAATTGGCGTAATGAGTTAATTGACGTAATAGCTTCATCGACGTAACCGTTTTTTTGAAGTACAAATGCAGGCAATAATAATGACAATAAAACGATTTGTAGATTGTGGCGTGATTGTAACCGGTGCTGGTGGCGGTATTGGTAAGGCAACGGCACAGGCATTTGCGGCAGAAGGTGCCAAAGTAGTGTGCGTGGATATCAGTCAGGAACTTCTTTCTCAAACCTTGTCGCTTATCGAACAACAGGGCAATACGGCCTTTGGCATGTGTTGTGATATCACCCATGCAGAAAATTGCAGTAACGTGATCAAAAACACCATAGAAAAATGCGGCAGCCTGGATGTTCTTTTCAATAATGCCGGTATCACCCGTAGAACTAATGTTATTGATACCACTGAAGATGAGTGGGACAGGGTGATGGCGGTTAACGTTAAATCCATGTTCCTGATGTGTAAGTACGCTATACCTGTAATGGCTGAAGCAGGTAAAGGAGCCATCGTGAATACGGGCTCTGGCTGGGGTCTGGTGGGCGGTAAAGATGCTGTTTCTTATTGCGCCTCAAAAGGTGCAGTTGTGCTGCTCACTAAAGCTATGGCGGTGGACCACGGACCTCAAAACATTAGAGTGAACTGCGTTTGCCCTGGTGACACAGATACTGGCATGTTGCGTAACGAAGCTATTCAATTGGGAAAACCAGAAAATTCACTGGTAGAAGAAGCGATAGAGCGGCCTTTAATGAGAGTTGGACAGCCTGAAGAAATTGCGCAGGCAGTGCTTTATTTAGCCTCTGATCAGGCTTCGTTTATTACGGGAACATCACTGGTAGTTGACGGGGGAGGACTTGCTGGTTCATCCTGACATACGTTAGGGTTTCAGTGTGACAAACTAACACCGTACTTTGATGGATTTTGATCAACCTCCAAAATAAAATAAATATAAAAAAAGTGGAGTAAATCTTGAATGCGCCTGTCGCTTTAAAAATAACCGGACTGTGCAAACAGTTTGGCAAACTCGATGTATTAAATGGAGTGTCGCTGGAAGCCAGAGATGGAGAAGTTATCTCACTGATAGGCTCTAGTGGTTCCGGTAAGAGCACGCTTTTGCGCTGTATTAATCTGCTTGAACAACCCAGCTGTGGTGAGCTGGAAATTAATGGTGTTTCACTTCTGCTCAAAAAAAATAAACTGAATCAATTGGAAGCCATTGATCCAAAGCAGTTGATGGATGTTCGCCAAAAATTGGGGTTTGTTTTTCAGAACTTCAATCTTTGGCCTCATATGACTGTCTTGGAAAACATTATGGAAGCACCTGTAAGCGTTTTAAAACTGCCAAAACGTGTAGCCAGAGATCGAGCCGAGACTCTGTTGGAGAAAGTGGGACTGGTTGAGAAGGCTCATTCTTTTCCCGGGCAATTATCCGGTGGCCAGCAACAGCGTGTCGCCATAGCTCGAACTTTGGCTATGGAGCCAAAAATTCTTTTGTTCGATGAGCCGACATCGGCTCTTGATCCGGAACTGGTCTCGGAAGTACTGGCAGTGATTCGCACTTTGGCAAAGGAAGGGCGAACCATGTTGATTGTTACTCACGAGATGAAGTTTGCGAGAGAAGTATCTGATCGAATCATTTTTCTCCATGAAGGTCGAATTGAAGAGGCGGGAACCCCCGAACAGGTCTTTAAAGAGACCCGGTCTATTCGTTGTCGCGAGTTTCTGGCAGAAGCGATTTAAAACGTTGTAACAGTAAGAAAATGTGTATCTCGAAAATAATAATGAAAAAAAGAGGCAACGCTATGAAAATCAAATCATTTTTACGAACAGCACTGTTGGTTTCTACAGCCATTATTGCGGTGTCGTCTAATGCGGCAGACAAGATAAAAATAGCAACGGAAGGGGCCTGGGCACCATTCAACTTCATCGATCAATCCGGTAATTTGAAAGGGTTTGATGTTGATATTGCTAACGCTCTTTGCGAAAAAATGGACTCTCCTTGTGAGCTGGTAAAGCAGGACTGGGATGGGATGATACCGGCGCTGATGGTAAGAAAATTTGATGCCATCATATCCAGCATGTCTATTACTGAAGATCGCTTGAAGAAGGTTGATTTTACCGACAAATATTATTCCGGTGGCCTGCGTTTTATGGGATCTAAAAGCAATAAACTGGATATCAGCAAACAAAGCCTGAAAGGTAAAGTGATTGGCGCTCAAAGAGCTACTATCGCTGGCCTGCATCTTGAAAATAATTATTCAGATATCGCACAAGTAAAATTGTATGACACTCAGGAAGCCGTTTACCTTGACCTCGTGTCAGGACGTCTCGACGTTGCCCTGTCAGATGAACTACCTACTTATGATTGGCTGAAGGGAAAAGACGGAGCCTCTTTTGAATTCAAGGGAGATTCCTTTGCCAAGAACGATATTATCGGAATTGCTGTACGTAAGAATGATCCGGTAAAGCAAAAGCTTAATGCCGCACTGGCAGCCATTATTGCTGATGGTACTTACGCTGACATTAATGCTAAATACTTTCCTTTCTCAATTTATTGAGCTTGATACTGACTTTGTCTGTGGTGTTTTTAAAGTATAGATTTAACCGTTTTTATCGCTATTAAACGGTTAAATCTTCCACTCATGGTTTGTTTCTGCAGTAAGTGATTAAGCATTCGATACGTCTGTTTACACACTGAGCTGAAAAGGAAGTGCAGTAATGGTTTTAGCCGATTTTGCTGATCAGTTATTGGCAGGCACATGGATGACGGTACAGCTGGCCGTGACATCCCTGTTTTTCGGAACGATTTTGGGGTTATTGGGTGCTGGCGCCAGATTGTCTTCATTACTTCCTTTACGGCTGATAGGAGGCTTCTATACAACGGTGATCAGAGGGATTCCTGAATTACTGGTTGTTTTGATGATTTACTTTGGTGCCAGTGTCGTCTTGATGGGAGTAGCCTCACAGTTTGGTTACGATGAATACATTGAAATTAATCCTTTTACGGCCGGTGTTATAGCTCTGAGCTTAACTTTTGGCGGCTATGCTACTGAAGTATTTCGTGGTGCATTTCAGGCGATTCCTGAAGGCCAGCGAGAGTCAGCTCAATCCTTGGGTATGACGTCTTCCAGAACTCTTCATAAAGTTATTCTTCCTCAGGTTTGGCGTTATGCACTGCCCGGATTGGGTAATTTATTTCTGATTCTATTAAAAGACACAGCATTAGTATCCGTGATTGGTCTTGAAGACTTGATGCGTAAGACAACAGCCGCCGTTGGTTTTACCCGTGAACCTTTCACTTTTTATCTTGCAGCTGCTTTTATATATCTCGGGCTTACCGTTATTTCCATGGTGGCAATTCATTCAATGGAACGAAAAAGTAATCGTGGCCTGGAGGTGGCGTAATGGATTGGGACATTATTATTGAGTATGCCCCAAGACTGTTGGATGGGGCCTGGTTAACGTTCAAGCTGATCTTGTTGTCTGGAACCATCGGCGCATTGCTAGCCGTACCATTGGCTTTTGGCAGAATCTCCGAGTCGTATTGGGTTCGATCTATTCCTTATGCTTATATTTTCTTTTTTCGAGGAACGCCGCTTCTGGTGCAGATTTTTTTGGTGTACTACGGCTTGGCCCAGTTTGAATTTGTAAGAGACAGTGCTTTATGGCCCTGGCTACGACAACCCTGGTGGTGTGCCATCATTACTTTCTCTTTGCATACAGCTGCCTATATCGCAGAAATACTGAGAGGCGCTTTACAGAATATTCCAAAGGGCGAAGTTGAAGCTTGTTTAACTCTGGGCATGAGTCGACTCACGATGTATCGGAAGGTCTTGTTGCCAAGAGCTTTTGGTATGATGATTCCTGCATACGGTAACGAAGTGATTCTCATGCTGAAAGGCAGTGCATTGGCCAGTACGATTACTTTGCTGGATCTGACGGGTATGGCTCGCACGATTATCGCTAGAACCTATACGCCTGTAGAAATATTTTTTGCTGCCGGTGTCTTTTATCTGGCCATCAGTATGCTGATTATGTTGTTGTTTAGCTGGTTTGAACGCCGATATAACGCACATCAACGACCTGTAATGTAGTCGTTTTTTACGAGACTTCAGAGATAGTTTTTGATGAGAGTAGAGCGTTAACCTCTGTTAATATCAGAGGTTAACGCTCTAAAGCCCTTAAGTTCTTTACTGTTCTCCTTACTGTTCTCCTTATTGTTCTCCTTATTGTTCTCCTTATTGTTAAAACGTAATGGTTGTTTCTATACAGTTCTGCTTCAGACGCCTTTGGGTATAGTCATTAGATGCCTTGGTGAATTTTCAAGAAGAGAATCTGTTTTCATGAGTTGGTTGTTAATTACTTTCAGAGCAGCTCAAACGATCGAACATGCTTTTCCGAGCTGGGTCATTAACGGAGGGTGTGTCTGGATCGCACTGTAGAGTGCCGTTTACATTACTGACGTAGCTTGCAGCACTACATGCCTGATCTGCATTTTCCAGAAATGTGCTATTAATTAAATCGGTAGGGTCACTGTTATTTGTGAAACATTTTGCTGTCAGTAAGCCCTTACGGTTTTTACCTGCGCATGGATAATAAGCCATATCTGTACACGACAATGAATAATTGCCGGGTGGAATGTAATCGCTGGCTGTGTGAATTTCAGACGTTTTGGACGTTTCGATATCACAAGCAAGACCGGTATTGTCGAAAACGACATCTCCTCCTGATGAGAGGCAATTGGAAAGGCCTTCTAATGTGTGGTATTGCTTCATGCCACCGCATTCAGCCGTGAGTGTGTCTTTGCTAGAATCGAATCGACTGTTTGCAGCGAAACAATATTTTAAATAGCTGCCTGTCACGATAGAGCGAGGAGTACTGCGTTGCTCCATACACTGTAAATAACCATCAGAATTTGTAATCTTGCCTGGGGAGCAATCTGTGATATCAAGTCTACTTGTTGCGATGGACGTATTGAGCACAAAGCCTTCTTGAGTTCCAGAAGATTTCTCACAAGAGGCATAAAGAAATGATCTCTCTCTACCATCAATGATTTCTATAGTTCTGAAAACACCAGAGCAACTTTCGAGGTAACTACCTGTAGGCAACAAAGTGGAGTATAAAAAATTAGCTGCATTCACAACGCTTCGTTTCACAGAAGTATCGCAGCCCAAATGAGGGCCTTCCTTTCTTACATCGTGACCATTTTTCCAGCAATGGAGAGGAAAATTTGTATTGCCGTTGTAATACACCTGCATGAGTGAATGCTCATACTGAGAACTAATCCTGTATGCTGGAAAGCTTTGAAGATAGCTACCTAAAGGTAATAAGAGTGAAGTATCGCCATGTATTGGCTCGGCATGGATTGATAATGATACTACGCAGGTCAGTATGGATGGGCACAGGTAGTAAAGAGAGCTTGTTCGAACACTTATCAATGTAGTGATTGCTTTTTTAATATTCATTTAATCATATTCTTTGAATGAATCAGGATAGAACAGAAAAAAATCTGTGCAAACGAGTATAGATTAGAACTTATAGATGGGAGTTTTAATTGAGTTTGATAACGTCAATCATTGCCTGTCTAACCGCTTTTTCTTTCTTTCCAGGCAGAGGGACAGTAAGGCGGAGCTTGGTTTTTCGTTCATCCAATGTGGCGATAGCTCCCTTATGGTTCTTAGCGAATTCGTCGTAAACCCTCGCCCAATCGGGCGGGGATATAAGACGGGAATGCGGCGAGCATTCCTGTTGAGTATTGGTACAAAGTTGATAAGCTATAGTCAGGTCCGCCCCGCAGGGCACCCGGTGACGAAAACCAGGCACTGGGCGAAAAATTAAGGCAGAGCTTACTGCCCACCCGCCTCTGAAGAACCTGATAGCCGTTACATAGCATCAGAGTGATCCGTTAGAGCAGCGGCAAACCAAACAAAAGACCAATAGAATACCGAAGGGGCACCTTGGTACTGCTGATGGAGGCTTCTGTGTAAGTCCGATCGTTATAGACCGGCTGCAGCCTGTGAAGTCAGAAAAAGGCCTCCTGATAAGGCAGGGAGTGTCACTTTAAGTTCGGTATGATATCTCTCTTCAAGGCTCAGCTGTGTATAGACCATCCTTGGCTCTTCTGTATGGTTTGGTCGCTTTACAGGATACCCCTGAGTCTTGATTCATTTCAAAGGTATGTAGCGATCAGTTGATTACAGAAGTTATGCACTTATGATACGAATTCAGGTTTATTGATTGCGAGATAACTCTAGTTTACTTTCCAGATTATCAAATTTTTTATGAAGAGCAATAAATTCAAGCTCTAGCTTGAGATTGATTTCGTAAGTAGCGTCCTGCTTGATGCGATCTTTGGTGGATTGGCGGTTTTGAGACATCATAATGATCGGTGCCTGAAATGCAGCTAAAGAAGACAGACCAAGATTGAGTAGAATAAAAGGGTAGGGGTCAAAGCTTTTTTCTTGACCCAGCCAGTAAATGTTTATAATTATCCACAACGCTATAAATGCAAAAAAAAGACAAATAAACGTCCATGATCCACCAAATCGTGCCACTGCGTCAGCGATACGTTGGCCGGTAGTGAGTGTGTCTGCATAAGAGTCGTTAATGTTTTCGCTGACAGCTTTGCCTTCAGCAATGCTATTAATCACTTTTTGTTCGTTTGAGTTCAAATCACTATAAGATTGACCCAGCAAAGCTTTGGCAAATTTTTCGAAGTATTTTTTCATGAATAGTTCCTATTGGATTGAGCTTCTGTCGGAGCGGTAAAATCGGTATTTGAACAATATATCCCAATTTTTGTCTTATCATCTTTAAATATTACTACCCAGAGACTTGTAGGCGTGGTATTAAGTGCGACTATTTTGTTAGATAGCATACGTCGCGTTTTTTTCAGGTGTTTTCTGTTCTTTTTTTGATTTGGTTACTGGGATTGATAGATTCATGAGTTTGTTTGAGCTCGACAAGTTGATTCAGAATAATCAGCTTTTTGCCGCAGTTACTGTGACTGCCGGGATACTATTTGTTCGTATGATTTGGCAAAAATTATTACGGAAATCTACAAAAATAAACAGCGAAACCAGAAGGAATCTAATTAATTCTCTTAGAAATAGCAGCCACTTGCTGATAGCGGTGCTTCTTATCGCTATTTGGTTGCCGGAGCTGAGACATTTTGCTTTGTCGGTCGCTGCTTTTGTCGCAGCCTTTGTTTTGGCAACAAGAGAGTTTATTCAATGTTTAACAGGTTCTTTGTATCATGTTTCCACAAAACCTTATGCAGTTGGAGATTGGGTTCAAATTGGCCCCAATTATGGTGAAGTTCTAGCCATTCACATGCTGTCAACCGAATTGTACGAAGTCGATATCGCTCATGGCAACTATGGTTTTACAGGAAGAACTCTGACTGTTCCAAACAGTTTATTGGTTGTTGGAGTTGTAAAAAATCTTAATTTTACTCGTCGTTTTGCCTATCACACTTTTTCGATTGTCAGAGATGCAGAGGATATAAACTTATTTCTGCTTAAGGATCGATTGATGGCCAGTGTCAGGTCAAGCTGTGAGCACTTCAGAGATGTCGGTCGTCGCTATAACAAAATGTTGGAAAATCGATTAGATATCGTCATTCCAGGGCCGGACCCTGTCATCCATATTTCTAGCTCTGAACTGGGTGAAAATGTAATTACTATCGGGATTTTTTGTCCTACTGTTGAGGTAGAAGAAATGGAACAGAAAATTACAGAAGAGTTTATGGAACTATGGTATTCGGCTAAACAGGCGGTTATAGCTCAGAAAGAGGCATTAAAACATGCATCTTGACCCCATTACACCAGTATTGGTGGCTATTGCTTTTACTGTCGTCCTTATAGGTTGGATTCTTAAACGACTTCATCAGCCTTCTGTTATTGCTTATCTATTGGCAGGTGTTGTTCTTGGGCCTTTTGGTTTTGCTGTGGTTGGAAATCAAGACGCTGTCGCTCAATTTGGCAGTATGGGTGTTGTTCTGTTGCTGTTTTTTACCGGTATGGAAGTATCTCCTCGAAACTGGGTGAGCATATGGAAAGTGATTGTGATCGGAACATTGATGCAGATCGCTTTGACTTTAGGCTTGGTTTGGTTGTTGGGAGTATTTTTGGAATGGAATATCGAAAGAGTTCTGTTGATAGCGTTTGTGTTAACCATTAGTAGTACAGCTGTAGTTATTAAGCTGCTTCAAGAGTGGGGTGAGTTATCAAGCCCTATGGGACAGAGAATACTTGGGATTTTGCTGGTACAGGATCTAGCCATTGTTCCAATGATGATTATTTTAGGGCGCTTTGGTGATCAATCAGGCTCTTCAAACATTTATCTGGCACAGATTGGCTGTGGTGTTTTTATTACAACATTGGCTGTCTGGGTGACGGTTAAAGAAACCATTCATTTACGGTTTTTACAGGAGTTCAAAAAAGATCAGGAAATGCAGCTGTTCACAGCTCTTCTGATCTGTTTTAGTTTAGCTTTGCTTACAGGTGTGTCGCATCTATCCACAGCTTTGGGGGCATTCGTAGCCGGTCTGGTTGTAGGTTCAGCAAAAGAGACGGGATGGGTTCAGCACAATCTGGAATCTCTGAAGGTACTATTGATTGCTTTTTTCTTTCTGTCTATTGGTATGTTAATGGACTTGGACTTCTTAAGAAATAATTTACTGGCCATTGGTGGTCTGGTTTGTATTGCAATCGTCGTAAACACTTTGATTAGTATGGTTATACTCAGAGCGTTCAGAACATCATGGCGAGATAGTTTATACGGCGGTGCAGTATTATCTCAAACAGGTGAGTTTGGTTTTGTTTTGGCTTCAATTGCGCTAACAGCAGGTATCATCAACGATTTTTCCTATCAAATGACGATATCTACGATTGCATTGTCATTGGCTGTTAGCCCTTTATATATAGGCATAGTTCGCATCTGGACTTATAGAGAAGCTCGCGCAAACTAATATCAGATGTAAGATTTATAGGGGCTAGTATCAATTTGAGTAAATTCAAGATGGGGAGGCTCCTAAAGTTCTGGGTTGGTGTCGATTGAATTTGTTACTTCCTCATTAGACACAGTCTGGCTAAGTAATGAGAGAATGTTATACGTAGTAACTAATAACGCAAAAGTATTCATAGCTGTTTGCTTAGTAGATTGTCCAGCTTCGTGTTTGACTTCCATAACATCCGTTCGCCAAGCGTAAGCCAAGTAAGCGAATCTTAATATATTCGTACCGTGATAAAATACCTCAGCAAAATAACTGGAAACGATAGCAATTTCATCTCGTATGAATTGTCTGATAGGCAGATCGAATGCTTCAGCTGCGTGGTCACATACTTCGATACCATTATATAAAAGAGTTTCCTTTAGCCAGTTCGTATCTATATCAATACAATAAGTCATTAATGACATTGCTTTTTGACTTGTTTTGACAATGCGAATTACGGCTTCAGCACCATTACCTAATTGTCCTGCCCATTTCAGACCTCTCCATACGAGCGAATCATTAATGATTTCGTTTTTAGTCTTCTCAGATACACAGAGATGAAGGGACTCATCGCCGGGCAGTTCCTTGCAAATATTAATGGGACTTTCGTTTGTATGGGCAAAAAGGTTTGTTGTGCACAATATCACCAAACTATAAATTGAAATCAGTTTCATTAGATAGTCTCTTTTCAAGGTTATATTTTTGTATCTTTCCACAAGATTTAATCAGCTTTAGATCTGTTGGCTATTTCGGAGCATCTGGCCACTCATTCCGGTAACATCCGGCCACCTGTTCCGGTGCATTTGGCCTCCCCTCTTCGGAGCGCAGCGACGCATCGGGTAGTAGCTTAGGACTCGGGTGCTGGCTTTGCCAGTTTTGACTGTTTTTTTCTCATGGATTCACCCTTCAAAGACACCCAGTGAGCATTGTGTATCAGCAGTTCTGTTGCAAAGTTTCCGATAGATCACAGAGACCTATCCTCCAAGTACAATTAGGCTGCGAGGGAATAAAAGTATTCCCAGTCATTGGCAGATTGAGCTTTATCGTACTGGCCTTTACAGATGCTATGACATAACTCCACACTTTTCAGAGCTCTCCGGGCAGTTTTGAAACTCTGGAATCTCAACATGGTTTTTGTCCTTCTTTTGACCCCTCGGTAGTCTTGTTCTACCAGGTTATTCGAGTATTTTATCTGCCGAATTTCGATCTTTGGCTGCCCCGTTTTAACGAATATACCATCAGTCGTCACTTGAAAGACTGTCTGACAAGGGAAAAACTGAAACCTGAAAATGGTGGTAGCGAAAGTCATTTGAGTGACGAGCAAACTCATCAGTTGGTCGAGTATATCTCTGGGCATACTTACGCTCATGCTAATCAGATCGTCACCTATATCTCTGAACGTTGGAGCATTGAATACACGATATCCGGGCTGATCAAATGGTTGCACCAACAAAGCTTCTCGTACAAAAAGCCGAAGGGTGTTCCCCATAAAGCCAACGCTGATAAGCAGGATGACTTTATGGAGAATACTATGAAGCCTTGAAAGCCTCCTTACCAAAGGATCAGTTAGTTCTTTTCATGGATGCGGTTCATCCTGCACAAGCAACAAAAATAACCTCGGGATGGATTCGAAAAGGCATTGATAAAGTTATTAATACGACAGGAAGTCGCACTCGAATGAACATTGTGGGCGCTATTGAACTGGGCAACTTGTCTTCCATTGTTTTTGACCAATACAAAACAGTAGGTGGTGACGCCATTATCCAGTTTTTCAAAAAAGTGCGTCGTTCTTATGCCTCCATGGAAATCATCCATATGGTGCTTGATGGTGCAGGTTATCATCGAAAAAAGGAGGCAGTAGATGCGGCAAAAGAGCTGGGGATAGAGCTTCATTATCTTCCGCCGTACAGCTCTAACCTGAATCCCATTGAGCGATTGTGGAAAGTGATGAATGAACATGCTCGGAATAACGAATACTTTGCTGATGCAAAGGCGTTTCGGTGAAAAATAAATCACTTTCTTGATGTCACTTTGCTCGATATTGGAGCGTCGTTAATCAATAGAATTAACGACAATTTTGAGAGGATAAAACCCGCATCTTGATTTGACTTGGGTGTAGAGCTTCTCAAGGGACCCCGTTTTGTTTGGCTGACGAACCTTGAAAGTATGGCTGAGGAAAAGTAGGACAACTTTGAACCACTGAGAAACTCGACACAGAAAACGGCACGTGCCTGGGCCATCAGGGGATTAGCCATGTCGTTATGGGATTACAAATCCAGAGCTTGGGCTATCAAAGCCTGAGAGTGCTGGCTGAGCTGTGCTCAACGCTGTCGTCTTGAGCCAATCAAGAAAGTTGCCAGAACGGTTAAGGAGCATTTGTGGGGTATAGTGAATGCGATAGTTCTCGACGCCAACAATGGGCGAACAGAAGGCGTCAACAGGAAGATACAGCGTCTGAAAAATCGTGCTTGTGGATATAGAAGCCGGGAACGATACAAGACAGCGATCTACTTTCACCTTTAGATCGGTATCCCAGTAGTGTTAATCGCTGAAAAGCACCCACTGAAGCAAAGGTGGAGCCAGTTTTTTTTCATACGCTGAAAACAGAGCTTATTCATCATGAGGAGTTCCAGACTCGAGAAGAGGCTCAGCAGGCAATATTTGAGTATATTGAAGTGTTTTATAATCGTCAGAGAAAACACTCAACCAATGGCTATCTAGCACCGTTCAAGTATGAACAGAAACTTTTCGGGCCCGCGTAAAAAAGTGTCCGGAAAGCTTTTGCCACATCAAAAGTGATATTTAGGCTAAGATGACATCAATATTTATCAAAAATGTAATGAATTATGCTCAATAAATATTGATAGTAGATCAGTATTATTCATGTCGAGATGCCTCAGAGATAATACGATGAACCCTAGCTGCAATGCTTTGCGGACGATACTTTATGAAAATTGCCATTCTTTCGAGAAACGAAAAACTGTACTCAACTCGTCGTTTAAAAGAAGCCGGCGAAGCCCGAGGGCATGATGTCGATATTATCGATACACTTCATTGCTATATGGATGTAACTCGTAGTCGACCTGCTGTTCGCTATCGTGGCGAGCAATTGCCATATTATGATGCAGTTATTCCGCGCATAGGCGCATCTATTACCTTCTATGGCACAGCAGTTGTACGGCAGTTTGAAATGATGGGCACTTTTTGTGTGAATGAATCTGTTGCGATTAGCCGATCACGAGATAAATTACGTTCGCTGCAGTTATTGTCACGTAAGGATGTAGGTCTTCCCCGTACTGGCTTTGCTAGCAAACCCGACGATATTCCTGATCTTATAAAAAATGTGGGTGGTGCCCCTCTAGTTATTAAACTATTGGAAGGCACCCAAGGTATTGGCGTAGTTTTGGCTGAAACCACTAAATCAGCCGAAGCGATTATCGAAGCCTTTATGGGGCTTAAAGCCAACATCCTAGTGCAAGAATTTATTAAAGAAGCGGGTGGCGCCGATGTTCGTTGTTTTGTTGTTGGAAACAAAGTGGTTGCTGCCATGAAGCGGCAAGGCGCCGAGGGCGAGTTCCGTTCAAACCTGCATCGTGGTGGTACCGCCACTCTAGTACAACTCAGTAAAGAGGAGCGTGCCACAGCTATAAATGCAGCTAAAGCGATGGGTCTCAATGTTTGCGGTGTCGACATCCTACAGTCCAATACTGGGCCAGTGGTAATGGAAGTTAATTCCTCTCCTGGACTTGAAGGGATAGAGGTGGCGACAAAGAAAGATGTTGCTGGTCTTATTTATGATTTTATTGAAACCAATGCAAAGCCACATAAAACCCGCACTAAGGGTAAAGGCTGAGACAATACAATGAACAACGACGACCTTGTAATCGACGGTACAACGATCAAGGCCGGGGAAAAGAAACGCATAGAAATGTCGGTTGCTAAGTTGTATACCGATACTGATGTGCGTATTCCCGTCTATATAGAGCGTGGAAAAAAAGCAGGATCTATAGTCTTTGTTTCAGCTGCAGTGCATGGCGACGAGCTCAATGGTATTGAAATTATTCGCCGGCTAATTCAACTTAAATCGCTGAAGGTTATCAATGGCACTTTAATTATGGTGCCTATGGTAAATGTATACGGGGTCCTCAGTCAGAGTCGCTATACGCCAGATCGTCGAGACCTCAATCGAAGTTTTCCGGGGTCATCAAAAGGTTCGCTAGCCGGACGTGTAGCACAAAAGTTTTTGGATGAAATTGTTAAGAATTGCGATTATGGTATCGATCTTCATACCGGTGCTATTCATCGCTCTAACCTTCCTCAGGTGCGTGCAAATTTGGAAGATCCAGAAACACGTGAGCTCGCTGAGGTGTTCGATGTACCTGTGTTGTTGAATGCAACACTAAGGGACGGCTCATTGCGGCAAGCCTCCGTGGAGTCGAACACCCGTGTGCTCCTTTATGAAGCTGGAGAGGCATTACGGTTTGATGAGCTGTCTATTCGTGCAGGCATAAGAGGCGTGCTTAATGTTCTAGGGCACTTGGGCCTTGTTAAACGGAAATTACACCGTAAAGCATTAACACCGTATGTAGCGAATACCAGTACATGGGTGCGAGCTAATTCCAGCGGCATTGTGAAAATATTGAAAAACTTAGGTGATCAGGTTGAAGAAAATACACCATTGGCAGAAATTGGTAGTCCTTATGGCGATATTATCGACATAGTCAAAGCTAATAAATCAGGCATTATTATTGGAACAAACAATATACCTTTAGCGCAAGAAGGTGATGCTATGTTTCATATCGCCTTTTTCTCAGAGCCTGATGATGAAATCGCCGGAAATATTGAAGCAATGCAAGAAACATTAATACCGGATGAGCCTACTCATGTCGAAGGTCATTCTGAGCCATGACGATTTGTTGTTTATCGCTGCTTTACTTGTTTTTTGGCTAGGTAAAGCATCGATTAATACATTTATAAACACTATAGAAAAAAACGAAATGTGACAGAAAATTGTATTGAATGTATCAATGTTTTTTTATCTACAATGAAGGCGATCGCTGATCGCCTTCATTGTTCTGGTAGCGACTGATGACCAATTGAATAATCTGGGCCTTTAGGTTCTGCGTTTGCAGTTTTAGGTGTTACCCTATGCATACAGTGGTTAATTTCAAATAATACTACAGCCAGTATTATCGTTTTTTCTATTATTGTGCAAGGGAACAAGTCGCAATCATTAGTAGTGATAATGGTGTAAAAAGCATAATTAGAGAAATATCATTGTTCCATGCCATTCGTACAAGCAATGATAAATCCATCATAGCCTATTCTAAATTCATGGTATTTCAGGAAGTAGTCAGGATTACACTGCTTGAAATGCATGACAAGGTTAATTAGTCGTAGAGCAAGCGCCATGAAAAATAAAATTATTATTGGTAATATTGAGAATTGTGATCTGCCAGATTTAGGTATCTACAATCTACAGATTCGTGTGGATACGGGTGCAAAAACATCATCGTTGCATGTAGATAATCTTTCAAGGTACAAAAAGGCAGGCAAACCTTGGGTTACATTCGACCTTCACCCTAATATTCATAATGTTGATGAGGTTATAGAATGCACCTCGCAACTAGAAGATGTTAGAAGAATTAAATCATCCAATGGCGGCTCAGAAGAGCGTTATGTTATCAAGACGACCTTTCGGCTGGGTGCTGAATCCTGGTCGATTGAAATAACACTTACTGATCGTTCTGATATGAGCTATTTGATGCTCTTTGGTCGTGAAGGTATGGGAGAAAAAATACTGGTTGATCCATCGAAAACATTCATGCTGGCTGATATTGAATGAGCAGTTAACCGAAATTCAAGTCTCATCAATAGATTGCCAATGCTCAATATTCCAGAGTGAGTGAGCCTGATGATGGATAGGCATTGAGCAGTTTGTGCTAGCTCAATGCTTAACTTGTGAATTGGATTAATCGCTCTCTTCAGTTTCACTTCGTGGGTCAATTTGAGCTACAAGTGGCGTAGTTCTTGGAACCGGCACAAAAGATTGCTCGTCGCTTGAATAAATGACCGGACGAAAGGGTATCCTCATAAGAAAGAACAAAGCGACAATAGCTAATATCACTGCAAAATATAACATGAGGCCGCTGCCAGAGAACTTTATAAAACTGGCTGCTAACACAGGGCCTATACAAGCACCGGTACTATAAGCCAGAAGTAATCCTTGAGTTCCAGCAACAATATCCTCTGGCTGTAAATGGTCGCAGCCATGACTGATGGCAAGAGGGTAAAGAGTAAATGTGGTTCCTCCGATCAGAAAAAGCAAAATCATATTGATCCAGCTGTCGTGATCAAACCAGATATACAAAAGACAGCAGATGCAACCTAATGTACTGATAGCTACAAGTACTTTTCGTCGATCGATTTTGTCAGAGTAACAGCCAACCGGATATTGCAATAACATGCCACCTAGCATGGTAATGCTTAATTGAATAGAAACACTCTGTTCGCTACCGCTTTCCTCGAGAAGGTGAATTGGTAGCAAGCTATACAGTGCACCCAATATCATGCCACCAGTGAGACAACCGATTATCGCAGAAGGTGTCAGTTTAAATAGCTTAATGAAGTTCAAGCTGGATACCGACTCAAGCTCTGGTGTAGGGATTCGACTCATGGCGGGAGGAAGAATGGACAAGGACAGTAGTGTACCAATTACGATAAAAGGCATAAGACTGAGGCTGTCTATCAGGCCAACGAATAGTTGTCCTATTGCGTTAGCGCCATACAAGGCGACCATGTAAAATGATAGAATTTTGCCGCGGGTTTTCTCGTCACTTTCACATAGCAGCCAAGATTCTACGACGATAAAAACCCCCGCTATTGCTAAGCCGTTAAGAAATCGAAGCAAGAGCCAGCTTGCGGTTGAATCAAAAATAGCAAGACTGAGTACTGAAGCGCAAAGCAGGGCCATAAAGGCTGCAAATGAACGGATATGTCCAAACAGAGTAACTAGGTGTTCTGAACGAAAAGAGCCTGCCAAGAGACCTATGTAATAGATACTTCCCATATAACCCGCCAGCAGATCACTACCATGAAGGGCATTGATTCGCAGTGGAATTAATGTCATCAGATATCCACTGGCAAGAGCGAATATTGACAGGCCTAGCAAAGGTGAGAGAAAGCGCAGCATTAATCAGGCACTCTTTAGGATTTACATTATTCATGAGGCAGTGGCACTGACTTAAGCCCCTGAATCGGTCATAGAAAAGGCTTGCTCAAGAGAAAAAACGACTATAAAAGTCGTAGACTTTTGAAATCTCAAGAGCAAGCCGTGACAGAGTCTAGCTCAGATCATCAGCATCTTGCTGATGATCTACTTAAGCAATTTGCCCAGACACAAGAAAACAGCCTTTCTGCCATACTGACCCAAGAAAACCTTGAGACCTTCCGGTCACACTATGTCGACGCTAGGGTTAGGCGTTTTCCTCCCGTGAAAACGCTGGCGTTGTTCATGCATTAGGTAGTCAGTGAAAATAAATCCTGTCGGAATGCTCTGATTGCCAGTTCCAGAGTTCAGGTTGCGACAGGGAAAAAGCCTGATAAAACCGACAACGGTTCTTACTGTAAAGCGAGATACTGGCTTACTGAAAGCAGCATCAAGACATTATTAAACCAGTCAGGTAAAAACCTTGACGAAGCCAGCTCTGAGTCGTAGAACTGGGTAAGCGGTAATTTCTCCCTGCATTCTTTTCCTCCCTGATAAATACCATACTGTTGTTCTTTCGGAGAACTCAAATGAAAACGGTAGAACCAAAACAGCTATGAGCACTCTGGAAACAGCGAATAGACGACTGGAAAAGCTTCGGCCTGTCTCAAGCCGAATGGTGTAGAGAGCATTAATTGGGTAGTCATCAGCTGGGGTACTGGAAACGACAGCTGCTTAAACAAACTGGTACCTCTAGCCGTTATCAGTATTGAACCTGCCACTCCTGACCAACTGATTTTTTATATCGATGCTGTTCGAGTCGAAGTCGCCCCGGAGCAGGTAACCGCTTTGATCAAAGCACTTCAGGCCGTATCATGATTCGTCCCGAAGGAACAGGTGGCCGTTTATCTTTATGCAGAGTCTATCCTGGCTCGGATGGATGCCTGTTCAGAATCTCTGCCTAACGACCCGCTCGCTCTCAAGGCATTGATACATCCCTTACTTCAGAAAACTCGCTATTGGAGGAGAGGATTCGCTGCTTGCTGCATAAGCAGTTTGGAACGTCCAGTGAAAAGACATCGCCGGATCAGCATTTATCGCGACCGTAAATACGTCGACGGTTCACCTATTTACCGTCAGGAGAAGTTCATTCTTGTCCGACTGGGTGTTGATATAGCCCAAGCCCGAGCCACTACTTCGATGTGGATGGTACGCTGCAGTGACCTGATTCAGCCATTGATCAACCTGGTTCGTGAAAACTGCTGGAAGCGTCTCTGATCTACTGTGATGAAACGGTAACACGGGTATTAAATGAAGAAGACAAACGAGCTCAAATTGTATTAGTCCAGCAGGATTTCGAACTAGACTGCTATACAGAACTACCTAAAAGCAGCTGTTCTGAGTTGGATTTTTTAATGAGGGCTCTGTACTAAGCTAAGCGATTTTCTTTGATAGCTATTTAGAATGACTTACGGATGCATATCCTTGCAGAGAGAAGGTGGTCTGAGCATGGGTAATAAAATTGATTTTTTGAAAGAGAGTATGGTTCTTCTCTTATTTGTAATCTTTGTTACGAACAGTCTTTCTGTTCAGGCTCAAACTGCTTTGATTCAGGGAGCGTATCGGCAGCTGCAGTTATTAGCGGCTCCTGATTCGAGTATTAAACTCCAGACAGAAGAACAAAAGCTATTCTCACTGGATGCACTAAAAGAAGATACTTATCAATTGCAAAGTCAGCTTGATGTTTTGAAGCAAGAGCAACAAAACGCAGACAAAAATGTCAGCATAGACGTGAAAAAGCTAAAACTTAATGAGGTGAAAAAACTGACTGAAAGCAGTAAAAAAGAACAAGAAGGTTGGAAGTTAAAGAAAAGCCTTTCTGAAAATGCTTCCATTCAGCTAAACCACGAGCGCGTGTCAGCACAGCATCAGTTGAATAAGGTTTCTTCTCGTCATGCTGATACAGATAATGCAGATATAAACGATATTCCTATGCTCGAACAAAAACTGTTTAATCTATCGCTGAAAATAAGATTCTCAGAACGATATCAAGCCCTGTCAGAGAATCATATTTCACGACTTGAAGATTTGATTGATCGGCTCGAGAAGCGATTATTAAATGAATTCTCAGATAATAAGGATTCTGTTACTCTATTAGAATCAACAGGCGATCAGGATGATTTGTTTAGTGTTCCTCATGCTCATGTTCTTAGAACTCGCCTTGATCAAACACGGAAAGATTTGATTCAACTACAGAATTTACATTATTCAGTTAAATATCAATTAACTGAAAATAAAACAGTTGAATCATTATATCAAATTATGATTAGGCAAAAACAACGATTACAAACGGTGCCGGCAGCATTAAATGCTCGAACGCTTCATCAAGAGTTAAATCTGAAACGATTTCTTCTTCTGGAAGAGAGTATTGCGCTATCTCTTCTTTCAGATCGAAAGATCAGGTATCAAAAAACGATTGATACACTGGAGTTGGTGGACACTCTGATACAGCTGGTAACAGAGTTACAGGTGCTAGAAACAGAGCTTTTTAAATTACAACAGCAGATGCTGCAATTACTTAACCAGCGTCAAATATGGCTGAGAACAACTCCTGTATTGGAATTTAGTAGTTGGATGCTAATCATGGGCACTATTGAAGCACATACGCAGACATTTTTGGTATGGTTGAGATCCCACTGGTTGTCGATATGCCTATCACTTGTGATTTGTTTTCCGATGTTGGTTTTTTACCGGTGGCAAGGTGTAGTTTTGCGTAAAGAGCTCGATGAAATGCGTAGCTCAGCAGAAATTGAAAACAAAAAATGGGGAAGATTGTTGCTGTTGCAACTGATGAGACCTCTATCCTTATTATTTTTGCCTGGCTTGGCTTTTTATCTAACTATCAGAAGCATAGAGTTAAGTACTTTATTTACTGGCTACCTATTGATGACTTATGTCTGGTTTATCTTGTTAGATGGTGTGAAGTCTGACGGCCTTGCCCAAACGTTCCTTGGGGCTAATAAGCTTCAATTTCCGATCAGTAAATCATTGGCTCTATCATCGCTGCTTGGATTGTGGGTCGTGGGGTTTTCATGGCATTGGAGTGAAAACCCTTTCGATAACCGATTGGCACAAGTTGTGCTAATTTTGGTTTCTGGTTGGCAGTGGGCTATCTGTTGGCGTTGGAAGAATTCTTGTGATAAACGTAATTGGCAAAGTGTTGCTTTACGAATATTTACTTTTAGTATGCTGGCAAGCATTATCACTAGCAGTGTTATTGGTTATACCCCTCTTGCCTGGTTAGTATTTAGTCATGTTCAAGTATTAATTTTAAGTGGTGCTTTGTTGGCATTTCTATATACGCTGATAAAGCAAGGATTTAATTACAGAGCGCGCCGCCTTGCATTTCAAAAAGCCATGGAGTTGAGAAAAGAAGATGCTGAACATTTTTCTACGGATTATTCATTGAAATTGTCAAAAAAACTTGTCTGTGAGATGGAAGTTCAAAGTCAGGTTATATTATCGCTTCTTTTTACCCTGTTAACAGTGGTGTTGCTATCGCTCATATGGATTAATTTAAGTCCTTTATTGGCGCCTGCTTTAGAATTGTCTCTTTTTAAAGGTCAGAATTTATTAACAACAGTAATAGGCGGAGGGGTGACACTGATAATAATATTAATAATCACTGCTGTAATGGGAAAGAATCTCCCCGGTCTTTTACAAATGCTGCTCCCTCTTCAGTTTATCAAACAACCGGGTAATGCGTATATCATAAACCGATTATTAGTCTATCTGGTCTGGGCTGCAGGCATTACTACTGCGTTCAGCCAGCTAGGACTACCCTGGGAAAAAATTCAATGGATTATCATTGCTGTAAGTGTGGGGGTAGGGCTTGGCTTGCAGGATATTGTCGCTAATTTTTTTTCTGGGTTGATTATATTAATTGAACGGCCATTCAGAGTCGGCGACACCATTACAGTGAATGAGATCCATGGCACGGTTAGAAAAATTTCTGTCAGAGCTACAATAATAGAAGATTTTGATCGGAAAGAGTTGATCATTCCCAATAAAACGTTAATCACAGGTCAAGTGACAAATTGGTCTTTATCTTCAGACATATTGAGAATTAAGCTTTGGTACGGTGTCGACCACGGTACTGATAACGAGCTTGTATCTGAACTACTGTATCGAGCTGCAAACGAGAGTAGTAAGGTTTTATGTGAGCCATTGCCAGAAGTCTATTTTATTGCATACACTGAGAATGCCGAGCGTTACGAACTAAGGATATTTGTCGCTCAGGTGGATGACCGGTTTCCAGCTATGAATCAGGTCAATACATTGGTCAAAAAACTCTTTCAAGAAAACAGTATAAAGGTGGCTCACCTGCAGCACGATGTCCATCTGCCCACTCGTTCAGAGGTAGTCACTAAGTCTTCAGATTTATTGAAAAATGAATAGAATAAAAAATTACTTGCTATTATTCACGTTTTGTATGTCTCTGACACCAGTATATGCAATGGAAAACACAATACCTGGAGTAGTTCAGGGAGGTGATACAACAAGCCAAGGTTCATCTATTTCAGTACTTGATGGTGCTACTACCAAAGATGTAGTAAATGAGTTTCTCGAAAGAGTTCAAGCAGGCAAGGTTTTTATACGTAGCGATCCTAAAGATTCGACTGAAGACATTACTCGTATAAGAGTACAAAATCCTGAAGAAACAGAGACTGTAATAATTTCTTTTTGTTTGCGCTGTTTCATGCAATGTCATGCCCGAATAGGGCAAATAAGTAACTGTATGAAACCATTTATTTATATCGTCGGAGTAGGCACTATTATTGCTGACACCATGATTTATCTAGGAGGTTCTAACTCTGAACTAGCTGGTTATGCAGCTGTCTTCGTGATTGCTTTTTTTTTGGTATCAACAGCCATTTACAAAAGTTTCGCTTATTATTACAGACATGAACTACGGCAGTAGCTGTATGTTGGTTTCGAGAATTAAGTACTTTCCTGAACTCAAGTAATAGTGCATAACTCATGATTTTTCTTACATATATTCCTGTTCACTCTTTGAATGCTTCGTAAGGTATCTTGTAATCAAGGCACTTCCTAGGCCTCCTGTTCAGCTTATTGACTGATATGATGACTTCTTTTTCAAAGACGTTATTCAGCTCTATGGACTCGGGAAAGTATTGCCTCAGTAGTCCATTAGCGTTCTCATTCTGACCTCTCTCTCAGGAATGGTAAGGAGCGGGAAAATAACTATCGCACTTCAAGGCTTTGGCAACTGCTTCATGCTGAGCAAGTTCTTTACCATTGTCGTAAGTTATAGTTTTCACAAATCTCTTCAGGGGGGTGAGCTTATATATCTACCGGGATTTTCATCACTTAAAGACAAATGTAAATAATGTTTTATGTGTCGTATCACGTGATCAAAAAGCAGCACCATTCTACCTATGAGCTGCTGTAACACAACGCTGCAATAAACATCGTTAATTATCTGCCAACTCCTGAAATGAATAACTTGTTTTGTAAGTCTTCCAGCGCCGTTCGATACTCCTTTGATAGCTCAGCAACCAATGCACCGACCGGCTGAATTTTATTCACAGCACCAACACCCTGACCTGCTCCCCAGATGTCTTTCCATGCACGTGAATCAGATCCGGCAAAATTGATAATTTCTTTTTTAGGCTCCGGTAATCTTTCCGGATCTATCCCAGCTTTGGTAATGCTAGGCTTCAGGTAGTTGCCGTGAATGCCCGTAAATACAGGGGTGTAAACAATATCGCTGGCTTCACTGTCTACCAGCATCTGTCGGTATTCCTGGCTAGCATTAGCTTCTTCAGTAGCGATAAAGCTGGAGCCCATATAAACCAGATCGGCTCCCATAGCTTGAGCAGCAAGAATGCCACTGCCTGTAGAAATCGAACCTGCCAGAATAATCATGCCCTGATAAAAGCTTTTAACTTCACTCAACAACGCAAATGGGCTCATGGCTCCACCATGACCTCCGGCTCCAGCACAAACAAGAATCAAACCATCTACACCGGCCTGCTCTGCTTTTTTAGCATGTCGGACATTAATGACATCATGCAAAACAATACCGCCGTAGGCGTGTATCGCTTTGATCATCGCCGGATCGGGCGCTCTTAAACTGGTAATAATGACCGGTACTCTATGACGGACAATGGCAGCAATGTCCGCTTCCATACGAGGATTGTCCGGCTGAACAATGAGGTTAACGGCATAAGGTGCAACGGTTTGGTCAGGTTTTTTCTGCTTATACGCAGTCAGCTCAGAATTAATGCGAGTCAGCCAAACATCCAGTTCTTTTTGCGGTCTGGCGTTTAAGGCAGGAAAAGAACCAACAACTCCTGCTTTACACTGCGCAATAACCAACTCCGGACCCGATACGATAAACATTGGAGAGCCAATTACAGGCAAAGATAAACGAGACTTTAACGAGTTATGAATAGCCACTTATATTTTCCTTCTTCATGCGTTTTTCATGGCATCACATTACTACAGTTGAAAAATAAAACATTTGTTGTTCTAAGGACTGCTCTTCTTATGTCTGAAATCAGTCGATGTTCACTATGAGATGACTGAAAACTAAGGGTTTTCCTCCCTGCCACTGACACTCTGTTCTTTTTGCTATATATTTGCTTGTTATTTTCTGGAACAGGCATTTTAGCCCTTCATTTTATGCGCGTCAGTGATTTTGATTTCGAACTGCCCGATGAGCAGATAGCTCGTTTTCCTGCCGAAAGCCGTACTGGTAGCCGTCTGCTAAAGCTGGATGGTGCCTGTGGTGAGATCAACCACGGTATGTTTACCGATGTTGAAAATTTGCTAGAACCCGGTGATTTACTGGTTATGAACAATACCAGAGTCATACCGGCTCGCCTGTTTGGCCGAAAGGAGAGTGGCGGCAAACTGGAAGTGCTGATTGAACGTGTTACCGACGAAAAAGCGGTGTTGGCACACGTACGTTCGAGTCGTTCTCCTAAGCCGGGCAGCAAGATTTATCTGGCTGATGATAATATTGTGGCTGAAGTCACCGGTCGTAAAGAGAATCTGTTTATTATCGAATTTGAACAGGCGGTTTTACCGCTTCTGGAAGAATTCGGCCATATGCCATTACCTCCGTATATCGACCGTGAAGACGGCAGTGCTGATCGTCTTCGCTATCAAACAGTGTTCGCTGAAAAAGACGGTGCTGTTGCAGCTCCTACAGCGGGTCTGCATTTTGATAAAGAGATGCTGGATCGACTCAAGGCCAAAGGCGTCGAGCAGACTTTTGTTACTTTGCACGTAGGTTCAGGTACTTTTCAGCCAGTGAAAGTGGACGATATTGCTGACCATATCATGCACGCTGAGTACATTGAAGTACCGGAAGAAGTATGCGAAGCGGTTAACGCTGCGCGTGCCCGTGGTAACAAAGTGGTTGCGGTGGGAACGACCTCTGTTCGTTCCCTGGAATCTGCTTCTGCCAGTGGTGAAATTAAACCTTTTTATGGTGATTCGGAGATCTTTATTTTTCCGGGTTATCAGTTCCGTTCAGTAGATGCCATGATCACCAACTTCCATTTGCCGCAGTCAACGCTGTTGATGTTGGTGAGTGCATTTTCCGGTCAGGAAGAAATTCTAAAAGCATACAACGAGGCGGTGACAGAACACTATCGTTTCTTCAGTTATGGGGATGCCATGTGGCTGACCCGCAAATCTGTTTAAGTGCGTCAGACGATTACTTGTAGATAGGCATCTGTAGATAGGCATCTGTAGATAGGCATCTGTAGATAGGCACTTGTAAATAGCTACCTGATTTGCACCGTCAATACTGAACCCTTGAAAAACAGGATTTAGTCTCCACTTTAATGTTTAATCGTTGTTAATCAGTACCTGCGCCGAACTGTTTTTCGGTGGCGGCTGAATTGAGAGAGTCATGAAAAGAGAAGAGTGCTTCATGCAGTTTGAAGAGCTGGCCACTGATGGTGAAGCTCGTCGTGGTCGTCTGACATTTCCTCGCGGGACGGTTGAGACACCTTGCTTTATGCCGGTCGGAACTTACGGCACGGTGAAAGGCATGATGCCGAGGGATATTAAGGAAACGGGTGCCGAGATTATTCTGGGTAACACCTTCCACCTGATGCTGCGCCCGGGTACTGAAGTCATTAAGAAGCACGGTGACCTTCATGATTTTAACCAGTGGAGTGGTCCTATTTTGACCGACTCCGGTGGTTTCCAAGTGTTCAGTCTGGGCAAAATGCGCAAAATTACGGAAGAGGGTGTGTCTTTTCGTTCTCCTGTGGATGGAGCTCCTGTATTTCTGAGCCCTGAAGTGTCCATGCAGGTTCAGCGTGAGCTGGGTTCTGACATCGTTATGATTTTCGATGAGTGCACCGACGGCGAAGCCAGTGAAGAAGAAGCCCGTGTATCCATGGAGTTGTCCCTGCGTTGGGCCAAACGTTCCAGAGTAGCTCATGGCGACAGCCCTTCAGCGCTTTTTGGTATCATTCAGGGCGGTATGTTTGAAGGCCTGCGCGACATTTCTCTGGAAGGTTTACATGACGTTGGTTTTGATGGTTATGCCATTGGTGGTCTGTCCGTGGGTGAAACCAAGGAAGACATGATGCGTATTCTGTCCCATATCACACCCAAAATCCCGGAAGGCTACCCACGTTACCTGATGGGTGTTGGCAAGCCGGAAGATATCGTTGAAGCGGTTCGCCGTGGTGTGGATATGTTCGACTGTGTAATGCCGACTCGAAACGCACGTAACGGTCATTTGTTTGTTGATGAAGGTGTGATCAAGATTCGTAATGCCCGTCACAAACAGGACGAAGGTTCATTGGAGCCTGGCTGTGACTGTTATACCTGTCAGAATTTCAGTCGTGCTTACTTGCATCATCTGGACAAGTGTGGCGAAATTTTGGGTAGTATGCTCAATACCATACATAACCTACGCTATTATCAGCGAGTGATGGCCGGTTTGCGAGACGCGATTGAACAGGGTAGATTGAACGACTTTGTTGAAGAATTTTACCGAAAACGTGGTCTGCCGGTTCCGCCCCTGATTCAGGAAAAGAACTAAAGCTACTGTTCAGGGTCTACTTTTTAAGCAGTCCCTTGGTAGCATGGAATATAATCGATTAGCTTTAAGGAGTTTTTGAATGTTGTCTCTTATCAGTCCAGCCTTTGCCGAAGGCGGTATCACAGATGCTGCAGGTCCTGGTGTTATTGGTCAGCTGGTGATGCTGGGTGGTTTTGTGCTGATTTTCTGGTTGCTGATCTGGCGTCCACAGTCCAAGCGTCAAAAAGAACATAAAAACCTGATGACTGCTCTGAGCAAGGGTGATGAAGTGGTGACCACCGGCGGTATTGTTGGCAAGATCACCAACACCACTGACGATTTTATTACTCTGCAGGTAGCTGACAACATGGAAATTAACTTCCAGAAGTCATCCGTTGCTGCATCGCTGCCGAAAGGTACTATTAAGGCGATCAAGTAATTCGATCGTTATAAATAATAAGGATCGGGCATCAGTTGATGCCCGATTTTCTCTTGAGAAATGGAGATGGCCTCTGGAATCCTGGTGATAGCAGCTTTGCTTGTTGTTACCTGTTTGAATCCGGGAGCATTTCATCGATACATTCTATAGAAATAACAGGAACCGGTGAGCCATGCTCAATCGTTACCCCCTGTGGAAGTACCTGCTGATTGTGTGCATAGTCGCACTCGGCGCAGTGTACGCTCTACCGAATTTATATCCGGATGATCCGGCGATTCAGATTTCCGGTACTGGCTCGGCCTTTCAGGCAGATGACAGTATTCAGCAGAAGTCTTTGAAGGCTCTGAAGGACGCAGATGTTGCTGTCAAAGCTGATGAATTTGGCAAAGGCAGTATTCTGATTCGTCTGCAAAAGTCTGAACAACAACAACTGGCCAAGTCGGTTATTAAGGATGCTCTGGGCGATAACTATATTGTTGCCTTGAACCTTGCGCCAACTACGCCTGATTGGCTGACGTCTATTGGTGCCCATCCGATGAAGTTGGGTCTTGATCTGTCTGGTGGTGTTCACTTCTTGCTGGAAGTGGATACGGCTCGTGCCGTTAAGACTCGTCTGGATATTTCCAATACTGAAATTCGTACCCTGCTGCGTAAAGAGCGCTTGCGCTACCGCACCATGCCGGATCGTAATGACGGTGCTCGCCAGCTGGCCTTTAATGACGCTGAAACCCGCGATAAAGCGGAAAAACGTATCAAGAAAGAATTTCCGGACCTTCTGGTACAAACGGAAGACCTGAATTCCCGCTTTGTTGTCGCTTTCAGTTTCTCTGAACAGTACGTTCGAACTCTGGAAGATTACGCGGTTAAGCAGAACCTGACCACTATCCGTAATCGTGTTAATGAACTGGGTGTATCTGAGCCTCTGGTTCAGCGTCAGGGTCGTAACAATATTGTGGTGGAACTGCCTGGTGTTCAGGATACTGCAGAAGCCAAGCGTATTTTGGGTAAAGCAGCTAACCTGGAATTCCGCCTGGAAGCTCAGCAAAATTCCTCACGCAGCAGCACTGAATCTTTTGAATTTCGTGATGCTCGTCGTCCGGCGGTTCTTCTGGAACGTGACCTCATCATTACTGGTGAACAGGTTTCCAGTGCTCAATCCAACTTCGATACTGAAAGTGGCCAGCCTCAGGTAAATATCAGTCTGGATAGCCGTGGCGGCCAGCAGATGAACCGTGCAACCCGAAATAACATCGGTCGCAGCATGGCGGTTATCTTCATCGAGCAGAAGCCGGTAACCCGTATTGAAGTTCGTGATGTGGATGGCAAGAAAGAAAAAGTTAAGGTTCAAGGTTTCCGTGAAGAACGCAAGATTATCAGTCTGGCGACCATTCAATCGGCTTTGGGCAATCAGTTCCGTATTACCGGTCTGGATTCTTCCGGTGAAGCGTCTGAACTGGCATTGCTGCTGAGAGCTGGTTCTCTGGCTGCACCCATGTACTTCGTAGAAGAACGTACAGTGGGTCCAAGCCTCGGTGCTGAGAACATACAGAAAGGTATCGACTCTACCTTGCTGGGTATGTTCCTGGTAATCATCTTTATGTCGGTTGTTTATCGTGTTTTTGGTGTGTTGGCGACTATTGCTTTGACCATTAACCTGATGCTACTGACAGCGGCCATGAGCATCTTCGGTGCCACTCTGACTATGCCGGGTATTGCCGGTATTGTGCTGACGCTGGGTATGGCGGTGGATGCCAATGTGCTGGTGTTCTCCCGTATTCGGGAAGAGATCAAGATGGGACGACCGATTCAACGTGCGATCCACGATGGTTACGACCGTGCCTTTGTTTCTATCTTCGATGGTAACATCACCACATTGCTGGTGGGTGTCATCCTGTTCGCGGTAGGTACCGGACCCATTAAGGGCTTCGCGGTAACCTTGTCCATCGGTATTCTGACCTCGATGTTCACTGCCATTATGATTACCCGTGCGCTGGTTAATCTGTGGTATGGCGGTCGTCGTGATATCAAAAAGCTGAACATCTGAGGTGAGTGCAATGGAACAAAAAGTGATTCAGTTCATGCGCCTGCGCACCTACGCGACGGTGCTGTCACTGGTGATGATTGTTGGCTCTATCGCAACGCTGGCAATGAATGGGATTAACTGGGGGCTGGATTTCACTGGCGGCACCCTGATTGAATTGGTTTATGACAAGTCTGCTGATACCAGCGCCATTCGTGATCAGCTGTCAGCGGAAGGTTACTCTGATGCCGTTGTGCAGGAGTACGGTTCGGTTCGAGATGTGTTGGTTCGTATCCCAGGTGATGATCAGACGCTTGGTAACAAAGTAGCCGGTATTCTGGATGCCAATTACGAAGGTAGTATTGAGGTAAAGCGGGTTGAGTTTGTTGGTCCGCAGGTGGGTGAGCGTCTGCGTGAGCAGGGTGGCCTGGGTATGCTGATGGCGCTGGGTATGGTTATGCTGTATATCGCCTTCCGCTTTCAGTTCAAGTTCTCGGTCGGTGCAGTATTGGCTTTGGCCCATGACTCTATCATTGTGCTGGGTCTGTTCGCCCTGCTTCAATTGCAGTTTGACTTGACGGTGCTGGCTGCGATTCTTGCGGTGGTGGGTTACTCCTTGAACGATACTATTATCGTTTATGACCGGGTTCGAGAGAATTTTCGAAAGCTGCGCAAAGGCGAGCCAGACGAGATTATTAATGTTTCTCTGACCCAGACTTTAGGGCGTACCCTGGCTACATCCGGTACTACTTTGATGGTATTGATTTCGTTGTACCTTTTTGGTGGCGAAATGATTAAGGGCTTTGCAACTGCCTTGATCGTTGGTGTAGGTGTGGGTACATACTCCTCCATTTATATTGCTTCTAATATCCTGCTTTACATGAAAATCAGCCGTGAAGATCTGATTATTCCTGTTAAGGAAGATTTAGAAGATGGAATGCCTTGATCATTGCTGATTAGGTCGTTTTCTGCTGCCGGCTTTATGCCGGCAGTTTTGTATCCAGTGGATGAATCTTGATCGACTGTCCCTTGTTGATTAGTGTCAATGTATTGATTTATATAAAAATATTCTGTTGATTCAGATCAGAATAGTAGTTATACGGCTTTTGTTGTTTGAGGCCTGACACTGGAGAAACGATCGTTTACAATGCGCACCATACTTTTCCAGTGACCGGGGGTGGTTTCTGGAGAGAACAACATAAATTATAAATTCGGTCTCAGGGGTGGTTGAATAATCAATCGCATCGAAACCGGAAAAAACAACTAAAAATTGGAGAGTTGTAATGGCCGTAGAACGCACTTTATCTATCATCAAACCAGATGCCGTAGCCAAGAACGTAATCGGCGAGATTTACAGCCGTTTCGAAAGCAATGGTCTGAAGGTTGTTGCTTCCAAGATGACTCACCTGAGTCAGGAAAAAGCTGAAGGCTTTTACGCTGAACATAAAGAACGTCCTTTCTTTAAAGATCTGGTCGCTTTTATGACGTCTGGTCCGGTTGTGGTTTCCACTCTGGAAGGTGAAAATGCCGTGTTGGCTCACCGTGATCTGATGGGTGCTACTAACCCTTCTGAGGCAGCTGCAGGTACTATCCGCGCTGACTTCGCTCAAACCATTGACGAGAATGCAGTACATGGTTCCGACTCTGTGGAATCTGCTGCGCGTGAAGTGGCTTACTTCTTCGAAAGCGAAGAAATCTGCCCGCGCACACGATAAGTAAAATTGCGGGGTCGCTGATTTGTGGGAAGAACAGGTCAGCGACCCTGTAATTTTTTGAGGTAAAAAAATGTCCGATTTAATCACCGTCAGTTCCGTTTCGGAGCCTGCACAAGAACCAAAAATCAATCTGCTGGATTTTTCTCAGGAGAAGATGATTGAGTTCTTCCTCAGTATCGGTGAGAAAAAATTCCGTGCTACTCAGATATTGAAGTGGATTCATCACTTTGGTGTGTCTGAATTTGATGAAATGAGTAATGTCAGCAAAGCACTGAAAGAAAAACTGAAAAAGATCGCTGAGATTCGTGGCCCAGAAGTCGTCAGCAGTGCTTTCTCTACGGATGGTACCTGTAAATGGGTTGTCCGTGTCACCAGTGGTAGCTGTGTAGAAACGGTTTATATTCCTGACGGCAAACGTGGCACTTTGTGTGTGTCTTCCCAGGCAGGTTGTTCCCTTGATTGCAGTTTTTGTTCTACGGGTAAACAGGGTTTTAACTCCGATCTGACCGTGGCTGAAATTATTGGCCAGGTCTGGATTGCCGCGAAACACCTGAATAATGTACCTGCCAAAATGGATCGCTCCATCACTAATGTTGTAATGATGGGTATGGGCGAACCCCTGATGAATTTTGATAACGTCGTCGATTCCATGAATCTGATGATGGACGACTTTGGTTATGGCTTGTCCAAGCGTCGTGTAACGCTGAGTACTTCGGGTGTAGTGCCAGCTCTTAGAAAACTGGGCGAGTATACCGATGTTTCTCTGGCGGTTTCTTTGCATGCCCCCAATGATGAGTTGCGTAACACTCTGGTGCCTATCAATCGCAAGTATCCGCTGGCAGAGTTGCTTGATGCTGTCGATCAGTATATGAGTGGCCTTCGCGACAAGCGTGTAGTGACCATTGAGTACGCTATGATGGCCGGTGTGAACGATCATCTGGAACATGCTGAAGAGCTTCAAGTACTGTTGAAAAACGTGCCCTGCAAGATTAACTTGATACCTTTTAATCCATTCCCGCATTCCGGTTATGAGCGTCCCAGTGGTAATGCAGTGCGTCGCTTCCAGGAAAGCTTGCAGCTGGGTGGATTTAATGTGACTGTAAGAAAGACCCGCGGTGATGATATCGATGCGGCATGTGGCCAACTGGTAGGCCAAGTTGCCGATAAGACTCGACGCAGTGAGCGTTATCAGGCTGCCAGGCAGCTGGACGCAGGCTGATCGGTTGATTGATTGAAAGACGAAGCCAGGAGCTTCGTTTTTTTTTAGCCTGAATTTGAGGAGCTGCATGGTTGTTATGTTAAGAATGCTATTTCTGGGTGTTGCCGTGTTACTTACCGGCTGTGTGTCAAATAGTGGCGACCGTACTGTCAATACGAATCATGCTGTGAAAAGCTATCTTGAATTGGCTCGTGGTTATGTTCAGCAGGGCTATGCCGAAAGAGCGATTAAACCGGCCAATCGTGCTATTGATCTTGATCCCAGTTCTGCCGAGGCCTATGGCACTCTTGGCTTGATTTATCAAGTGCAGGGTGAAAACAGTCTGGCGGATGAAGCCTTTAAAAAAGCGTTATCACTGAAAGCCAGTGCTGCAGAAATTCATAACAATTACGGTGCTTTTCTTTACGGGCAGGGAAGACTAAATGAAGCTTACCGACAGTTTGCCATTGCAGCAGACAATGTAAAATACGATAGTCGCAGTCGTGCCTATGAAAATATGGGGCTGGTGTCGAAGAGTTTAGGGCGTATGTCTCAGGCTCGTCAGCATTTGGAAAGAGCCGTGAAACTGAATGGTAATCTTGTCAGAGCGCGGTTGGAACTGGCCAATATGCTGGAAGAGCAGGGTAAGTCCAAAGAAGCCTGGGGGCATTATCAGGTTTTTACCCGTTTGGCTGGTCAGAACGAACAAAGCCTGAAACTGGGTATCAAACTCGCCAAAGCCAATGGCGATAACAATGCCGCTGCCAGCTATTCTTTGCAGCTGGAGCGTTTGTATCCATCATCGACTCGATGATCCGGGTTGGAGTAAGCAGTAATGAGTACCGATCAGTCCGCTGGGCAGCAGTCAAAAGACTCTGTTGCCAGCCAGCAAAAGCCGGGTGATTTTCTCAGGCAAGCTCGTGAGAAAGCCGGTCTTACTATTGGAGATATTGCCGGGCAGATGAAGCTGCCTGAATCCTATCTCGTTGATATAGAAAATAGTGATTACAGTCGATTGCCAGGTTTGGTATTTGCCAGAGGCTGGATAAGAAGCTATTCCAATATTCTTGGCCTTGATACCGATGGGATGGTTGATTCTTTTGACCGTTTTACCGGTGATGACCGATCAGAAACTCCGCGATTGAAAGAAGGTAATCCGCTTTTCAACCGTCGCCCGATGTCTCCTGTTTTGGCTTTTGGTGGATTACTGCTGGCTATTATTATTGCCGGAGTGATCAGCTATTACGGCTGGAGAGGAAATGATGAAGAGTCGGTTCAAGAAGATATTGAATCTTCTCAAGTGGTTCCTGCCTCAATCGAGTCACCGGCTGAAGGTTCATACGAATTCGACCAGACTGATGCGGGTAGTCAATCTGGGGAAGCGACTGCAGTGGATGGCGTTGTAGCATCGGATCCTGTTGAGATTCCTTTGGATCAGGCCAAGGTGGTGAAGGAGCAGGAAACTATTGCTGATCTTGCTTCCGAGAGAGACGCGATCAAAGAAGTGGCTCCTGAATCTGTTATCGCGGTGGTAGAAAAATCTGAACCAAGTGCTATTGAGCCAGCTTATGTGTTGGTTAAACTGCTGGTTAGTTTTTCAGATGAGTGCTGGATACAAATTAAAAACCTCAGTAATGACGTTTTGTATACTGATGTCCAGAAACCCGGTTCGACTCTGGATCTGGAAGTCCCTGAAAAAGTTATTGTTCGTTTTGGTAATATCGCCGGAGTCAGTAATCTGAATTTTGCTGGCAGAGATAGGGTGATAAGTAACAAATCAGGAAAAAAGGTGGCCAGCCTGGTGCTGGACGCATCTGAAGCCGGATAACGTGTACTCATAGGCGGGGAAAGGTTATAGTTGACGATTTTGCGGGTCGTGCGTTATTCGGGCCGCGTGAGTGATTGACGCAACTGTTGGATATCTTGCTGCAGTTGAGGATTGAGGACGTTAGAAGTTGGCCAAACAACTCCAAGCCATTCGCGGTATGAACGATCTCCTGCCTGAGCAGAGCCCTGCCTGGCAATATCTGGAGATCCGACTTCGAGATTTAATGGCAGCTTACAGCTATTGTGAAGTTCGTATGCCGATAGTCGAGCCAAGCCCGCTGTTCAGCCGCGGCATTGGTGCGGGTACGGACATTGTTGAAAAAGAAATGTACACCTTTAAGGATCGTAATGACGAGAGTCTGTCATTACGACCTGAAGGCACAGCCGGGATTGTTCGAGCCGGTATTCAGCACGGGTTGTTTTACAACCAAACCCAGCGTCTCTGGACCATGGGGCCGATGTTTCGTTATGAACGTCCCCAGAAAGGTCGTTACCGTCAGTTCCACCAGTTCAGTGTGGAAGCTTTTGGTATGGCCGGTCCTGATATTGATGCTGAACTGATTCTGCTGACCGCTCGACTCTGGAAAGAGCTGGGTATTAATAAGCACGTTCGTCTCGAACTCAATACATTGGGTACACTGGAGGCACGCACTTCTTATCGTGAAGCGCTTGTGATCTATTTGAGCCAGTATGAAAACGAGCTGGACGAAGACAGTAAGCGTCGCCTGAGTATCAACCCACTGCGTATTCTCGACAGTAAGGATGAGCGGACTCAGGAGATTGTCGCCGATGCTCCGATGATGCAGGATTACCTGGATCAGGAATCGGCGGAACACTTTCAACAACTGCGTGATATTCTCGATGCAGCCGGTATTGAATATGTAGTGAATCCTCGCTTGGTGCGAGGTCTGGACTACTACAGCAAGACGGTGTTTGAGTGGATTACGGACAGTTTGGGTGCTCAGGGTACCGTCTGTGGCGGTGGACGCTATGATGCGCTGGTAGAAATGCTAGGTGGCAAAGCAACGCCCGCTATTGGTTTCGCCATGGGTGTTGAGCGTCTGGTGCTGATGCTGGAAACTCTGGAACTGATTCCCGAGTCTGTTAACAAGACTGTGGATGTAGCGGTGGTTACCCGTGGTGAAGGTGTCAGTGGTAAAGCAATGCCAATGTTGGAAGAGATTCGCAATGGTTTGCCAGAACTGAAAATGATGGTGAATTGTGGTGGTGGCTTTAAAGGGCAAATGAAACGTGCCTTTAACTCCGGTGCCGATTTTGCTTTGATCATTGGTGAAGATGAGCTGGTGGCCCGACAGGTGTCTATTAAGCCATTGACCAGTGATGGTGAGCAGGTCACCATGTCGATAGCAGAAGCTGTCAGCTTTCTGAAAAAATAGTAAATACGATCGTTGGCTTCAGATTGAAGCTGGCGGTCGAATCATTTCAAATATTGATAGTAACCTCTGAAGTTCTGGATTCAGGAGAGAATGAGTGAGTCGTACAGACGAAGAAGAAGTTGAACAACTTAAGCACCTTTGGCAAGAGTATGGCAAGCCAATCATTGCCGGCGTTGTTATTACCCTGGTAGCCGTTTTTGGTTACAAAGCTTATAAGCAGAATCAATTAGAAACAGCTGCGGCTGCTTCACAGTTGTACCAGAGTCTTCTGGATGCTTCTGCCAGTGCTCAGGGACAGGTTCTGACTGAACAGCAAAAGTCTACCGTGCAGCATGTTGCTGAAACGCTGAAAGCCGATTTTAGTGATTCCCGCTATACGGCCTTTTCAATGTTGCAGCAGGCCAAAATTCAGGTTCAGGATAATGACCTGGATGGAGCGCGGATTAATCTTCAGTGGGTTGTGGATCAGAAAACCGATCTGGAAACCGAACTGCTGGCTCGCACTCGTCTGGCTCGTGTGCTGCTGAGTCAATCAGCGGATAATGCCCAGGCCGCACTGGATGTTCTGGCAGCAGCCAGCTCTGATGCTTCTTTTGTCGCAACTGTTGAAGCGGTTCGTGGTGATGCTCTGTTGGCCAAAGGTGACAGAGACAGCGCCAGAGTGGCTTACCAGAAAGCGCTGGATGCAGCTCAGGTTAATGGTGAAGCTCGACCACTGTTGCAATTCAAGCTGGATGATCTTGCGGTAAAGACCGCCGAGGGCTAAGGGAATGATGGAGAGGATTTGCCGGCTGACACTGGTTGTTGCACTGGCTATGAGTGTGACGGCTTGCAGCATGTTTTCTTCCGATGAGGAAGAAGTGCGTAAACCAAAAAGCCTGACTGAATTAAAGGCTGATATTCAGTTGACCGAAGTATGGTCCAGAGATATTGGTGAAGGAAGCAAAGGCAGTCTTGAGCGTCTTGTGCCGTCTATTTCCGGAGAAGTCATCTACACCGTAGGTACTGAAGGAAATGTCACAGCTCTGAACCGGGAAACCGGTAAGGTGCTTTGGAGCAAGGAACTCAAGGTGAAAGTGGGTGGTGGTATTACTGCAGATGCAGGAATGTTATTGCTAGGAACACTTGACGGTAGAATGCTGGCCCTGAAGGAAAACGATGGTAATCTGTTGTGGAATATTCAGGTCAGCAGTGAAGTGATTTCCTCTCCTCAAACCAATGGCCAGACTGTGATTGTTCAGTCTATCGACGATACCGTTGCGGCTTATGATGCGAAAGATGGCAGGCAGCTGTGGCGTCAGGAAAATCTACAACCTGCACTGACATTGCGCGGTTCCAGTACTCCTCGTATCGAAGGTGAGGCCGTTTTTGTTGGTCTTTCCAATGGCGAAGCCAAAGCGTTCCGTATTTCTGATGGTGCACCACTGTGGTCTAGTCGGGTTTCTATTCCCAAGGGAACCTCTGAGCTGGAGCGTATGGTGGACATCAAGGCTCAGCCTCTGATTGTCGGTGACAGTATTTTTCTGGTTAGTTTCCAGGGTAATGCAGCCGCCATGGATAAGTATTCCGGGCGTGTTAAATGGACTCGAGAGCTGTCCAGTTACAAAACGATTTCTGAAGGTTTTGGTTCTTTGTACCTGACTGATGAAAACAGCTATGTCAGTTCGCTGGATCAACGATCCGGCGCTGTTAGCTGGCGTCAGGACAAGCTGGAGTATCGTCAACTGACAGCTCCGGCAACTTATAGCAGCTATGTTGCGGTTGGAGATTTGGAAGGCTATGTACATCTGATGTCTCAGGTTGATGGTGCTCTTGCAGGTCGGTACAAGGTAAGCGGTGCTATCAAAGCGCCACTGACCGTAGCGGGTGACTATTTGTATGTGTTGAATGCTAGTGGTGAGTTAACAGCACTCAAGCAGAAGTAATACCGATTTAGCTGATCCACAAGGATCATTTGAATAGATGGGCTGAACCCGAACGGGTTCAGCCCTTTTTCTGTTTCAAGGTGTTGTTAATAAACGACATCGGGTTATAAATTAGACGTTAATGGCTTGTTACTGCTGGCCGGAGCCATGACGGAAGACAGATCACTGCCGGGCAGTATCGGCAGTGAGTGGAAGTGAAAAATATGGTTCCTGTTATTGCCCTGGTAGGGCGCCCTAATGTGGGTAAATCTACCCTGTTTAATCGTTTGACCCGTTCCAGGGATGCTCTGGTAGCTAACGTTGCCGGTTTGACCCGTGACCGTAAGTACGGTGAAGGTAAAATGGGTTCTCAACCCTATATTGTCGTGGATACCGGTGGTATCAGTGGTGATGAAGCGGGCATTGACTCAGCTATGGCTGGGCAGTCGCTGGCAGCTATTGAAGAAGCAGACATTGTTCTGTTTATGGTCGATGCCCGTGCTGGTCTGACCGCTGCTGATGAAATGATTGCCTTGCATCTGCGTAAGAAAGGCAAGAACTTTAAGCTTGTTCTGAATAAAACAGATACCGTCGATGCTGATCAGGCTGAAGCTGATTTTGCGGTACTGGGCTTTGGCGAAGCTTTTCATATTGCAGCGGTTCACGGTCGTGGCGTACGCAACATGATCGAGGATGTGCTGGAGAAAGCGACAGGTTTGACCGCTGAAGAAGCTGAAGCGCTTGCAGAAGCAGAAGAGGATGAAGAGAAAAAAGCGCGTGGTATCAAAATCGGTATTGTGGGTCGCCCGAATGTAGGTAAATCCACACTGGTTAATCGCCTTCTCGGTGAAGACCGTGTCATTGTTTATGATCAGGCTGGAACAACCCGTGACAGTATTTATATTCCTTATGAGCGCTTGGGGCAGGACTATACCCTGATCGACACTGCGGGTGTTCGCCGCAGAGGTAAGGTTCATGAGATTGCCGAGAAATTTTCGGTTATCAAAACCCTTCAGGCTATCGAAGACGCTAATGTTGTTGTACTGGTGTTGGATGCTCATGAAGGTATTGTGGAGCAGGACTTGCATCTGCTGGGCTTTATTCTGGAAACCGGGCGTGCCGTCGTTCTTGCTGTCAATAAATGGGACGGCATGAAGGACGAAGAGCGTAAGAAGGTGAAGGAAGAGCTGTCCCGTCGTCTGGACTTCATCAACTTTGCCCGTATTCATATGATTTCTGCCAAGCACGGTACCAATGTTGGCCATTTGTATGAGTCCATTGATGAAGCTTATGAGTGTGCAACAAAGAAGTTATCCACCAACCAACTGACTCGAATTCTGGAAGATGCGGTCAAAATTCACCAACCGCCTTTGGTTCGTAACCATCGTATTAAGCTGCGCTACTGTCACGCTGGAGCAATGAATCCGCCAACGATCATCATTCACGGTAACCAGACAGAAGCCGTTCCGGCTTCCTATAAACGTTACCTGGAAAACACTTTTCGTAAGGTGTTGAAGATCAAGGGTACGCCGATTCGAATTGAATTTCGTTCTTCCGAGAACCCTTTTGCCGAGCGTAAGGCGGTTCATAAGAAGAGTCATGGTGACGGTGAGCGTAAAGTGACTCACAAGCGTCGTACCATTGAGCTGAAAAGTAAGAAAAAAGACAACGGTAAAAATAAAAAACAGAAGGCTCGTCGTTAAACAGCGATGAGCGGGAAATACAGCTCATCCTGAAGTATTGGGATGATACAGAGCTCTGATAGAGTTGTGTTTCCTTAGTAAATAACACTGGAGATTGTCATGAACCTCTTTTCAAATATTCCGGACTCGCTTCCTGAAGAATTGATAGAGGTTCTGGCTAAAAGCGACAGTGTCAGGATTGAGCGTATTGTTTCCCAAGGTCATGCTACACCTGAAGGTGAGTGGTATGATCAGGAACATAATGAATGGGTTGTACTGCTTTCCGGTACAGCTTATTTGCTTGTTGAAGGGCAGAGCCAGCCGGTGGTAATGAAGCCGGGGGATTATCAGTTATTACCTGCCCATTTCAGGCATCGTGTTGAATGGACTGATCCTGATGTTAATTCTATTTGGTTGGCCATTCATTTGTAGGTTTGAGTCTTTTGTACGCCGCTCTGTTTTTCTTGCTGACCAATAGAGTATTGGAAAAATAAATAGTTACCGTGTAGATAATCCAGTTCTTTCATTTCCCTCTCATATCCCCCGTCCAAGTATTCTATACAATTAACTTTGATAGCCAGTCTTGTTGAGCTGTTTAAAGAAGGCTTCAAGCTTCTCTCATCTGTTGGCCTGATTGTTGCTGAAAAATTTGCCTTACTTGATCCATAAAGCATGCGCGCATGATGGCAAAGTTTATAGTACTTCTGAGCAGAGCAGGTGACTGCTCAATGGTGAAGCCGGTCAATAGATCCTGATAATGTTCACTTTCTCCTGAGTGGATATCAAAAAAGGTCATGTCGGCGTTTGGCCAGTCTTTCAGTACTTCCACAAAACCTTGCCATTTAGGTGTGGCTTCGTTAGCGAACAGCTGACCAATAGCTTGCTCAGGGGGGAGAGTAGAGGCATCAGTAAGTATCTCTTCCATAAATGTCCCAGGCGAACCTGCAGATGGCAGTATGACATCAAGGCTGGCTGCCATACTGGCAAACAGATCTGTATGAGGCAGGCCGGCTTCTCCACCTAGCTCATCGTGCAGGTTATCTTTTAGTGAACTTAATATGGAACCAGGAAGATCATCTCTTAACAGCAGAGTTTGTGGCCATCGATAGAAGTGGCCTGTAAACCCCCAGAGATGATGGAGGACTTCCGGTAATCGATCTGTATCTATAACCAACCTGACCTCGTCGGCGGTCAGTTCGCGAGAAAAACGGCTGGCAGCATGGCTCATGAACTGGGAGAGAAGGTAAGTATCCATTCGATCTCGTTTTTTATCAGTGAGTGATAAATAGTCGATAAATCGGGAAATGTCATGTCATTAATAAAGACAAATTTAGCTGTATGTATGCGCCTGCCATATCGACGTACAACTGTTTCGTATGAGTTTGAAGGGGTGAGGAGTTGTTAGCACTCCTGAACGCCTAAAGGTGGTGGGTGTAAATTATTCCAGCTCTACAGTCAGGTAATGCTAATGACTTTCATGTTGGCTTTACCTTCTTTGAACAGTGTTTCTACCGGATCACCAGGGCTTAATTGTTCCGAGTTGGTGATAACCGTATCACCGCTGCGAGTGATGGAATAGCCGCGGGCAAGAGTCGCTAATGGACTGACGGTTGTCAGTTGACTGCATAAGTGTTGAAAATGTGCTGATTTTTTTTCCAGTGTTTGCTGCATTCTTTTCTCGAGCGTTTCGGAGCGATGTTCAAGCTGGAATTTGATCTGACTTAACCGGTGCTCGGGAGAATTCTGAAGTAAATACCCCTGAGATCTTTGCAAACCTGATTGGTGTCTCTGTAATTGTAATCGGACGGTCTGCTGCAGACGTATATCTAGGTCCGAGAGTCTTTGCTTGTGTTCTTGTAATTTCTCTTTGGGGTTGCGTAAACGAAGACTGATACTGTCTAGCCCTTGAGCTGAAATCTGCAGTCGATGCTGAATCAATGTATTCAGTTTTCTCTTGAAAAATGAAACGCGATTCAACCATTCTTCGCGATCGGGGCTTAATACTTCTGCTGCCGCAGAAGGTGTTGGCGCGCGATAGTCAGCGACAAAGTCAGCAATAGTAAAATCGATCTCATGGCCTACGGCACTGACTGTCGGAATCTCTGAGATAGCAATAGCTCGAGCAACCCTTTCTTCATTGAAGGGCCAGAGGTCTTCCAGTGAGCCACCTCCGCGACTAATAATCAAAATATCAAAGAGCTTCGACTTATTGGCTAAGGTGATGGCTTCAACCAGCTCATCAGCTGCTGCATTTCCCTGAACTGAGGTGGGAATAACGGTGACCGGAATGGCTGGGAACCGTCGTCCAATAACGGCAATGATGTCCCTGATAGCAGCACCAGTTGGCGATGTGATGACGCCAATGTGCTGGGGAAGTTCGGGGAGTGGCCGTTTGTTCTCGACGCTGAATAAGCCTTCGTTAGCGAGCTTTTGTTTCAACTCTTCGAAAGCGCATTGCAGCGCGCCAACGCCTGCTTCTTCCATGTGGTCAACGATGAGCTGGTAATCGCCTCTGCCTTCATAGAGGCTGACCTTTCCTCGGATTAAAATCTGTTTGCCTTCGGCAGGCAAAAACTTAACTGCCCGGTTTTTACCCTTGAACATGGCGCAGCGAATTTGGGCAGAAGCGTCTTTCAGAGTGAAGTACCAATGTCCCGAAGCCGGGCGGGCAAAGCCGGATATTTCCCCTTCAACTCGAGTGTTGACGAAACGGGTTTCCAGCAACCGCCGGGCCTGACTGTTCAATTCAGTAACAGTTAGAGGCTGGTTGTCACGCTGGACTTCCTGATTCAGAAAAGAAGAGAGATCTTGGTTATTCATAATCAGACATGGCTTTTTAGGTGGCTTTATAAAGAGTTACGATGCTGGCTAAGGATATCGTACCACTCATTGGATCACTGACCCACTGTGGCGGTAAGTCGTTCAAATATCGATCAATTTATTTGAATGCATTTTCTCTTTGTGTGAATGGGTCGCTGATGTATAATCATGGCGATTCTTTCCATCCATCCATTCAATAGTCGGATCGGTAACAGGTAATGCTGAGAATCGCTCAAGAAGCCCTTACGTTTGATGATGTCCTGCTCCTGCCAGGGTATTCTGAAGTCCTCCCCAAAGATGTTTCTCTGTCTACTCGACTGACTCGTGGTATTGAACTTAAAATACCGCTTATTTCAGCTGCCATGGATACTGTGACTGAAGCCCGTCTGGCCATTGCTATGGCTCAAGAAGGTGGCATCGGTATTGTGCACAAAAATATGACGGTGGCTCAACAGGCCAACGAAGTGCGCAAGGTCAAGAAGCATGAAAGTGGTGTGGTGAAAGACCCGATTACCATTGACTCTTCTGCCAATGTTCGTGATTTGTTGAAATTAACGACCTATCATAAAATTTCCGGTGTGCCAGTATTGGAAGGTGCTGACCTGGTGGGCATCGTTACTAGTCGTGACGTTCGTTTTGTTTCTAATCTGGATAAAACCGTTGCCGAGATCATGACGCCGAAAGATCGTCTGGTCACTGTGAAGGAGGGCACAGATCAGGAAACCGTTCGCAAGCTGTTGCACAAGCACCGTATCGAAAAAGTTCTAGTCGTTGATGAAGATTTTGGTCTGGCTGGCATGATGACCGTAAAGGACATCAAAAAAGCACAGGATTACCCTATCGCCAGTAAAGACAGTCATGGTCAGCTGCGTGTGGGTGCGGCTGTTGGCACTGGGCCGGAAACACCTGAACGAGTTGCTGCACTGGTGGATGCCGGTGTTGATGTCATCATTGTTGATACTGCCCACGGCCACTCAGTTGGTGTTATTGATCGAGTTCGCTGGGTTAAGGAAACTTATCCACAGGTGCAGGTGATCGGTGGAAATATTGCCACCGGTGCTGCTGCCAAGGCACTGGTTGAAGCCGGTGCTGATGGTGTGAAAGTAGGTATCGGGCCTGGTTCTATCTGTACCACTCGAATTGTTACCGGTATTGGTGTGCCCCAGATTACTGCGGTGGCCAATGTCGTGGAAGCACTGAAAGGCACGGGTGTTCCCGTTGTTGCTGACGGTGGTATCCGTTTCTCGGGTGATCTGGCCAAGGCCATTGTTGCCGGTGCCAGTACAGTTATGTTGGGCAGTATGCTGGCGGGCACAGAAGAAGCACCAGGTGAAGTTGAACTGTTTCAGGGTAGAAGCTACAAAGCCTACCGTGGGATGGGTTCTCTGGGTGCAATGTCCCAGGCTTCCGGCTCCAGTGACCGTTACTTCCAGAGTGCTGAAGATGGTACTGAGAAATTGGTACCGGAAGGCATTGAAGGTCGTGTTCCTTACAAAGGGCCTATTAGCGGCATTGTTCATCAGATGGTGGGCGGTCTGCGTTCTTCTATGGGCTACACCGGTTCTGCGGATATCGAAACCATGCGCATCAAGCCCGAGTTTGTACGGGTAACGAATGCTGGCATGAAAGAATCCCATGTCCATGATGTGACCATTACCAAGGAAGCGCCTAACTATCGTGTAGGTTAATAGCTTCTGCGTTGGTTGATGGTGGTAGGTAAATTGAATTTGGCGGAACAGGTGAGCAAAAATCAGCTGTTCCGTTTTTGTATCTGAAGAAAGATTAGAGAAGAATGATGTCACAGGATATCCACGCTGAACGAATTCTGATTCTGGACTTCGGTTCCCAGTACACACAGTTAATTGCTCGTCGAGTTCGTGAGATTGGTGTTTATTGCGAACTTTACCCATGGGATATGGAAGAAGACGCGATCAGGGCTTTTGCCCCGAAAGCGGTTATTTTATCCGGTGGCCCTGAATCCGTTACGGGTGAAGAGTCCCCAAGAGCGCCACAGGTTGTCTTTGATCTCGGAGTTCCGGTTCTGGGTATCTGTTACGGCATGCAGACCATGGCGGAGCAGCTGGGCGGTAGCGTTGCTACGTCCGACCTGCGTGAGTTTGGTTATGCTCAGGTTGGTCTGGAACAAAAAGTACGACTGTTTGATGGTATTGAAGATCACATCAATGCGTCCGGTCAGATGAGTCTGGATGTCTGGATGAGTCATGGCGATAAAGTGTCGTCTATGCCTGAAGGTTTTGTTGCCGCAGCGTCTACCCCTTCTTGTCCGTTTGCCGCCATGGCTAACGAAGAAAAACGATTTTACGGAATCCAGTTCCACCCTGAAGTGACACATACTAAGCAAGGGCATCGAATCCTTGAGCGTTTTGTCATTGATATTGCTGGCTGTCAGAAGCTCTGGACGCCAGGCCAGATCATTGAAGACGCTATTGAGCGTGTTCGTGAACAGGTGGGTGACAAGAAAGTTCTACTGGGTCTTTCCGGTGGAGTGGATTCCAGTGTTGTAGCGGCTCTGTTGCACAAGGCTATTGGTGATCAGCTGACTTGTGTGTTTGTGGATAATGGTCTGCTGCGCCTGAAGGAAGGCGATCAGGTGATGTCCATGTTTGCTGAAAATATGGGTGTAAGGGTTATTCGTGCTGATGCACAAGAGTTGTTTCTGGGTAAACTGAAAGGCGTTACGGATCCCGAAGCCAAGCGTAAGGTTATCGGTAATACGTTCATTGACGTCTTTGATGAGCAGGCTACTGCTATTAAAGACGTACACTTTTTGGCTCAGGGAACTATTTATCCTGACGTTATCGAGTCAGCAGGTGCTAAATCCGGTAAGGCTCATGTGATAAAGTCTCACCATAACGTTGGCGGTTTGCCAGACGATATGAAGATGGATCTGGTTGAGCCTCTTCGTGAATTGTTTAAGGACGAGGTGCGCAAGATTGGTCTGGAGCTGGGGCTGCCATACGACATGGTTTATCGTCATCCGTTCCCTGGGCCAGGTCTGGGTGTGCGTGTATTGGCCGAGGTGAAGAAAGAGTATTGCGATATTCTTCGTCAGGCGGATGCCATTTTTATAGAAGAGCTGCACAACGCTGACTGGTATCACAAAACCAGCCAGGCATTCGCTGTTTTCCTGCCAGTAAAGTCTGTGGGCGTAGTGGGTGATGGCCGTCGTTATGAGTATGTGATTGCTTTGCGAGCTGTTGAAACCATCGACTTTATGACGGCTCGTTGGGCGCACTTACCTTATGAGCTTCTGGAGAAAATCTCTGGTCGAATCATTAATGAAATAGAGCATGTTTCCCGTGTGACTTACGACGTATCCAGTAAGCCACCGGCCACCATTGAGTGGGAATGATTAATAGGTTAATTTACTGTTTTATAAGCAATAAATAGAAAATATAAGGGTGATTTTTGTCTTTACAGTTGCCAGACATTGGCTGTTGTGGATAATAACCCCCTAATCAGGGGTGACGTGGCAGGGATCTATCGCTACGTACCTACCTGTGATCCTCTTTACCGGGAATTCCAAAAAGGATTTCCAGAAGAGAGTAGAGGTGCGCCATTTATCAGTAATCCGGAGCAGGGTGACTCCATTGAACAGCAGTATTTTATAAACCTGTACGTTCAATATGCCGGATGAAAGGAAAAGGTGCCGAAGCAGAAAAGATTGTCATGTCTTACTGCTGGTGATGCATTTAACAGGTGTATCACTGTCACAGTTTTTTACTGTGGAGCGCTACTGGATTCAGTTACTCGAGAACCTGCTTACCGGCAAGGTTTGAGTGACTATTAGCAAGAGTCGATTTCTACAATCATTCCAGACTCCTGTTTATCTCCATTGCCCTCCTGATCCGACATCTTAAAAGTTATTCGAACGTCTGGAAATGGAATTTCTGACGCTTTCACTGCTTTTATCCAACGAGATCAGTTTTATGGACTTGATAAGTTACGATCAATCTTTTTTATCTTTACTGGCGCCGGCTGTGGCTATTGTTTTAGCTATTGTGACCCGTCATGTTCTGCTTTCTCTGGGAGCAGGCATTATTACTGGCAGCTTGTTGCTGACCAACTTCAACCTGATGAATACACTTGAATATCTGGCTAAAGGCTTTCTGGAAGTATTCTGGGAAGATGGCCTGAATACCGGAAGTGTTTTTATTCTGCTCTTTCTGATGATGCTGGGGATTATTACTACCCTGATCGATGTATCCGGTGGCGCTCGCGCTTTTGGTGAATGGGCTCGTCAGAGAGTGAAAAGTCGTCAGGGCTCTCAGTTACTGACAGTTTTGCTGGGTTTCATTATCTTTATCGATGATTACTTCAATGCTTTGGCTGTCGGTAATATTGGTCGCCCGTTGACGGATCGCCATGGTGTTTCCCGTGCCAAGCTGGCGTATCTGATTGACTCTACGGCTGCTCCGGTTTGTGTGATTACCCCCATTTCCAGCTGGGGTGCTTATATCATCGCCTTGATCGGCAGCATTCTGGTAGCTCATGAGATTACTGATATCAGTGCAATCTCTGCCTTTGTGACCATGATTCCGATGAACCTTTATGCTGTGTTTGCTCTGGCAATGGTCATCTGTACTGCCGCTATGGATCTCAATGTTGGCCCGATGCGTATCCATGAGCGCCGTGCCAAGGCAGGTGAGCTTTATGACAGCAAGAAAGGTACTCCTCCCGGTTCAGTAGCAATGAATTCCAGTGAAAAGGGCACTGTTGCTGATCTGGTGTTGCCGGTTCTTTCTTTAGTGGTGGCTACGACGGTTTCACTGATTTGGACAGGTGCTTCAGCACTGGAGGAAGCAGGTGCAGCATTTTCTGTTCTGGGCGCTTTTGAGAATACCAATGTAGTGAATTCTCTGGTTTATGGCGGTCTGGTAGGTCTGTTGTTTACGGGTCTGCGCATGACTCGCCATAAGCTGGATGCGGCAACCTGGGTCAATGCCATTGTTGAAGGCACCAAATCCATGTTGCCGGCCATATATATTCTGATCATGGCCTGGGTACTGGTAGATGTAATCGGTTCTCTGGAAACTGGTGAGTTTCTTGCAGGGCTGGTCAAGAGCTCTGACATTGATCCGGGTTATCTGCCGCTGATTGTGTTTGTTGTTTCCGGTGCCATGGCATTTGCTACCGGTACCAGTTGGGGAACCTTTGGTATCATGTTGCCTATTGCTGGTGATATGGCTGCAGCAGCGGACATCGCTATGATGTTGCCGATACTTGCATCGGTGCTGGCTGGAGCGGTATTCGGTGATCACTGTTCACCGATTTCTGATACCACTATTCTTTCTTCCACGGGCGCTTCCTGTCACCATATTGATCATGTAGTGACTCAGCTGCCTTATGCGATCAGTGTTGCTCTGGTTGCCATTGTCGGTTATCTGGTAATGGGTATTACTGATTCTGAAGCAACCGGTTTTTTGGCTTCCGGTGTTGCTTTTGTGGCTCTGATTCTGTTGTTTAGAAAGCTGTCTGGTTGTAATCAGCCAAAAGCACTTGAACAGTGTCGTCACTGATTGATTTGTTCCTGCATTATTAGGTTTCAGGTTTCAGGTTTTAATACTGATTATCTGAAACCAGATTAAACTAAAAGAAATGGATTTCTTTTCAAGGCAGGGACGCTATGAGTTTTGATCAACTGATGCTATCAGTTGCCCAGCGCAATGAGCTGGGTGAACTGGATTTCCGAGAAAACCGCTACCACTTCACTATTGACGGCCGTATTGAATTAACCTGCTTTCAGGCCAATGGTCGCTTCTACCTCCATGGCGTCATAACCAGCTTGCCGGCTGGTGTTAGTGATCAGGAAAAGCTGCTCAGAGAGCTGATGAAAAAAAATCTGGGGCTATCTACAACCCAGAGAGTCATTCTTTCCATTGAGCCTGATCAGGATGCCCTTGCTCTTCATTATACATGCGGGCTTCAAGGGCTTGATGAAGAAGTGATAGAAGAAGTCCTGTCCGAATTTGCCAACAACTTTGAGTATTACAGCAATCTGATTAATCAGGATCAGCTGGTCATGCCTTTAACACCGACCATGATAATGCCTTGAAGGAGGGTTTATGAGCTCATCTCTCTTTGGGGCGCTGGTTTCCTGGTACTCATACGATGACAGCAATATCAATGGTCTTAGAAGAGCCAACGAAGGCTTTATACGGGCAGTGGTTCGCTACAGTAAATTTGATCAACTGCATCTTTTTTTTCTCCCTGAGCAGATTTCCAGATTTGAAGAAGATCACTGTGACTGGATGCAGAAATACGGTGCGGATAAAAAGATATCGTTGATCTCGATTAACGAGCTTCCAAATTACCTAGCCCAACACACTTATACCGTTTTCCATCAAGGTGACCATCATCTTGCTAGCCTGGCTGAACTAAGAAATCAGTTCTCTGACCAACTCTTTCCTCTGACAGGCAGGGCTCACAGCCTCAGTGATGATCCCACTTTATCCAGAACTCGAGATTTGATCCTGGCTCCTGTTAAATCGTGCGATGGAATTTTATGCAGTTCTACTTCCCAGCAGAAAGTAATGGCAAAGCTTCTATCGGCGGCCAGTGCATCACTGTCTGATTCTGTGGGTGTTGCTATTCCGTACTCCGGACAAGTTTCTCTGTTGCCGCTGGGTATGTCAGTAACAGGTGGGCAGGATAGTTTTGGTGGGCCGGTTAGTAGTGAAATGAAGACCGAGCTAAAAGCCGGGCTAGGACTTGACCAAAATAAATCCGTCATTCTCTGTCTTGGTCGAATAACGGCTTCGGATAAAGCGGATCTTCAACCGCTTTTGATTACATTGAATAATTTGGTTGAGCAAGAAAAAAACCATGAGTTTCAGTTAGTGATAGCCGGAGCGGGAGATCCGGGGTCAGAGGCTGTGCGTATGCTGACGTCCATGGCCTATGAACTGAACCTTGAGGACAGTATTCGGTTCGAGTTGTCTATTGATGAGCCGCGTAAGCAGATGCTGTTGTCTGCGTCAGATATTTTCGTTTCAATTTCAGACAATATTCAGGAAAGCTTTGGACTATCAATTCTCGAAGCGATGAAAGCAAGGTTGGCAGTAATCGCCTCTGACTGGAATGGTCATAGAGATTTGATAGAGCATGATCGGTCCGGATTTTTGATAGAGACACAAACTATTGCCTGTGAGTCATTCAGCCGTCCTCTAAGCCTTATGAATAAACCGGCAGCTAACTTTTTTGAGGCACAGAGTACAGCGGTCAATGTTGAACAACTGACTGATGCATTGGATAGACTTCTTGGTGACAAGGAACTTCGCGCTGAATTGGGTTCAGCGGCACGAAGCAGAGCAGAAGAACAATTTGACTGGCCTGTAATAATGGCTCAATACCATAAGCTGGTCGAAACTTTAGGGCAGAACACTGATGGGCAGTATCAGAAGCATCGAAATTTCGGGACTCCCTACCTTGATGCGTTCGGTCATTACCCTTCCCGTCACCTAGAGGCAGAAAGCTGGTTAAAAATCACTGATCGTGGACTGCGTGTGTATCTTCAATCAGAGCAGGGCTCTATTTATAAACAGTTAAGGTTTTTATTAGATAGGAATGTTGTACGGGCCATTCTCTATAAAGCGGTTTCTGGAGCCACAGTGGCAGAGCTGCAGGCTCTGGTTGAAGATAAGAATACGTCAGGTGTTGTTCTTGGCTGGATGCTAAAGCACCACCTGTTGAAAACTATTGATCATAAAGCGGAGAAGAAAGCCCCCTATCAATGTTTGCTGCCCGATCGTTCTGATGATAATGGTGTTGTATACCCTGAAGCTGCCCGCTCAAATATGCTAAAGCCGGTAGTCAATCACTTTGTCCACTGCCTGAAAACCTCGGTTAATAGTTCTGTTGCCTGTCAGCAATCTCTTGTTCGGATTTTTGTAGAGCATTTTGACAGTCGACTCTTTCAAGCTATTTGTTGGTATAGAGAAGAGCATCAGCTTCAGGATTATCATCAAATTCTTAACCAGCTTGAAAAAGAGGGTGGACTGTCAGTTCTTGCTGAACGTTATCCCTTCTGGCTTCGTAATGGCAGGCGGCAATTTATAAAAGAGTTGAAACAGTACCGTCGCTTAATAGCGCGGTTTGATGATCATTTGAGTGAAATTAACACTCTCTTCTTCACTGTTGATCAGAAAGCTATGTGTATTCTTGAGGTCGAACCACTGTTCTCAGAGCAGTCAGGTCGAGTCTATAAACTTGGTCTGGATAATGGAGAACAACTTGTTTACAAGGAGCGAAACCTGAAAGTCGATGCTGTCCTGACAGGGAGGGGAGGGCTAATGGACAGCCTTTCTGAATGGTTGGATGAGTATCCTTGTCCGGCCTCTCATAAGATTCTTCCCTTGCAGGATGATTTGGGTGATTTTGGCTTAACAGAATATGTGGTCACTGGATCATCGGCTCCCAGTTACGGAGATTATCAAAAGGCTCTGGGTGCTTTGTTAGGTTTTTGTTTAATGACCGGACAGAGCGATGTTCATCAACTTAATGTGTTGGTCAGTAATGGTGTTCCTTACTTGATTGATGCTGAGGCACCTCTTCAGGGACCTGTCGTTATGCGGCTGGTGGATGAAATTCATAATCCACAGGGGGCTTTTGTTCGAGGACTCAGGGAAACGGGTCTTGGACATACTGGTCTGTTGGATATTTGGGAGTTGTTTCATACATACAGAATGAATTTTTGTAGCCATGAACTGGAAAATGGTTGTTTGCAAGAGAGTCCAGCTCAGTTGTTTCAACCTGTACTCAGCAACTTTATAGAAGATGGCCATCGTCATCCTTTTGATGATCAGCAGCCGTCGTTATCTGAAAAATATTCAGAGCAGATTGTTGAAGGGTTTGAAAAGGCCATTCGAGCCATAGTTGATCATTCTGATATCTGGTGTAAGTCACTGGATCGCTTGAATCGGGAAGAAATCAGTTATAAGCCGGTGTTGGACTGCGTGGCAATCAGAAAGCAGCAGCGTTATACATTCGTTGAGAAGGTGTTTCAGCAATTGTCACTGCAGGAAACGAATGATTACTTTCGTAGAATATCACGAAGGATCACTGGCACTGCCGAGGTGAGTCAGCGATGGCTTGAAACTCAGTGGCAGGAACCAACAAGCGAGTTGGCAGACGGCTTCTATGTGTCTTTGATGGATCAGAGTGATGCCTATTTTTCTCGTATCCCTCTGAGTCACAGTTGCAGCAGGGTAACAGCGACAGAAAAAGCCCAGGTGGTTGCAGGAAACTTCTTTTCAATTAATTCCTGTGAAGTACTGATGGGAGAAGTAGGTAAGCTGGCATCCAGTGAACAGCTGCTTGAACGATTTATCAAGAATTACCGGATGACCCTGGATGACTGGTTAAAGCATCACTGTCAGCCAGGGCGAGATCTTGATTCAACGATGAAAGAATATCTTATTGAAGCGGCTGGAATTAAATCTATAAGGTCCGAGACCTGATTTACCCCTGACGAATTTCGGCCAGTAGTTCCTCAGCCATAGCTCTGGCTTCTACTTCTCCAGTAGCTGATACAGAGCTTAAAGTGTTTTCACTTTCCTTATTTCGGCCTTCCAGCATAAGGGCTAGTCCGATAAAGGCTTTTACTGCAGGACTGTCAGGATCTTTGGGCATGGCTTCTTTATGGAGAATCTCCAGCGCTTCCTGATTCATTTTCTTATTGATGAAAACGGTGGCGAAACCAAGGCTGGGTAAAACGCTGTCCGGGCGAACCTTTTCGAGAGCACAGAAAATACCAAATGCGTGCTTGGACATACCATTGGTAGCAGCCATGAAGCCGATGTCGGCAATTTTTTTGATGGTTTCGTCGCTGACCATGGTTATTTTCTCCTGTTAATTCTGTCTATTATCAGAGCTTCTGAATAATACTCTGTAAGGTATCCTTGATGGATTTGATAATGCTCGACCTCAAACCTTCAACCACCATGTATTTGTTAAACATGACTTGAAACTCGACCATGTCTTTAGTGTTGTTAGGGTCCATTGACGATATCTTTGCGGATAAGTCATTGTTTAGTGTCTCGGCTGTTTGACCGAGTTTGGCCTGAACATCATCAAAATTAAATTTCAGGCTCTGTGTGTTACCGCCGCCGCCAGTAGAACTCATGGTGATTTCCTTTCAGGGTTCAACCCTTTCCGTGATGCTTGCTCCAGGTCTGCTCGACAACTTCAGCAGCAGCCAGAATGGCAGTAATCATAGAGCTGTTTCGGTCAAATTCGTCAGGAGACAGTCCAGCACCCTGTTCGGATTTGAGTTGCATGGCTTCATCCACCAAATCTTTCAACAACTGCTCACGAAGGTTGCCATCATCATCGGTGATAAGCTGCTCTTCGAGGTCAGAAAGGTGCACCTGCTCACTGTTTGCTTTGTGTTTCGCCACGGTTCCCTCCAAGACGATATTTGATCCGGTTGGTACCTTTGGTCAACAGCAGATACTCAAGATTGATATCTTCAATTATATACCCGTTGGCCAGCTTGGCTCCCATCAGGTATTTAACGCCATCTTCCATGACTACGTAAGGCACTCTACCCATGCTGACGCCCTTGATACTCAACGATGGGCTCAGGGGGCCAACAGCCTTGCCGGGAGATCCGGCATTTTTTGTGGCAAGCTTCAATTCAGGACGGTTGCCATATCTCTTTCTGAATGTGTTGACGATATTATTCAGGTTGTATACCTGTTCATCGTCCAGTAGGTGGCCTTCTAAAGTAATCTCGCCGGGTTTTTGGATGAGGTGGATGCGCGGTGCCAGTCCTTTTTCTCTCAACATGGACTTTAAGGTGTTAACTCGACCAGTTTGATTCTCGACCTGATCCACAACAGAAACCAGCCCATGTACCTCCTGCTTCAGCATCGAAACAATTTTGTTCAGTTCTTCAGAACTACTGACATAACCGGTCATGACCAACGAACCAGGAGAGTTATCCAGTTCAAGGCTGAGTGACTTATAGCCTCTGTTTTTCAGGATTAAGTCGGCGTTAACCCTCAGCTCATTCATGATGACAAGTTGTGATGTAAAAGGAATACCTCGTTCTCGAAGGCTTCTCTGGAAATTCTGCTTGTCATTGATCGTCATGATGTAACCGGACACGAGAATGCTTTTGTCTGGTAGTTCTTTCAATTTAACGTTTTTCTGTCTCAACTCTGCCCTGACATTCTTGGCTTGTTGCAGGTAGTCGGCCAAGTCAGGTTCATCAGAGGAGCCTGAAAGGCTGAGAATGATGATTGACAGCAGAATGAGCAACATGCCTACAGGAATACCGATTAACCACTTCTTATCAATATCAGCGAAAGGATTATCTTCGTTCTCATCCTCGCTGTCTTCAGTGACGGATTCATGATCACTGATGGCTGCCGGTTTTGCTGACGATTTATTATCTGAAGGCTCACGGTCATCAGGAAAATCGAGCTCTTCCAGAAATCTTTGTTCGTCCTCTTCTGATGGCTGGACTGTTTCAGTATCGCCGTTTTCAGGCCCCAGTTCCGGTTCGGCTCGTTGCAACTCGGGCAAAGGCTGATCTGGCCAATCACTGTCAGCAGGGCCGAGGGAGAAAAAAAGATTACTGGAGGTAATAATATCGAAATGATTGACAGGAAAGTTTGTGCCAGCCGGTAAGCCGTTCAGGTAGAGAAGGCCGTCATCATTCCAGGCTGATACAAGGATTTGACCTTCTTCGGAAATGGTCAGAGTCAGTTCAACGTCGGCCAGAGATGCGTCGGAAAGAACCAGATCGCTGTCATCTCCTCTTCCCAGGGTATGTTGACCCGGTTCAAGAGGAATCTCGGCACCCAGATGGTTGCCCGAGAGAATTTTCAGGTAAAACTCACTCATGACCAGCTTCCATTCCGGTAGTGACTTGGCAGTATTATCTTTATAAGACTATTTGAAACTATTTATCATTGCCAGTAATGATTTATTGAGGGGAAATGCCTGAAAACGTTAAATAAACTATAAAAAAGCAGGAAAATGCTGGCAAAATAGCTTTTGCTCCGGCAGGGTTTTACATTGTTACACACCTAATGTCTGGGATAGCAAACAGCAGCTAATGCCGGATAAGTGATAAAAAAAACAACAAGAAAAATAAGAGAGCTGGCATTATGGAAGCATCCTTCTGGCAGGGTAAACGCCCTGCAGGCGTAGAAGATACGATTAATCCTGATATTTACCCAAATCTGGTCAGTATTATTGATGAATTACTGGTCAGCCATGCAGATAGGCCTGCCTTCACGGGGATCGGTCATACTCTGAATTTTGCTGATGTTGATCGCTACAGTCAGCAGTTTGCCAATTATCTTCGGGAATGTACCAGTCTGCAGCCAGGAGATCGTATTGCCATTCAAATGCCGAATCTGCTGCAATATCCCATAGTAGCTTATGGTGCTATTAGGGCAGGGCTGACTATCGTCAACACCAATCCTTTGTACACTGCCCGGGAGATGCTCCATCAGTTCAATGATTCAGGGGCAAAGGCTCTGATCTTTATGGATAACTTTGGCCACTTGGTTGAAGAAGTTCTGCCTGAAACGAAGATTGAGCATCTGATTGTGACTCGTGTAGCTGATATGATGCCAGCCCCGAAACGCCAAGTGCTTAACTTTGCTGCCAAGCATATTAAAAAGATGGTGCAGCCGTTTAATCTACCTAATGCGGTAGGCTTTCGAGCAGCATTGAGTAAAGGGGAGGCTTATTCTTACAGAACCCTTGAGAATCCACCGACCTGTGATATGCCGGCAGTTCTTCAGTACACCGGCGGTACTACTGGTGTTGCCAAAGGCGCAGAGCTGACTCAGCGAAACCTGATTGCCAATATGCTTCAGGCCAAAGCTATGTTGTCTCAGCATGATGAAGAGGGCAAGGCTGTGCAGGAAGAGGGGAGTGAAATTGTTATTGCGCCACTGCCGCTTTACCATATTTATGCTTTCACAGTGCATTTGCTTTGTATGCCGTTTATGGGTAATCAGAGTGTTTTGATTGCCAACCCCAGAGACACCAAAACCTTTATTAAATTTATGAAGCCATGGCCGTTTACAGGTTTTATTGGCTTGAATACTCTGTTTGTTAGTCTGATGAATCATCCGGATTTTCTGGAATGTGACTTCAGCAATCTGAAACAGACGCTTTCTGGTGGAACCGCTCTGCAACATGAAACGGGTGTTCGCTGGCTGAAAATGACGGGCTGCCATGTATCAGAAGCTTATGGCTTAACGGAGTGCTCTCCTGCCGTCTGTATGAATCCTTTAGGTTCTTCATCACAGTTGGGGACGGCAGGGCTGCCTGTATCCAGTACTGAGCTGAAAGCGATTGATGAGGATGGTAATGCGGTAGGAGTCGGGGAGCGAGGTGAGCTCTGTGTTAGAGGCCCACAGGTAATGAAAGGTTACTGGGGGAGGGTGGAAGACACTGAAGAGGTGCTCAGTGCTGATGGTTGGTTGAAAACCGGTGATGTGGCAATCATTAAAGAAGATGGCTTTGTTCAGATTGTTGACCGCCTAAAAGATATGATTCTGGTTTCAGGTTTTAATGTTTATCCCAATGAAATTGAAGATGTGGTATCTGGTTTTGACCGGGTTGAAAACTGTGCAGCCATCGGTTTATCTGATGAGGTGACTGGTGAGCGTATCAAATTGTTCGTAGTACCGTCTGACAACGATTTAACAAAAGAAGATGTCCAGGCCTATTGCCGAGAGCATTTGACGGCTTATAAAGTACCCAAGGATATCGAGTTTCGCAGTGAGCTGCCTATGACGGCTGTTGGCAAGATTCTGAGAAAAGATCTCAGAGCGGAAGCTATGGAACAAGCTTGAAAAAATACTGTGAAGGAATGAGTAGTGCTTTTCTGCACTGCTGAAGGTATGAGCTAGGTCTTATCTGGATATGGCCGGAATCAACTACTGACTGGTTGTTTCCGGTTTAACATCAGAATTTTGTTGTGAATTTTTTTCTTCAGGAAAAAATTCCAACAATAATTCATGTTCACCCTGAAGTGCTTTTTTGGCATCGGTTCGTTTTACCGGAACGATGTTGGTGGACTGTACTCTCATAAATTTGATGCTTGCCTCAAACCAGAACCACTCTTTCTGCTCCGTCATGCATAAGGCTTTCGCCGTATAGTGTATAGAGGGGATCATTGGGATGCCCGGGATAGAACGAACATCTTTCAGCACTACTTCTGAGTCCGGACAGCTGTACGTCACTTTATTGTAACGTCGTTCAAAGCGACTGTAAGTGTGGGCGATCAGTTGGTTGGCTATTCTGTTTTGGCGTACGCTCAGTTGATAAAGAGCAAGGAAACAGATGATAAGAAGGATGATGCTTTCCATGAAGATACCTCTGGACAATTGTATATATCTCTAGCGTCCAGAATGCTTTTTTCTAAACCCTGTTTTTTGTAAAAAAGTGCTGTCAGGCCAGTCTGCTGTCAGCACTTCGAGTTATGGCTATAAAGCCCAGTCCGCCAGCATCTGTTTAGCTATTGGTCGGTAGGCATCCTTACCATATACAGCATCAATCAGAGCAAAACTGAACGCCATAGCACAACCGGGTCCCTGAGCGGTGATGACTTTCTTTTTCGCATCAACCACTACAGGGTCACCTGGTTGAGTAAGAGCGCCTTCAAGCTGATCAAAAAAACTGGGGTAACATGTCGCTCTGACATTATCTAGCAGCGAATGGTGTGCGAGTACCACCGCAGCAGCAGCGCATATGGCGGCATACCATCGATCAGATGCTTGTTGTCGTGCCAGCATTTCAGCTAAAGGCTGGCAGTCTCTGAGGTGGGCTGAACCAGGCATGCCTCCGGGAAGGGCAATCAGGTGGTAGTTATTATCAATGCAATTTTCGATATGACAGTCGGCTACAAAGTGAAGTCCTCTGGATGCTTTGATGTCCAGAACGTGATCCGAGGTACAGGCAGCAATAGTGACCTGGGCTCCGGCTCGTCTCAGTGTGTCAATAATAGTAACTGCTTCTATTTCTTCGCAGCCATTTGCAACGGGCACCAGTATCTGCCTTGGCATGGTCAAACCTCATAACTGGCAAGCAACTGATTCAACCAAGTTTGGAATAATCAGCTGCCAGCAACCTAAGCCTGAATTTTCACACCAAGACTAGCGTTGATCAGCAAGAAAGCCAGTGTAGGAGGTTAAAGAGAAAGTAAAAAATTGACTATAAAGAAAGGAATCGAATAAACCCCAGTAAGGCTTATTCGGTAGTGGTAATGTGCTGGTTCAGTAAGGCATAGCCTTCGCTGTAACCTCGATGATAATCCGAAACCAGTCGAGTACGATTTCTGGTGCTGCGGGTGCAGGCAAGTTTTGATTGCGGTGCGATTTCAGTGATGCGAATGCCTTGCTGTTTCAGCTCTTTAATCTGATCAAGGGCTTCGTTGTAGATTCGATATTGTTGCTTGATTAGTTGAGCCAATTCGGGCTGTTTTCGAAACTGCCAGGCCATCAAGCGATTGCCTGAGGAGGGTTTCTTTCGATAATCGCTTTCCCGAGTCCGAACCAAAATAATGTGCTGATGCCCGTCTTCAACGGCTTTCATTATGGGCATCGGATCAGCCATGGTGCCATCCACCAGATGTCTGCCGTCAATATCAATAGGTTGACGGTAGATCATGGGTAGAGCACTGGATGCTTTCAGAATCTTGAATAACGAATCAAGATCAGAATGTTCATCAATTTGGTGGTAGACCGGGTATCCGGTATTGGAACAGGTTGTGACAATATTAAAGGACTTACCTTTGAGATTTTGTCGAAAGCGCTGTTGGTCGAAATACAGGCTATTGATGCGATCAAATAACCAGTCAAGATCAAACAAGTTGCCACCTTTTATATGGCGTTTGATGCTGATAAATCTGGGATCAAGGCAGGCACCGGTATAGATCTCTAGATTTCGTCCGCGCTGGTTATTGATATAGGAAAGCAGGTTTAGAGCACCGGCGGATACGCCGTAGTAGGAGTCAAACTGTCGGTGTCTTTTATCAAGAAAGGCATCAAGAACGCCAGCTGAGAAAATACCACGCATACCGCCGCCTTCGACAATAAGAGCTGTCTTAACAGGATTGCTTGAGGAGATGATGCTGGAAGAGGCGCTGTTCATGGGACCAGATAAAATAAAAGCCGAATTAACCGGCTTGAAATTGGTAGCGGGAGCCAGATTCGAACTGACGACCTTCGGGTTATGAGCCCGACGAGCTACCAGACTGCTCCATCCCGCACCGAAACCTGTAGAACTCGACTCTGGTAAAGACTGTCGTGTTCGTTTTCTCTACTAAAAAGTAAGTGGTAGCGGGAGCCAGATTCGAACTGACGACCTTCGGGTTATGAGCCCGACGAGCTACCAGACTGCTCCATCCCGCACCGAAACCTGTAGAAC
>SIHQ01000018.1 GCA_004762125.1 Oceanospirillales bacterium | reverse complement strand
CCCTCGTTGATTCTGGTATCAAATCCTTTCTACTGAAATACACAACATCGGACCGCAATATGGGAGAAGGCTTTACTCAAGCATTGAGTTTTTTCGGAAGTGCTATCAACAATCTGCTCAACCTGATACTTCAGCTGTGTTCACGTATGGCGTTGTTACTGATTTGTCTGCCTTTCTGGGGCTTGATATTAATCACTGCCATTCTGGATGGCTTTTTAATCCGAGGGATTCGCTACCACGACTTCCATTACACCAGCCCCCTGAGAAATCTATGGAGTAGAAGACTCTGCCGATGGATTCCGGGATTGTTTTTATACCTAATTATTGTACCGATACCGTTTCCAGTGTGGTTGATCCCTTTTATGGCTCTGGTGACATCCCTATGCATGGGATGGTGGACAGCTAACTGGCAGAAGCGCGTCTGATGTTTGTTTTGATTCTGCTATTACTCATCACGACCACAGTATCCGCCGAAAGCGCTTGGTTTGACCGACACTCGGAAGGCTGGTTTTGGTATGAAACGACTCTGGAGCCAGAGCCTGGTGCTGATACAGAGCCCGAACACTTACCACCCACCACAACAAAAGAGCTTCCTCTTTCGACTCCATGGATCAGAAAAAACATCGGACACTATCTGGATAAAGCCATCGACGAACCCAGCAAGAAAAACGTCAGTGATTATTTATATCTGGACAGGTTGGTTAAAGAGAAAGCCGAACGATTTGCACGAATAGGAAAGCAGGTGATTGAAAGCGATCCGATGTTGGATGAAAACGTCAGAAGACCTATATCACCAGCTGCGGCAAAAGTACGTGATGATATGGCCTCTCAAGCCAGAGAATCGGTATTGAGAAAAATAGCAAAAAAAGCAGGACTGGTTTTTTATTACCAGGGGAATTGCAGGCTTTGCCATCTTCAAGCTCAAACCGTTTTACTGTTTAACCGACACTATGCTTTTGAACTGATTCCGATTTCAACAGACGGCTCAATTATACCCAGCCTGCCAGAAAGCCGAATTGAACGAGCACCCCCTCCCGCACTTAATATTCAGGCTTATCCTGCTCTGTTTCTTATGCAGCCACCAGACAACATTGTGCTACTTCGACAAGGTGTGAGTTCGTTTACTGAATTAGGTGAACGGATTATCGACGTTGCTCTTAAACAAGGATGGATTGAGCAAGATGAATACCAAAAGACTCGCATAAATCAGGAAGTCTGGGAGTCTGATTTCTCCAATGCTCAACCACTGAAAGCAACGCGACTACTGAAAACCCAGCGTTAACCACTCCATACAAAACCAACACTGAGTCTTCAACTAAATCAGAGGATGCACAACAGAATGAAAATGAGGAGGAGAAATCAGAACATCCGTCATGTAAAAACTCTGATTCCAATGATGCACAAGGAGATATTTTAGATTCCAAACCAACACAGGAGAATCAGAATAAATCCGGTCAATCCGAAGGTGCCTCAGTAAAACTGAAACCCCGAAATCAACCAACGCAGACAACGAATGTCTGGTTTTGAAATCCATCCTGGAATCCACAGCAAAGGACTGGCCGGAAGATACTTTCCAAGTCGTTGCTCAGGATCTAGAAAGCTGGAGCCTTCAACAAGGCAATGGCTATTCAGGTATTTCAACAACACCGTAAGTTGGAAAAGTCACCGTATCTGAAGCTGATAAAACAAACAGGGCGGAGGTTTTAGCGAAACTGAATAGCTACGACTCAACGCCTATGGGACAGGGTTATGGCACGGGATACGTCAGGTGTTGAAAGCCAGAGTAGAGCGACGTTTAATCATGATGATCACAGATGGAAGTCCGGACAGGAACCATCAAGAAGTGGTTCTGGATCTGATTAGAAGGAGTGAGTCGTCAGGGGGTGAAATCATTGGGTTGGGTATTGAAGCGAGAGCGGTAGAGAAGCTCTTTCCAAAATATACAGTGATAGATCGATTGAGTGAATTGAAGTCATCTTTATTTCTTTTGGTGCACGGTTGGCTGGTTTATTGATGACATCCGCTACTCAGATCTTATTTGGTTTTGAGTGGCAGAAAAATGTAGACCAAAAAAATGGTTCGTACGTAATATATGTTTTATCTTCTGGTGAGTATTTATGGACAGTTCGTTGAAAGCTTATTTTTCGGTTCGTGAAGTTTGTATTCGTTATGGCGTGGGTACATCAACCGTTTATGATTGGATCAATCATGGGCAATTCCCCAAGCCTAAAAAATTTGGACCCAAGTTGGTTCGATTTCATATCGAGGATTTATTGCAATGGGAGAAAATGCAAGAGGGGGAAAAGTATGCGGCATTCGAAGAACGAGCACTGAAGGAGGCTTATACTGCTCTACCCAATAATATAAGCTGAATTGGTTTAGAGAGTTCTTATTGGGTACAGCACGAGAAAAGTACACCAGTAAGTACACTAAACTAGAAAACAAAAAAAAACCTGAAGCGTTTACTAACGTTTCAGGCCTTCTTAAATCTGGTACCGATGGGCGGACTCGAACCGCCACGCCCGTAAAGGCGGGGGATTTTGAATCCCTTGAAAATATCAATAACATCAACAAGTTATTACTATACTTCCTAATAAGATGCGAATAAAAGAGCCTTCATTTTCAGTGAGTTACAGGATACTGAAAACTGTATATTAGGAACAAGGTATTACCAATTAGCAGTCCGACACAAGCGTGAATCGAGCAAATATTCTGGCGCTAACGTTTGAAGCGGCTTGTGCTGGTGGCGCAAGTTTTGAATAATTGCCCTGCTAGGAACTATGGCTGAAGAGCGTCTCAGTGAGCGCGTTATCTATAAGAGCCAGGGCTTTTGCTTTCTTTACGGCCGGATCGGCTTCCATAAGTGTCTCCACCTGTTCAAGTTCAGTGGCGCACAGTGCAATGTATTCATGCAGCTGATTCGTCAAGGAGGCATGACCGAGCAACCCTCTTAACTTCATTTTCACCTGGGCAATACTGCAAACGGGATCCTGATTAATACTCGCTGACTGACTCAAACCAACTCCCTCCTGTTTGATTGATTGATTATTGCTTGCCCTGTCTCAGATGCTCTCGATACTTCTTATCCATGGCGTAATTAAATATATCAGGAAGAATGGTTTGGCCTGTTTTATCGATAATCGGACCATCCATCACCGACTTTGCACCAGACTTTGTCAGAGACTCGGCTGCCATATACGGCTTATGGCCGCTGATGCTCGTCAGAGCGTAGTATTCAAGGGAAAGTGTTAAAAGCTGATCATGATCTCGGTTTAAGCATTGTTCGCCCGGCATGCCCATAGTTGGATCACCCTTCATATGGGCCTTATAAAATACCCAGCCCTGATACCCCATTATTAGCTGATACTCTCGGGCTTTCTGCAGGACATGGGATTCAGTGAGCCCATAGAAAGCGCATAACTCGCTGAGCGCATTGAGCGTTAACTGAGTTTGACCGTTCTCAATTTTGGCGTAACCGCTTTTTTGCTTTCCCAAAGCAGCAGCTACCTGCTCCTGAGAGAATCTTTGCTCAATTCTGAGCTCTTTAAACATCACATGAAGCAATGTTGGGAATGCAGTATTGCGTAGAGATGAAGGCATGTCGGCAACTCCTTATACATCTTGTTATAGACGACGGAAGGATAGTATAGAGAGCCGCTCAAGAAATCAATAGATTAGCCCTCAATATAGGCGCGCGAGTCTCCAATATGGAGTCATGATAAACATAAATACAATCTATATCTGTTAAATATATCAGTCACAGCCATTGAATATATTAGCATTTATCGCTCTCTCTATTTGTTCCAGTAGATTTTTTCGGACTCTTTTTGGCGTTTCTTCAAGTTCCATTTCTGCTATTTCCAGCTCAGAGGCACAGCACAGCAAAAACTCACGATCGGCACTGTCTATGCTGGGATTATTGGCTGCCTGGCGCAAAGCTCTCTTAACGCTACACACTTTACTGAGACAGTCACTCTGACTCTGTACATTTTCCAACAGCTTACTCAACCTGAGCCCCTCCAATTTGTACTGTACATATATACAGTACTTTTGTTGTGTAACAAAATCCATTTTTCATATACTCATCACTTCATAAAGTTTCCACCTGTTCAGCCTGTCACCCAGATATGGGCTTTAGGCCGAGTTAGAGTTAACCGCTTACACTTAAAAAGTACTCGAAATTATTTTTTCTTGATTTCATATCTGTTCCTCTAGGTGACAGCTAACGTCATGCCCTACGCACTAAGTTAGCGTTCCTATCCTGTCGGTAATCTAATGTATTGAGGAAAATCCTTTTCCCGATTATCAGCGCATTTCTTAAGGCCATAAGAAGCCGTCTTCCGAAGTTCGGAAAGTACTATGCCTTGCGGCCCTTGTTGTTTTCAGCTGACTACTGGCCAACTATTTTCATTCTATACAGAAACAAATACCGAAAGAAACCTGGTTACTTTTGATAAAATTGAATCAGCCATAATTCATCAAGTTTATTTACAGTTCAAAAACGCTATTAATTATTCGAACTTAGTAAGTTAATCGCCGAACATGGCAAAATAGGCTTCTCGCAGTCATATATAGAGCCGGTCAAAAATGACTGTATATACTGCACATGATGTATAAATCAACTTCGCCTATACTTCGTTCGAATTCAAAAACTTTTCCCGCTCAATTGAGTTTTTTGTAAATTTTCTGTTTCGAATTGTAAAACCTATTTTCTGCTAGTTTTTTCTAGATCTGCTTTTTCCAGATCTGAATACAGGCTAGTTAGTTTTTGAATACACTTCTGTACTCGCGAGCTCTTCGAATTTTCTTTCAGTAGTTCACTGATTACCTGGCCAATCTGGTCAATGTGTTTATGCATGATCATTCTCCGCATTATTAGTAACCTGTTTTTTTTGGCAATAGGGTTCGCTGAAAAAATACGCGAAATATTTTATCACTGCTCAACTCAAAAAAATTACCTTCTTGTTCAGCAGTACTTTGCTGCAAGATGCGGCAATTCTTCCAGAAAGATTACCGCCTTGGAAGAAAAAAAATCTGATTCACTTTTTCAGAAGTTCGTCAATAAGTGGCGTGTATTTTTTAATTTAATTAAATTAAAAATCAACAATTTAATTATCATGCCAATATATAAAACTTACTAATATTAAAGGGCTACAGAACTATTATATCCTTGCGCATCGTGCGCAAGGATGAGAAAACTCCGGAAATCCTCAATATGTGACAACTGAACGTAAAGATTGTAAGCAATTAGTCAGAGGAAATTTACACTTATCGTGTCGTTTTCGTGTTTTTTTGCGCTCAATTAAGTGGGTCACTGAAAACAGATAATGAAAAGCCCTGCACAAGACAGAGCGAACTTTCCTGATTACTCATTAATCAGTTGCCCATACTCCCGATTAAACCGATCCACTTCCTTCTGAACTCGCTGCTGCGACATTTCTTTAGCTTCGCTCTTCTTCGCTTCTGGCCAGCACTGGTTCGAATGGCCCACGTTCTAGAGGTAACACTGGATGAGCTGTTTGGCAGAACGTTTATAGAAAGCAGTATGAAAGAGTGGATCAAACTGGGCAGTAAGCTGCCGACCGATCTTCTGAAGAACGAGCTGGTTCGTCTGCAAAAACTGACAGAAAACCACCAGCCGGTATAGAGTGAAGGTGTGGCAGCAATGCCGCACTGTATGAAAGTGTTTTGAGCCGGGCTGCATCCTTTCAGCCCGGTTTTATTTTGTCTGCAAAAAATCACCAGATATCACCCACCACTACTCTCATCAGTCTGAACAGCTAACCTGAAAAGGTCACATGGATTGCAAGGAGTAGAGCCATGCCAGTGAATGAACAAATCACCGATTCAGTAACACAAGTCAATACCAAAGTAGTTGGAGAAACACCGACCATGGCTATGGGGAATCTTCTTATCTCCACCAGTCAGGCATTAGGTAATTCGGCACACAATGCCACCAGCGCTCAACAACAGGCTCAGATCACTATGCAGGCCGCCACAGTTCAAGGAGTGAATTCTCTCTTGGATATTGGAAGATCTGTTATTGGAAGATCTGTTATTGGCAGATCAACAGAAAGCGCTATCGCTCATGAACAGTCGCTGGATCTGGATGATGAAGAGCCGAAGCTGGGAAACGTGAACTAACGTTTAAAAAAAACTCATACTAGTCGCAATAGACTGCATTCGGGTTCCGGTGCTATCAAACACCGGATACTCAAACGCATCATTGATCACTCTCAATAAACTGAATCCCCAAGTTATAATATTAGGTATTTAACTTGTTGGAAGATTATGAATCAACGTACCGAAACAAATCATGGATCCAATAATAAAAAGCATACACTGGGCTTTGAAGCCTCTTAATCCTGAGAACTGTTCAATCCAAGACCAAGTGAACGGAATAGCAATGAAACTCAAACCTAGGCAGCTGAGACTGAACTGCCATACTCCACAAGAATAGAATGAATAAATACCAACGCCAATAGCCACAAAACCTGCAGCCCAGCCAAGAGCTTTTTCAAAAATTTCCATGAATCCTTCCTATTATTTTTCTTACTCCCTGAAAATATTCTGCCAGATATTTATCCTAGCTGGAATGTTAAATTACCCAGCCTTCATTATGATTCAGAAAGAATGACTTCGTAATGTGAAAAATATTGGAATAGTCAGTAATGTCTTAAGGGTTATTTTTCGTGGCGGCTTTGGCGCTAACGCACGAGCCTGAATCAATCCAATCCCTTCGCGCCTGCACCGGCATAGAATCCACCAGCCAACGACCCAACAAGTTGACTGACCCGAACAGTCAATCGCCGAATGACGGCTAATGCTAATCGTGTCGCTTCGGCTGCATATCATATGAAGTATTCAGAATAACCGGTGTTACTCGCCCGATTTTTCTTTGCTCGCCAAACAATGCAGGACAATCACACCGCATAATGAACAACCACAGTACACCGCTGAAACTGGGTCCACCCATAACCAGTCACCGCTTTCAACTGAATCAATACACCAAAATCAGCAGCGTTCACAATGGCTGGAGTGAGCACACTACCCCAAAGATCCGAATCCCCACCGAAGCTGCTAGCCGTGATATTACCTTTGTTGCCCGTGGCTAATGTTTGCGTGTTCGATGTTTTATTTATGCCAACGATATTACCCGCCACCAATAGCATGACTTTTTCACCTTGAGCATCATCACCTGTGTAATCCGGCGCTATATCCAAAGTGACCTGAATACCTGTAATAGTCACATTACCAGGTACCCCAGCAGACAACCCCGTCAGTCGTAATTCTTTTGACGTAGCACTAGAATTCATATTGCACTTAGCAATAGTGCCTAGGGAATCACCTATGGCATTTTGGGTATCATTCCAATCCGTCCCAGCTCCGGTGACTTCAACAAGGGAAGGATACAGCGTGACCTGATCGGCACCGGAACCTCCCCCGTCTACTACTGGTTTTATCCAAACCGGTTCTATCGTAGTACCGGATGAGTAATAAACACCCGCCAAATTAATCACCTGACCGTTATGGATGAGAACCGGAAACCGCTTCACCCCGTTGCCGTCATAAATACTCATGATTCAGGCACAAGATAAAGAGCGTCCGGTTCTCCGACCGTAGGCAAAGTGGCCACCAGATAGGCTTTTTTATAATTGCTTAGATCAGTCGGTGCCGGAATAGTTGGGATCTTGGCATCGATCTCCGATTCAGATAGTCCACCTAAATCTGCCAATGTCTGAGCATCAGGAATGGTCGGAATTTTTGCATCGATCTCCGATTCAGATAATCCACCTAAATCTGCTAATGTCTGAGCATCAGGAATGGTCGGAATTTTTGCATCGATTTCCGATTCAGATAGCCCGCCCAAGTCTGCTAATGTCTGAGCAGCAGGAATCGTCGGAATTTTTGCATCGATTTCCGATTCAGTTAATCCACCCAGTGCGACAAGCGTTGGTGCTGCCGGAATAGTTGGGATCTTGGCATCGATCTCCGATTCAGATAGCCCGCCCAAGTCTGCTAATGTCTGAGCAGCAGGAATCGTCGGAATTTTTGCATCGATTTCCGATTCAGTTAATCCACCCAGTGCGACAAGCGTTGGTGCTGCCGGAATAGTTGGGATCTTGGCATCGATCTCCGATTCAGATAGCCCGCCCAAGTCTGCTAATGTCTGAGCAGCAGGAATCGTCGGAATTTTTGCATCGATTTCCGATTCAGTTAATCCACCCAGTGCGACAAGCGTTGGTGCTGCCGGAATAGTTGGGATCTTGGCATCGATCTCCGATTCAGATAGCCCGCCCAAGTCTGCTAATGTCTGAGCAGCAGGAATGGTCGGAATCTTCGCATCGATCTGCTGTTCAGTTAAACCGTTCAAATCTGCCAACGTTGGCTGAGCAGGAATCAATGAATCCAAAGCCAGAGGCGCAGTAAGAATCGTTGACCCATCACTTAATTCAAATAGAAATTGAAGGTCATCCGTTAGCTGAACAGACGTCAGGAACTTTCCACCACCCACTGGAATGCGGTTTTCCAGAGTCAGTAATCGCATGCCCTGATTCAGCTGAGTAATGGATTGTGTGTCTGGAGTGAGGTTTAGGGGCTGGGGCTGGTTTGAGTTATCCATTGCGTCTGAGTCCTTTCGATTCGCAACTGCACATTAAAGATAGGGAAGGCTGTTACGCCATTCATAATAAAAAAATCTGACAACACCAGCTCACTGTCGTTAAAACCCATACTGAGAACACTGGATAGATCTATTTCATAATTATGATCACTGCTGCCATCCAACAACGTGATACCCAAATCATGGGTTAGGGTTGCCAGTACCTTGCCGTTTTTACCGTCACGGAACTCCATTTTCGCGGTCAGGTTGGACAGGTCTGCTTTATCGTCACTGCCCTCTGCCAGCACTACACCGCCAACATACCAGCGAGCACCTGCTTTCAGATTGGTTTGAATCGTATCTATTTTTTTAGTATCCAGTTTCATTCTTTTAAGCCTGGTCTTTAAATTGATCCATCTGGTCATGCCAGATCTGATACTCAGCCTCGAACGCTGATTCATCCGATGAATCCGGCAGACTTTCCAGTGCTGTTTTCCCGTCTAATCTCAGAGAACGAATACTGTCCAGAATGTTCATGAATTGACTTTCCATTCCAAGGATTTGAGCAACAGCCGTTTCAGCATCGACGCTATAGCGGCGCATATGATCTGCGACTCCAGAAGGCGGCTGGCTTGTCATATCTGTTGCTGAAAAGATTCGAGCCTGACCGGCGACATGTTTGTATTCCGCCTCAATGGACGTGCCACCAGGCAGAAAGCGAGAGCGGACAGAGTCAGCAAAACCATCCAGTTTGCCAGTGTATTCCTTTATCAGCTCCTGATACGTTGGTGGCGGTGGTGGCGTTTCGGCAATTACTTTGAGTCTGTCATGCTCGTTTATGATGAGTTGATAATTCTCCAAGCTTTGAATGGATTTATTGAATGAAGTGTCGTTGTATTCCTCTTCTCCCTGGTCATCCAACCACTGCAGTGCATGGAGTTGGTCAGGTAGAGAGAAGTTACTTAACTCCATTTCAAGAGGATAACCATCAATAACTACAAGCTGATCAGGGACAACTATTGTCAGGTGCATACGTTATTCCTTCCTTAGAGTTTGATGATGTAGCAGAGCGCGTAATAAGGGGGACGCACATCAACAGAGTGATCATGGTTACCGGCACTACCACTGCTGGCACTGTGACTATGAGATCCAGAACCACCCGTATGTTGCGTACGTCCTCGTGCGCCATATGCGGCGTTACCTATAGCTGCATAGTTGTTATTTGCGTAGTGAGAACCGGTATTGAAGGCATGGTTATGACTGGGAATCTGATGTAGAGATAGGGTAGTATTTCCCACACTCACCGAATGCGAGTGAGCCCCCGTCGTATTAGTAGTTTTGCTATTACTTCCCCCTGTATCACCCGGATCGTAAGAACTCCCTGCCCCCACCACAAACCGGTCTCTCAAATCAGGAATCTGAATATCGTTAGAGGTTTGGCCGGAGCCATTACAAAGTTGAAAGCCAGCAGGAACCTGAGTTGTTGTACCTGCCCACATAATAATCGCGCCGGCTGGCATAGCGGCAGTTACTCGATCGCCTATCTCTTCAGCTTTGGTAAATGCAGCATCACCTCGATCATACGCAGCATCACCTCGCCCCTTTGCTGAATTGGCCTTATCCATAGCCTGCTTCACGCTGTTAGGTGCAGCGGCTTTGCTGGTGCTGGCACTGGTGACACTGTCCAGAATTTCGACCAACCCGGGCTCTGAAGTGGAAGCAATGGGCAGATCGTCTTTACTGTGACTGTGTTGATTTGAAGCAAACGCTGCTGGTGATTGACCACCCAATTTCTCAGAGTTTACGGCAGTGCCGTTTCCATTCAGTTTGTTGGTCTGCAAATTGGTGATGAAAGAATCCACCTCATCCGCAATGGGCATGTTTTCCTGAATGTACTGGAAGAACTGGTTCAGCTCTGCCCGCAGTTCCGCACCGGATTGGTTGTCTAGAAAAAAATCAGGAGGGTTTGCCATTAATCTTGCTCTCCATAGCTGATGGCTTGCCAGTCACAAGAACGGGCAACGCCAGCCCCTGCACTGCTGAACCATTGGATGTTGAATCCGGTTTTTGTGGACTGCGTGATTTGGTAGTGGTCACCTGCCGTGAGACCGTGACCGGTCACAAAAATACGGGCAGTGGCCATAAAGCCTTTTGAATAACCGATGGTTTTACCGCTGGCGGGAATGGCATCATTGTTCTGCGATTCAGTTCTGTCCGGCACATCGGCCACCAGCTTCAACCCTGCAATAGTGCCTACAGCGGTGTTACTGTCAGTGACCAATCGAACCTGTAAGCGAAAAGCACGAGCACGAAACTCACCCAGCAGAAACTGTTCCCAGTCACTCCATTGGGCTGTAGAGCTCGCGGGGTCGTCATCGGTCTGGCTGATGAAATACTGCAGGCTGGTATTGCCCGGCGTGGCTCCATCAAACCGCGGCCAACTGTCTATGTTGTCGGTTCGGTCGTCGATCAGGTCTTGTTCGTAGACTGAGCCGTCACATTCCAGCGTGATACGGGCTGTGAAAACAGCACCGAGATCAAGGGTGTCATTCATACGGTATGACGGTGGATTATTATTGGCGGCAGACTCTTTTAACGTGAGGGATATGCTGCTCACTGAGGCTTTGTTTTTCTGACCCGGCCAGGTAACAGGTTCAACACGTTCAACCACACGATTGAATCCGATAGAGTCCGCCATATTGGACACCACGGCTGCAGCCACTTCTGACCAGAGTCCGGTACTGTTTACGGCTTTCACCAGATAGGTACCGTCCCTCAAAGGAACAGCGATTTGGGTTGTGTTACCGGGTAGCCTATCGGTGAGTGGCGCTGCTGCTTCCCAGTTGGCACTGGTGCCTGTTTTATGGGTATGGCGCACTTGCACAAAACCGGAACCGTATACATCTTCGCCGGGCTTGTCCCAGCTCAGCAGAGCCTGTTTACCCAGCCCACTTAAGCGCATGCCTGTAATATCAGCGGGTGCTATGTTGTAACCAAAATTGACACTGACCCAGTTAGATAGCTGAGTATTCCAACGAGCACGAACTCGCATAATATAGTTACCAGGCAAGAGCACCGGCAAAGGCTCGCTGGTTTCGTAACTGGGGCTGGCATACACTTTTTTACCATCGGCGATCACTTCCACATCGTAGGTCTGTGGTCGTGGGTCGATGGTTTCCCAGCGTAAGGTGCCTGTTGAGTTACCACCGGCCGCACTGGTATCAAAGGTCACATTGGCGGGTTTAGGAATAGCTCTTATCACTTGAGACAATCGGGACCAATCACTGATCACCGAACCGGCTCGAGCTCGCACAGCAATACTGTATGCGCCGGGCTTTAACCAATCGAACCATAGCTGCCGTTCAGTCGTGGTATTGCTCCAGACGACGGTATTCTGATTGTTGCTGATCACTATTTCCCAGCTTTGACCCGCACCCGCCCAGGTGATAAATCCCCAACGGTCGTGACTGCTGTCCAGTGAGAACACCATATCTGTTGGTTGATCGGCTGCGAACACTTCAAAGGCTGTTTGAACCCATGGTGAAGTTTCGCCGTAAGGCGGTGTGGCTCTCATTCTCACCTGATGCAGGCCGGCATCAAGACCACTTAAACGACAACTGGCTGTTGTGCCTTTACCCACGGGCAACCAGTCACTGCTGGCGGTTTTGGTTTCTGATTCGTAGATGACACTGTCAGCCGCAAAGCTGGCGGCACCCATAACTTCAGCAACCACAAGAGCACTGGCTGGGTAGACGCTATTGTCCACATCAGCCACCAATGACGTGAGGATGACTTCCGGTACATTCACTGACAAGGCATGGGTTACTGTCGTTGAACTAACATCAAAGCGGTTAACGGCGGTTACGCTGAGTCGATAGTTGCCTGTGTTCGGGTTGGTGACGGTGAATGTGGGTGGGGTTACTGAGCCGTTGAACACGTCAAGCCAGTTACCGTTCACCTGTTTTTCAAACAATACCTTGTATTTGTACACTGAAGCAGGATGCGGGTGTGACCAGTTCAGCTTTGCTTCCCAAACACCGTCAACGGTTTGTTCAATCAGCTGAATGTTTTGCACAGCCCGGCATTCTTTCGGGTTGGGCAGGTTCACATTGGCGGGCAATACAGGCACTTTGCCCACTATGTCCGTCCAGACTTCCGGCGAGTCTTCCCGGAGGGTGAGCGTAACGCCTTTTTCAGGGTTCAGTTCCCAACCTTCTACCACGCATTCTTTATGGTCGTAACCCATAGACGGCATGTGCAGCTGGATATTACGACCGAGATAACATTCAAAAGCGCGCATGTTGCAAGGCGCAGTAATAACCGGCAACCGTGCCCGACTGATGTCATTGGCCGCCAGGCGCTGACATTGATATGGGGAGTGGCAGAACTCAAGGTTGAGATCTTTTTCCAGCTCTTCACCGTCTTCAGCCAACAAAGGTTCAGATTGGATTCTAGGGAAATCCACTTCCTGAAATTTAGCGGCTGGCCAAACGTGCTTGCCTTTGCAGGTATTGATCAGCGAGCGACGATCGGGCTGAGGCTTAACCGTCACATCACCAATAATATCGTCTTCAGTGAGGACAAAATCGGAAGGGCCATTATAAGCGCCCACTCGTAAACCGAACTGGCCGTTGATATAACTCATTTGTCCGGCGCAGGTGTGCCGCATTTTGTCCAACACTTGCTTGTGTGACTCGTCAAAGTTGAACGCGCCGTTGCAGCTGTACCGGGATTCACTGCCACCATCGCCATTGCTCACCGTTTCAGCGCAAATCTGCCGGGCGATATCGAATGAATCAAAATCAATTTCGTCATTTGTGGCGCCGAAATGATGTTGCAAATATTCCAGAATGGCATCACTGGACAGGGATACTTTTTGTTGTCCGGACGACTCTTGCCCTTTGGTATCCAGTTCGAAGACAAAGTTAGGCACACCACTGGGAAACAGTTCCTGATCGTACCGAACACGGATATGAGCAAAGCAAACGCCATTGCCGATCATGTCACTGCGCCAGCTGGGTAACTGAGTGAGCTCTGTGCCCAGATCACTGATTTTGGTTTGTGATCCGTCGTACACACGGACAAAAACATTACCACTATGGCTGGAGCCTAATGGAATCTCCTGATCGTCCATAAAAATCGTGTTAACTTTTTCAATCACCTTTTCACCGGCGGCCTTGGTGTGGCCTGACAGTGTTACGGCAAGGTGCAACTCGTCATTGTCTTTACGTTCTTCAGCAAAGGTCAGTACCCCACTGAGTTGCGATGTACCTATCACACCCGCCATGGGTGAGGCCGCCGCACGAATCACTTGTTTACGATCAGACGGTGATGTACCAACGCCAGGCATTTCTGGTTTGTTGAGTAGTGCACTGGCAGCAAGAGCAACCGAAGCCACCATCAGTGCGGTAGTGACCGCGATAACACCTGACACTGCAGCCGCACCAGCCGCAGCAGCCACAACAACAGCAGCAACAGGAGGCATTAGGCAATCCTCCAGGCTTGAATAGCGCTTGAACGAAGCAATGTGTTCAATCCATTTTCACCGGCTACCCATAATTTATTGCCAAAGGACAAAGCGGCTGCCATTTCTCCATCTACTTCAACCATCGCAGCATCTCCACGACCCAGATCACAGGGTGCTATTTCTTGAAAACAGACAGACAAAGCGCCAGCTATTGAACCGTCACCGTATTTTTTCAATGCTCGATACGATCCCATGGCAGTGGTGTACTTACCGCGATAAGGCGCTGCCGGATCAACGTTACATATGAGCTCAATCGCATCAGCCACAAACAAGCAGCAGTCGTGCTCTCCCCAAACAAAGGGCGAGTGTCGGCGGGACTCGATAAATTGAGCCAGCAGTAAGGGCCAGTTTTGTTTTTTCATTAGCTATATTGAAACTCAGAGCTTAGGAATTTAGCGGGAGGTCAAGGATGACGAGAGATCTGATAGCAACCATTTCAATAGTCTGGTCAATTATTCTGGGTTATATCGGTGCCGATCTGAGCTGGATCTTGGTCATGGGTTTGTTTTTTTCCGGTTTAGCAATAGCGCAGCAAAAATTGTATGTTTTAATCCGACTCAGTTATCACAACAAAGAGTTCAATAAATTAGTGCCTGCAGGCATTACACTTTTGCTGTTCTCGATGGCCGCCAGTGCTTTCTTTATATTTATTGGGAAAATGCTGAAACTGATCTTTGAGTAGACTGTTTAAATGGAATCTTTCAAAGGAATGGATGCTTTGTCACTGCCCCAAAAAATAGGGTATTCCGCCATCTGCGGCACGTAGACAAAGAATCGATCACCGGGATGACGCGCTTGCTGGGATTCGTCGGTGTAACGATCCGCTCGTGACTTGTCCCAATCTTCCAAGCGATTCGACACGGTCAAATTAATCCGGTTGGTTGCACCCACGGTGACACCGCCATCGGATATTCTTCCGTGCCAGATCTGCTGACTGGCTTCAATCTGATAATCTTCATCCAACGCCGCTAACCAGAGTTTGACGGGCTGGCCTACATAACGAGCTGACAGCGCTTCACCTCGCACACTGTCATCAAAGGACGACAAGGTCAGGCTTAAACGGGAAGGACTGTTACCGGTACTTTGCTTGATTACCGAGACCTTGCCAAACTGACCGACTCCTTTGAAGGTTTCACCGTTAAAGTGCACATCTCCCAGTGCTGAGTGTGCTCGAGTCACAGCGTCTTTCCAGCTGATTTCAACCAGAAATAACGGGCGCACTGTGTTGCGTTTCAGAGCTGCATTAAGGTCAGAATTCAGCATCAGTAAATATCTTCCACCAAGCTAAGGGTTGCGGAAGCATGGAGCGGTATCCGCCTGGGCTTTCCTTGTTTGTCGTCCATCAGCCTCATCACGGCGTACGTGTTACGCACTAACAAAGGCGCACCATTAGGCGGACTGTTTCTGAAGTTAGGCTCAAAACGCAGAGTCGTTCTTCCTGAACTGTTAGCCGTGGCATCCGCAATCAATCGTTTCAGCTCGTCATTAACGGTGATGTAATCGCCCACCAGCAGAAAATTCTGATTGGGTGTGCAGCCGGAAACAGTGAGAGCGCTGCCGGTTTGATTAGCTCCGTCTACTACGGGTGCTCCTTGCGCTAGTCCTCGAGGCTGGCTGTTCGCTTGATCACCGATTCGAAACCGTCCGGAGGCGCCACGTAACTGAATCAAGAATGTTTCCAGTGTACGGAGCTCGTCTCGATCCAGATTTTTAAACGACAATTGGCAGTGCCAGGCACAACCGGGAAACTCCATGGTCTGGCTGGCTGCCGTGAACGGCGATTTAAACTGACGGGTATTAAAAACCGGATAAAATTGCTGAGAGTTCGGGACCAGATCAGCTGGCCACGCAATAAGTGAGGTTGCCATAATTATCCCAATGCCTGGCGAATCGGTCCGTTAGTTTGAAGGTCTTCAAGGACCATGTTGTATCCCATCTGAGCTGAACGTTCGCCAAGCTCTTCATCGTCACTTTGGCTGGCGCCCGCTTCAACAACGATTTGTGGTGCGAAGGTGATTTGCTGGATGGGTTGGTTGGCAGAGCGAGTGCTGCTCAAATAGCTTTTCAAGTCCTCGTTGGTGCGGGAATCAACAACTCGTTCTCCACGATCCAACAACCAGGTGCCTTCTTTCGGTACTGAATCGATACCGTCGTGAGCCATACCTGACAGCTGGGTGCCACTGATAGTAGTGACGATACTGGCTGTTTGTGCGGCTACTGTAGCCATTGCCCCGATATTGGCTGGAAATGGCAGTGCGGCTGCACTGGCAATACCCTGCTGAATTTTCACAATAGAGTCAGCAATGGCGAACGCTTTGGACACTGCAAACATGGCTTTATAAATACCGGACTGCTCACCAGCAAAGGCACCGGTTAAATCCGCCATGCTGCCGAACAACTTTCCAGCATTACTGAGCATCATCTGTTTTTGTTTAAGTTGTGATTGATTGCGAAGCGCATCGTACTTTTTATCAATTTCCAACTGGGCCTGCTGATACTCTTCGTCCATGAGTAATCCTTTTTCAAGGTACTCTTGGGCCACCAGCTGTTCGGATTCTTTCTGTAGTCGAAACTGTTCGAGCTCGGTAGCATTGCGGGTTTGCAATTCCACCAGCCACTCAGACGCTTTCAGTCGTTCGTTGTCTAAGGCTTCCTGCTCTTTCAGCTTTTTGGCTTCTTGGGCCGCGTCATAATTCTGCTGATTTCTGGCTAGGTATTCAGTCTGCAGTGCTTCAAGGGATTGGTAACCCGTTGCCTGAATTTGCTGCTCTGATAAAGCCAGGCTGTTGATCTGACTCTGCCGTTTTTCATAGGCCATAGTTAGCTTGCCATCTTGCGAAGCTAACTGGAGATCCAGAGCTGTAAGCAAATTGGCTGAATGCATTTGTTGCTTGGCCAGAGCGTCAGCGTCTTTCTTTGATTGCTTAGCGTTCTGATCGGTTTGGTTTTGCAGCTTCAGTTCGTTCTGGGCTTCCAGACCTTTCTTGTCTGCTGTCAGTTGATCCTGAGCCGGCTTTTTAACGTACTGATCAAAGATGCGATTGTATTGCTGAAGGTATTTCTCGGACAGTTTATTCAGTGATTGAAGTTGCTGTTCACGCTCTTTGGTGACAAACGCCGCCTGACCTTTGATAGCTGGCAATGCTTCTATTTTTTGGATCTGCTGAGTGATGGTTTTCCGGCTCTCTCGAACCTGATCCATTGCCAGCTCCCAAGGCTTGGCAATAATACCGGCCTTTGCTTTGGGGTCTACTGTTGCTTCACTGCCGGACTCAGCAAGAATTCGAGCGGCTTCTACGCGCTGGGCTGCGCCATCAAGGCCACCGCTTAAATTATTGAGGAACTTGCTAACACCGGGTCCAGCATTGGTCGCATTATTGAAGGAGACTAATAACTCGTCCCACTTTTGACCCAGAGTATCGGTTGCTCCTGACAATCCACCGGCTTCTGCAGCACCTGCGCCGCCTACCTGCTTTTGCAGTTTATCAAGAATAAGTCCCTGAGCTTCAGCAACCTGCCCGGCATTGAACATGCTGGTAATCATGTCCCGTTCAGTATCGGTAAACGACACACCGGAACGGCTGAGTGCGGTCAATCCTTTAGCGGGATCTTCCAGGGCTTTACCCAGTTGCAGGGTTGCACCTTTCAGATCACCGCCGAATGTAGCCGCCATATCCTGAGCGATGGTTAAGGTTCGGCTGAAGATTTTATTGTTCGAGTCGGAAATACTGCGGAACGATGTCAGAACATTCTGAGCATCTCGCACACCTTCAGTACTGGCTAAGGTACTCAGAGCCAAAGCGCGTGCTTGATCTTCCATGGATTGAGCTGAAAGACCGGCTGCATATCCGGTACTTTTTAACAGTGCGGCAGTACGCAACTGCTGCCGTTCATACTCTTCACCCACTCCTACCGCTTTCGCCATAATAGTGGTGGCACCCGCTACGGCAATACCTAAAGCACCAAACAACAAACCAGTACTGTTCAGAGCAGCTCCCACACTGCCCAAACGACCAGCAACTCCACCCAATGGGCCATCAATAACCGCTACTGATGTGGCCGCACTGCGAAAACCGGAGCCCAGTTGACCACTGCTTTTCACGGTCTTCTGTGCTGATTTCTGGTAACGCTTATTTTTAGCAACTGCCCGATCAATAGAACTGCCATAGCTGGCATCATCTGCCACCAGCTTGGTAACAATTGTATTTTTGGTCATCGGGTGAGGCCTCGAAGAGTAGACAGTTGATCTTCTACGGTTTGCGGTTTGGTTTTTTTGGATTTTTTACGGGTCGAAGCTTTGGGATACAGGTTACCGGGGAAGGCTCCGGGCTCTGCTTGATGGTACTGCCACCACTTCATCAGTTTTGACATGGGCATGTCTGGAGGGTCATAACAACCCATAGCCAGTGCTAGTCTTTCTCTGAAGAAGTGGTCGGGGAGTTTTTTGCCAGAGCCATGCCGTTCACCTTCAACGTGGCCGCCATCAGCAGATCCGTTGCTTCTCTGGTTTCTTTCTTCAGTGCAGCAACAATGTCGTCGGCTTCCAGATTCAGAGACTGCTTCAACGACACCGCCATCAACCGAAGATTGAACGCACGGTTGTACCGCATCATGCTTTCATGATCGTCATCGTCCGGCAGATCTTCATCCTGCATGGGCAAGGAAACGCATTCAAAGTAGTCGTCGTCCATGATTTCATGAACGGTAACTTTGCCGCCCCTGAACGCGACTTCTTCAGATTGCAGTCCGGCCTGTTTACCGAAAATACTCATTCAGTCCAAGCCCCTTCAACCAGGCTACCGATTGGGGAAATAGTGTAATTCCGCTCGATGCGTGTAGTGCTGGTTTCCTGAGCATTCAGGCCACGACCACTTACATGGCATTCACACGACATGTTGGTTTTAGCAGCATCGGGATAACGGATTTCAAAGAACACTGTGGTGTTGTTCTCATAGCTGGCATCAAGAATGGCAACACCGGGATCAGAGCTGTTGTGTCGAATCAGCAGTGAGACGTCATCCACGGTTTTCAAACCGGGCTTGCGTTTGGTGTAACCCGTTTCTGCGGATTCCAGATCATCATCGTCTTCCATGGCTTTGGATTCGTTCACTTCACCAATGGAGATAACAACACCCGCTTTTACTTTGTCTTCCGAATCAGTGGCGGAGACAAACACTTTGCCGTATTTAGCCATAATGGTTTTTCCTATGCAGGGTTTCAGGTATTAGGCTTTAGCCAGTTAAAAGAAAACCCGCACTTTCATCAAAAAAGGCGGGTTTGGGTTACTACTAAAACAAAGTTATTAATTAAAAAACACTATTCCGTGTATCCGCAATGCTTGCAGGATCTAGCCTTATTGCGCATCAATTCTTGGCAATGACTGCACAACTTATGAGTTTTGGCTTTAATAGATCGCTTGCATAGATTCTCTTCATCCGGCCCCATACACCAAACCATAATAATGGCCACCAGTGGTGACAGAATTACGGCAAACACAAACCAGATGAAATAATTGCGACCATAACGCTCAGCAAGCTGCCCTGCTGATGCAGCGAGAAGAAACCAAACACCTCCTGCGAACAACAGCATTAGAATGGGAGTTATTGATAACATAATATTTAAATTCCTTTTTTAATATTTAGAAATTCATGCTATCCAACAATCAGCCATCAATAAAGACAACAGAGTAATTCAACATCATAGACGGTCGAATACCCGCTTCCTCCGGTAAATACTCACCACCCACAGGACGAAAATCAGTAAGAGTGGTGTGTTCATCCTGCCATTCTTCAAACTCTTTCAGCACTGGTCGAATACGGGCTGCCGTTTCCGAGAGTTCATCATCGTTTCTGGCAAATATCTGAATAGACAAGTTGCCTGTTACTTCTGTCTCTTCCAGATCACTTTGCTCTTCTGTCCACTCACCAAAATAAACAACGGCAAACCGGCTGTCTTTAGTTTCTACGTAGCGATCTGTATAAGTATTAACAATATTCAATGATTCAATCAGGCCAGCGACCTTTTTTTTAATTTGATTGAATCGATCAATATTAACGATTGGCATGCTTTTTTAACCTGAAGTCGATTTCGTGTTGAGAAATACGAGGGTACTCTTTAATCATTTGTCGTCGGACTGTTTTACTGGCATGACGATCAACCGATTTACTGATAGGAATTTTCAACACTTCCAACGGATAACGTTTTTTGGTTTTCCGCTTCATCACTTGCCACGATCCGAAGCGAGTGCGATTAATAAAAGCGCCCGGATAGCTTTTACTGCCCACCTTAAGTGTTGATTTATTTTTGGTAAGGCGAGTTTGAGCAGGCCCAAGCGATATCACTGGAATGTCACGACGGTAGGTCGTCAATTTAGCCGTCAGTGATTTACTGTTGCTGCGTTTGATATAGACCCGCTTTCGAACATGTTTCTGTTGAACTTTAACGTCACTCGATACGAGCTTGACCACTCTGCTTTTAGAGCGCACGGCTACTTTATTCAGAGCGGAAGAGGCTCCCGCTCTGATCAACTGCTTTGTCTTCCTCAAGTTCCGGTTTACATCGCGGACCTGTGATTGGATATCGTTTGCCACAGTTCAACCCACTCTGTTTCAGTGAATGTTTTTTTCAAATCCAGAGGCTTCAGCGCATCAAACAACACCCCATCGTCCAGCACTTCCACGACAATCATGGAGCCATCATTGGCCACATGTCGCTTAACCACATAAACCATGTCAGGAAACACAATCAAACTATCCCTGGGCACAGCAGCAACATCAGCCACCAGAAGACTGGCCTGCGTCTGCTGCTCCACAACATCCACAAACTGACCTACTACCTCGATATCCCTTTCGAGGATGATGGTGGTTGGGATGGGTTGGTTTGAGGGTTGGTTGAGAAATGTGGCTGGATTACCCATGGTGCTGGCTACCCGAGCCGTAACCCGGGCAATGGCTTTGTCAAAGCGGGACATTAGCTGTTCAGCTTCACATCAACAGAATTGTCACCGTTTGCTGCTGCTGCCCAACACTTGCCAGCCAACTTGTTACCACTGGCAGTCGTTGAAATCTGTCCGTCAGAGGACAGGTAAACCTTCGCGCCCTGGCTGATAGCCCCTGCTGCTTTAGGTAGATTGAATACGCCCTCCGCTTCACCTACACAGGTTTCACCAGATGCGGCATCAGTTTTAGCAACTACTGCCGTATCGCCAACCATTAAGGCGGCACCGGAAAGAACGACCGCGGCCGCCACGAATGTCATGGTGCAACCAGCACCTTTGTAATTTTTAGCCATGAGAATCTCCGCTCATTAATAATGAATAACTTCGAACTTTAAAAAGGATGTGCCCGACATAAGCCGGGCATCAGGGTTTAGCCTGCGATCCGTACAAAAGAACGGAAGTCCAGAGGAGACACACCGGCATCGATGGCAACCTTGAACTCGGTACCGTCAACACTCCAGCCTTGCTGCTGTTCCAGACGTGGAGCAGAGTTGCCATCCAGATACGCCACTTCAATAGTGTCGTACATATCACCAGCCACCAGATAACTGGTTGTAGCAGATGCAGAATCCAGACGAGCTTCGGAAATCTGCTGAGCCATATCGCGTACTGGGTTAGCTGCCTTGCTGTTGTCCTTGGTGATGTCGGACTCTGAATGCAGAATCTGACGAGCCGAACCTTCCAAAGCAACTGGAGTCAGCAAATAACCAGGGCCAATATTCAGGTGAGCATCGCCGTCTTTATGGGTGCGCATTTTGGTGCGAGCTTTGTCAGCATTGGCAACGTTCAATCCGCCGGTCAATACGTTCTTGTGCCCCGCACTGAACAGTTCTTGTCCGTCAGCCATAGCCGCATTATCGGTCAATGTTGCATACACAAGGTCACCAACAGTACGAGCCGCTGCACGTCCCATGGCTTGAGGCATTCTGGTAAATACAGAGAGGTCGTCGTTGATAATCGCCTGACGGGTAATGCTGAACATTTTGCCGTAAGTGGCCAGCATGATCTGCTCTGCACGATCTCCGACTGTGCCGTAACCGTACTCAGCCCCTTCTTCAACTTTGGCCAGACTTGGGAAGCTGTTCAGGCCAACACGCTTGTTCATTTTAAAATCAGTCAGGCTGCCTTCGCGGGTCCACTGAGTGAATGTTTCAGGGGTTTCATCCCAACCTCTGAGCATGGCCTTGTGAGCGATGTCAGCCAGAACATTACCAAAGTCGCTTGAGCTGTGAGTGAACGCAGCACCGACCATTCCCATGCGATCGCCGTAGGCGGACATGCTGACACCCTTTTCTGCTAGAGCGGCGCGAGCCATTTCCAGCAAACTGTAGGATTTAAAGCTGTTGTCTTTTTCGGCTTTAACGTCACGGAATACTCGAGCTTCCAGAGCATTCAGCAATCCATCAAACACAATGCGTCCGTTACCGACATGGGCAACAGCCGCAACCGATGGAGTACTTGGTGTAGTGTTTGAACCCAGTTTCGCCAACAGTTTCTCCTGAGCTGATTCTTTGGTGATAGTGGCATCACCCAGACATTCAATCAGCAGGTCGTCGTGCTTGTTATTGAAAGGAGCAAACACGGCTTTGATTCCGTCGTTGCGATCCTGCGCTGTTGGTTGGGCTGGTTCAGTTACAACAGTTTGAACTGAGGCTGCAGGTGCTGGGGTACCGCCCGCTGCCGGTTGATTATGCGCTTGTGGCATAGGTGTTTCCTCTTGGGTTGTTTGAGGGGCGGAACCCTCGGTGGTTTTCGCTTTAAAAAAGGATTGAGCTTTTTCAGGTACATCCTGAAAGCGATTGAGCGATTCATTCCGAAGGCTGGCCGCCATAGCCGGAGCTTCAAACACTTCATCAGCAAAGCCGGAATCAACCGCCTCCTGGCCGAAATACCACGTCTCGGCATCCATCAGAACAGTGAGCTCTTCAGCACTCATGCCAGTTCGTTTCTGGTAGGTCGTCATCAAGGATGATTTAACCTGATCCAGTAGATCTGCCATGTGACGTAGGTCTTCTGATTCTCCTACTGCACCGGCCGAAGGGTTGTGAATCATAAAGGCAGCAGATTCACCGATGGTGATGGTGTCACCGGCCATAGCAATAACACTGCCCATTGATGCAGCCATGCCATCAACAAAAACATGAACATTGGCACTGTCTTGCTTGAGCAGGTTGTAGATAGCAACGCCTTCAAACACGTCACCACCTGGACTATTAATGCGAACCTTGATGGTATTAATTGCACCTTTTTGAGCTCGGAGCTCTTTAAGGTTTTGAGCGATATTCTGAGCAGTGATGCCCCACCAGCCACCAATCTCTTCATAGATAAAAAGTTCAGCGACAGAATCAGCCGCCATGCGAATTTGCAGGTTATTTTTCGGCATCGGTTGTCGCCTTTTCCATTTTGTCGTAATAGGGATCGGTATCTGTTACCAGCCCGTCCTCCCTGTTCTTTTCAACTTCCTTTAATCGCTTGGCTCGAACGTCGGCAGGATTTCGCCCTCGGGCTCTGGTCGCTTCACTGTCAGTAGCGTGACCGTTACGAACATTCTGCTTCCAAGATTCGGATTCTTTCTTTGGATCAATCCAGGGCATAACCGGACCAAGGTATTCAGCATCGAACAAGCTACGCATATCCAGATCAGACGGAGCTCTCAAAAGACCCGATGCCAACGACACTCTGATCAATGCTTCATAGATAGGTGTGGTCCAGCTGTTTATGAACTGATCCTGAAAAACAGCATTGGTACTGGTGACATCAATCAACTCTTGGCGCTGACTGGAATAGCTGCCCATATAAGTGCGGGATACTGTGCTGTAACTGCTGGCTGTTCCTGCGCAAGCCGCTCGTAACATAGCGTCGCGGTAAGGCGTTAGTAATGCACTGGGTCTGTTGCTATCAATCGTTCCAACGTCTTCACCTGGTTCAAGATTGTCGAAAACCATAAGCGGTGAAATATCGAAGCTTCTCTCTTCGGAGTCTTCGCTATTTTGGTTTGGCGCAATATAGTTATCCGGATTACCTTTCTTGATATAGGCCGTCATGGCCGCTGCCACTTTTGCAGCTACTTGCTCAGCGTGTTCATAATCACGAAGATCACCGAGGCGCTGAATAACAGGTGCTAAAAGAGAGATGCCTCTGGCCTGCCTTGAACGACGAGCCAGCTTTAGATGAAGAATGTTTTCAGCAGGCACCCGTTTGGTTTGCATCTGCCAGTGACCCAGCGTGTTGCCCGGATGTTCTTTATAGATATGAAATGCAGTTGGGCTTCCCCAGCTGTTCCGCTCTACACCACCAACGATATTCCTTTTTGCATCCGTGGTAGATTCTGCTGGCAGGTAATCTGCCTCAAGGAGCTCAATAGCCAATGGAACAGAAGTGGCAAAGCGGAATGCATTAACTCGACCTTGAACCAACTGCCCCAACATATCGCCATCACGCAACCAACTCAGACAAACAATGCGCTCGGCATCTGTGCGAGGCATGCCACAAGTGGTGACCGATCGAGACCACTCTTGAAAGAGTTGTGATAACTCTTTGGCAAAATCTTCGAGTATCTCCCCTTTGTTATTCTTTGGCGCCGGCTCGATCAAAATACCTTTGGCACCAATAATGCCTTTTACTTTTTCATCCAGAATACCGGATGCCAGATCGTAGTTCTCATCCAGCCAGCGAGCTTGTTCTCGTAATGATGTGCCGTGACGGGCAACTGCATCACCGGATCCGGTTGAGCGTTTTGTTTTACGAAGGTGTGACGGTTTGGCCGCTTCATGCTGAGCCAAGATATTTAATTGGGCTCTAGCTTTTACTCTACCCAGTGCATGACTAGGTGCAAAAGGAGCAATGATTTTGTCGAGGATATTCAAAAGTTAATCCTTCCCAGGCTGTGACTCCTACCACCACTTCTTGATTTGATGCGCTGCTCCCATTCACGGCGACCTTTCCGAATGTCGATAAGGTTTTCCGAAGACAGGGTTCGACCATTCAGAGTGACGGTCTTTCCTTCCAGCACATCCTTTTCAGCCTGGATATACAGGTTGATCATTTCTTGTTCGAGAGACATAGGATTCAAAGCCAGCTGGATTTATGAACGGTTTTTCGTTTCTTGGTGGTTTTTTTCTTTTCACCGACAGGGCGAGCGATGTCCAGATTAAGACCAAAGTTTTGCTGAGCAATACGAATGGCAGCCAGACAATAAACTTCCAAATCGATCGGTTCGTTTCGGACGCCAGCTGGACACACCCAGCGATAAACCTTTTTACCTTTGGTAAAGGTCATCGTTTTACGTTCTACGGTTAGGCCTTTGAAGTAGGCTTCATCAGCCCATTCAATGAGAGGTAAATGCAGATAGCCCCTGACAGCCTTGGTCAAGTCTTTGGCCTGAATGGCCAGACGTGAATAGATAATGTCTTTCGCGTTGTCTGTACCAACTTCAGTCAGATACACGCCTTTCCTTGTTCGTTTTCTAGGGAAGTTTGCAACGGGTTTTCCGTAAATCGACGCACCTTTGATGGGGATTCGTCGCATGGGATCATGACGACACCAGCTGTATACCTCGTCGGTATAATGACCACCGGAGTCAATACAGATCAGACCAACCGACATTTTTAAACCGGATTCGTGATTGAAGCTTTGATCCAGTCTTTCCGTCAGTTTTTCCCAGAGCATTTCGCCGGATGGATCACCAATCAATCGAACGTAATCAATTAACCAGCTTTCTTCGCCAGGGCCGTAAGCTTTGATTTTTGCTTCGAGACGATCATCTTGAGTATCAACCGAAGCAACCAGATAAGAAGCACGATCCGGAACAGTCGGGAGATAGTTTTCCCGCCGCGCATAGATGGATTCCCATTCCAGTTTTTCACCGGTCTCTTCATCCCATGTTTCACCCAGCGTGGTGTTAACAAAGGTTTTCAGTTTGCCGGGATCGTTTTTAGCATTGATGAAATCTTTAGCAATGCGCGACCATGTGGTGAACGTGCTGTAAGCGGTCCAGACATTCCACGTTACTGATTCAGGCGTTTCAGTTATCTGTCCGTCTTTTCGAAATTCATATCCGTTAGTGGTAACAAGCCCTGATCGGTCGCAACGCCATTCACCTTTTGAATGCAGTGGGTTCAGTTCGTGCTGGCGAATAACACATCCGTGATGTTCGCAGACATACCAGACATCGTCAGGGTTTCCTTTAACCCATTTGATTCCAAAGGATGCATCTTTGCCTCCCCATTTCAGGCTCTGCTTTTTCTTGCAGTGTGGGCAAGGTAGGTGAAGGAGAAAGTTTGTTTCTGATTCTTGAGCCGCCCGCTCTATCTGGCAGTGCCCTTTTATTTTCGGTGTACTACCACGGATAGATTTTGGAAACGCAGAACCTTCCAGACGCTTATCACCCAGAAATGTGGGTGAACCTTCTTTCTCTACATCTTCAGGGAAGGCCGCGAGCTCGTCATAAATAATGAAATCCAGTGACTTCTCACGGTAGTTTTTACCGGCCGTGCCACCAAGACACCAGAGTTGTCGTTGGTTGCTAAACTTCTTGGCATCCAGTGTATTATCCCGATGCTTCTTACCGTGCCAGGGCGCAAGAGCTTTGAGCACAGGCACATCACGAATGGCGGTTTCAATATGCGCTTTCATGAAACCCTGCGCCGCTCCATCGGTGGGCTGCAGGATCATGCCGTTTCGTTTTTTGTGTTCAATCTGATAGCCAGTCGCGGCCTTCAGCATTTGCGAGTAACCGACACGGGCAGACTTAACCAGGTTAACCACCCTGATCTCGTCATTCCCCATACTGTTAAGAATGGCTACTTGAAAAGGTGCCGTTTCCCAGCGTCCTTCGATATACGCAGATTCAGCAGATAGATAAAAGTTTTCGTCAGCCCATTCCGTGCAGGTCATTGGCACTGGTCGATGCATTGCCGAGAAACCATGTTTCGCAGCTTTACACAGACTCCGCCGCTGTCTCGGAGAGATATTCATCTAAATACTGGGGTATTAACTCATGGCCACGGGCAATAGCGTTTTGTGATTTAACAATTTCGCGTTTGATGTTTTCCAGCTGTACTGCGGCCAACTCGGGATGCTTTCTTTTAATAGTCAGCATCAAGGTGTCCAACACGCCTGCAGACTCTGCCAGGCATTTTCCAATAACAAAGCTTTGCAACTCTACGGGAGCAACTTCACCACGAGCTAATTCATTCTTTAATTCTTGTCCATCAGCCTGCGCTTTAGTCAGACGATACTTTTCAAACTCGATTGAACCTTCATCGAGGTCTTCATGACTGGTAGGTTGTTGTTTCGAAGCTTCGTGAGCAAGGCGATTTTCAAGCACGGAACGGGTATCAAAATAAACAGAACGGCCAACCTTGCAAACCGGCTGAACTCCCCATTTATCAAAGGCTTGAACACTGACTCCGAGGCTGGCGGCCATCTGAGTTTTGTTCAGCCAGTGGAGTTCCGGCTGTTGCTGTTTGGTTCGTGCTGACATTTAAACAACAACCTGCTTCTGAAAAATCTCATAAATCCCCAAATACCGCGATTCCGCATACCCGTAATGAGCAGACCCGCCAGAAGGACCCGCTCTTAATTCTCAGGAGAGTCCTTACGCTTCTTAAACTCTCGCTTTATCGTGAAGTACAGATTGACGCAGAGGATCCCTACGGACAGCAGTCCAAGCACATCAGAAACAACCACGTTGAAATTCATTGTGACAATCTGGTCCCATGTAGCGCGGTAGAAACTCTCTGCTTTTCCGACGCTACTACTGACACTGACTCCTACTGCAGTGCCACCTGCCACAACATTAATAGGTGTTGATACTTCACTCATCGGGCCGTACCACTCTTCTTATCAAGGCCTCGTACCACCATTCCTCCGATCAGTAGCCCGACCAGCTCCATAAGACCATCTGCTGTAACTGGGTATGGAACTAACACATCCGCATCCCAGCACATTCGAACCCATAGCACTGCTGCCAAGAAGTATTGAGGGATGTAATAAAGAAACAGACCTATTGCACCAACCCAACCCAAGGCAGGACGCCATCCAGAATCAAACCATCTGCGGGACTGAGCATTGATAACATTCAGCTGATGAGCCCATGCCCTTGGGTTCTGTTTGATCTTGGCCTTTAGAATCTCAGCAGTGTTGCGCTCATCATCACTGGTAAAGAGCTCATCAATAGCATTACCAGTATTCTTAATCAGTTCTGATGTTGAACTGATCGGATCAGTAACTTCACTAAACCAGCTCATCAGACCACACCCTCATTATCTTTCGCCTGCTGCCACCACTTGACCACATCAAAGTTCGGGCAGGTCTTACCCTTGTCCTTATCGTAATGACCAACCACATGGGCGTAAGGGTAGCGAGTAGTCCAGTCCATCATCACTTCATACAGTGATTGATACTGTTCTTTAGTGAAGTGAGCCGTGCCGATCAGGCAGACCCCAAGGCTAACAGTGTTAGAACCTTGGACATGAGCGCCTACCCAAAACTCTGGACGACCATTCTCTTTAGAGCCATCACGACGAATGACTTTGTGATAACCGATACCATCCCAGCCTCTTTGTTTGTGCCAGCGATGAATATCAGCTGCCGAATCATCACGGCCTTTGGGAGACTCGGAGCAGTGAACGACTAAATAAATAACGTCCATAGCAACTCCAATGAAATAAAAAAACCACACGAGAAAAGGAAGGGGATCGAGTGGGTATAAAACAGATAGTTCTTTACGGCTTGCTGATGCGTTGATGGCTCGCCAGACCAAACTATTCCCTACCGCACATGGGCCAGATACGGGATAAGTCGCCTTTAATACCTCCGGTTTTCATTCCAGACCGGAAACTGGTGCTGTTACATCCCGCAGCTTTTCGCGCAACTAACCATACTCCATCGGCACTGGCCGAAAGCCGGACGGTGGAAGAGTCGGTTTTACAGGGCTGCGGGAATAGCCAGGGTTTGTAACGGCAAGGAGCACCACTGGGGATGTGGCTTTGGTTACGGAAGTACAACAGGCCAGAGCAATATAAGCAGGATCAACCACCTGTTTTGGTTGACTGATCGAATGATCATCTGCAAATAAAGGACCGGACACCAGTAAAAGTAGAAGGATTACATAATGCATCTCCACCTCTGATTAAGTGCCTTTAAACAGGCATAAAAAAACCCCACTCCATGAATTGGGTGAGGTTTGTCTACGATAGAACTATGATGCTTTTTTTGTAATCTAGAGTCAACTCTGAGTTTCTTAGCCTTCAGTGATTAAAACTCTTTCTTTCGTATCATTAATCTTATCTAGGAGTGGGTCACTCTTAATCACACTGTATTTCTTCACTTTCTCTTGTACCAATTCTTATTCTGACCCCTCTCATAAATTGTATCTGTTTCTGTATTCTTAATAATGAAATAAGCAAACGCCACACCATCATCTGGATCAAGTACTTTGTAGGATATATCAGAGAAATTCCGATCAAATTCGATACCTAAGGATTCATTTAAGTCATCAATCAGTAGTTTTTCAATACTAGAAACAAAACTAGAGCCATTTTTCGATAATGGTAATGAACGATACATATATAACGAATATAGTAAATCCTTTGGAACAACACCAATTCTATTAAGATATACAGCTGGAACGTATATTCGAGAAATGAGATGATTAATTAGTGAAATATCATAACCTTCCTTAATTAAATCTGAAACCAATGAGTTGATAAATGCAATTGATAAATACAATTTATTTATATCATCACTAATGAATAATGCGTCATCTTCGTATATGTTTTTTGCAAGCAGCTTATAAACTTCCGCATTGAAATTTGACCCGCTTAGTTCTGAGTAAGAATCTAGACTCTTAATACTCCATTCAATAAGTTTTTTAAATTCTTGCAAAACATTCAAGGTACTTATCTCATTAGGTCTGTCAAATTCTACTTGATCCTCTTTGTTTATGAGCATGTTTACATTATATGTGTTCTCAGTTTCCGGCCTCACTTTTAACTCGGGAAATATTTTTGATATTCTTAGATACAATAGCTTTGAAGAATGCTGCTTACTGCATAATTTCTCGAACTCTCTTAGCTCAAAATATAACCGCTCTTCCAAACGACTAACTCTCTCTGCTTGTCTAGCTGCCTCTAGCTGCCTATCAACATCTGTTTTGTTGGCCACTAGCTGCTGCGTTGTTGATCTAAGGATGTAATACACACTGAGTAATGCACAGACTGGTCCAAGCGTCCCTCCGATATACGAACCGAAATCCCCCCAGTCATCATTTTCCGGTGAAAAACCTAATGGCCACATTGAATAAATATATGGAGTTAAAGACGCAAGAATGATTACACCAGCAACCCCAAAAGCAATTTTATCTTTCTTCTCAAACATACTTTTTAATGACCAATACCAAAACAATATGAAAGTATGCTTCAGGTACAAATTATTGTGAAGGTTATTCATTCCCCAGCAATGATTATTGACATAACATCATCCTTCACGAGCAGTATTTACGATCTAGAAAATAACATAACTTTCAGACATACCATTATCTAAACCCCTGTTTTTACTGATGACAGTCACCAACACCAATAAAACCAGAAGGATTACATAATGCATCTCCACCTCTGGTTAAGTGCCTTTAAACAGGCATAAAAAAACCCCACTCCATGAATTGGATAAGGTTTGTCTACAATAGAAATATTGTCTCAAATGTGTAATCAGAAATCAAATGGGCGCGCGGGAGTGGTGGGCTAATGCATCTACGCTTTTTTTACTATTTTTGAGACGTGTCAGTCTTAGGTCATGCATGATGTTCTTAATTTTATCTTGACCTACATAGTACGAATCTAGCACACCATTTAAATCAACAAATACTGACTTTTCGACTAAAATATCTCGACGCAGTCTTTTAACTTCAGATTCAAGCTCAGAATGCTTCGTTAGATCGGTTTCTATTTCTTTCATCTCCCGCCGAAGTGCAGCTTTTAACGAAATAGCACCTTTCTTTTCATCCTCATAGGCTTGCGTCAGATTAGCAAGAACTTGAGCGTGTTCGTTCTGCTCATCCTCACGGGCTTGCGCCGCATTAGAAAAAATTTGAACGTATTCCTTATGCTCTTTCAAAAGTTCTGCATACTTTACATTTTCGTGACTTATTTCCATAGCATGCTTTTCTGAATGATTTTTTTTCTCTAAACTCTTCACTTTTAGATTATTTTCTAGCTCTAAAATTTTTATTTCTTTTTCAGATTTTTCGTTAATGGAATCTGAATAAAGCTCATCAAGCTCAGATATTCTCATCCTCAATGCTTGATGTTCTTTAATGGATATAGGCTTTTTTACCTCGAGATTTACTTTTTTCGTCTCCTTCCAAACTCTTGCTTTAGTATTCCACCAAAATGAAATTGCGTTAATTATTGGATACGTGAACTGGTATCCTGCTGTATACAAAGCAGGCTTCCAAAAAGTCGTCCAAGCGCTAGCTAAATACTCCGCCCTCAGTAATTCTATTTTTTCTGAAATTTCTATGTCTTTGAAAAATAGAATTAACGCAGCATCAAAATTAAAAATAGCCCAGAAAATAGCGAAGGTTATAAATACAGGGCTAGATAGGCGAGAATATAGAGCTGCCTTAAGTTCCTTATTGAATTGCATAACCGTCCGTTAGTATTAATTATTTTGGACGGCATAGTTAAGCATTTATGAGCGGTAATCAAGCGCTATTGCTTAACCCATTTTTTATCCTCCCCAACACCCCACCCACCAGCGGCAACACCTCCCGATCCAACTCATCACACAAGTTCCAGGCGTAAGAATGCCACTGCTGAAAATCACGTTTCCAGTTCTGACGCTGTATACCACTGAACTTCTGGATCTTACTCACCGGAAACTCATGCTGACCTGTTATCGCAAAGTGTTGGTAATCCATAGCCGTGCATGCCACCACTGTGCGGATCTTTTCCAGCTGACCAACACTGAACTTCTTTTCACGCTCCAGCTCTTGTTCCAGCAGCTTGATACCCACATCGTCATTCAGCCAGGTAAAGAAACGGCCCTGCTCTGGCATATACTCGGGCAACCTTGGTCCATGACACCAAATGGCCCAAGCTTGTAAATGCACTGGCAATCTGGACAGCTCAGCAATGATCAATCCTGCTTCACACTTGTCGACATGGTGCCAGTTCATATCCCTGAATCCCCTGCTTGATTTAAAGTCCATGGACAGCATCTTTTCCATGTCTTGTCCTTTGCCAATAAAGCCGATGGCGTAGGCGTCGTGTATTGCGGTGCTTGCGGATCCTATTTGCATTCTTCCCCCTTCGAATACAACTGAATCGTTTTACTCGTGGCTTGAGCCTTCTGGATAAACCGGATTCTCCGCCGGCAACCTTGCTCTCAATTCCACCAGTCGTGAGCGCATAACATTGCTGCTCTTCTTCTCGTTTCTCAGCCTCCACAACAACTGCCGAGTGATCTCTGCCGGGTGCATAGCTTCTTTGGTTTCAGCGTCCACCAGCCCATAACCACCACAAACAACACAGGCCGTAAAATTGTCCGATGTAATCACTGCGCCATCGTTACATTTGGCAGGACACACAAGGATTTTCCGCTCATTGAATGCATGGCTTTGATCCTTGTGATTAATCTTGTTGCTCAATGCGGCACCTCTGACGGTCTTGGCACATATTGCCCTGGACGAATGCCGTATTTGGCCAGCAGAGCAGCATCTCTTTTGTCCTGGTTGCTTTGCCCTTCCCACCCAGTCAACTGGTTAAAGAAAGCTTTATCGTTTTTAGCCTTCTTATGAATGCCTTTAAGAGGAGCTGCTTTAATAAACCGACAGTCTTTGTCTTCCAGGCACTGGCCAATGATTCGGGCAACCCCTTTCACCTGCCCCACATTCTGGGAGATCTTGTTCTCTTGCTTACGGTTTGTGATGCCACGATTAAAAGTAGGCTTATTGGCTTCTACGTCTTCCAATACATAAGTGGCATCCGGGTACTGATCCATCAGCCTGAGCAATTCAACAAATCGAAGACCGTGAAGGCTGACGATCTTGTCACCCTCCACCAGTGCTACTCCGTTTTTATCTAAATCCGGATCAATTCCAATAATCATGAACGCCCTTTTTTCTTTCTAAGCCATGGCTTTTCTGTGGTGACGCGAGAAGGTTGATGAATAATCAATTCAGGCCTCATGATCAAGTGATGATGATGGGCCATGAGAAAAACCAACTCTGCACGACGGATCCCTCTTCTTAGCTCCATTCACCACCCCATTCCTTGCATGATGCCGGTCAGTAGCAGTAGTGCCACGAACATCACGGCACACACCCTTTCTATCCACCGGGTTTTCTTTTCCACGTCCCTGATCATTGAAGTATTCCTGACTAGTGGCTAGAAACTGCTTAAGCGTAAACTCCAAGACCCGGTCTCCATGGCTGCATTAACAAACGGTTCGCTGCTCCGTGCTCAGGGTTGTTTTCTGGTGCCAGAGATTTCCCTTTATTGCTGTAACCCGTCCCTTTTTTACGACTTCTCACAACCTTGCAGACAGTAGTAGAATGAACGCCCACCCGCTCAACGATCTGGTTAACCGTCAGCTTTTCAATAGTTCTCAGGTACCAGATTTCATCTTGAGTAGCGTCAGTCAGCTTGGCTCTCGCCTTACCGATCAGCCCTAGCTGGCGCCTGTGGTTATCAACAAGCTTGGTACTGACATCCAACCGCTCGGCTATTACTTCTCGATTAACCCCTTGTTTCAGCAACTCAAGAATTTCAGCCATTCTTCGCTCCGCCTTCATTTCACGGAACGTCGGGTAGCCCAAAGCACGGCGATGTTCACCGACCACTTCAACGGAGATATCCAGCTCCCTGGCAATAGTGGCCGCGTCTTTCTCTTGCTTGATGAGCTGATCCACTCTCTTGCGATTCTCAAGTCTGACTCTTGATCTTGTGTGCATCACGCCACCTCCCTGATCGCTACCACGTTCGAGCCTTCAAACACCGCATGAGTAAACTCACCATCCCAACCGGCTTTCATAGGCAGCTCTGTTTTTAGATATTTTTTATACAGCCACTTGCAACCCTTCTGAGTCAGCTGGGCCTGATAGTGCATCTTGTTATTGAACGTGCTGTGAGACTCTTTGAAATACTTGTCTCGGGTCTGGCAGCTAGGGCGAAAACCGTACTTACCTTCGTTGATCAGATGACCACGACTGGCTAACCAGCTCTGCACTTCCTGAGTGTTTACGCCATTCAGTGTTTTGCAAAAGGCGGCTGCCGTCTGGCCAGCGACAAACTGACGAGTAACTACGTTGCACACATGATTGAGTCGTTCAGCTTCTTGCTGAGCTTCCTGCTTATCCAGCACCAGACGTTCTTTTTCCTCTTCACTTTCCAGCAGCATCAGCGCCAAGTCTTTTCTGGAAATAGAATCCAGTGTTTTGGCGGGTGCCTGATATTGGCTTTCCAGTTCTTCCAGTCGTGTGACGATCCGATGCCGAAGCTTCACGCTGTAACCGGAAACGATGGTCAGTGTCAGAGACTTATCGAGAACAAACTCAGTTTGGGGTCTGTTCAGTTGGTCGTGATAAATGCGCTCAAAACTGAGCACATCAACCCCAAGCTGCTCACAGGTGCTGACAATGTCTCGTTTAACATTCCGGTGTTCTTTGTCGCAGAGTATGGCTATCTCTCGGGAGCTCATGGTGACAACCTGAACACCGTTCTGTGCCGGTAACATGCTGCTCATTGGTCTTCCTCCGTAAAGTCGTACTCCAGCCCTTCCGCCCAATCGGTGTCCGTTAGTTTTTCAGCGGTTGTCTTCTGGGTGCGGCCGTTGCTATGGGCCTTTGAGCCATTCCTTTCCTCGTGGCGCTTGGCCGCCAGCTTTCCCCATTTATCCCGCAGACTGGAAGGCGACAGGATATTGGTTTTCCAGAAACTGTCCTGATTCGCCCAGCTGAACAGTGCGCCGATATGCTCAGGTTCTCGCTGGTCCTTCTCTCGCATCAGTCGAATGACGTTTGACCAGTCAGCCCAGTTAGGTTCTCTGGTGGATTCCGTAATCTCTTTCACTCGCTCGTAGATGGCCTGTGCCAGTTGGAGGTCTACTGCCTCGCCCCATTTTTTGCCATTTGGAGATTGAACAACGGCATCAGGTCGATCAGCTGGTCTGGACGTTAGTTCAGACGAAGAGTCTTTTAATTCTTTATTTGTTTCTTGTTTATTGTGGTTACCTAAAACAGAGCGTCCGTTACCTTTTTCTGAAGGTTTGTTACCTTTTTCAGAGCGTTCGTTACCATTTTTGGTAACCCCGTTATTTGATGGTTTACTTGATGATTTTTTGATCGCTTTTGGCTTCTCCTGCCATTCAGTAACAACCGAGTTAATGCCCAGCTTCTGATCACGGCCCTGAACCTTTCTCAGAAGAATGCGACGAGCCACCAGCCCTTTAATAAGCGTTGAAATATGGTGCTTCTGAAGAGTGCCTTTATCACCTTTGGTCATCATCTCTATAAACTGAGGCAGTGCGATCCAGTCAACGCTCTTACCAAAACCGAAGGTCTTACGAATGACCACCAGCAACACTCTGAACTCACGGCCTGACAGATCAGTGCGAGCCAGTTCTTCAATCAACTCATCAGCAGTGCGGGTATAACCATCATTCAGGGACACCTTCCTGCTTTCCTTTTCCTTCTGTTGACCAAACTGAGCCTGAACGACATCACCCATGGCTCACCCCCTTGCAATTAACCGCGATCCTGTCGATAATTGAGTTATTCATTTTTTCCTTACCTTGGTTGGATGAATCGAAAACCCCGCTTCTTTCCACGGACTCGGGGTTTTTTATTGCCTGGTGTTTAATACGTTCGAAACTGGCCTTTTTCTTGTTCTGCACGACTGGCGCATTCCACGCACATGGTGCAACCGGGGGAGGCGATCTGGCGGGCACTGGGGATTTGGTTGCCACACTGTTCACAGTCATCAGCAGAATCTTCAACAGTGAACTGCTGCTTCAGTTGGATCTTCTTAAGCGCTCTAGCTTCCTGCCGCTCTATCTCGATACCTGCACGGTCTGCGTCGTCCATAATCCCTGATCTCTCTTTTTTCTTCTGTATGTCACTTTGGACATAGCCAACTTATCTACCAGCTGTCAGAGTTAAGTTATGCCCTGCTGGCTTTAGTGAGTTCACGGTCTCTGCTGATTTGCTTGGCAGTGACTACTCCCCCGGTCACGTCTTCAATAAGAGAGCCTTTCTCAGGGGGAATACCCCTTCTCTTCCAGTTGGAGACTGTGTATTCGCTTTCGCCGACGGCTGCTGCAATGCTTCTCTGGCGATTGCCGAAGAAGCGTTTAAGTTCTTCAAATGATTTTGTGCTCATAGATAGATAATATAACTAAACGTCGTGTCTAGTTACAAGTAAAGACGTCGAAAAAGACAAGTGATAAATTTTAAATGTATAGGTGCGTAGTCTATAGAGATGTAATTAACATTAAGGTATGAAAAAGATGCCCATGGATCAGCGCTACCTCGTAGCCCGTAAAACCGCAAAAGATCGGCTTAATCTGCCGCACCAGATAACCCAGGCTGATCTTGCTGCCGAGATCGGTGTGAATCGCCTGTCCATTCTGAATATTGAAAATGCCGTTACTACCGCACCAAGAAAGGCCACTCATGAGAAGGTCGGTAAATTTTTACGAGTGAATGTGGAGTGGTTACAGCTGGGTACCGGTCCTATGGATCCGGTCATGCCTGACTACACGCCACCCAATGTAGAAGTGATTGAACGACGCAAGCCATTAACCAGCGCAACAGACAATGGCCGTTACAGCTATACGCCAGTGGTGGTAATAAGTACGAGTGATGATAATCGTGACTGGGTATGTTCACTGCCTGACGTTTATCCTGGCATGACCATCAAAACCCAGATGGCACCCACCACAGATTATGAGCTACTAAAGACGCAGCCCATGTTCTTTGCTGATGTGTACCTGTTGTTTGATGAGGCCCAGCAACCCACGAGCCTCTATATTCTCAAGCACTACCTGTGATGATCACGAGCAGCGGTTATCCGTTCCTTTTACCCAACCTGCAATAACCGGCCAGCCCCTTCCCATTTCCAGTGATCCGCGACAACAGTCAACCTACCAGCACTAACAAATCGCCAGCTAATTTTATTCGTGGGTATATATAGAACCACTCTCCTTATAGCTGGCTGCAGATTACCCACCAGATCACACCACTCTCCACACTCTTTCTTCCCTAAAAGCTGACATTGCTCTTGACAAAACCTAACCTTAAACGATAACTTAACATTACGTTAAGTTTGAGTGTGTTTAGTTAGTCATGAAGACAACAAGGCCCCACACAGCCAGCAAGTTCAGCGTTGAACCCAATGACCTGATTCAGGAACAGGTCAGCGAGACATTGGTTCATTACCTGGAAGGCCTGAGTCGTTTCGAGATTGCCGAGAAAACCCACAAGTCACCGCGCACCGTTAAAGAACATTTAACCATTGCCCGGGACGCACTGGGAGCCAGCAACTCAGCCTCACTGGTAGCCATGGCTTTCTATCACAACCTCGTTCGTATTGTGTGCACGCTGATGATTTGTTTGCAAATAGGTCTTGTGCTGGTGGCTACTCAAAATGCTGTGGACGTACGACGCGCACCACGCACCGGGTACAACATGCGAATCAGTGCTCGTTCAGGTCGTACTCGTCGTGAAGATATGGGGCATTACGCATGAATAAGCTGAGTCTGGTTCAGAAAGCCGAGTTTTTCACGGAGTTCTGCAACACCTTTGATGAAGGCAGTTTGTCCGAACTTGGCGTTGCCGCTGAAATCCGCGTCTTTAAACGGTTCGGCCACAAATACCCTCAGGATGCCATCACGCTCAGAGAAGAGCTGGTTAAGAGTATTCGCAGATTCAAGAGAGTGCGAGAAGTTCAACCTTACTACTACGCCTATCGAAGACTACTGAGACAGAGACACACATTGGTGAATAACAACAAGGAAGAAAGCCATGGCCATCATCAAGGAATCCAGCTGGAAGGAGTTAATGGATGAAATCAGACAGGCGCACGCCTCTGGCTATAAAGGCCGTTGGAGCTGCAGTAAACGGGCCGAGGGCTGGGTGGCAACCTGTATTCTCTACAGTCGCCCACTCCACTGATGGGTTGCGCAGTACACCGACTGAAAGCCACCAGCCCTGCGGTCATTGTGGCAGTCAAGGTAACGAGGCGATCCCAACCAGTTGCGGACACTGCCACTCACAGCAACGTGCCCACCGTCTCGGCCGAACAGTTTTACTTGAGCTGGCTAGACGACCAGGAACAACAAGATCAGCAAGCCGTACTTGATCGGCTCTGGAATAAAAAAGAAGGAAGGATTCAACCATGGCCAGACTCAGCACACTTGACAAGATTCCAGCCGAACAGCGAAGCATCAGCAGTCGTGAGCGTCTTCAGAAGGATCTCAAGGAGCAGATCAAGGCGTTCCGCAAAGCGGGCGGCAAGATTACGCAAGCGAAAGGTTGTGCGTTTTTGAGTGATCGGACGACGGTAAAAGTGGACGGGGGTTTGGTGGCGGTATGAATGAAGACAAATGTCAGGTACCGATGAACAAGAACCAGCCCGAACATCAGGCTGCTCCTCATTCAGTTTCTTTGCATGTCATTAAAGGCAAAGAGGAGATCCGTGAAGCCCAGGCGAAACTCCATTGGATTTTTTATTATGCGGCTTCTAAAGTTGGAATTTTCATTCCTACTTTTGTAGACGCCTCTTCCATATTTCCAGAATCTATCGATTTTGCTTTGAAACCACTTCCAATCAATTCTTTAATATAAAGCTTATTATAAATGAACATGAAAACTAGATTCCCGAGCCCCACAGTTATACATGCAAGTAAAAACATAATCACAGCCCATTTCCAATCGCCACGGAATAGTGGTGGAAAAAAACCAAAGAAAAACACTGTCCAAGAAAATCCGACAGGCGCTTCTTTTATTGCTCCAGTTTTCGGGTTTTCGAATTGAATTTTTGTATAAGCCATTCTGATTATTTCATTTCTTTTATGAGATATTTTGGCGTTATCTGATGAAGTTGCTGAATATTAAAATTTGCAAAATCAAACACATAAATAGCAGGTGATATTCTCATATCTGAAGCGATTGTATTACTGTGTTTTTTACGTAGCTGTCAACTCTTAGTCGTATAACGCCTGCTTAGAAAAATTCAGTTCGTGTGAGTATTTAATTTTTATTTAAGCGAACAAAAAGCCCCTTTATTGGGGCTAAGTCAGTGAAAGAGCCTTTCGCTGTTCAGGAGGAAATATGGCAGGCAACCCACGGTTTTTGTCAGAGGATGATGTCCAGGAACTGACCGACTACAAGATGCACATGAAGCAAGCGAATGTCCTAAGAAAGCATGGGATCTTTTTTATTACTCGCAGGGATGGCTCATTGAAAGTCATGTGGGCGCACGTTGAAGCAGCTGGTAATAATAATCCACCAGCAAAAGAGCACTTCGATGACGAAGAAGGTTTTAACTGGGAGGCGGCATAGTGGGACGAAAAAGGAAAGACCCGGCACTGACCTGGTTACCCGCTCGGGTCTATCCGGGTAAATCAGCCTACGAGTTTCACCCTAAATCAGGTGGGGCGATTCGCTTAGGCTTACTGACCGACAGTAAGGAAAAGATTCTAAAACGCTGGACTGAAGAAAATAATCGTTTAAACAAAGACGATGGCAATACATTTGAACGACTTTGTGACGAATTAATGAAGTCTCCCCAGTGGATAAAACTGAGCCTCGCTACGCGCAAGGATTACACAAAGAGTAGAAATCAGGTCTGCAAAGTAATCGGCAAGCGTCCCAGAGACAAAATAAAGCCACAACACATTCGTAAATATATGGACCTACGAGGGAAAAAAGCAGAAGTTCGAGCCAACAGAGAGCATGCGTTTATGTCGAAGGTTTTTCAGTGGGGGTATGAGCGAGGCATGGTTACTAGCAACCCATGCAGAGGTGTTGCCAAATTTACAGAGACACCTCGGGACAGATACATCACCGACATTGAATACGATCTCGTTTATAAGCACGCATGTCTAGCCGTGCGGATCGCCATGGAAATATCATACTTGTGTGCTGCTCGTTGTCTGGACGTTCTTACAATTGAGCGAGGCGACATCACATCAGAAGGAATTCTAATTGAGCAAGGTAAAACCAAAAAGAAGCAAATTAAAGCCTGGACACCTCGCCTCAAAAAAACAGTAGAAGCGGCCAAAAAATTACCAGGCATACCTTCAGCTCGATACCTAATCAGTACCATCAAAGGCAACCATTACTCTTATAATTCTTTTCGGTCACGATGGACCAATGCCATGGGTAAAGCCAGAGCTGAAGCAAAGGAGCGTGAATGGCCTGTTCTTGATTTCACTTTCCACGATATCAAGGCAAAAGCCATCAGTGACTTTGAAGGCACTACCGCTGACAAACAAGAGTTCTCTGGGCACAAAACAGCAGCAATGGTTGAGCGATACGACCGTGTTACGAAGGTAGTACGAACATTGAATAAACCGGAAAGAAAAGACTAGAAACTAATGCTGTACTGTATAAAAGTACATCACTGTATATTAGGAAGTGCAATTAGGAAATATTAGGAAGAGATACAAGGGTTAGTGTTTGATAACATTGAAACCCTTGGTAAATCTGGTACCGATGGGCGGACTCGAACCGCCACGCCCGTAAAGGCGGGGGATTTTGAATCCCCTATGTCTACCAATTCCATCACATCGGCAAAACGAAGCAATTTTAGTGCGCTGCCTCGTTAAGATGTGGGCTAGTATACATAAGGATTTTTGGTTTTCAACTGGTACTGACCACTGAAATCTAAAAAAAAGTACTGTCCGAAAAAACAGCACCGTCATGCCGCGTCATTGAACGACAGTGTCGCTTAAGTTTAAGCAATCACTTTCATAAGTCCGCCAACAATAATTCTCTCAGTAGTAAATAAAGCTTAATCAAGCATTTATAGGGTACCGGACTATAATCAGTCTCTCTTTACCTAGAGGCTGTTGATTCCCAACCTTACTGCCTTATGAAAAACTTCGGTTCTGTTTTACGTACACTCACAAAAGGCATAGCTCTGTGCTTCTTACTTCAGGTTGTTGACTCTCAAGCTCTGCCTACTCCGAGGCCAGCTTCACCAACACCTGCTTATAGCTATGATAACGGACAGGTTTATGGCCCCTGGAAAGGAGGTAAAGACCTTGGCAGTGTCTCATTCCCACTCTCTGAAACAGTCTCGAATGACGTCAAAGATCTGTTTATTATGGGCCTGAAGTTACTCCATGCCTTTGAATACCCTGAGGCTCGCTCAGCCTTTCAACAGGCCAGACAGCAGCACCAGGGCGATGAATTTATTATGGGGCTCTGGGGTGAGCTCATGTGCAATTACCAGATTCTCTGGTTTTCACGGGAATTCGATATTGCCGATCATTTACTGACACTGCTGACACAAGCCAGAGAGAACCATACCGGCACCTTGAATATCTCTGAGAGAGTATTACTTGATGGTGCTACAAAACTGTTTAGTAATGAAAATAACAGTCGCTTAAAACAGCCCTTCGAAACGGGCTCTAATGTTCAACTGTTCGCTCAGTATCTGAATGATCAGCTAAGTCAAAACGAGCCATTGGAAGCTGAAGTAGAAATATTCAGTCATCTGGCCAGGTTAGCGACACGACAAAGCGTACTGGATTATGATCTTGAGAGAGGGGTCATCGGTAACCTCAGTAGGTTGCTAGCCAAGCCAGAGCTGGCAAATCACCCCGGCCTTCATCACTATCTTGTACACGCCTCCGAAAGCCCTCGTCTAAGCAAAGAGCTTCAGACTGATGCTTACGATTCTGCACTATGGTTGCAACAGCTCAGTAGCGATACTAAGAACACCAGTTCAGTCCACCTTACCCATATGCCTACGCATTTCTATTTTGCTTCAGGTGACTGGCTCAATGTCCACACCATCAATTTACTGGCATGGAATAAGTCTCTGCAAAGGGCAACAGATCTGGCGATGGACGATTCATCCCTCGCCTTTCATGAGCATTTGTGGCGGCTGTATGGATTGTTGCAAGCTGGCAGGTACGAAGATGCATGGACGGACGGCCAGAATCTCTATGAACGAATTCAGACCTTGTCAGACAAGGGCGTAAGCGATGAAAAAACCCGTGTTATGCGCACCTACTACGCTTTTGAACAGGCCTATTTAAAATTCGAACTACCTAACGGCAACAGTCACCTCGCTGAGCTGACAACGCAAACCTTATCCAGCAACCTGATGTCTCCCTGGGGCAAGATTGCCTACTATTTCACCCAAGCATGGGATGCTCTGGATGTTGGCAATGACCAGCGTTTCACAAAGGCTAAAAGCGATCTGAATGCCCTGCAAACCGATATAACTATAGAACTTAGCCCAATGGAAGAAGGCGCTATTCCAGTCATGATAAAACAACTGGAAGCTCAATATCAGCGCACACAAGGTAATCTGGACGAAGCGATTCGTTTAGCCATCAGTGCTGAACAGCCGTATCGCACTATGCGTTGGGACCATGGCGTACCATTGGTTGTAAAACCCCTACTGGAATATATCGGCGAGCTTTATATGGAAAAAGCAGAAGCCGCGCCTACTTACTCACCAGGCATTGTTAACTCCAGATCTATTAAGAAACCAACAACAGTAACTATTGTGAATCATAATTTAGACTCTAAGGCCATGACCTATTTTCAGGATGAACTGAATGAGTTTTTTCCCAGAAGAAGAAAGTCACTGGAAGGTTTGCTCAGCGCAGCTAAACAGGCTGGAAACAAGGCAACCTACGACAAGACTGCTTCGGTTATAGCAACGTTGGATCAAACGCTTAGCTACCCACCTCCAGCACCAGACAGCGGGTTTATCTCCACTGCAAGCATCTTTATCACCGCCGCTCTTTTATTCCTCGCGAGCGTGATGTAAGAAACACGGCTCAATTTAATGACAAACCCATCAACATCCATATTCGGTCGATGTTGGTTAAATCCGATATTGACTGAGTGTGGTTGATGCGCCTCCCATACTGAATAAAGTTCTCCCTCAATGCTTGGCACCTTTACTGATCTAAAGCAGCAGCAGTAAAACAGTCAACCTCTGCAGGATTCACATTGAGCTTCGCTGATCAGGCATGTCCTAACAAACGGAAATTCCAATTCTCCACCTCGCCGGTCTCAAGACGATTTGCTACAGTCGTCTTCCAGCTGTTTGATAAGCGATCTTGTTGCTTCAGTTTGATAAGACCCGCTTGATTTAATGGATCTCCAAAGTAGACATTACACACCTCGCGAACAGTCAATGCGTTAGGGACTCTCTCGATCAGTTCAATGGGATAATCAACAGACACAACACCTGATTGAATGACTCGATACAACCAGCCACAGCGACCGGTCTCCTGCATCCGGGTAGAAAAATCTTCAATACCCCAACGCTTATTCAATTTGTAGCAAGGCGAACGGGGTTGACTGACTTCAATGACTGCTTGCCCCCAGCGATAACGATCTCCAATACACACCGTATCCTCCGTCATACCGGTAGAACTTAGATTTTCACCCATTCCAGGGTCATGCCACGACGCACTCTCTTCGTATTCTTTGTTCCAGTACTCATAATGTTCACAAGGGTATTGATGTAATGCTCGCTCCAATCCCCCATGGTGGCGCTGGTCAGCACAGGCATCACCGGACAAACCTTCCGGTGAGAGAAAAACCTCCCCTACAATGGCAGATTTCTCCATGGCCGTTTCAAAGCCAAAGTTTTGCTTAACCTTGCCCCGGAATATTTTATTGAAATAGTTGTGTTTATTCATACTGACTCATGTAATTTAAAATAATCACCGTTTGGTAGCGTAATTTACTTGCTGCCTGAATTTGGCGATACATTCTACTTATGACCCTTCAACAGGTGCGGTATGAATATATTAGTGATTGCTGGTTCCGGCGGTATCGGCCTTGCCATTATCAAGCACTGCATTGAGCACTATCCGGAAGCTAACATCGTCGCTACCTACAATGCTAACCCTGTAAAATTTGTTCATGAAAGGCTTGAATGGCAACAGCTCGATATAACCGATGAGAGAGCAATAGAAGCTCTTTCTACTAGCATTGAATCACTGGATATCCTTATCAATGCTGCCGGATTCCTGCACTCACCGAACCACAGACCTGAGAAATCAATAAAAGAGTTTGAACTGGATTTCTTTGAGAAAAACTTGGCTATTAATACTCTGCCCAATATTTATCTGGCCAAGCACTTTATGAAGTCACTGAAGTCAGAGAAAGTGACCCACTTTATAGTTCTTACAGCAAAGGTAGGGAGTATCAGTGATAACAAGACAGGTGGTTGGTTAAGCTACCGAACCTCTAAAGCCGCTCTCAATATGGCAATAAAAACCATCAGTATCGAATGGCGGCAGAAGCTACCAAACTGCTGCATCTTACTGTTTCATCCAGGCACAACTGATACTAAGTTATCAACACCCTTTCAAAGAAATCTACCAGCTGGGCAGCTTCACTCTCCAGAGATTACAGCTCACTCCTTAATCAACATCATTGAAAGCAGCAGGCCTGATGACAGTGGGAAATTCATCAGTTTTGATGGTTCTGAAATTAGCTATTAAAAAGCCCTACCGCCAGATAGATGTTTATGAATATACAACCTTGAACGTTTCGAGAACGAGCAACATGTCTTCTCTTACTTCAAGGCCTTGCTCTTCACATTCCGCAGAGAAGAAATCCCAATGGGCTTTACGCCACCATTCCAGAGATTGATCACCTTCACCTTCAGATGCAGCAAATTCAGCCGTCACCTCAGAAAATTTGCGCTTTGATACATCTGTAATTTCAATAATCGAAACAGGATTACCACTCCAGTCAGTAACAACTTGAAGATTCCCTACCTGCGGCATAGGCTCAAGGCCAGAAGAATACCAATAGTGCATACTGCAGCTTGCTACTTTCTCCCCTCGCACGATCAAAAAATACCCTGGGGCCGAGTCCTCTATCGTAATTTTCCGGGATAGACCCAACAAACCCTGAAGCTTTCGTAGTCATCGCATACTCCCCCTGATTCAGGCATGTAATTGCTTACAGCCATACTAGCAGAGTTAATATTGGCTACAGAGGCAGTGCCTTCATAGAAAAATTCAGTGTCTGGATAGCCGAAAAATAGACATCTATAACTCGTCCGCTAGACCCCATTTTCGATAAAATCTTTCGAGCGAAGTCCCTTGTCTGCAGATAACAGTGACTTAGCATAAGTCTCTGTTTTTTAGTCGGTAGAATAATTATCTTGCTCTTCCCTGGTATCACGTATACTGCGCTACATAATCCCTTTGTGATCAGATCAATGACCAATAACGAATTACTTAATAAACTCACACAGATTCTTCATCTTGACGCTAGCCAGATGGTGGGCATTTTTGCTCAGGCTGGAGTAAACGTTAAATCAGAAGATGTTACGGAATGGTCAAAATCCCACGGTGATGCGACTCACGAAGTGGTAACAGACCACGTATTAGCGCAGTTTCTAAATGGTTTAATCAATCAGCTACGCGGTAAAAAAGACGGTCCGCAGCCAGAAGCTGAAGAAGTGCTCAGTAATAATGCTAAATGCATGAAGATAAAGATCGCACTGGATTTGCAGTCCGAAGAGATGGTTAATATTTTTGCGCTGGCCGAACTACCTCTCAGCAAACACGAAATTTCAGCTTTTTTTAGAAAACCAACGACAAAACACTTCCGTCCTTGCAAGGATGATACCTTAAGAGCGTTTATCACAGGCTTGGCTCTGTCGCGTCAACCTGCATAAACGTTGGATTGTGTACCTCCCTCTATACAGTGGGAGGTTCAGCCATCTGGATTGTTGCTATCAGCCTATTATCGATTGACTTGGGAAAGACATTTCAAGAATAATCACTTCACTCTCTGACTTAAATGGCCCATGAACTTCCCCTGGTGGACGAGAGGCATAGGTTCCTGCTTCAAGCCATAAGTCAAAAGCCTCATCATATAAACGACCTTGAACGACGAATATTTCTTCAGGATAGTCATGACTTTTAGGACCAAACTTTTCTGTTGAATACCCGGCATTGAACTTTGTTAATCGGGTGTAATCGCCTGTTTTTTCATCAATGGCAATGGTTCTCTCAAATAAATTACCCTTTGAGCCATCAATTTCGTGCCATTCATCAGCCGCTTCTGAAGCCAATGCATTGAAATACGTTGATACTGTTTTCAATTTTATCGAACCAACCCATGATTGTGAATAACAGCTAACCCTAATAAGATATTTTAATCAAATGTAACCCTCGTGACTTGGCCTTGGCGCATATTTTATCCACTTTTCGGACAGTTAATGCCTCACTAATATCATTCAGGTTAAGTTTGTTTTTTCCGAGCTCAAATAAAGCGCCAGCAATGTACCGAACCATATGGCTTAAGAAACCATTACCTATGATCTTGAGGTAGTAAACTTCATTACCAAAGGCTGTAGATTCAGTTTTCAAAATTTCACAGCTTAAAATAGTACGAACCGTTGAACTGATATTGGCATCACGCTTCGCAAAGCTATAAAAATCATGTTCACCCATAAAGAGCTTACACGCTCGTTGCATCAGTTCCAGATCAAGCGGTTCTGTGGTTGAGGCCATACTATTCGAGGCTATATGTGCAACAAAATCATTAAGTACCGGATTGTAAACGGAGTCTGTACAAAAATAGTAATGGTACTCTTTGCTCTTACTGTCCTTATTCGAATTAAATTCAGCAGTACAAGGTTCGCATTGCAGGATACGGATATCCTCGGGTAAAGATGAGTTCATGCCGAGTAGGAGCTTTTTTGATTCGATGTCTATGGGGATAGTAATTTTAACAACCTGGCCTTGAGCGTGGACACCTGCATCAGTGCGGCTTGCAGCAGAAATAGTACAGCTCTGATGTTTGCAGATTTTACTGAGTGCCTGATGGATGTTTGCCTGAACGGTAGGCCTTTGGTTGTTGCTACCCAAGTCCTGCCAGCCAAAATAACGAGTGCCTTTGTAAGAGATTACGAGGCGATGATGGTACATGGATATTTCCAGGCTGAAATAGTTAGGTAAAGTAGGATGTTACTGCCGAAGAGTAAACATCTCTTTTTACGAAAAAACCTCACTAAAAAACAGGTAGCTATCGGTTAAAATAGGCGACCATCTTAAATGGGTTTCAAGTCAACAATGAACGGTTTACCACCAAACCCATGTTTGTTGCATTTTGCTCGCACGACAACCTTAGTGACCTCTGATGGAATCTTGATATTACACTGGCTGCGCGTGAACGGTTGCTCGTTATCATGAGGATGAGCAAGTTGACGGTACCCAAGTTTATTCCCCTCTAAATCTATAACCTCCCATCCATCAGCGTAATGCTCCCAACCTTGGTCATTGTGGCGAACAGAGGCGTCAAAACACCATTTGCCACTAGAGTTCTGAGTAGCCACTGCATGGGTAACTTGAGCAAAATCTATAGAGGTAGAATAAGCATTTACGTCAAAGTTTGATGCGAAAGCTGATGATGCAAACATCGATGCTATTAGTAGTAATCGTTTCATATGAACTCCATTCCATTAAACGCCTGCATAGGCAGACTTGCGCCACTTATTATCACCTACCCTATATATAAACGTGATCGATTTATAGATCGGCTCGAAGTCACTCTGAATATAAACAAGAGTTAGAGGTTGATTCCCTTGATATAAATGTCATCGATGGATACGTGGTGCGGGTTACAGAGTGACCGAACAAATAAATATATGTTTATTTAATGACTCAACGGATACCGGCTTCGTACATACAGGTTGTCTATCTGGATTATTCCTACAATGTTCGCAATTATTTATAGGCAATTAGTATTAGACCTATCATAAGAAAATTGCTTGGTTTTGTACTAATTTCAAACTAATAACGCCACCTCAGCCGTGCCGCCGATGATCAGAGTTAAGGATCGAAGTCTCCGAAGTAACTGGTAGCATTGCAAAAATACGATACCTGATACTGGAACTTCTTATAACTTGTTCACTCAAAACTATAAGTAATTCACATTAAAGGTGTTGGAAATGGATTTCATACACAAAAATACTGTATTTATTTTATTAATACAGTTTGGTTTACACTTTGGCTTTAATGCACAAGCTGACGATGTCAAAAGACAATGGATTGACAAGTCTGTTAGTGACTATGCCAGATCAAATGATGCTGACACCTATGACTTACAACTTTTGCAAGGTAAAGAATTTGATGGTAGTAGTATAGAGAGTGCGTACAAATTTAATTTAAAAGGATCTGAATATTTTATAAAAGTGACAAAATCAGACGATAATTGTGAATTTTCTAAATTTGACATACTAAAACAAATGGATAGAAACGCGTCGATTTCAGGAGTTAATGTCGTATTAAATGAGCTCGGAACGGAAATAATTTTCCCTTTAAATCAGGCTGAACTTATTAATCCAGACACTTCAGAAGAATTATTAATATTCCCATTCAAACATGGAGTCACTCTTTTAAAACTTGCATCAAACTACTTTGAAGACAGCAATAAATTAAATTTATCTATTCTTTTAGATGCTTATTTTAAGCTAGGAGCTTCAATGTCATATTTACACTGGTATAGCGGTGGAGAAAATATAAATAACCAATATTTAGTTACCATACCTCTTCCTGATAGAAACAGTAGAAATGAAATTTACGATAGCTTAACTAAGCGATTATATATTGTTGATACTGATAGTTGTAGTACACCTTATCAAACGACAGATACTCTAGAAGAGGATATAGCTTCTTTGATAAATGCCACTACTTCAAATTTAGCTGGACTCACAGATAATAAAGAAAAACTGGAACGATTTTTAAAACATATATTTAATAGCTTTGAAATGGGATACCGATCCACTGATTTCGGCAATACAATGAAGAGTGTTGTGAGGGAGGCTATAAATGATGGTGTAGTAGAGGCTGGTTATAGTTTTTATACACCTAGCTCAGCAGAAAATGAGAGTGTAGCGAGTCGTTTATCCAGATAGTAATATCTGATTTAAGCATTGCGTTCTGAATTCTTTTTCTAGAGCTTTAATCTTATTACCCATAGAATTTTGATTAGAAACACTGTAATGCATCGGGAAACGAAATTAATGCGATGCATTACAGTGTTATGGATTATTAATTAGCTATCTTAACTCGTACCCTATTATTATGAATAGTAGTGTTGTTAAGATTTTTTATTGCGTCTTTTGCCTCATTTATTTTTGGCATTTCAACAAACCCAAAACCTTTTGAATCACCGCTGACTTGATCAACAACCAAAGTGCAAGATTGAACATTTCCGAATGCTTTGAATGTATCGTTTAGCTCTTTTTCTGTAGTTGCGCGATCTAAATTACGTACTAATAGTTTCATATATATTCCTGACTGTTCGCTAGCTGTATAGTACTGCTCTTCAGGGCGCCAGCATTGAGCGACATGTGCGACCCCAATGAGATGAAAGTAAGTAAGGATGGCTGACTCCTGCGGCGAGCGTAACTGTCTACTTGAACTATGGGAAGTTTATGGTCGCATAGCTTTTTTGTATATGCAGGCTCATCTCCCATGGTCAAATTTCTATGGGTCGCCAATTTTGTACACGGTAAAGCCGTCAACGACATAGCCTCTATCATCAAGTCGTTGATACCACTTATTTCTAGTACCTATATATGACGAATTTTCAAATAGATCATGAAATTCACAAAATTTTGTTACCTCCGAAAGTTTTTCAACCCTAGGATCATCCGGTGCAAGCATTAGTTCTTGTCGATGTAAAATAGGTGGATTTTCTCTAGTTCCATAGTTGATTTCTTTAACTGTTTTCTTAGCTATATCTATAATCACTGCATATTCTAAACACGGAAATAAATTCAGTTCGAAATCTTGATATCTCAACAATGAAACCTTATCGAGCTGTTTCGATATTTTAACAAGATTCCAATAATATGTTTCTGTTTTATTTGAATAAAATATTTCTGTAGCATGACTTAATGCCTCTTGTTCTTCAATATTTAAGTACTGAATCGCACTTCGATGTACATAGTGCATGTTACCCAGCTTTCTTCCGACCGACTGTTTTTTTTCCATGATAATACTCATTAACCTCACAGACTGAGAAACATTTAATCGAGATAGGGCTGAATCCCATGTACGGGACAAAAAACCAATTCGAATTCTTCCATATCTCTCGACTCTTCCCCAGGTTGATTCTAAATTCAAGGAGTGCGCTTCAGGCGACAGTCCCTTGGGATTTTTTGTACGGATAATAATAAACGAAACAGAGTAATGTGAGACCCAGGCTTTAGCAACAACCAAAGCCTTCTTACGCAGCAGTTCGATGGATTTTTGGTTCCTCTGTTGAGAGATCGGTAACAAGCAAGAAGGCTGCACAAGACTCCAGGCATCAAGTTCGGATAATTAAGAGGGCCTCGAGCCCGAATTAGCAAAGAAGAACTCGCTTATTCGTTACGTTGTTGATACATGACGGTGAATATGCTGAGTACCACCACGAAACCCGGTAGCTTTTTCAAAACTTGCTTCAACAGACTCAGCAAGTTTTATGGATGTAGCGAGCATCATTCAACCTCTGCTCTGGTTTTCATTCCTGAATACCGGACAGTTCTGCATTGCCATCAAACGTCTTTATGTTCACCAAGATATTTACGAAGCCGTTTGTCAGGGGCAGGTGGAATACGCCATCGTCAGCTTCAGGATGTTCATGTTAAGGTCAAAACTATCTGAATTGTTTACACTTGTTCCAGACAATCATTCAACGAGAGAGAAAGAGACTGCAATGAATCTTGCTGTACTGACGGTATTTATTCCGACTTTTATTTTTGTATCAGCTACGCCGGGCATGTGCATGACATTGTCTATGACATTAGGTATGACGATCGGAGTTCGTCGTACCTTATGGATGATGGCTGGAGAACTGTTGGCCGTTGGCAGTCTTGCTTTGCTGGTTTTAGTGGGTGGAGCGGCTTTCATGCTGGAGTATCCGGCACTCTTCACGGCATTTAAAACAGCTGGAGGTGCTTATTTACTTTGGCTGGGAGTTCAGTTGTGGCGCTCTCGGGGAAAGATGGCTATTCAGAATCTTGATGTAGAACCTACTTCAATTTCCCGGCGAGAGTTGGCTGTACAGGGTTTCGTGACGGCCATTGCCAATCCTAAGGGCTGGGCGTTCTTTATTTCTTTGCTACCACCTTTTATTGATCCCGAAAGAGCCATGGCTTCGCAGGTAGTAGTGATGCTCTCAATCATTTTGTTCATCGAATTCCTGTCTTTGATCGTTTATGCCAGCGGAGGCAGAACGCTTCGACGTTTTCTTATGAAAAGTAATAATGTCAGGTTGATGAACAGAGTGGCAGGTACTTTGATGATGGGTGTTGGCGTGTGGCTAGCACTCACATAAGTCTCTGCTCTGATTCTCTGCTGAAGAGCATTTTCATGTATCTTTGGTACACCAACGCGGAGTGTGCTCTGCACAATTAGGGTCATAAAGTATTAATCAGACGGTCACCATGCCAGCAGGATTAACTTCCGTTCAAAGCGGCTTCCTTATTTCTCGCAACAGTTACGATGTTGGGAGCACCACTCGTATTGAGCTCTGGCTCAGAGGTAAATCTCACCCCTACAGGTTATTGATTGATGGTGAAAAGCCCGTCTTTTTTTCCCATCAGTCTGATAAAGAAGCTATATCACAGTTGCTGCAAGGCGCTGGAATAACCTTTGATAGTGTTGATTTATCATTAAAACTGTTCAATCAATCACCTGTTGCTGCCTTTTACTTTTCAACCATTAAGAAAGCAGCAAAAGCTCGATATCAGTTACAACAGAAGAACATCGAGCTTTTTGAGGCTGATATCCGTCTTCATGATCGTTATTTAATGGAGCGGTTTGTCTATGGCGATATGGATTTTGCTGGTTCTTTTACGTCAAAAGATCGTTTTGTCGAATGCACACACTGTCGAATTCGACCAGGCCAGTTAGTTCCTGATTTTTCTGTTATTTCACTGGATATTGAGTGCTCAGAAAAAGGAGAGCTTTACTCGGTTGGTCTTCACGGCAATGGCTGTGAGAAAGTCCTAATGATTGGCCAACCAGTAGAAGGCAATGACTGGATTCGTTGGGTTGATAATGAAAAAGCTCTGTTATTAGCACTCACCGATGAATTAATCACTGCAGACCCAGACATTATTATTGGCTGGAATGTCATTAATTTTGATTTCCGCTTATTAGTTAAACGGGCAAACGTTCATCATATGTCTCTCAACATAGGTCGCAGTGGTCTTGCTGCCAGCTGGCGGGATCATAAGAGCGAGCGTAATCAGGGATTTATTCACATACCTGGCCGTATTGTTATAGATGGCATTGATGCCTTGAAAGCCGCCATTTACCAGTTCGACAGTTTTAGTCTTGAATTTGTTGCCCAGGCACTGCTTGGCAAAGGCAAACAAACTGAGGACGTTGATGACCGTATGGCCACGATCAATCACGACTTCAAGCACAACAAGACAAAGCTGGCCGCTTATAATCTTGAAGACTCTCGCCTGGTATCAGAGATTTTTCAAAAAACACAATTAATAGATTACCTGCGCCTACGCAGTCATTTGACTGGTCTTGAATTGGATCGAATGGGCGGATCGGTTCAGGCCTTTACCAATCTCTACCTACCGAAGTTACATCGAGCGGGCTATATCGCCCCTAATCTTCCTGAAGGCGGAGGCTTGGCGTCACCCGGTGGTTATGTGATGAACTCCAGGCCCGGCCTTTATCAAAATGTATTGGTTCTGGATTTCAAAAGCCTTTATCCCTCGATTATTCGTACGTTTAAAATTGATCCTCTGGGATTGATAGAAGGACTGCAGCAGCCGGAACAAGCCATTCCCGGTTTCAGAGGTGGGCTGTTTTCCAGAGAGAAACACTTTTTACCGGCAATCATTACTTCTCTTTGGCAGCAGCGTGATGAGGCTAAAAAGAATCAAGATGATGCGCGCTCTCACGCCATTAAAATTCTGATGAACTCATTTTACGGTGTCCTCGGTTCCGGCGGCTGTCGTTTTTACGATACCCGCTTAGCCAGCTCAATTACTATGCGTGGTCACTCCATCATGCAGCAGACCGCACAATGGGTTGAGAATGAAGGTCATCAGGTGATCTATGGCGATACCGACTCTATTTTTGTACTGCTCAAGGATCAATTTAATCACTCTCAGGCGGATGCCATTGGTCTGTCACTCTCCTCAATGATCAATCGCCGCTGGCAGAAGAATCTGAGAGATGAGTTTGATCTGGAGTGCTTTCTTGAGATGGAGTATGAGACCCATTATTGTCGTTTTCTTATGCCAACCATTCGTGGTTCTGAGACCGGAAGCAAAAAACGCTATGCCGGTCTCAAACAAACGGATTCTGGTACAAGGATGGTATTCAAAGGGCTAGAAACCGTCCGCTCAGACTGGACACTTTTGTCTAAGGTATTTCAGACAGAGCTTTATGATCTGATATTCAGTGATCAGTCTCCGGTTGAACTGATCAAAAAAACCGTCACTGAAACCCTTGCAGGGCAACGAGATCAACAACTGGTGTATAGAAAACGTCTGCGAAAAAAACTGGAGGAATACACTAAGAACATTCCGCCTCAGGTCAAAGCCGCCCGAAGCGCTGACGAAAATTATTCAAAGCAGGGAAAGTCGACCCGGTATTCCAATAAGGGGTGGATCAGTTATCTCATTACTATCAATGGCCCTGAATCTATAGAGTTTCAAACCAGTCAGATTGACTATCAACACTACATTGAAAAGCAGTTAAGGCCCGTAGCGGATGCCATATTGCCTTTCACTGAATACGACTTCAGTCAGATTGTCGATGACCAGCTCAGCTTGTTTTAGGAAACCCGTCTCACAACCTCCTATCCTTATTCGTAAGGCATACTAACGGCCTGACAGGAATTACAGCCCTGATTGCCTGTCTATAAAGCATCATAATATTGTTCAGGAATGAGTATGAGCACACCACTACGCACACGCAGTTTGGAACTGCCATGCTCTTCACCACATGACACCAAGTCTGAACCTACAACGGCAGATCAACACCCAGAAACGGCCAAGGTGATAATTGGAGGTTTCAGTAGTGTCTCTATTGTTCGTTCACCTTCTAAAAGTGAATTCATTGCCGTCAAAAGCTGCCACCCTGATCCCAGATTTCAAACGTTGTCAAAAAATTCGCTGATCAGGGAACGAGAAGTGCTCCGTACACTCAGCCATCCCTGCATCATCAAAATGCTGGAGGCTGATGACACAGATAGTGGGCCTGAGATTAAACTGGAATTTGGAGGAAGAAGCCTTTACACCGAATTCAAAGAGCACAGTACCCCGACTAAAAAAGCGTTATACGACGAATTCAAGCGTCTCGTCATTGTTGATCAAATATCATCAGGGTTGGAATACCTGCATCAGCAAGACATCGTGCACAGAGATATAAAACACCAAAACATTTTAATTAGCGACGCAGGGCATATAAAAATTGTTGATTTTGGCGAGTATTGACGACTGGAGACAGGAAAACCGAACAAGGAAGAAAAAGGCACCCCTCTCTATCGAGCTCCTGATTGGCTTTCTGACCAGGGTTGGCAAACATCGTCTGATATATGGTCTTTGGGCTGCCTTTTTTATTGGCTAAGCACAGGGTCCGAGCTTTTTCCTGAACTCTGCAAGGCAGCTGCTCTGCCCATTTTCATCCAAAACATTATCACTCAGGACGGCGTAAATCGAAGTGAGTATTGCATGACTCTTGATCACTACAAATCCGTTATTGATAATAAATTATACTTTATTATCACTAGACAATCGCTTGGTAATGATCTCTCTGATGATCTGTTCGAAGGTATGATGAAACTGGAGACAGGGAAGCGCCCCACTGCCCACATTATTAAGAACAGTGTCAAATCCAATTCGTATTGTGGCTATATCAGTGACGATCCAAATGAAGAGAGTTGCTCAGATTGAAAGCACGCTGTAAATGCGGAAGCACCAGAAAACGACTGAATGTTCACATTACTTCAAATACCGCTCTGTTTAATCTTTTCTGCTTTATGATCATTCAAACTGGCTTCACAGCTTTCATTTAGCTTGCTGTCCAGATTATCTTCAGACATAGCGACAAAGTACATCTCTTTACCGTCTGAATCCGTTAGTTTCAGCGTTTCACCCTGCCAGCGAAATACACCAACCAACTCGCCTTCTGATTCCATTCGCCACTGGGTAGCACTGGAAACCGGCTGGATGACACCTTGTCCGATATAATCAGTACAGCCGTGCCCTCTGTTTTCCTCGATCAGGGCAAGCACCGTATGCCCAGGATGGCATTCAGACTCTGAACTCTGTTCCGGACAAATCATCAGGGCACCGAATATAATATTTGGCTGATACTCCTGAGGATTCAACAGCATCCAGCTGCCGGAAGGAAAGAACGCTTTCGGCTGTTTTGATGGGCTGGTACACCCCGACAACAGTACATTCGAGTCAGTAGCGGACTCTTTGCACCCAAGATCAATACCTATTGATCCTGTGCCTTCTGATGTTTCAGCTTCTACCGACACAACCACATTGAAATACCAGCGGCCTCTTGCATCTTCATTGAAACTGGCAGAACGAAATGTGTATTGATCAAGCCCGAAAGAATCCCAAACAGAGAAATAGATTCCGTTGTGAAATACCTGTCCATTCTTCCACTTGGCCTGTCCTGTATTGACGGGAATCCAACCAAGAGAACGGCGCACACCCACTGATTTACGCCAGTTTAACTTTGCTTTTTTGAATTGCTTCCTGCGTGTTACGTACTCCCCAGCAACACACTGTAATGTCTGGCTGTGTAACCCGAGTTCTTTCCCAGCTCCTTTTGTATACGGGTGAAGATCATAAGCAGACAAAAACTGACCACGTTCCTTGATAGAACGAGTACTGAGTTCATTGATGTAGTTCCAGACAAAATTAATTGAACGCGCCATGTCGTTCAGTACGCTGCCGTGTTTATCTTTGACTCGAACCTTCTTCAATCATATTTTGACGAGATCATTATTTGTGCCTATGTTATCTCGATAATACGGTTGAAATTAATCAGAATGTAAATCTTGATTGAACATAAGTGGAATAACACTCTCTTTTTGCAAACAGGTCGATCCCTTATGAATAAATTCCGAAAATGCCGAGGAGAGTACCAAAGAAAGTACCAAAGAAAGTGCCAAAGAAAGTGCCAAAGAAAGTGCCAAAGAAAGTGCCGAATAATCTTATTACTCATAGCCTCTTATTCTTTATGCTGTAACGCAGAGACAACTCATATTTCAGATTCGGCACCGGTTGGATCAATAGTTACTATAAAACCGCCTGCATCCATAGCGAATGGGATTCCATTTGCGGATATCAACGGTCAGCTTTATCACAGATCAAGCTTACCTCTATGGGCATGTTTCGTCGATTTAACGGATTTACACGTTGCCCCAGTACTTCCTGAGTTTGATCAGGATCGATTCGGAGTCCTTGATACCTATCACGACAATACCAATGTTCTCACTCTCACAGTGCTACCGGTAGATAACCCATTACATTCACAACTGACATGCTCTGGTAGCTCAGACGCTATACGGCCACCAACCTCTCTACCTGATACTCTTATTCGAGAACTCTTAGCTTCACCGGATGAAATCATAAGTACTGAAAACCATATTCCACTAGATCACCCATTCAGTAAATACGGTTTTAACAAGGCTATTATTATTAATGGCGCCACAAGGAGTGAGATTCTTCGAGACGCTTTTTCAAACAATGATGACACTCTCGATAGCACCCTCGATAGCACCCTCGATAGCATTCTCATTGTTGTCTCAGATAACCACGGCCCTGTCTTAATAGATCGTCCCATGACTGTTCCCAGGGGAAAAACGATAACTGTATTAGGTTTGGCTCCAGGTTCAGGAGTCTCGGCTGCAGATGCCGAAAGCAGGTCAAACAGCACAACAGGTTATTTAGATCCTGATCAAGATACCCCTCACGAGAGTAACTCGATATTTCCGCTCAATAACGATCAAACGTTACTGCCCACTTTGAGACTTGAAGGTGAAGCCTTAAGCGGATTGTCCGCTTTTTATTGTTCACGGAATAGCCGCTGTAATTTTCTTGGCCTAAAAATCAGCATAAGTAACGATCTGAAAAAGTCGCCTAATATCTTCGTAGATCACTCGAGCGGAGGCTGGGTTATGTATTACAACCTGTTTTTTGACAACGACGGAAGCACATTTCGAAGTAATTCTGGTTACCACAAGCGTGTATGGCATTATGGCTCGTTGTATAAAAATACAGATGCAGAAGCGGCTATTATTGGTTGCCCTAAAACCCTTTGTGATGATCAACAAGTTTTCTGCAACCCTAATGAGGTTGGATGCTCTGGCGAGTTGATGAAAGAAAAAGAAAAAGAAAAAGACTCTTTGAGAAGTTGTCCAGATCCATCTATAGAATTCTCAACACCTCCACCACCAACATCTAGTGCATTGAGTAACCTTAGAACGACCGGTTTCGGTACTCTACTTATCACTCTTGGTTTTTATTTCACCATGATTAATCCGATTCATTAACCACAAAATTTTATCTGGCATGCTCGTTTCAAGAGCCGATAACAGTTTGGAACTAAACTGAATTTTGTGGTCATATGGATTTTAACAAATTTGACAAACTGACAGTCTGGGCGGCAAGCCTTCCTGAGAACGGAAAACCCGGTGAGAACGAGAAGGGAGAGTTCTGTCTGGTTACAGGAGTGTTTAATGGGAAAAAAACGGAACGTTTAGCGAGTGACCTCAAGCAATTCTTGTTCAGCCTCCCTTCGGAAAAAAGGAGCCGATTAAGGTTGCTCGAGATCACGACCAAAACCGTCAGGGAACTTCGGGAAACGCTTAATTCAATCACCTGTGATCCGGTATTTCTGCAGGAAAAAATTTCCTTACTATCAAAGAACATCCAGGTTCGGTTAGCTAAACCATTCCTTTCTCAGACTGAATTCACACACTTTGTTGACGACTGCAGGGCGCAAATCAGCTCTTTTCTTAAGCACTGCCAAGCCTCTCCTTATCAGGCAGAGTTTGCTACAAAACTGCAATGTATGGCCGCTTTGTTAACTCTGGATGCACGTAACCCAGAACAGAGTGATGCCTATAAGGAAACTGCAGATATTATTAATGGTCAGATAGCTCATTTTATCGACCCACTGCCCATCAATTTCATTGAACTTCACACTCCGAAAGAAAATGATGGCCCACCGTTCTATATGGAACCTCAGAAGATGAATTTTTGCCCTTTTCATGCGGTGAACGCATTTTTTGGGGAACCGATTATATCTCTTACCGGTTCAGGTAAACCCATGGACGGTACAGAAGTTTTAACTCATCTCAGTGAAGCATTGAAAATGCTTCAACCAACATCAGGAATAACTGCAAACGATATTACATTCACCATTGCACACATGAGCAAGGAGCTTACTCAGGATCTCGATTGTTTGAAATCAGATCGGATTGTTATCTGCCCAGCTCTCACAAGCCATTTCGTTTGCTTTCGTCGTGGTAAGGATGGCCAATGGCACAAACTAGACAGTGACCGTTACTCACATGATCAGGAGTGCGATTCACCCAGTCACTATCTGAATCGCATTTATCATCAGGGCTGTACAGTAGACGACAGTCTTGTCACCCTGATTCACCTGAACAATGAAAAACTAACAACGGGATTTGAGTAATAAAAAGCCCACGTCTGTTATCCAGAAGTAGGCTTGATGGTCAGCATAAAATGTTTGGGCTATAACGTTAAACGGCTACAGCCACATCTGATTTGACGGTGGAACAACAGGAAAGCACATATCCCTGTTCAATTTCCTGAGCCGTCAACGTCATCTGGCTAGAACTATCAACCTCTCCATCAATGATCAACACTTTGCAGGCACCACACACTCCGGCACGACACGCCGCAACGATAGGCGCTTTCTGACCTTCCAGCGCATCCAGCAATAAACCATCCGGATTCACCGTTCCTACCTTACCGCTTTTCTCCAGGCTAACACTGAAGCCTGCTGCATTTGCAGCAACTGCTTCCGACTTTTCAACTTGAGGCATCATCTCGCCACCAAAGCTTTCTTCGTGATAGTTGTCCATATTAAAACCGGACTCTGTCACCATTTGCTTTACGGCTTTCATATAAGGTACAGGACCACAGACGAAAATCGTACGACTGTGTAAATCAGGTACCCGCTGCTGAAGTTTTTCCTGAGTCAGAAAACCATCTTTGTCTTCCAGTACATAGTCAGCACTGAATAGCTCTGATGTTTTTTCCATCATGGTCAGTTCATTATGGAAAATAATGTCCTGCTCGGAACGGGCACTGTGCACAAAACGTGCATCAACCTTTGAGCAGGTATCCTGCAACCAGCGGCTCATGGACATCATGGGAGTAATGCCACAACCGGCACTGAGGAACAGAACTTTTTCCGCATCCGCGTCAGCCAGATTAAATACACCAGCCGGTGCAGTTGCACCGATTCGATGACCTTCCTTAAGATTATCCAGCAACCAGCCAGAGACCTTGCCACCGTCAACCTTTTTGATGGTCAACTCAAGAGTGTAAGGGCGGGAAGGCGTAGAACTGATGGTATAGGTTCGGGAAACAGGTTTACCAGCCATTTCCAGCTGTAGAGTTACAAACTGACCCGCCTTGTAATTAAAGCGGGACAGCTTCGGTGTCTGGAAAACAAAGGTTTTAACGTCATGGGTTTCCTGAATCACCTTCTGGCAGATCAGGTTAGTAGTGCCACTCACTTCAGCCCATTGAAGCGGAGCTTCTAACCATTCCTTTTGACTGGCTTGTTGATGCATAAATAATCTCGGGTAGTTGATTCAGTGATAGCCCGGGATCTTGTGCTGTTCTGACAAAGGCCAAGTATGGCGATTAGCTTCACGATGCCGGAAGGCATCGTGAAGCGATCAGAACGAACAATATTCCGGGTGGGCCGAAATGTATCAGGCAGCAGCGTTCAAAATCGCGCCCAGATCCTGTTCAACAGTGGTCGTCATTTTCATGTCGAACTTTTCAGTTAATACACCCAGCAGGTTCTCAGTCAGGAACGCGGGTGGTGTTGGGCCAGTGTGAATATTTTTGATGCCCAGAGACAGCAGGGTCAACAGAACAACAATGGCTTTTTGCTCGAACCAGGACAAAATCAGTGTCAGTGGCAGATCATTAACACCACATTCAAAGGCTTCAGCGAGAGCCAGCGCCAACTGAATTGCAGAGTAAGTATCGTTGCACTGACCTACGTCCAATAGACGAGGAATGCCGTTGATATCACCAAATTCAAGCTTATTGAACTTAAATTTACCGCAAGCCAGAGTCAAGATCAGACTGTCCTTTGGAACCGCTTCTGCAAACTCTCTGAAGTAATCACGTTCGGACTTGTCACCGTCACAACCACCGATCAGGAAGAAGTGCTTGATGTCGCCAGCTTTAACGCCTTCGATCACAGCAGGGGCTGCGTCCATCAGAGCATTACGGGCAAAGCCAGTCAGGATTGTGTGAGGGATTTCGTCGAATTCAAAACCTGGCAGTTCCAGAGCCTTGTTGACCAGAGCATCAAAGCTTTCGCCTTCCATGTGCTGAACACCAGGCCAGCCAACGATATTACGGGTAAAGATACGGTCACTGTAATCACCAACATTTGGATCAATGATGCAGTTAGACGTCATCAGAATCGCACCCGGGAACTCAGCAAATTCATGTTGCTGATTCTGCCATGCACTGCCGTAATTACCGACCAGATGTTTATGCTTTCTTAGTTCAGGATAACCGTGAGCAGGCAACATTTCACCGTGGGTGTAAATGTTGACGCCCATGCCTTCGGTCTGTTCTAGCAAATGCTGCAGATCGATCAGGTCATGACCGGATACCAGAATCGCCTTACCTTTAACCGGCTTAACGTTAACGTGTGCAGGAGCTGGGTGACCAAATGCTTGAGTTTGGCCACGGTCCAGTATTTCCATAATCTTGTAGTTCAGCTGACCAATCTGCATGGAGCATTCCAGCAGTGCATTGATATCAGCAGAATCTGTCGCTAACCAGGACATGATCTGGTGGAATTCAGCGTAGATCGCTTCGTCGGTTTGACCCAGAATACGAGCGTGTTCCATGTAGGCTGCTGCACCTTTCAGCCCATACAGGCAGAGCAGACGAAGACCAACCACATCTTCACCTACTTCAGCTTTGCCACGATTAGGCACCATAGCCGGTGCCTGTTCCAGCATGCCAACCATTTCTTCAGCCAGCTCAAACGTGGCTGCCGGAGTAATATCGGAAAGGTCTGCACCTTTTTCGGCACAAGCTTTCTTCAAAATATCGCGAGCGGCATTTGCTTCACGAATGAAAGCAATAATACGGTCGTTATCAAAGTTTACGTTAGTCAGTGTCGCAAAAAATGCCCGTGGAACCAGCCCATCAACCGCATCGTTTTTAAAACCCAGTTCGCGCGCTTTAGTCGCATACCAGGAAACACCTTGCAGCATATAGATCAGTACGTCTTGCAGGTCTGAAGTGTCGGAAGTCTTTCCACACATACCCTGAGCGTAAGAACAGCCGTTGCCGACAGGAGTCCGAATAGTTTGCTCGCACTGAACACAGAACATTGATAACGCCTCATCTAAACATATATATTTTTTGCATCTTTACTATCGAAAAACAACCTATACGGTGAACACGACTCACCGAAAATTGGTCATGGCTTTGTATCGATAGAGAATGTCGCCATCATAACGAGGCAGACATAAGATGCAATTTTTTTACGTGTTCAATCATATATCATACGACACAGATCAAAAAATACGCAGATATGCGAAAAGTGAGGTTGCATATGCTGACTGTCGCCTACTCGATTGAGCGTTTTTTTGCAGCTATGATCACGAAAGACACGATAATGCCAAGATATTTATAGAATGAACGATAGAGTTTAAATAATTTTTTTTTATTTAGTAAATTGAATATTCGTTTATAAACTAAGAGACGTATTGAGAATAAATTCTCAATCAAGTCACTCAATTATCCTTTCTGTTTGTCCCTTCCTTTTAATGGATACTTCTCCATGTTATCCCAGAAAAAGAATCCCCTCTTCTCAGCAACATGCTGTGCTATTGCAACCCTTTTCACCTATACCGCTATGGCAGATTCAGAACCTTCGAGACTAAAACGTCAATTACCCGAAACCATCACTCTTTCAGTACTACTACCCCAGTCAGGTAGCCTTGCTCAACAGGGCGCGGAAGTAAAAGCCGCTCTGGAACAGAGTAAAAATGACTTTAATGCTGAATCAGATAATGTCGCCCTGGCATTGACTTACCATGACACTGCCACTGACCCGACTACTGCACCTGCTCTGTTATCAATCATTGATGGTGGACCAGACAATGCAAAAAATCTTGTCTTGGGTCCTCTTTCTTCCGGCTTCCTACTCGCTTCAAAAAACAATGCTTCAGCCAATAACTATTTGTTATACAGCTATGGATCTACATCCCCGGAACCTACCCTGAGAGTTGCGGGAGACAGCATCTTTCGACACATTCCTGACGACTCCAATCAGGCACCGGTACTAGCTCGGCACATTAAAGAGCAAGGCATTAGCCACATCACTATTTTCAACCGCAACGACAGTTGGGGTACTAGTCTGAGAGAGGCCACCAGAACGTCACTCACCTCACTGGGACTGACAGTGACCGACGCCACCGACATAAGTACTCTGCAATATGTACGCAGTTCACTGGACGCCACGAGCTTTGCTGCTGAACTCGCTAACTCCGTAAAAGTGGCAATAGATAGTAATGGCAGTAAGACAGCAGTACTGGCCTTGGGATTTGGAGAGGTTGCCGACATCATGGCAGCGGCCAACAGCGCCATGACGTCAGAAGGAGATACACCTCTTGATGAAGTTCGCTGGTTTGGGATAGATCTGATTTCTAATATCGTCAATGATACGAATTCTCGTCGCTTTGCTGAATCAGAGGCTGTGAGATACACCGTTTCGACTGTAGCACCTGATCGCAGCCACACAGATTACCCCAGAATCAGAACCGCCATCATTGATGATGATGATGTTGAAACCACTGAACCGGCCACTTATGCCTACGCAGCTTACGACGCACTACAGGTATTGGCCAATACCATTACTGATTCAAACTCCACCATGACGGCCAATACTACATCTGCTCTACCAGGTATTTCATCACGCTATAATGGTCTAATGGGTAATGGTCGTTTAAATGAATTTGGCGACCTGCAAGCCAATGCTGACTCCTATGAAATTCGAACATTGAATGCAGGACAATGGGTACTGCAGACAAGAATGTCCAGTGCAGGGGTATCGGTTAGCAGCAGCTACCTTCTGCTTTTTTCAGCATTAACAGTAACTTATACGCTCTTTAAAAATCCTTAACCAGTACATCACTTCACATTGATGGACGGGTAATGTGTCTTCAGTGTTACTGTCCAAAATATTACGCTGAAACGGCTATGGGGGTATTCCTTACTCAGGAGACAATGCCAGAAGGGGGTATTCTGACATTGTCATAGGTTATACAAACTGGAGTAGTCTAAGATGCTAAACGGTTTGTTGAATCAATAACTCGCTTCTCAGTATCACACTGAAGAATATTAACTTCCCTTCACATGAAACATTGGTTGGTCTTTTTTATCCGTGTCTGACCAGAAATTAATATTGAATTGAGCATCATCACTCATAGCAATACGATGCCAGTATTCTGGAGGGCTGGTAGCAAACTGACCCGCGTTAATCACTACGGTCACTTCCGGCTCCATATTCTCACTGTCTGGAAAGCCGTAATAAGTGACCGTTCCTTCCATAACGCAAAGCTGACCAAACACCTCTTTTGCCGTATTGTGATGGCTAAGTAAAGCCGCTGGAACATTATCTTTGGTGAAAAAGGGAGTGGAACGCTGAATGGTCCAGTCTGCAGGAATTCGATGATGGCTCATGATACTAATCTCCGGGTCTTTTCAGACCACTGCGTACAACGTCAAGTTTTGCGAAGTTTCAAAATATAGTGGGACGGACATTTGTCCCGATTACAGAAGTGAACAGAAAAACCAGCCCGCTCAACTTCTCGCATAACAACATCAACAGTGACCTCAATCTGCTCACTGTCCAGATCGACTATGACCACTTCCGTATTCTGATCAATCTGTTGAAACAGTTGACTCAGAAAACAATCACGCTGCTGAATAAAGCGGTACACATTGGCGAGAAAAACGATATCGACCTGCTCGGGCAAACACGGGTTGTCCACTTTACTCAAACCTACAACAACATTGTTCTTTTGTTCATCACTGAAACGTTTTTCCATATAACGAACCATATTGGGTTCACTATCCAGGGCATACACCGTAGCAGCATGTTCAGCCAATAGATTGCTAAAATAACCGGTACCAGCACCTACATCAGCAATAGTTATACCGGGTTTTAAGCCAGACACTCAAGAATATAGTCGGTGTTCTGCCACTCCTGCCGAGTCTCTGAATCAAAGATTTCAGTTAATCTTTCAGGCTCTGCAAAACTGATGCGCTGCTGCATTATTCAAACTCCCTGAATCACGGCGGGCAGTTGTCGTAATAAGGGGAAACCTTCTGCCATACGCTGCTCAGTGGTAATAAAGCCAGCCAGCTTTTGATTCTCGTCAAAGGCCTGAACCAGCATACCTCGATCGGAGACATCCACTTTCCAGCTAAGGTCATGCCCTACCGTGCGCCCAGCCAACTGTATTGGGTAAGCCGGTGTTTTCACCTTTATCAGCATGGCAGGCATATGAACGGTTGTCTCTTTACCCACTAGCGTGCTGGCAAGAGCACAGGCACTGAGCATAATGGGCTGAAGGAATGGCAGCACCTGACCTTCAATTTCAACAGCATCACCCAGAGCATAAATATTGGCATCGGACGTTTGCAGTTGCTTGTTCACAACAATTCCACGGCCCGTTGCCAAACCTGCCTGTTCTGCCAACTGTTTATGGGGCACCAGACCGGCCGCTGAAATCACGGCATCCACGCGACAGCTTTGGCCGTTGGCCAATAACACTTCATAGCCCTGCTCCATTCGATTGACTCGAACCAGTTCAGTACCCAATGCCAATTCACACCCTTTGGCAGCCAGGCTGCGATAAAGCTGGTTAGCGACAAACTCGGGCAACAGACCGGGAATCAATCGGTCAGCACGGTCGTTGAGAATGACCTTGCGATCAGACGACAGCAGATCCATGGCGATTTCAGTACCCACAAGGCCAGCACCCACCACCAGCATTTTTCCGGCTTTAGACAATTGCTCATGGCAATTGTCGTAATCAGCCAGACTGTTCAGGGTGATCATGTCGTCGACACCATCACCCTGAATCGTTAACTTAAAAGGGCTTGCACCAGTAGCGAGTACCAACTTGTCATAACCAATGGTTCGTGTCTGGGTTACAAGACATTTATCCTCGGTCAGTATCTGTTCAACTCGGGTATTGGTCAAAATCTCTATATTTTGTTCTTCTACAAACCTGACGGCCGTCTGTTTAACCAGATCAGTTGCCTTCTGTCGTTTGCTGAACACATGGCTTAGATCCGGTTTGGAATAATCATCACCGCTATCCGCTGTTATCACCATGACGGGCAGCTCCTGATTCTGTTTTCGAATCATTCGAACCAGTTGGTAGGCCGCAAAACCGCTACCGACGATAACAATGCCTTTGCTTTCCTTTGTGATGCTGTTCAGGTTCATGCTGCTGCCTCGGTTTTCACAGGCTCGAATACCTGCTTACCAAGACCGCACTCAGGGCAAAGAAAGTAATCCGGAACGTCGGACCAGGAGGTTCCGGGGGCAACATCCTGATTCACTTCTCCCTGTTCCGGATCGTAAATCCACTGGCATACCGTACACAGCATGGATTGCATATCATCGGTTGAGCTGCAACGTTGTACTGGCTCTGCTGATACTGTTTCTACTGCTACTGGTTGGCAGGCGCTCACTTCAGTCTTTTTAGCGCTGTCACAACAAGCAGGTTTCGTTTCAATGACCGGCGTATTTTCTTTAGGAGCACTTTGTTTAGGAGTACTTTCTTTAGTAAAGAATCCTCTAGGAGTGACGGGTTCAGAAGACAGATCTCTAAGCGCCCAAAGTCGTGCAATCTTACGACCATGTGCACGGCATTCGCCAATAGCCTTTCCGTCTGGCTTCCACTTGCTCTTCAACCCTTCACAGGTTTCAAAACCGGAATCAGTCAGGCGGGAATGAATACGATCAACCGCACCGCCATTCCAACCGAAACTACCAAAAGCACCGGCTTTCTTATTTTTGAAACGCAACCCGGTGATCTCTTCCAACATACCGGCCACTTTCGGCATCATTACATTGTTCATGGTAGAAGAACCCACCAGCACACCCTTGGAACGAAAGACGTTAGCCAGTATGTCATTCTTGTCATGGCGTGAAACATTGAATACTTTTACCGATACCTGTGAATCCACTTCATGGATACCCTGGGCAATAGCATCGGCCATCATACGAGTGTTGTTGGACATGGAGTCGTAGAATATAGTGATTCGATCTTCCTGATAATCTGCTGCCCACTCCAGATACTTCTCGATAATCTGAATCGGGTTATCACGCCATACAATACCGTGGGAAGTAGCGATCATATCCACCGGCAGGTTAAAACTCAGAACTTCCTTAATCTTGGCAATCACCAGATTACTGAATGGCGTTAGAATGTTGGAGTAATAACGCAGGCACTGATCCATCAATTCATTCTGATCCACTTCATCGTTAAACAGTCGTTCGTCACAGTAGTGCTGGCCAAAAGCATCATTACTGAACAGCACCGCATCGCCAGTCATATAGGTCATCATGCTGTCTGGCCAGTGCAGCATAGGCGCTTCAACAAAAACCAGTTGCTTGCCGTTACCAATATCCAGGCTGTCACCGGTTTTTACGGTTCTGAAATTCCAGTCCGGCTGATGATGATGACCGACAATGGAGTCAATGGCATTTTCGGTGCAGTAAATCGGTGTACCCGGAATCTTGGCGAGCAATGCAGCCATTGCACCGGAATGGTCTTCTTCAGCGTGATTGATTACGATGTAGTCAATGTCCTTCAGATCAATTTCCTGCTCCAGGTTCTGAACAAACTCGTGGCTGAATTTACAGTCAACGGTATCAATCAGAACATTCTTTTCTTCACGAATCAGGTAGCTGTTATAGCTGGTTCCTTTGGTTGTTTTGTATTCGGTACCGTGAAAATCACGAATTTCCCAGTCACGCTGACCAACCCAATGTATATTGTTTTTAATATGAATGGACATGTAAGAAACTCCGTTAGGAACGCTAAAAGTTGAAAGTTACTTCTCTTATTGCAGGCAACGTGCCAACTTTTAACTCATTGATTTTATTAGTATTTATATTTAACAAATGTCTTAATGACACGCCTCACAAATAGTCAAAAGGACACTGGAATGTTAATATGACTATTCCTGTATGCCGCATGTACGAATTGACTGGAACTTATGCAACCGTCCCTCAGCTATAAAGATCTCACTCAACTGGCATTGGATCTCACCAGCGAAATATCCAGCAGCGATCGATTTGAACGACTACTGACAACCGTTCGTAATCTGCTGAACTGTGATGCATCTGCCCTGTTGGTCTATCAGCAGCAAAAATTTGTTCCTCTGGCTATTAATGGCCTCACCGCCGATGTTCGTGGACGACACTTTGCCATTAATGAACACCCCAGACTGGAAGCTATAGCCCGGGCCGGAGATATTGTTCGCTTTCCTGCAGACAGCGACTTGCCTGACCCTTATGACAGTCTGATTGAGTCTCACGAAGGCGAGTTAAAGGTGCATGCCTGTATTGGTCTGCCACTGATTGCCAATGAACGTCTGATAGGCGCTTTGACCATAGACGGCTTTGATCCGCAACTCTTTGACCGCTTCAGTAACGACGATCTACGAATGGTCAGCGCGCTGGCATCGGCTTCACTCAACAATGCCCTGATGATGGCTCGACTGGAAGAGCGGGCCGCAGGCAGCAGCCCTGAAGCGACTGAACCAGGTAAATCAGGCAACGCTATGGAAATGGTGGGCGAATCCATCGCCATGGCCACACTCAGAAAAGAGATCAATGTCGTTTCCACCACCGATATGACGGCCCTGATTCTTGGAGAAACGGGAACAGGTAAAGAGCTGGTTGCAGCGAATATTCATCATCAGTCTTCCCGTTCAAACCAGCCAATGGTTTACCTCAACTGTGCCGCCCTGCCGGAGTCTGTCGCTGAAAGCGAGCTGTTCGGCCATGTCAAAGGAGCCTTTACCGGCGCAATCAGTAACCGTAAAGGCAAGTTTGAGCTGGCTGACAATGGCACGTTGTTTCTGGACGAGGTCGGAGAGCTATCACTGTCTCTGCAATCCAAGCTGCTTAGGGTGCTGCAATACGGTGACCTGCAACGGGTAGGCGACGATCGTAGTTTGAAGGTGAATACCCGTATTGTTGCTGCAACCAATCGGGATCTGAAACAGGAAGTGGTGGATGGTCGATTTAGGGCGGACCTTTACCACAGGCTGAGTGTCTTTCCGATCCTTGTACCGGCACTCAGGGACAGAGATCAGGATGTACTGCTACTGTCCGGCTTTTTCATAGAGAGAAGCCGTGGTCAGCTGGGGCTGGAACACCTTAACCTGGACTCCAACTGTCAGAATCTTCTGCTTTCCTACCCATGGCCAGGCAATATTCGTGAACTGGAGCACGCTATTCATAGAGCCGCTATTCTGGCCAGAGCTGAAAGCACGGATAAATACCTGACTATTCTCCCCCGACACTTTGCCCTGAATCAGGTTGAAATCGCCGGAACACAACAATCACCGATAGCTCAAAACCAATCTGGCTCTGCTATAGGTTCAATGGTTGGCTCAGCGGTGGGTGACAATCTGAAAACGGCAACAGATGAGTTTCAACGACAGTTAATTAAGCAGTCTCTGGAAGAACATCAGGGTAACTGGGCGGCAACGGCTCGTGGCCTTGCCATTGACGCTGGTAACCTTCATCGGTTAGCGAAACGCCTAGCGATAAAATAATTTGATTGTATAACCCGAAACCTAAAGATATTTTCCGGAATAAGCATCACGCATTTTTTCCTGTACGGCGTTTTGGCCTCCTCTGGAAACCAGAGCTGCTCGTTCACTCTGCACATGGCCCAGTGAACTCATTAAAAAATGTACGCCATTAACGTATTCATCTTTTTCTTCTTGGAACTCAAAGCGGTCAGCGATCTGGTCGACTCTTTTCTGTCTCTCATCAGAAGCTAGAGGAACAAGGCTTACTGGACATCTCAATTTTCTCGCCAGACCATACTTAATATGATCTTCAGCTTCATCAAGACAAGCCAAGGCTCTGTCTTTCAGTTGAGATTCTGCCTGTGTTTCTGCGTGATCCAACAGGCGAACCGGATCTCTTTCCAGATAGATCAGGTGCCAGGCTAACTCTTCACGAAGTCTTTCTACACCGGGTCCATCTTTCAATTTTTCGATACCTTGCTCTAACGTTCTTCTTTCTGATTGATAGTCCTTTGTCTCATACCTGTAATAAAGTGCTAGCTTAAGGTACTCCGAAACTTGCGGTAACCAGTGCGAAGGCAACAGCTTATTCAGCTTTCTGCGTGCAGGAAGCGCTGTTTGCCAACCTGAGTCATCAGCTTTTGATTCCTCTACGTCTTTTGGTGTGGTTTCATCAAGGGTTGCAATGGGTTCCGGGGTTTTCACGGGATCCGCTTTTAGCGACACTGACTTCAACGGCTCTGGTTTCAGGGCCGCTTCTAGCAAAGCATTCTCACCTAAAGGCACCGTTTTCTTTTTACGTCGCTTCTTTTTCTTGGTTTTACTCCCATCCTGCTCTGAGACAATACCAAGTTCATTGATGATCCTCTCTATATCAGAATCCGTAAGGCTGAACATCATTACACCTTCACGTTCAATGCGTTTTTTCTGAAGTTCGTAAAACTTTATTTTGTCCTGAAGGAGCGGTTGATCAGTATGGAATTTCGAGGTGCTATTTAAAAACTCTACCGCTTTTTGATATTGGCCATTTTTGACGTAATGATTTTCCACTCTACGAGCCAGTCCCTCAGCATAAAGCAAGCAACAGGCCCGAGCGTAAAACTCCATAGCACTATCTACCGGGGTATTGATTCTAATATAACGATTTTCATAAATAACACCGATATAAACCAGCAGTAAAGCCTTAACAGAGTTATGCACAGGTCCCTTTATAAGGTCCTCCATAACACTTTTGATGAGTATTGCGGCCCTTCGTTTTTCCCCTCCAATTAGCTCTGTCGGATCCTCATTAAGATGTTCTGCGCGATTCAAAAAAATGTGTATACGCTCAACCTGTTCCAGAACCTTATCTCCTCCCCCTTCACTGGTGAGTGCTTGGAGGCCTGTTTTCCCAGCTTTATTCCAGTGGTCCTTCAACTGCGCCTGCCTACCTTCTCTATCCAAATTCAGGAGGGTCAAATTGTTATAAAAAACAGAGTGACATCCAAAAAGCATACTCGCACTGGAATACTCTCCTTCAGAAAAGCAGGATTCGATTCGGTTAAACAGTTTTCTCGCTGATGGCATGGTTGAGCAAGCAACAATCATTCCTGGAAGACATTGATAAAAGAATCTTTCATCAAGAGATGCACTATGCTTCAACTCACTTACTGGCAAGAATTTAGATGAGCGCGCAAGACCTTCCTGCCAACTGAATGCAATAGGGTCACTAGCAAAGCCCAAAAAGGGCGCTTTCGAGTCTATAGCAGGCATATTAAATGCCCGACCAGCAAGAAACATTCTGTAAATACCATTAACAGGATTGTTGGCTGGCATATTTTTAAGCAGCCCCATATCGGCTAATGACAACATCCACTTGGCTGTGGCAAGCCCTGTTTTACTCCCCTTATTGAGTAATTCCCGAATCTTGGTCTGTGCATCTGCAGAAAGGTTACTTTCCTTTGCTAGTAATTCATAACAGAGCCAGCAATTGAGTTGTGTCTGACAAAATTCAGGATGTGTCGCACAAGCTTTATCGATAAAAGAAAAAGCCTGTTTTTTGTCCTCAGGTGCTGAGTCGATTTTCAGCTGATAAATTCCCAGACAGAGAAGAGCAAAGGCGCAACTTGCTCTGCTCATATCCCAATCAAGAACATCAACTTCACCGGACCGGATTTTCTGATAGAGGGAATCAATAGGTTTCACTAATTCTGGCGGCATGAAGAAACGATGATCACAAGCCAGCTTTTTTATCGTTATGGCGGTAACAGTGCCATCAGTAGCTAGCTCGTGAAAAAGAGCCGCCGATGGCTCTTTGACAAAATGTGAGGGTTTGAGCTGAACCGAGCTTTCCGGACGCTGATCCGGATTCAGTTGCTCTAACAGACCGGCCTCTAGCGTCCGGGGCTTAACGTTATGTTGGTCAAACTCGCCTTCCGGCTCAGACGTTACTTCAGCTGGGCCTTCTGTCTGCCTGAGCTCTGGCGGCTTATTGGCGCCTGGTGGGGTTGCATCCATGCTTGAAGTTCTTGATGATTTTTTATTAGCTTAGCCCTTCACAGAGAATCAGGTTTCAATAACTATCCGGTAGCCTGCTCAAGGGGTTATTTATACAGCCTCCCTGTGACTGTTCCTTCTGAGTTGATACTATTCCCCCCTGTAGTAATACCCATAATAAGAACGTTGTGCAGGGCTCAGGGGGAGCCATGAAATCTAAAAACAGATTACCGGTTTTTCTATGTCTACTGGCCATTATTGTGGTCGGACTGACAGGTTGGATCGGTATGCAGATCAGTTATACCGAGCTGCGCAAAAAAGCACTGAATGAGTTGTTTCGATATCGGACATCAATACAGTATCTGCTTGAACGCTACCAGCCATTGCCAGAAGTTATTGCGAGTAACCCCCGTCTCGTGGAGGGTTTGCAGAATGCTAACAGACAGCAGGACACCAACCTTTATCTGGAGCAGATGGCAGAAGCCTCTGAAGCATCGGTTATCTATCTGATGGATACCGGCGGTAATACCATCGCGGCCAGCAACTGGCAGTCAACGGTTAGCTTCCTGGGTAAAAACTTCAGCTATCGGCCCTATTTTCAGCGAGCGATGAAAGAAGGTACTGGACTCTACTTTGCCCTTGGCACGACCTCCAAGACCCGCGGCTACTATTTTGCCCGTCGTGTCGATCTCAACGGAAAGGCCGCCGGTGTATTGGTTGTCAAACTCGACATGGATGGTATTGAGGACGCTTGGGAAAGTCCCTGGGATCGCCATGAGGCCGCATTTGTTGTCACAGACAATAACAGCGTCATTTTTATCAGCACACGTCCCAAATGGCGCTTTCATACTTTGCAACCATTGACTGAGCAACAGCAAAGCCTGCTGACCAGTGAACGTCGATACGATAACCTACCACTCTCGCCACTGATTTTTCTTCAGAAAGAACAGCCCTACAGCATTAAAGGCACCAACAGCGAAATTCGCCATGTCGGTCTTGGCCACCAGATTCCCGAACAGTTTCTTGTCCAGCGAGTCGCCATGCCGGAAGCTGACTGGCAACTCTACCTGTTCATCCGAACGACATCGGTATACTCCTCTACATTAACGGCTGCCATGGTGGCAGCTACCACCATGATCATTCTACTGTTCGGCTGGCTTTATCTTAGGGAACGAAGACGTCGCTACAGGGTTATGAAAAAAGCCAGAGATACTCTCAATCGTACCGTTCAGGAACGTACTCTGGAGTTAAAATCCGCTAACCATCAACTGGTTCAGACCGCAAAATTGGCTGTACTGGGACAAATGTCAGCGGGGATCAATCACGAATTGAACCAACCTCTGACCGCTATTCGCAGCTATGCCGAAAATGCTATGGCCTTTCTGGAGCGTGACCGGACAGAAACCGCTCTGCAAAATATGACCGAAATACTGGAGTTGACGGATCATATGAGCAGCATTGTTCGTCAGTTAAAAGTCTTTGCCAGAAAAAGCGATGAAGGAACTGAGCCTGTAGATCTTGCTACAGCACTCTCTGCAGCTATTCGAATTGTCGGCCCTGCCCTGAAGAGCACCCGGACAGTTCTTCACAATGAAACGTCAACCAATCAGTCCGTAGTCGTACAAGCAGACCTTATACGACTGGAGCAGGTCATCGTTAATCTATTATCCAACGCCATCGAAGCAGTAAAAGATAAAGATCAGCCGATTATCTGGATCAGACTGCACCAGAAAGAAAATATGGCTGAACTGCAGGTCATTGATAACGGCTGCGGCCTGCCTATAGATGATACCGATCAGCTCTTTGAACCTTTTTTTACTACCCGTTCTATTGATCAAGGCCTTGGGCTAGGACTTTCCATTACCCTCCATATCATTGAATCACTGGACGGAACCATCAGCGCGCAAAACACCTTGGCGGGAGGCGCTCTCTTCACTGTCCGCCTGCCTCTTGCTTCATCTGTTAACCCGACATATAAAGCAGAACTCGTCGGCGAAGAACAGAGCAAAATTTTGACATCCTCCCACACCTAAAAGAATGGGATTCCTACCGCTAGACGGTCATGCCCGACCGCAAGAATGTTCTTTGCCGCATTAACATCTCTGTCATGCAGTGCGCCACACTCAGCGCAAGACCATTCTCTTATTCGCAAACCTGCTCTACCTTTCGGACTATTAGCGGGTATTACCCCGCAACACGAACAGGTTTGGGTAGTGTATGCTTCGTTGACCTCTTCAAAAACAATGCCTGCGTGATCGCATTTATAGTCCAGCATTGTTTTCAACATTCCCCAGCCAGCGTCTAAAACAGACTTTGCCATTTTAGTTTTTGCCAGACCTTTAGCATTGACGTTACCAACGAAGGTTGCCGCATTTTCATCAACTAATTTACGGCTGTATTTATGCAAATCATCTTTTCGTTTGTTGGCTATCTTTGCATGGATCTATGAATAAAATAAATGACTAAAGAGCGGAAGACATTATGTATTTAAACTTCACTGTCACTTGGTCTTTGTAATAAAGTATCACTACAAAGTACTTAAAGGTTATATGTATCCTATTTTGCTAAAACTATTTGAAAAGGTGTGTAATGACTTTGAAACAGAGTTAGTAGAATTTAATGGTGAATCAGATCACGTTCACCTGCTTAACTATCCACCCAAAGTACCTCTGTCCAGGCTGGTAAACAGTTTGAAAGGAGTATCCAGCCGCAAACTTAAACTGCACCATCCCGAAGTAGCTAATAGGTATTACAAATCAGCCTTGTGGAGTCCTAGCTATTTTGCTGCAAGTTGTGGTGGAGCACCTATGGAGGTAATCAAACAGTACGTACAACAGCAGAGATCGCCACATTAGTCTGCTATCGCCGACACGCTTACATCCCCGCATTTATGCCCTCCAGGGTACTAAAAGTACTGGGTTTTACGCTTAACCGATAACTACAGGAATGTTATGAAGGATTATTCCCTGAACTCAAATACCGAGTTGCGAGTCATAACCGTCGATGATGATAAGGCCATCCTCAATAGTCTCTCCCAGACGTTTGAACTGACTGATCTTCCCTGTTTGTGCCTTGCCAGTGCCAGCTCAGCACTGAAGCATATTAACCGTGACTACTCCGGTGTCATTGTTACCGATATCAACATGTCCCCCATGAACGGACTTGAGTTGATGGCTAAAGTACACAGTATTGACTTGGATATACCCGTTATCCTGATCACAGGTCATGGTGATGTATCTACAGCAGTCAGTGCTATGCGGGACGGCGCCTATGACTTTATCGAGAAACCTTTCACCGGAAAACGTCTTGTTTCTGTCGTTCAGCGAGCACTGGAACGTCGGCGGCTCATTCAGGAGAACCGCCAGTTAAGGGTTGAATTGCAAGCCCGGTCCGCTCCGGGACCACGAATCCTTGGCAATACGGCCGGGATACATCAGCTTCGTAACCAGATTCATCAGGTACTGGATACGCCCGCAGACATCCTGATTCACGGTGAAACCGGCACTGGCAAAGAGCTGGTAGCTCGATCACTCCATGAATTGAGCCAACGCAGAAAACACCCTTTTGTCGCTATCAACTGCGGCGCAGTGCCGGAGAACCTGATCGAGTCAGAATTGTTCGGACATGCTGCCGGTGCTTTTACTGGCGCAGAGAAAAATCGGGTCGGAAAATTTGAGCATGCCAACAAGGGCACTCTGTTTCTTGATGAAATAGAAAGCATGCCCACATCACTGCAAGTGAAAATTCTGCGGGTACTGGAAGAGCGAGCGGTTGAGCCTCTGGGTACAAATAAACTGGTGCCTCTGGATATTCGCATTATCGCGGCCACCAAAACCAATCTGCTGGAACTGACCAATAAAGGAGCGTTTCGCCAGGACCTTTATTACCGCTTAAATCTGGTTACTCTGAATATTCCACCACTGCGGGAGCGCCTGAAAGACGTACCTCTATTGTTTGAGCATTTTGCCCTGATTGCTGCGGCCCGTTATCAGCGAACCTATACGCCTCCCAGTGCACAACTGATGGATTCATTACTGCAGCACCATTGGCCCGGTAATGTCCGTGAACTTCGTAATACAGCTGAACGCCATGTAATTACCGGAGGCATGAACAGTTTCGTTAGTCAGATAAGCGATTCTGATCAGGAGATTCAGGCAAGAAATTCATTGCCAGAGCGCATTGAGCAATTTGAACGGATGATCATTAAACAAACTCTTAAAGAACAGCACGGTCGTATAAAAGATACGATGGTCAATCTGGGAATTGCTCGAAAAACCCTGTACGACAAAATGAAAAAACACGGCCTTGAAAAAGATCGGTTTAAGCAGAATTAATTATTTTAGTCAGGCATAACTCTAAAATGTGTCAGATACCACACATCGATAAATAAGAAATGGGTGAATTATCACCCGTTTTACGTTCTTAGAAACTCACTATAAAATACTTAACTCATTGTTATATAAATATTTTAAACAGCTATTCAAAAGTTGGCAGAATAATTGCTATAACTACTTAGAAATAAAAAAAACACAATCATAATAAGAGAAAGAGAATAATAAATATGACATTTGTTAAGAGCCTGCTAACTGCCGCTATTGCTTGTGCTGCCCTGACGTCCCCTATTACCCATGCTGCTCCCATTGAAATCAAGTTTTCCCACGTAGTAGCGGAAAATACACCAAAAGGCAGAATGGCCAATCGTTTTGAAGAACTGGTTGAGCAACGTCTGCCAGGCAAAGTAGACGTCAAAGTTTATCCAAATTCCCAGCTGTTCGGCGACAACAAAGTGCTGGAAGCCATGCTACTGGGAGACGTGCAACTGGCCGCACCATCTCTGTCCAAATTCCAGAAGTACACCAAGCAACTGCAACTGTTTGACCTGCCTTTCCTGTTTGATGATATGGCAGCTGTTGAGCGTTTCCAGCAGAGTGACGTGGGTCAAAAACTGCTCCAGTCTGTTGAGAAAAAAGGGCTTGTTGGTATGGGCTATATTCACAATGGCATGAAGCAGCTGTCTGCTTACGCGCCTCTGAAATTACCTGCTGATGCCAAAGGTAAGAAGTTCCGTATCCAGACTTCCGATATTCTTGCCGCCCAGTTCGAACAAGTGGGTGGCATTCCACTCAAAAAACCTTTTTCTGAAGTATTTACTCTACTACAGACCAAAGCCGTGGACGGTACTGAAAACCCATGGTCTAACATCTATTCCAAGAAATTTCATGAAGTTCAGCCTTACATCACTGAATCCAACCATGGCCTACTGGATTACATGGTCGTAACGTCCAAAGAATTCCTGATGGAGCTGCCAGAAGATATCCGTCCGGTTATTGAGCAGTCCCTGAAAGAAGCGATTGCTTACGGCAATGAAGTAGCCGCCGAGAAGACCCTGTCTGACCGTGAAGCCATCATCAACTCTGGTCGCAGTGAAGTCATTGCCATGTCCGAAGATGAACGTGCGCAGTGGGTTAAGGCTATGAAACCAGTATGGAAACAGTTTGAAGGCCAGGTAGGCAAAGAACTGATTCAAGCGGCTCTGGATTCCAACCAGAAGTAAAACGACTCTTCACTTTTAAGTGTGTAGACACACTCAATCAAATATCTAATCAGTTATCTACCCGCCTTCGGCGGGCAGATAACATATGAAAAGAACAAGACAGGTCTCACCCATGCAGTTGCGCCTTCTTAATTCTTCTGCCCATCGCTGGCTGAAGGCTCTTCACTGGCTGGAGGAAGCGATATTACGAACGCTTCTTGTCGCTATTACACTTCTGGTTTTCTTTGAAACTATACTCCGCTTTGGCTTCAACACCGGCCTGCTTTGGGCTCAGGAAGTCACGCTTTACATGGCCGCCTGGTTTGTTCTTTTTGGCGCATCCTGGGGGATTCGCTCAGGCGCTCATATTGGTGTTGACGCGTTTGTAAAAATGCTACCAAGAACGCCACGCCGAGTAGCCGGTGTTATTGCGGTACTGATGGGACTCGTTTATTCCGGTTTGTTTGTTTATGGCAGCTGGATCTATGTCAGTAAAATAAAAATGATCGGTATTGAGATGGAAGACCTGCCCATACCCAAGTGGACAGCTCTGAGCATTTTGGTTATTGGTTTTTCTCTGCTGGCGGTACGCCTTCTGGTACTACTGAAACAAATAATGACTGGTGAAGCTGACGGCTTTCACCACGCGGATGAAGCCAAGGACAGCATGAAACTGGCAGAAGAGATCAGTGAACACCTGGATAACGCAACAAACGGTAAGGGAGGTGCACGCTAATGGCTACTGCAACTCTGTTTATACTGCTTTTTCTCTGTATGTTTTTGGGTCTGCCTATTGCTATATCGCTGGGCCTTTCCAGTATTGCTACCATTTTGGCCTTTTCCAGTGATTCTCTGGCATCCATTGCCCTGAAAATGTTCGAGGCCACTTCAGAGCATTACACCCTGTTAGCTATCCCTTTCTTTATTCTGTCGTCTGCCTTTCTGTCTACCGGCGGTGTTGCACGACGCCTGATTGATTTTGCCATTGCCTGTGTCGGTCACATTCGCGGTGGCCTGGCCATGGCTTCCGTTCTGGCCTGTATGATGTTTGCAGCGGTATCCGGTTCATCCCCTGCCACCGTTGCAGCGATTGGCAGTATTGTTATAGCTGGTATGGTGCGCTCTGGTTATCCACAGTCATTTGCAGCCGGTGTTATCGCCAACGCCGGAACTCTCGGTATTCTTATTCCGCCGTCTATTGTGATGCTGGTTTACGCTTCTGCCACGGAAGTATCTGCTTCCCGCATGTTTATGGCAGGCATGATTCCAGGCTTAATGATGGGCGGAATCTTGATGGTAGCTATCTATATAACAGCCCGTATTAAAGGTCTGCCTTCACAACCTTTCCCTGGTGTTTCCCATTTGCTGATTACTGCCAGCAAAGCCACAGGCGGTCTGATGCTGATCGTGATTGTACTGGGCGCTATTTATGGCGGTGTTGCCAGCCCGACAGAAGCTGCGGCAGTCGCTGCTATCTATGCCTGGTTGATTGCTGTTCTGGGTTACAGGGATATTGGTCCACTGAAAAACGTTGCCTGGCGTAACAACAATGAATCCATCATTGTTGCCGGACTACGCAACATTATTCAGATGCTGCTGGCTCTACCCCAGTCGTTCACCAATAAAGAGACCAACAAGGTCGTCGGTGACGCAGTAAAAACCAGCTTAATGCTGTTGTTTATTATTGCTAACGCTTTCATCTTCGCCCATGTATTGACCACCGAACGTATTCCCCATGCCATCGCTGGAACGATTGTCGACATGGGTTTGCCACCTTGGGCTTTCCTGATTGTGGTTAACCTGCTGTTGCTGATGGCTGGCAACTTCATGGAGCCTTCCGCCATTCTGCTGATTATGGCCCCCATCCTGTTCCCAATTGCAACTCAGCTGGGCATTGATCCGATTCATCTCGGTATCATCATGGTAGTGAACATGGAGATTGGTATGCTAACGCCACCGGTGGGGTTAAATCTATTCGTGACCGCAGGGATAACGGGACAAAGCATGGGTTGGGTGATCAAGGCTTGCCTGCCTTGGCTCTCCCTGTTGCTGATGTTCCTCGGCCTGATTACCTACGTACCGCAGATATCGTTGTTCCTGCCGGAATATATAGATTCATTACGCGGGTATTAATTGGTTAGATTGATTATGACTAGATTGATTGACTAGATTGATTGACTAGATAGTTGAGACAGAGGTTGAGACAGTCTTTAAGGCTGTCTCAACACAACCTTCAAACTGGCTGCTTTTTGAAACTAGCGGTTACTGATTTCCCGGTAAGAACGATGCTCTATTTGCTCAGCCGTTAAATCCAGCTGCAGAGCCAGAGTCATCAGTTGTTCTCGATAATAATCCAGTTTGCTTTCATCATTCGTCATTACCGCAATCTCGGTGAACTCACCCACGCCTTTCAAATTGTCCAGTGTGATATGGAACTCATTAAGAAAGTAGATACTTCGTTCTTTTTGAACACTCAGGGACGGTCGATAATTCAGAGTATTGAGCATACTGTGAGCAATATTGATGTCATTAATCTCTACGGCTTCACACTGATCCTTTCCCGGCCCTTTCACAATCCATAGTTTTACATTAACTGGTTGAATTTCTCGAATACAGAGTGATTTTCTCTGACTTTCCAGACTGGGATGCTCTGATTCAAAATAGCAGTCAGATTCAGTGTTTTTTTCGAACAATACTTCAGGGTTCATAACCATCAATCGCTCTCTGAATAGATCGAGCGATTCGAGTCGAAATTTCAACTCAACCTCGTACTTTCCCTTGAAGTGTTCAAACATGCATCAATCCTGAGTCGTTTTTATTGAGTAAAGAACCCTACACAGATGTATGTAAAAAATGAATCGTGATTCATACGTGTTGACTGCGGGCATCCTGGAAAATCTGTCAATGCTTACTGAGCAGTCCAGCCTTGATCAATGGTCCAGCTGGAGCCGGTCACGCAACCTGCGGCTTCAGTGCACAAATAAAGCACCATAGCCGCCACTTCATCAGGAGTTAACAGCCTTTTAATGGCAGCATTCTTAAGCATCACATCCGATATCACCTGCTCTTCCGGTATATTCAACAACCTGGCCTGAACGGCAATCTGTTTCTCCACCAGAGGCGTACGCACATAGCCTGGACAGATCGCATTCACAGTTATTCCATGTTCACCGCCTTCCAGGGCGGTTGTTTTGGTCAATCCAATCAGTCCATGTTTTGCGGTGATATAAGAAGATTTATACAATGAAGCCACCAGCCCATGAACCGATGCAACATTAATGATCCGTCCCCAACCTTTTGCTTTCATGGTTGGCCAGACGGCTTGAGTCAGTACAAACGGTGCAGTCACCATCACGTCCTGCATTTTCTGCCAGATTTCCAACGGAAAATCTTCAATCGAACAGACATACTGGAAACCGGCGTTGTTGATCAATACATCAATGCCGGCACCAAAATTTTTAACCAAAGCCTGACAGGCTTCAAAATCTGAAAGATCAACCGTAGCTGTATCAACATTGTCTTGCTGAGTAAGCTCCGCTTCGATAATCACATGCTGATCAACAGCCAATACTCTGTAGCCTGAGCTAGCCAGCTGCATCGCAATAGCTCTGCCTATGCCACTGGCAGCACCTGTTACCAAAGCGGTTCTCATCTTTATTCTCCCGAACGGTCTCTAACAACTAATCATGTTCAACGGCTAATAGGCGACAGAGGGTAACCATGTCACCAACTCCGGAAAGACAATGACCACCAGCAACGCCAACAACTGCAAACCAATAAACGGCACCACTCCAGCATAAATATGTCTGAGCGTTACTTCAGGTGGACAAACTCCCTTAAGATAGAACAAAGCAAAGCCTACCGGTGGTGTAAGAAATGACGTCTGTAAGGCCAGCGCTACCAGTATGACAAACCAGAGTAACTGGGGATTATCTACCGTTCCAAAACCATTTATGGCCAGATCGAGAGCACTTACAACCGGTGCCACCAATGGCAGAATTATCAGAGTAATTTCAATCCAGTCCAGAAAGAAGCCCAACAAAAAGACAACGATCAGTATCACTGCAATAACGCCATAAGGACCAAAGGGCAAACTGGATAGAGCTGACTCAATCAACTCATCGCCACCTAGCTCTCTTAATACCAACGCAAAAGCACTGGCACCAATAAAGATCGCGAAGATATACGCTGTAGTATTAAACGTCTGCTGAAGGGACTGCTGCAGAATTTTAAAATTAAAATTACCGTTTTTGATGGTCAACAACATAGCACCCAATGCACCAATACCACTGGCCTCGGTCGGCGTAGCAATACCGGCAAAAATGGAACCTAGAACCATCGCAATAAGAGAGACCGGTGGCAAAATATTTTTCAAAAGGTCGAGAACTAATGCCCAGTTATACTCTTCAGTTTGTTCAGGAACTGGCATGGTTTCTGGCTTGACCATACCCTTAATAACGATAAACAGCACATAAAACATTGCCAGCATCAAACCAGGGAAAACAGCGCCCATAAACAGGTCACCTACCGACAGACCCAGCTGATCCGCCATGATAACCAGCATAATGCTCGGAGGAATGAGAATTCCCAGAGTACCGGCACTGGCAATGGTTCCAAGCGCCGTAGGCAGATGGTATTTCTGTTGTTGCATCGCAGGCAGTGAGATTAATGCCAATAGCACGACAGAAGCACCAATAATACCCGTTGAAGCGGCCAGAATAATCCCGATCAGGGTGACAGTTATTGCCAACCCACCGTGGATCTTGCCGAGTAATGCCTGGATAGACGACATCAGCTTTTCAGCCAACCCGGAGTTATCCAGCATAATGCCCATAAAAATAAACATGGGCAGCGCCACTAATATCCAGTTATCCATCACGTCATAAAGACGGTTAACCAGCAATCCCAAAGTCAGAAAGTCCAACCCGGTCATCGTATCCAGATAGATATCAGAGAAAAAACCAATACCGGCGAAAAGAATGGATACACCACCCAGCACCCAAGCTACTGGATAACCAGTCATCAGCAGCAGAATGAAGCTGGAAAACATAGCCAGCACCAGTACCGTATTAATGTCCATGCTGAACACCTCTCTTTTCGGATAAGAAAAGAACATCGAATTTTTTCAGCAACGTCGAGAACATGGCCAAAATTAATAAAGCCATACTCACCGGAATAGCCGATTTGATCAGCCAGCGCATAGGCAGGCCGGAAGGCGATGACGAAGATTCCCCTATGCGCCAGGCATCGTAGGCAAAGGGAATGCTGTGCCAGAACAACGTTGCTAGAAAAGGAAAAGCCAGCAGCAAGATACCAAGAATCTCGACTTTCGCTTTGGTCTTTTCAGAAAAATTATGATGCAGAAGATCTACACGAACATGATTGTTTTTTATTTGCGCATAGGAAAGTCCAAATAGAAAACCAACGGCGTATAAGTGCCATTGCAGCTCTTCCAGGGCAATCAGCCCATGAGCAAATCCTTTTCGAAGTACAATTTGAAGGATAATTACCAGAACCAGTATCAGGTAGCTCCAGCAAATGACTTTGCAGATTCGGTCAATTCCACCATCAATAAAACCCGACAGCTTCAATAGTCCGCTGCCCGTTGAGTCGGTATGCATAATAATATTTGCCTCGCACAGCTTGAAAAAGCCAGCCCGATTTGATCAGGCTGGCTGGGCATGACTTGATCAGTGAGTCTTGCGAGGTAGGAAGGCGTGTTCTTCCCAGAGGTCATAACCGTTTCTGAATGTCGACAAATCAGTCCAGACTTTTTTAAACATGGGGTCTTCAGCGGAATATTCGATAGCGACTTCTTTCCAGCTGGATTCAAAAGCGTTCAGCATTTCCTGATTCCAGTACATCTGCTTAACACCATCCTTCTTCATAGTCTCCATTTCTTCGTACTGACTAGCCTCACCTTCAGCAATGGAGTCCGCCATAGAGGCTTTGCACGTAGTCTCAACAATGGTCCGTTGCTGATCATCCATCTTTGCCCAGGTATTTTTATTAATCAGCAATTCAAAGATAGTGGCCTGCTGATGCCAGCCCGGGAAGTAGTTGTATTTAACAATTTTGTGCAGCCCAAGCCGCTTATCAATGGCGGGTTGTGAGTATTCAGCGCCGTCAATAACACCCTTCTCAAGCGCGCCAAAGATTTCTCCGCCCGGTAGCTGTACTGTACCCGCACCTAGTTTTTCAAGCACGGCTGCGCCCAGACCGAAATAACGAATGTTCAGGCCTTTAAGATCGGACGGTTTATTGATTGGTTTTTTGTACCAGCCCGACGTTTCCGGACTGATGATGGCACAAGGCAGTACTTTGACGTTATAGCCATTGGTGTCATACAGCTCTTGATACAACTTCAAGCCATTGCCGTAATACATCCAGGCCATATATTCACCAGCTTCCGGACCAAAAGGTACCGAGGAAAAGAGTGAAGCCGCTTTCATCTTGCCTTTCCAGTAACCAGCCGTGGCATACCCGGAATTGACTTTACCGGAAGAGACCGCATCCAGAATCTGTAGCGGTGGAACCAGCTTGCCCGGCTCATAGATCTTCATTTTAATCTTGCCGCCGCTGATCAATTTCAATTGATTAGCCACTTTCACAATGGGTGTGCCCAGAGCAGGAAGATTGGAGTTAAAAGCGATGGGCGTTTTCAGAAGAATGTTAGCGGCCTGAGTCGTTGTTGCGGCCATGGTGAATGTGACAGCGCCTACTGCCAGCGCGAGCGATTTACGGCTGAACATGAGATGTATCCTTGTCTATTATTATTGTTTTTTTTGCCCTTACATCCTTGGGCTTTTCAGTGCCCCCCCATCTTACTGTATAAAATCCGGATACTGCAAAAAATCCCTATATCTACCCAGTAAACGAGCAAAAAGCCACTTAATCAGACTTACTTATCTCTTCCTATACTTAAGTAAAATATCACGAATGGATTCTCAATCATGGCTGTTGAGTCGACCGGAGCTGTCACATCAAGTAGAGCTCATGTAACTACTCCTGCTGAGTCATCTCATGAAGCCCACACTCGTCACTCCAAACGAAAAGTAACCAGATTCTCCCCGCTCGAACTGTTTAAAAACAGTTATCAACGAGCCAAACCAAGAGTAAAAGGACTTTTGAGCAGAAAAGTGGCTCATGTCATTTCTAACTTAAAAGCGAAACCTCTCACACCACTCCCCAGACAAGCAGAAGCCAGAGCCACGTCACCTGAGTTTCAGGCTGGTAAAGTAAAATCTGCACCTGATTTAAGCACTGTAAAAGAAGGCAGATTGCTAGGGGAAGGCGCTTTTGGCAAGGTGTACGAAGCTAATAATAAACCCGAACCCGTTCAGCAAGAGAAAATGAAGCTGACAGACCGGTTAAGGTCCAAGCTCGGTTTAAAGATAAAAATCAAGGATATAAGCTCACCGACACACTTGAGTAAAAACTATGTGGTTAAGCGCCAGGCCCTAAAAGGTACAGAAGAAGAAAAAACCAAACAGCTTGCCGGTATTGAGCGAGAGACCAGAATTCAAAATCTTGCACCCGGGACAGCACCCATACTGGCATCCAGAACCGACACTAAAAACAGTTATCATGAAACCATGATGCTCCATTCCGGTGCGAGCCTTTCCGAGGCTATGGGCAAATTCACAGAATCGGGTGATAGAGAAGCCGGAGCACTCCCCAAAGAAATAAACTATGCAGTGGGCAAACAACTGGTCAACCAACTCAGCGATGTTCATAGTGCCGGAGTTATCCACAGAGACATTAAGGCAGAAAATGTGCTGATTGACGGTCAGGGAAAAGCAGCTCTGATTGATTATGGTAATGCTCTCCACTCAGATAAAACGGATCCCTCACTGGCCAGAGTATCCGGAACGGCTGGGTCAGCTATCTATATGGCTCCTGAAATGATTGAGGGTAAAAAATACGGCCAGAAAGCAGATGTCTGGTCTATGGGGATGCTATTGGCAGAAATGGCTACTGGCAAAGAACCGCCAGTCCCCAATATGGAAGTGAACGATGATGGTAGAACCCTTAAAAAAATCTCCGTTAATGACAAGAGATTAGCTCTTTTCAAATCCCGCCTGAGCAGAAGCCCTCATCTTTCACCTGCACTTAAAGACCTTCTGAAAGGCATGTTGGAAAGAGATCCGGATAAAAGACTGTCTGCACATGAAGCCGCAGCTCATCCCTATTTCTCTGAAACAAAAGCGATAGAAGCCAGAAGTTCACCTCAGTTGCAGAGTGATTACAACACTCTTTTTTCTGAACTTGTCAGGACAGAGCAGGCACTTGCCAGTGTGAAACAATCAGGCGCTGATAGTCAGGAGCTAGAAACATCAATAAAAGAGCTTGGAGGGCAGCTTAAAGAACTGCAAAAACAGTTAGACCAAAAAAACATTGATAGTCAGATCAGTACCCTTGAAAAAAGGATTGATACCATCGAAGAACGACTCTTTAAGCTGAGACATAAGTCCAAACTGACAAGAAAGGAAAAACGGGAAGTTTCAGCTCTTGAGCAACAACAAGTAAGTATTCCAATTAACATCCAGGCTCTTAAGAGCTAACTCTCGATCAGTGAAAGTTCCCCTACACCTGATGTTCTGGCATTTACCTTCTCTGCTATGTCTATCTCTGAACTGAATCTGCAGCTTTGATTAAAAGCGTTATTACGCCCGAAATAATAACAATGGCACTCATATTGACAGTTTGATTCATTAAACTGTCAGTTACGCGGTCAATCCTGACCTAAACAACATTGAGTCTCCATGGATTCAATGGTTAAGTCGCTGTGCTGCGATTATGGTCGGCTCAGATGGGTTATGGTTATTGAAAAAGCGTACCGCCTCGGATCAAAATCCTTACGGCTTCAAAAGACTACGTGGTCACAAAGAAAATCCTTCTTTCTTCACGGCTGTTCAGATTTCGATAAATATCTGGCATGAAAATAGCCAAATTCAAAGCAACGAGGATCAACAATAACGTCTGCGAACTATTACGCAGCATGCTGAACTGGAACCCACGCAAAAGATCTTCAGCCGCTTTCGCTCTGATTTTGGCTAATCGTTTCTGCAAGCCTGGCAGTCTTATTTTCAAAAACCAGTAGTCATCACGAAACTAGGCAGACGAATCACAACGATGACTGATAGGCTGGCTTCGCAGTTGACGGGCTATTATATCGATCAGAATATTCAACAGAGCTGTAATTAATATCAGAACCACAGCCCGGTCCAATCTGAACTCTTCAAACGCTGAATCGATAAAGAATCCCAGGGTTGGAATCCCTAAAATACCTAAAATCGCGCTTTCTCTTTGGATGACTTCCCAACGATACAGCAGCAGTGCCATAAACTGCCGGTAAATTCTCGGCAAGACTTCATAGCAATAGAGAAGCAACCCCGTAGGCCTGTCCTCTCGAAAACTCAACTGATCAACAAAGCGACCGCTGAGATGGGCAAGAATGGCTCCATTATGAGCAGACAGCGCCAACACCCCTGGCAACATGGATGGGCCAAAAATAATGACACCGATAAAAGCCAGTAAGTACTCGGGGGTAGTCCGAACCATAACCAATACACTGTGACCGACGATACGCCCCTGACCTGTGAATAGACGGGATCTCAGGGGAATCAGAATCAGCGATAACAAAAAAGTCAGTAGCAATGATAATTGCGTCAGAATCAATGTATTTAAGACACCGCTGAAGACCTGTTCAGTTAACAACTGCCATAACCAGTGAAAAACATCACCGGAACCGGATCGAATCGGTGCAGGAATAATATCAACAGTAAAAAACTGCCAGATCATCGACCATTGAATATGGGCGACAGGAGGCAACCAAATGAAAGAGAGTAGAATATAGAGCGGTACCAACGACTTTTTCAACCAAAGCCGCGCTGTTCCGATGATCAGGAAGAGTCCATACAACAAGGCAATCGCCTGGCTGTACTCTCCCTGATTAAACAAGCTTTCAAGATGAAACCCTACTGTCGGCAAACCAACAAAACCAAGCACTGCACTGGAGCGTATACCGCACTCAAAGCGATAAGCCGTATAGTCCACCATCCTCTGCCAGGCCAAGGGTAGCGTCGTATAGAAAAAGGCTGATAAATCACGAGCCTGGATATTATCTGCAGGTTGGCTATCGGTTTCTTCAAAAATTTCGCCAAAAACCTTGGCAAAGGTACCCGCATAGGGAATAGCCAGCGCCAGCAACCCGGTTAACGGTGTCAGGCCTGTTAGCTGAATAAAAATCAGTGCCCAGAACAGCTCATGAATCGCTCTTATAAAGGCACAAAACCCTCTCAACCAAGGATTGGTGTAACCAAGTGCTAGTAAAAAACCAGCAACAACGCCCAAAGCAACACCTTGAAAGGCAAAGCTGAGGGTCGTAACCAAAACCGACAGAAATTCCTGACCATTGATGACTTTAGGAGTCAACATGGCAAACCCAAGCCGGGACAATTCAGGCCAGAAGTCAGGGAAGGACAGTTCCAGATCAGCAAAAGGCAAACAACACAGTGCCAGCAAAAACAACAGAAAGGTATTACGGCGTAATGGGGACGCTTCAGTCTTCATTGTCATCCAGATACAGAGCGGTAAGCTGTTCGCTGGTCACACTACCGACAGACTGATCAATCACCACACAACCGTTCTTCAGACCAATGATTCGAGTCGCAAAAGATATCGCCAAATCGATATCATGGAGTGCTGTAATACTGGTGTCGTATTCATCCCTGATCAATTGCATCAATTCTCTGGCTTGATACTCATCAACGGCAGAAACCGGTTCATCACCAAGAAATAGCTCTTTGCCTGCAACCAGTGCACGCCCAAGCCCTACACGCTGTTGCTGTCCACCGGATAACTGTGCAACAGGTTTCATCAGAAATTCTGCCATTCCCAGTCGAGTCAAAACCTGATTGGCTCGAGCAATAGCTTTCTTCTGTGGATAAAAGAGATTCAGCAGATTATAAAGCAACGAATACTGCGTCAGACTGCCTGCATGAATATTATGAAAAGCGCTGAGCATAGGAACCAGACCAGGATTCTGAGGACACCATGCAACGGTTTCTGGAGACAATGATCTAAGGTGTCGAAGCAAGGTTGATTTGCCAGAACCACTCTGACCGATCAGGGCAATTTTTTCACCCTGATATACGGTCAGACTAATATGTGGTAATACTGACTGACGGCCATAGCCCAAAGACTCATTCTCCAGCCTGAATAGAGGCTGAATAGTCTTTTTCATCTTATCAGTCCAACAGACCAATTTTTCGAGCAGTATCTTCTATCGGTTGGTAGAAGCTATTTTCGGCTAAAACAAAAGACTGTCGTGGAAAAGCCTGTAACAGTTCAGGTTGTTTAATTGCCAGCAATACCGCCTGAACTTTCTGACTAAAGCCTGCACCGTATTTACGGTCAACATCGCCACGAATACTCCACTGATAATCCGGGTATTCAGGAGTGGACCAGATAACCTTTACCTTACTGGTGTCGATTTTCCCTTCAGCCAGCTCACGCTCCCAGACTTTGTAGTTCACAGCACCGACTTCATAAGCTCCGGATTGAACCAGGCTAATTGTACGACTGTGATCACCGGAAAAACCAACTCTACGAAAGACCTCTTGTGGCGCTGCATTTAGATGTTCACGAACATAAAATTCAGGCATCAGGCGTCCGGAAGTAGAACCCTTGGAGCCAAAGGTAAAACTCTTGCCAGTGATGTCTTCAGGGAATGCCTGTGATGTTTTCAGGCCTGTTTTGCTATTGGCTATCAGATAAGTCTTAAAGAACTGATCTTCATAACCTTGAGCCAGCGATTTAGAACCAGGTACCAACAACCGGGCACGGACGCCAGACAAACCACCAAACCAGGCCAGTTGAACCTGATTGTTTCGGAACGCAGAGATGGCGGCAGCGTAGCTTTTAACAGGAATGTATTTAACGGTAACACCGAGTTCTTTACTCAGATAATCCGCTACTTTACCGAAACGTTGCTGAAGGCGAGTTTCATCCTGATCGGGAATAGCTGTGAAGGTAAAAACATCGTTTGACTGTACGACAGAGACATAAAAAGAAAGCAGCACAGCGCACAGCGCCTTGCTTACAGAAAATAAGCGAAACATTTTATAATGTCCTTATTAGGTTCAATAGCTAATAAAAGGAAAAATGCAGCCCTTCATTAGAGCTGCGGCGGGTGATCATACGAGGGTTTAACTAAAGAAGGAAGACTTGAGAAAAGGGTTTTATAGGTATTCTTAATACCTCTTGCTTGAATCCAGCTTCACTCAGGAAAGGGTGAGCAAATCATATTCCCACCTTTTGAGGTGTGCTAATGCATTGCTTGTGGAATGAGGCAGAATAATTGTCAGATTGTAAATGATGTTTACATGCATAGATTTTTTCACCCGCATTAAAAGGCTGATTACAACCCATACAGAATTGACCCCAATTGGCAGATTCTGAAACGAGCGGTCTCTGATCGCTTGCGCAAGTTAAGCTCGGGCTCAAACGATCAGCCTTTATACGTGCAATATATTCTGCCATTTGATCATCTGAGGTGTACATCGAAACATCTGCTATCACTTCTCTTATGGTCGTAGCCGTCGATTCTATATTCATGTCCTGTTGTAGGAACCAGCCTATTAACTGCTCCGGGGACACTCTCTCATTCTCTAGAGAGGATGCTAACTCTTGATGTAACTTTTCCACTGCTGTTGCCTTCCGATCTGAAGAAGCCTTAGCCCTAGTGCCGGATCCGGATCCGGATACAGGTTTGGAAGGTCGAACAATTAAAACAGGGTGTTCCGACCCAACTTCATCATTGTCAGGCCATAATTTTGGCATCAGTTGCTGCGCTTCATCAGTGAAACCATTGGCCTTACTCAACTTGTGCACAAACTCTTTAAGATCACTTTCTTCAGCCCTTTTCAGAATAAAACGCTCAAAAGCGAAACGATCCAAATCTCCGAATTCGACCTGTCTTCGTTCAAACAGCAATTTTACAAGTCCCTGATCCGCTTTCAAATCTTCAAGCATTTCGTTCATCAGGAGTGATCGAGCATATTTTTGATGACCAGCCGCCATCTGCTTTTCGTATTGTTCAGGCACTGCCTCACTTTCTTGCAGATACTTCAAATGGACAGAGGACAAGGAATTGTTCAGCCGAACATAAAACCAGACGTGTGCCAACGACGTAATTTCATCACTTTGGCCTTCCACCGGACCATTATATACGTGAATAGCTTTCTGCTGGTACTGGGCGTTATGAAACTCTGGAGCAGCGACCAGGCTCTGAAAAACACCTCTTGCGTTAGGCGTACCCCTATCCTGATACAGCGTATCCAGATCGAGCAGGTAGACTACTCCGTCTTTAATGCCGATATTGTCAGGCTTTAAGTCTCTGTGAAAAATGCCCTTACGATTCAGTACAGTGAGTTGATGAACAATCTGGATAAAATAATGATTCCAGAATGTCTTCCCGTCACGTCTATCTGTGCCAAGAGGTTTGTCTAGCGTACTATCCATCAAGGTCATTGATTGAATTAGACGCTTTTTGCTTTGCGAAAGTTCATGCTTGAGAACAACATTTCGAAATTCAGAATCTCTCCCTAATGTTGAAATGATGCGGTAAGATTGTAAGAAAGTGGTCATATAACCATCAGGAATCGAAGAGTATTTCAGAGCGTATTTATGTCCTCCATCTTCCACCTCAAACACGACTCCAAAGCCAGAGTTACCTATTACTCTCAACACTTTTACACCAGAAAAAACTCCACTGGTTTTCAATGCCTTGCGTACCGTCTCTATTAATACCTGATGACTTGCCTCTCTCCGCCATTTTTTATCAGCCAGCTGTTTATCAGCTTCAGCCGCGGCTTGCGTAACGGCATTACTCAGAACAGTCTTTTTATTAGTACTCAAAACCTTTGAATCAACACTTTCGGGAGAAGCTGCTTTCTGGGCCCTACTCACTGAAGCATTAGGGCTTATCTGAGATCGATGTTGGACGAACGCAACTTCTTCTGTCAAGTAGGGGTTAATAGAGACAAAAACACCAAGCAACCCTTCTGCAATACGAGCTGCACTGGATTCACCAGACAGATGAGATTCATCACCTAACTGGTCATGTATGTGACTGGCTCGCAAAAAAGGAGAATGATCATCGCCTATTTTAAAATTACTCTGCAATGATTCTCTCACTGCGGGTTCTACCGAAAAAGTGGCTCTCGCATAATTGATACTTCCTTGCAGGTGCTTCGAATAGGTAAAGCCTGTGAGCAGGTCATTTATTGGTTTGAACCCTCCCTTGGTTAAACTCCGGTAAATCAGTTCTGCTCCTTGAATTCTCTGTAGAACAGGGTGTTCAAGAGGTAAGTTCTGAGACCAGAAAATGGCGACAATCACCCCCTTTTTTAACACTCCAGTAGCCAGTAACTTATCCACGTCTGGAGCTCTGTACAAAGGGCTGTCCCAGGGTTGATTGGCCGCTTTAACAAGAAATTGTTTCAATGCTGTTGAAAATTCGGCTTCACTCTCTCCAAAGTTCAAAACAGCTTCGATACGAGCAGCCGCATCTCGCTCTATTAATAAGGGCTGACAAGAGCTATCAACATCAATCCGTTCATTAACAATCCGTCGCAATTTTGATGCTTCGACAGAACCAGGTTCAGCACCTGATTTATCTGGCGGCTGTGCGCGTTCATCCTGCTCACCAGCAGAGCCTCCTGCCTCCTCAACACTGTCACTATCAGAAGAGGTCAAACCATCCTGTTTCCTCGCCTGATCACTCGACGCTTTGTCTTCCTTGGGCTGTGGCGTACTCTTGCCACCTCCCTTTCCACCTTTGCCCTCATTCCAGGAAACTGGATATTGCCCTTTACTTTCTGCCGACTGAAAAAACGCTTTCAACAATGCGGTAAGATATTCCTTTCGGACACGAGTGAGACAGCCTTCATAATGTGCAATGAGCCCCTTCAGGTCGATAGTGTCGGGGTTTTCTGCCATAGAAACATTAGATGAGTCACTCAATGCACAGTGGCTGCCTATCTCTTCATAGTTTGAAATAAGGCCAAGGAGGTGTTGTAAGGCGCTGAGGTATTCTGCCTCACTGGCATAGCTAAGCCGCTCTGCCATACGTAATGGATCGCCTAACCGCTCAGTCAGCATATCTTCATAGATATCTGACATCACAACGGCGACAGAAAGTTCCTGAGGAATTTCCCATTCCAGTTCTTTGATAATGTCAGAAAATGAACTGTCATCTACCTCTGAACCCTCAAACAGCATTGGTTCCTCTGATAGACCCAGAAGGTCAAGAATGGCTTCATACTTTTTCTGACGAGCCAGAAGAAAGTGAAACAGAGCCCCAGAATTTCGGTGAAGCCCTTTTTTAACCAAGTTATTCCATTGGCTACGGGAAATCCTTTGGCTCTGCCGTTGTCCCATAAAGTGATAATGGATAGTAACGTCTGTTTGACCGGCAGTGCTCTGCCACTGGACATCGCCCATCAAGTGTTCAGTGTCATCGCTCTCTTGATCAGCACTTTCTTGATCGGCACTTTCTTGATCGGCACTTTCTTGATCGGCATTCTGCTCTGGCAGATAGACCAGCAGATCAATATCGGGAAAAGCAGCGCCTCCCCCTTTCTTTCGCGGTTTTCTATAGTCATCACCGCCCATTCCACCAGAAAAACCACCTCCTTCACTACCAGAAAGTCGATTAGAACGACCGCTCTTACCTTGCTCTGGTGCGCCAGAAGTAGCATTTTTCTGAGCGTTATTCGCGAATAGTTCAGGTTTAATCAGATAAGAAAAAACCAGCAATTCACCTGAAATGCTCCCCCTCTTTTTTTGAACAATATCTACTGTGCATTGATAATCAAACCTGCCCTTCTGAACCGAAAGTTCACTGGCAAAGCTGGCCGCATTCAATTGAACATGACATACCCTATCTTGCGAATCCTCGGAAGCAGGCTCTGTGGCACATTGAATATCCATAGCCCCATCAAAAGAGACTTCCCTGACCTCAAAGCGGTCCGATGTGTTTGAAAAGCACAATGGTAAAGATAATTTTTTACCTTGCTGATAATCACTGTCCTGATAACGCCAAACAAGAGTGAGCAACTCATCGGGGGGAAATGGATGACTTTCTCTTACGAAGGTTTTTAACGGTGAAATGGTGTCCGGGAACCGCTCTCCATTCAAACGAATCTTCTGACTTTGCCTGAATTCCAGCCCCAGTATCTGTGAACTGATCGTTTCTTCCAATTTAAAGGAAGAAACACTGTCTATCTCATATGCAATATGAGATCCCGGATCGACCATAGCCGACACCCGAAAACTCAAGGAAACACAAAGAGATGCCGTCAGTAGATAGAGCCAGATATGAAAAGTTCTCGATTTTTCTTTCACACGTTTAACACCGATATATTGGCCACATAAGTGCCAAAAAGTACATCAAAGGGTCATCAACAGCAGTTTTCGAAATGAAGAGGAGAGCTCATCCTGACAGACATTTCAGAACGGACGTTTGTTTTTAGAATTATCAGAATATCAGCCAACAGAACATAAACTACTGTGAACATCCATAGCTAAAAGTAGTACAAAAATGAATTGGTGTGAGTATGGATGCTTTCATTATGAAATATTGCTTAATCAGAAGGCCTATCGAGAATCGAAAAAACTTTATAAATCTAGTTTTTACAGTATTTTAGATTGCTGGTGTCTCAAACCTGCCAGTTGAACCTTCAAAAGGCAGATAATCTTCCTGCAGATTTCCCAAGTGAGTGCTTACCGGATCTGTACGCTTATATCCAAACATGCTAACCTCTCAAAACGGCTCACTTATGAATAGGAACAGTAATAGTAGTATTCATTCGTCTACCTGATGAGTGCGTTTGCTGATATATCCCACCTTTTTTCTGCGCCTCTCGTCAACTTTTCATAACAAACCCACGCTCTTACAAGTGACTGATTTTTTGGGTGTTACAACAAATTAGGTTTTCTCTTTTCTGACTCAGAAAAAATTTCTCGCATTCATCAACATTCGCTTAAGAAAGACTAAGAAACCAATTGGCATGAGTACTGTTTTGAACAGAAAGAGTGCAATCAAATTCATAAAACCAAGAATTGAGCTTTCAACCTTTTCATTGATAGCTGACACTTTCTCCGCTGGACTGGAAAAGCTGCTCAATCGGCCTTTAATCGAATCCAGAAAGCCCTGCTGTTGAGCCTGATTGAGTTCATTCTCAACATTATTCTCAGCCAGCCCCGTCACCACCTTTGATACAGATTCAATCTGACTGGAAGACGCTTCTATCTGATCATCCAGAAAAATATGATCAACGATCAGGCTTAATCCCACTGAAGCGACCACTGCGAACCTGACAAGAATAATAACCTTCATTGCATGTACGACAGCAGACTTAAAAACTGCAGCTCTATCAGCCCATAAAACCACTAAAAACATCAGGGCAGTCAGTGCAAACAGCACATTAGCCAGTGTTGATGAGGTGATCGTCAATAGGATTTTTTGTAATGCCAGAGATCCAACCGCTACCGTCATGACCCAGGAAAATTTATCAATCAGATCACTTAACGGATTCAGCACCTGTCCCGGATCTATAGAGGCAACGCCCACAGAGACCTCAGTGCTTTTGACTAACGATATAGTGGCATCCAGACTTCTAGCAATCGCAAAACTGGCTCCAGCAGCCACCATGGACTCATTCAACCTGACCTGAGTCTGGTCATCAACCAGCCGCGTAAAACTGACAATAATCATTAACAGAGTAATAATGGTCAGGGCAATTTTTGTGCTTCTGGAGACTAACTTATGGAGCTTGGAAGTATCTTTCATCGTTATACAGATTTCGACTAGAAGAATAAAATGATTCTGGAAACAGTATCCCGGAAATAAAAAAAACCGGCGTTCTTTCGAACGACCGGCTTTTTGGTGCCGTAACAGCAAACACCAGACTCTACTTTCAACTTATGGATTAACCACCAAAGTCGTCCAGCAGAATATTTTCAGGTTCAACACCCTGATCCTGAAGCAGTTTGATCACTGCAGCGTTCATCATAGGTGGTCCACACATGTAGAACTCACAATCTTCAGGTGCTGGATGATCTTTTATGTAGTTGTCGAACAATACATTGTGGATAAAGCCGCTTTTCCCTTCCCAGTTATCTTCAGGCTGAGGATCGGACAAAGCCAGATGCCAGGTGAAGTTCGGGTTATCTTCAGCCAGCTTATCGAACTCTTCTACGTAGAAGGCTTCACGTAAAGAACGTGCGCCGTACCAGAAAGAGATCTTGCGATCAGAAGAGATTCGCTTCAACTGGTCAAAAATATGAGAACGCATGGGCGCCATACCGGCACCACCGCCCACAAAGACCATTTCGTTGCCGGTTTCTTTGGCAAAGAATTCACCAAATGGACCGTACACGGACATCTTGTCACCTGCCTTCAGGTTGAAGACGTAGGAAGACATTTTGCCCGGAGGAATGGTCTCAGGACCACGAGGAGGAGGAGAAGCAATACGGATATTGAACTTCAGAATACCTTTCTCTTCAGGGTAGTTAGCCATGGAGTAAGCACGGATGGTCTCTTCATCAACCTTGGATACATACTTCCACTGGTTGAAGCGATCCCAGTCGCCACGATACTCTTCCTGAATCTCGAAGTTCTTGTATTCAACCACATGAGCAGGACATTCCAGCTGCATGTAACCACCTGCGCGGAAGTGTACATCTTCCCCTTCAGGCAACTTCAGAACCAGTTCTTTGATGAAGGTGGCAACGTTGTCGTTAGAAACAACTTCACATTCCCACTTCTTCACACCGAAGAGCTCTTCTTCTACTTCGATCTTCATGTTCTGCTTTACAGGAACCTGGCAGGATAATCTCCAGCCTTCCTTCTCTTCACGCTTAGTGAAGTGAGAACGTTCGGTTGGCAGCATTTCACCACCACCGTCCAAAACCTTGCACTTACACTGGGCACAAGTACCACCACCACCACATGCCGATGGCAAAAATACGCCGGCACCGGACAAAGTGTTCAGTAGCTTGTCACCCGCCGGGGTGGTTACTGCTTTTTCAGGGTCTTCGTTGATGTCGATAGTGACATCACCGGTACTTACCAGTTTGGAGCGAGCCGCAAGAATTACCGCTACGAGCGTCAGCACGATAACGGTAAACATGACTACGCCCAATACAATAGTCGAATCCATATTTACACAGTCTCCTTACAGCTGTACGCCGGAGAAGGACAGGAAACCCAGAGACATCAAACCAACAGTAATGAAGGTAATGCCCAGGCCACGCAGGCCTGAAGGTACGTCGCTGTACTTCAGCTTTTCACGGATACCAGCCAGAGCAGCAATGGCTAAAGCCCAGCCAACACCAGCACCAAAGCCGTAAACTACCGATTCACCAAAACCGTAATCCCGCTCAACCATGAACAGGGAAGCACCCATGATGGCGCAGTTTACAGTAATGAGTGGCAGGAATACGCCCAAAGCGTTGTATAACGCAGGTACAAATTTATCCAGAAACATTTCCAGAATCTGTACCAGAGCTGCGATAACACCGATGTAGGTAATCAAGCCGAGGAAACTCAGATCAACACCTTTTACCAGAGCATCCGGCTTCAGGACGTTTTGATAGATCAGGTTGTTGATCGGTACAGTAATGGTCAGTACAGCGATAACCGCCACACCCAGACCTACGGCCGTTTTAACCTGCTTGGACACAGCCAGGAAGGTACACATACCCAGGAAGAAAGCGAGTGCCATGTTTTCCACGAACACCGCTTTCACGAACAGTGAGATGTAATGTTCCATGGTTTAGTGCGCCCCGCTGAACTTGGTATTAGGTGCAATCTTGAAATCTGCTTCTTCCACCTGATCAGTCTTCCAGCTGCGAATAGCCCAGATCAACAAACCGATCAGGAAGAAAGCAGAAGGAGCAAGCAACATCAGGCCGTTAGGCGGATACCAGCCTCCGTTATTCACGGTCTGGAAAATTTCGATGCCAAACAGGTTGCCTGCACCGAAGAGCTCACGGAAGAAAGCAACAATCATCAGTACCGCACCGTAACCGAGACCGTTACCAATACCGTCCAGGAAGGAAGGAAGAGGCGGGTTCTTCATGGCGAAGGCTTCCGCACGACCCATTACGATACAGTTAGTGATGATCAGGCCTACGAATACAGACAACTGCTTAGAGACGTCGAATGCGTAAGCTTTCAGAATCTGATCCACTACGATTACCAGGGAAGCAATGACGGTCATCTGACAGATGATTCGAATGCTACCGGGAATGTAGTTACGGATCAGGGATACAGCTAAGTTGGAAAAGGCTGTTACGCCGATTACCGCGAGAGCCATTACCAGGCTCACCTGCATGCTGGTCGTTACCGCCAAAGCCGAACAGATACCGAGGATCTGTAAGGTAATGGGGTTATTCTTAACGACCGGTTCCAGCAGGATGTCTTTCGTCTTCTCAGACATTACGCATCCCCCGCTTTCAGGTTATTCAGGAATGGTTTGAAGCCGTTGTCGCCCATCCAGAATTTAATCAGGTTAGAGACACCGTTACTGGTCAGAGTTGCGCCGGACAGAGCATCAACCTTGTACAAAGACTTTGGATCAGCACCGCCTTTTACCAGACTGGCTTCTACTACACCTTTAGCGTCGTAGATTTTCTTGCCAGGCCATTTGGCTTTCCACAGTGGATTGTCTACCTCACCACCCAGTCCAGGCGTTTCTGCCTGAGAGTAGAAACCAAAACCTTTCACCGTATTCAAGTCAGATTGCAGAGCCATGAAACCGTACATGGTGGACCACAAACCATAGCCGTGTACTGGCAGGATAATGGTCTCCAACTTACCGTTTTTCTCGACTACATAAACCTTGGCAATATTGGCCTGACGCTTAATGCTGGCAATATCTTCAACAGCCGGCAAAGTCTTTGACTCTTTTGGTTGTTTGGAAGCAGCACGTTGATTGTAAGCCATGATGTCTTCAGCAGAAGCATCAACGAACTTGCCGGTTTCAACGTTCACCAGACGTGGCTTGATTTGCTTGTACATATCAGCCACTTCGATGTTGCTCAACGCCTTTGCGTTCCTGGTCAAACCGGAGATGTTCAGAATGTTACGCTGAACGTCCAGAACAATGTTCTCTTCCTGCTTAGGCTTCAGAATAACTGCAGCCGCAGACACCAGAACCGAGCAGACCAGGGAGAGAACCACTGTTACAAGCAGCGTCTTCTGAATGCTATCGTTACCCGCCTTTTTAGACATTTGCACGAGCCTCCCTACGCTTGATGTTGGCTTCCACAACAAAATGGTCAATCAGCGGCGCAAACAGGTTGGCAAACAGGATAGCCAGCATCATACCTTCCGGATAAGCCGGGTTTACAGTACGAATCAGAACTACCATGACGCCGATCAGAGCACCAAAATACCAGCGACCGGTGTTGGTCATAGACGCAGACACGGGGTCGGTGGTCATAAAGATCAGACCAAAAGCAAAGCCGCCCAGTACCAGATGCCAGTACCACGGCATGGCAAACATCAGGTTAGTATCGGAGCCGATGATGTTGAACAGAGTCGAAGTAACGATCATGCCCAGCAATGTGCCAGCAACGATTCTCCAGGAAGCAATTCCGGTCATCAGCAGTACAGCACCACCAATGAAGATCGCCAATGTGGAGGTTTCACCGATAGAACCCTGAATAGTACCTGCAAACGCATCAAACCATGACATGGTGTTTTGCAGTGCTTCGATACCACCCTGTTGAGCGAGACTCAGTGCGGTTGCACCGGAAAAGCCGTCAGCCGCAGTCCAGACCAGGTCACCGGAGATTTGTCCGGGGTAAGCGAAGAACAGGAACGCACGACCTGTCAGGGCCGGGTTCAGGAAGTTTTTGCCGGTACCACCAAACACTTCCTTACCAATAACCACACCAAAGGTAATACCCAAAGCGACCTGCCACAGCGGAATACTCGGCGGAACAATCAGAGCAAACAGGATAGAGGTAACAAAGAAACCTTCGTTGACTTCATGGCCACGCACGACGGCAAAGAGTACTTCCCAGAAACCACCGACAAAGAAGACCGTGGCATACACTGGCAGGAAGTAAATCGCACCATACATCATGTTATCCAGCAAACTTGCCGGATCGTTACCGGCCAGCAGGCTGATCAGCGCACCGTGCCAGTCGGCTGGCAGTGTTGCCAAACCTTGAGCGATTGCGGTATTAGCTTGAAAACCAACGTTCCACATACCGAAGAACATGGCTGGGAAAGTACACAGCCACACCATACCCATCATACGTTTCAGATCGACCGCATCGCGGACGTGAGATGTATTGTGAGTCTTGTCCTTGGGCGAGTACAGCAGTGTATCTGCGGCCTCGAACAGGGCATACATCTTCTCGTACTTGCCGCCTTTAACAAAATGCGGCTCGAGCGAGTCCAGTAATTTTCTCAATGCCATAACCGGTTAGCCCTCCAGCTCAATACGGGTGAGGTTGTCACGCAGAACTGGGCCGTATTCATACTTGCCAGCACACACGTAGGAGCACAGAGCCAGATCATCTTCTTCTAGCTCAAGAACACCCAGTTTCTGTGCAGTCTCAGTGTCACCTACCAAAATGGCGCGCAACAATTGAGTAGCCAGAATATCCAGCGGCATCACTTTCTCGTACTGACCTACCGGTACCATTGCACGCTCACCACCATTGGTAGTGGTTGTAAAATTGAACAGACGGCTTTTGCTCAGACCAGAGGTCAGAACATTCAGAACAGAGTGACGATCTACGGTTGGATTAACCCAGCCCATAAACAGACGTTCATTGCCTTCTTCCAGTACTGATACCTGTGTGTGGTAACGTCCCAGATAAGCAATCGTGCTTTTCGCAGTACGGCCACCAAAAACAGATCCGGTGATTACACGATTGTCACCCGCTTTCAACTCGCCAGCGGTCAGCTCATTCAGGGAAGCACCAATACGGGTGCGAACCAGACGAGGCTTTTCAACCTGAGGACCAGCCAAAGAAATCACACGATCGGTAAACAACTTACCGGTGGTAAACAATTTGCCAACAGCAATCACGTCCTGATAATTGATCTGCCATACGGTTTTAACCGCACTAACAGGATCCAGAAAATGAATGTGTGTACTGGGTTGACCAGCAGGATGTGGACCATCGAATTCTTCAGCGGTAGCGATACCCGCTGGAATACGAGCACCCGGCGCTTTGCACAGGAAAATCTTGCCACCACTCAGTTTGCCCAGGATAGAGATACCCTGTTCAAAAGATTCAGCGTGTTCAGCAATAACAACTTCAGGGTTAGCCGCTAGTGGATTGGTATCCATAGCAGTAACAAAGATGGAGTTAGGACGTGAGGCCAATGCCGGTACTTTACTGTATGGGCGAGTGCGCAGAGCCGTCCATAGACCGGATTGATTCAGCTGCTGTTCCACCTGATCAGCCGTTAGGCTGCTCAGTTTATCAGCGGCATATTTGGTAAAGACTTCTTCATCTTCGCCTTCTACGTCAATCACAACGGACTGCAGAATGCGCTTCTCACCACGGTTAATGGCTGACACCACGCCAGAAGCCGGTGCCGTATAACGTACGCCGGGTGTCTTTTTATCTGTAAAGAGCTCTTGCCCTTTCTTGACCCGATCTCCAGCAGCGATCGCCATCGTAGGTTTCATACCTACGTAGTCAAAGCCGATCACAGCAACCGAGCGTATCGCTCGGCCATCCGCAATGCTTTGCTCAGGCACTCCTGTAATTGGAAGATCCAGTCCTTGTTTGACTTTGATCATACTGTTCGCCTAATCAATCAACGTTCAGGTCCGGAAAACCCGCCTCTTCGGTAAGACCAATCACAGACTACGATTCTGACTAAAGGCACACGAAAATGACTCCATCCCCCCCGGAATAAGTCAAGACCATATAAACTCAATCAAACAAACCGAATGAAATAACAACCGTTGAATCGCTGTATAGAAACTCGACTTTAGTTGTCATTCGCATGTCAATTATCCTTGTAATACTGCAACGACTTACCATAGAAAAATGGTGGCGCAATTATAAAGACAGTCAGTTGGATATGCTATAGGCGTGATAGGGTGAAACCGGAATAACTGGTACAAAGTTACAAATATCATCACCAACCTGATCAGTACAGGACAGCAATTAGCAAAAGGTATTATGCCCGTCTATTTCTTTTGTTGTATGGGGATAACTTCTTGATAGTTATGATCATAACAAAAATACAATCATCAAGAGATAAGGGTTTAACGCAAAGATTTTGGGAACAACCGGTAAAAATTAGCCGTAGTCACTTCTGCCAGCTCGGCCACAGTGATGCCTTTTAGACCCGCCACACAACGAGCGACATCAGGCAGGTACTTAGGCTCATTGGGCTTGCCACGATTTGGCACAGGAGCAAGATAAGGGGAATCAGTTTCAATCAGTAAACGATCCAGTGGTATTGCCTTGACCACATCACGCAGTTCGCCCGCATTGTTGAACGTTACGATACCGGAAATAGAAATCATAAAATTCATTTCCATAGCCGCTTCAGCCATTTCCAGACTTTCAGTAAAGCAATGCAGAACACCAGCTCTGTTTAGATCACCATGCTGTTTAATCAGATTCAAGGTGTCATCCCGAGCATCTCGAGTATGGACAATAATAGGCAGTTCGGATTGAGCGGCTGCTTGCAGGTGAATAGCAAATCGTTCTTGCTGCACCTCTTTATTGTCTGCTGAATAAAAGTAGTCGAGACCACTTTCACCTATAGCAATGACTTTTCTATGGGTGGCATACTTTATAAGAGTTTTAATATCAGGCTCGGCAGCATCCTTCTCTAAAGGATGAATCCCCACAGAAGCAAACACATCAGGGTACTTTTCAGCGGCATGAATCACCTGATCGGCGTGCTCGAGATCTATACCAACACAGAGCATTTTATCAACACCAGCTTCTCTGGCGGCAGCAACAGCAAGATCCAGATCGCCGTTATAGGCTTCAAGCTTCAGGCGATCAAGGTGACAATGGGAATCAATAAACATTAAGGACAATCGTTTCGGTTAATTAAACAAGAATCAACCAATAATAATGCAAAAGAGCCCCGACAAACACGACAAAATCGTTCAGTGCCCAATTACACTCGCCGCCCAATTTTTCAATTTCAGGACATCAGACTGCTCACCAGCTTTAATTCTTTCCAATCTTGAAACCACTTCACTGGCAGCCGGCCGCTTACTTGGATCCTTCTCAAGCAAGTTCAACGCTAACATCAATAAAGGATCACCTGAAGCGAGCACATCATTGCGATAAGACAGAATCTTCGATCTTTTCTTTGTTCTGTCAAAACCGGCAAAACGTTGGGTTCGACCCATTTTATTACTAGCCATTTCCTTTGCTGGGTCAGTCATCTTATTCTCAGCATTAACGAGAGCGGGAATAAAATGCATTGCAGTATCGAGAATCAGCACACCCAACGACCAAAGATCCGCGGATTGATCATAAGGCTGACGGTTCATCACTTCCGGAGACATATATCGGTATGTTCCACAACGTTCACTTATTTTTTCTCCTTTTGCACACCGACTAACAAAGCCCATATCAGCCAGCACAATGGCATCAAATTGATCGTCCTTCGGATTTTCAAGGAGAATATTCTCGGGCTTCAGGTCACGGTAGATAAAGCCATTACTATGAAGGTGAGCTAGAGCACGGGCTATAGGTAAACAAATTTTTATCGCCGAGGAACGACTGGCTTGTATATCTCCAACAGTATCTACAGCAGTATCGCCTTGTGATGCAGATACTTTGCAACCCTTCATTGCTGCAGCCAAATCCTTTCCTTGCACCCTTCTCATCAAGATCGCACGTACGTAGAAAGGTTTTATTGTTTCAGGAATCTCCGCTTCGGTTTTGGCAATACAGTACTGATCCGTTTTCTGCTTCTGTAAAAGCAACCCGTGACACTTGACAGTATTAAGGTGTCCAGGAATTCTAAGGTTATTAATTTCACCCTCTTCCATGCTATGAAAGTCAGGATCAATGGGTGCATTTTTACCTGATGGATCCTTTTTAATAATTTTTATTGCTCGCTCTTCTCCTGCAGCATTTATCCAAAGAGAAACAGTCCCTCGTCCTCCTATTCCCAGCTCTTCTTTTGTTAATACAAAATCAGTCAGTTCTGAGAGCGCATTTTCAGGGGAACAAATCGGTTGAGCCGCCAAAGGGTTAACAATTGTCCGAGCAGCCGTTTCAACGACTGCTCTAGCAGTAAAGTCTGTAGGAAGTAATGTCTTGGTTTCAGGACTTTGGATTTCAGGCCTCTTGATTTCAGGCCTCTTGATTTCAGGAGAGATAGAAACCCGATTTGACTGAGCATCCACAGCATCAGTACCGGCAGATCTTTTTTGAGTCTGCTCGTGAGTTCTTCCTAGAAGCAGTTGCCCCATACCACCGCAGTTAGTAAGTGCAGCATTCATCCTTGGCCTCAAAAAAAGTTATTATGATGAGGTTTTAGAGTGCATGGAGAGCGTTAAGTGCCGAACAAGCATGACAGAATCACTAACATTCTGAATGGGTCAGACATTACCGTGCTTTTTAGTGAACTCACTATTGCGAGAGTTAGATCGTGCTCTTGGGTATGAGAGAGCAGCTCAGTGACTGACTGATGTTACTGTTCGTTTTTTTACTGAAGCGTGAGCTTGTTCTTCTGCAGCTATAATAGTTTTTAATCGTGATACTACTTCATCTGCTTCAGGTCGCATCGACGATTCATTTCTGAGCAAATCCAGCGTCAATCCAAGCAAAAGATCATCTTGTTGAAAAACGGTAGGCGAATAAGCTGTGATTTTTCGTATTTTCTTTTCTCTGGAAAATCGAGCAAATCTCTGTGTTCCTTCCATCCCTTTTTCAATACTTTGCTCTTTAAATTCAATCACCTTATCATTCGAATCAAACAAAGCCGGAACATAGTTTGCACCCACCTCAAGCATAAGAACACCCAGTGACCAGAGGTCGACTGATTGGCCATAGCTTTTATTATGCATCATCTCTGGTGCCATGTACTCTATGGTTCCACAGAAATCACTCTTTTTCTGACCTTTAGCACAGCGATCAACAAAACCCATATCAGTCAGCATAATGGCATCAAATTGATTTTGCCTCGGATTTTCAACGAGAATATTTTCAGGCTTTAGATCTCGATAAATGAACCCATTGTTGTGAAGGTGAACCAAAGCCTTAGCTACAGGCAAACAAATCTTCAGCGCCATAGAGCGATCTAATTCAAGCGGACGGGGGCCGGTTTTCATTCCGGCATGAAACAAGTCCATGCCCTGTGCATATTCTGGAACCATTTGAACACCCATTCTGGTAACTCGTGAACACCCATTCTGGCCGTGCTTGAACACTCATTCCGGTAACTATTGAACACTTTTGGGTGATTTCCAGAATCGATGTTCAAATGACCAGAATCACTGTTCAAGTCACCAGAATCCTCTATCTCGCGGTAGTGAAAACACCGCTTACGCATTGATTTCC
>SIHQ01000017.1 GCA_004762125.1 Oceanospirillales bacterium | reverse complement strand
TTCCGTATTTACGAGCAAGGCTGGAAGGGTTCATACCTGTTTGCCAGTCCTTGATGGCTTCGAATCGTATTTGTTCCCTGACTTGATCCGAAATTTTTCGTCCATCGATATTATTCATTACTGCCCCATTTATGAAGCAGGTTATGATATCAAACGACAGATGTTACGTATAATGTTTGGAAATCAATAGTTACATTTTCAATGTTGCTTTAAGCTTTAGGAGAGTAGTTTTGCCTTGCTGTTTTTTTCACCAAGTTGGAAATGTCCGGTTTCTTTCAAAAATGTGGAGAATTTCTTGTTTTTTGATATCTGAATCTCTGTGTTTTGTCGGAGTAATGTGACTGAAACCCAACCCTTTTCCTTGGCTAATCCCTGATAGCTATTAATCAGTTTGTTGACTGTTTTTTTAGCGATCAATTGTTGTGCCTGTGGTTTCTTCTTTTTTTGTGGCTGCAGGTTTTTTTGTTTCTTTGGGGCTAGAGGAGAGGGTTGAATTTTATCCGGTTCATTCAGCAGGCTAAATTCGTTGCAAGACTGAATTAACAGTTCTGAGCATTTTCCAGTATTCCCGATGCCTAGAACAAAGGTCCCTGATTGGCGCAGAAGCTGAATAGGCGTAATGAAGTCATTGTCATTGGTGACGATGACAAAGGTATTGATTTTACCGCTGTGCGCGAGTTTGAAAGCATCGTGCATCATCAGGAAGTCACTGCTACTATTTTTCCCATCATAACTGAACTGATGAATCGTTCTTATACCATGGCGCAGGGCAGGCTCTTCCCAGCCCTTAATATGGGATCTGGAAAAGTCAGCATAGGCTCTGATAATGGGTTTGCCATAACGTTTTGCTAAAGCTATTGCTTCATCGGCAAAGCGGAAAGATATATTTTCAGCATCAAAAAGAATCGCTGTTTTGGCCTGATTGTGTTGGTGCCTTTGTTTATTAGCAGGATCCATCTCTAACATCAGTGAAAACCATGAATCAATTAAAAAAACAAATCCTAGCAGTAGAATCTCAGGAACAGAAGATGAGAATATGCAAACTTAAACTTATTCTCTATGGTGCCCCTAATGACCTTAATAAAACAATCCGCCCTTCGCTTGGTATTAAAAGCGGGATACTTTATCTCGTCTTGTCTAACCACCGGCCTCCTCTCTTGAACGCCTCCGTAGGTTCGATCCAGGTGGTTTCAAAAATTTTCAGCCGCAGGAAAAAATTGGTCGAGAGACTAATGTCCTACTGATTAAGGATATAGGGAGAAGTTTAGAAGGTGCAGTTGCTCAAGACCTTCTGTCTTTAAGCATAATCGCCAATAAGGTTATGACCTTGACCTTCTCAGACCTGAGATCGTATTCCGCCCTTTTTGACCGGGATAGTGGAAACTCAACAGAAACCCAGCAGGTGCTGCCTTTCGCTTCCCCTGATGACAACCACTTATACCGCTTGACTGTTTGACTACTCACCGTTGAATCGATCAGTTAAACAGAGTGGTTAAGTAACTCAGTGGTGCATAAAACTTTTTCCACAATGTTTGGCTGGTCTCTGAAAGGTCTTCTTCCAGCGGATAACCATAAACGGCATAGTTAGAAAGGCTGTTGATGAAAGCGAAAATCAACGCTGAAACCAAAGTAACGCCGACTTCACTCATTCAGTCCGAAGACCTATCTGGTAAGTCATCTTACAAGCTCCTAGGTTTTTAGCTAAGGGGGGATTGACCATCTATCCTTCATTCTTGCTGACGATTGTATTGCTGGAGGGAAGGGGAATGAAATCTCTGATTATTTTTGTTCTTATCGGGCTAACTCTGGCTCCCTCTGTCCAAGCTCTGGAATGCTATGCGATTACGAGAGTGGCTAAATCGAATAGTGATGAATCAGATGCTCCCGCACATGCCTGTATGAAGAGCCCTAGAGATTCAATCCAGGTAACAGAAAATCCGAGCCTGGTTGGCCTTAAAGATGGGCTTAACTCTTTGGTTGAGCTGTGTACGATTTTTTGTGAAGGGCGAGATCCGAGCTGTGTTGGTTATATTATCTCGAGCTCGTGTATTGATGTGGCTGCTTTTGAATCTCTGCAGGGCGTAAATGTGGGGCCTGGTGGGCCTAAACCTTCAGAGCTTTTCCGGGGTCTAGGTGTTGAAAACTGGAAGGAAGAGGTTGATGAAAAAGAAGCTGACTGTATCTGTCTCAGAGAAGATGATGTAAAGCAGGAAGTCGTTTTAGAATATGCTGTTCTTAAGCACAATCTCAAGCAGCTTGGAAGCAATGATGTGTTCGCAGCCTTGAATTTGATGGTTGTATTCTGGAGCAATCTAGTAGCCCGTTATGCTAGAGGTAGTGATGCCCAGTAGACTATCGGAAATAAAAAAAACCGATCGTTATGATCGGTTTTTTTGTGCTTCAAGGTTGGTCAGACTTAGAAGCTATGGCTATCCCCTTCACGGCTACCGCTGAAACTGCGACGACCGCCGCCATTGTTGTTACGAGGGCGTTCAGTGGCAATGCTTACCCTGATACCGCGTCCGGAAAGATCACGACCGTCCAGAGCCAAAGCTGCTTCAGCTGCATCAGTAGACGTAAAGGTTACGAAGGCAAAGCCGCGAGAGCGACCGGTTTCACGATCCTGGATGATTTTGGCTTCTTCAATCTCGCCATAAGCGCAAAATGCTTCTTCCAGATCTTGTTCAGTAGCTGCGAAAGCCAAGTTGCCAACGAACAGTTTGTTCGACATTTTCTCTCTTTCTCCGGGACGCTGTAGCTGCTTTTCTGTCACCTTAAAAAGCATCAGGCGTCCAGAGAGTCATGGTTGTTTGTGTAACCTTTGACTTCAAAAGGTCGCTTCATGCTGTGGTATCAGGTAAGAGTACATTGTTTTAGTGAATCAGCATTGTAGCACGTGGCTCTAGGCTGTGAAGATTTGTTAGATGCCTTGCTTCCTACGGGTTGGCTCTTTTATGTTCTAAATAAAAAAGGAATCGATGGGGAACAGAAGGGATTGAGCTGTTTTTTAGCTAACTGATTGATATCTTTTTGGAAATGATTACGCGGAATGCAGTGGCAGGAAGAGAGGAGTACTGAAGCCTGACTGGGGTCATCAGGCTTCAGTTTCAGAATAACTTACTGAGCAGAGACGGTTTTTCCGTCCTTGCTGTCAGAGAAGTACTCTTTAGACAATTTGAATACAACCGGGCTCAGTAGAGCCAGAGCAATCAGGTTAGGAATTGCCATCATAGCATTCAGGGTATCTGCAACCAGCCAGATGAAATCGAGACTCACTACGGCACCGAGAGGAACTGCAAAGATCCACAAGACGCGGTAAGGCTTGATAGCTTTAACGCCCAGCAGGAATTCAACGCTACGCTCACCGTACAGAGCCCAACCAAGTATGGTGGTGAAAGCGAAGATGCTCAGGGAGATAGCAATGATGTAGTTACCTACGCCAGGCAGAGCCTGAGCGAAAGCTGCGGAAGTCAGAGCTGCACCGGACTCACCGGAAGTCCAGAGACCGGAAGTGATGATAGCTAGACCGGTGATGGAGCAAATGATGATAGTATCAATAAAGGTACCCAACATTGCGATCAGGCCCTGACGAACAGGATCTTTAGTTTGTGCAGCCGCGTGAGCGATTGGAGCAGAACCCAGACCGGCTTCGTTAGAGAAGACACCACGAGCCACACCGAAGCGAATCGCCATCCAGACAGCCGCACCAGCAAAACCACCTTCAGCAGCAGTGTCAGTAAATGCGTATGTGAAGATGAGGTCCAGAGCGTGCGGGATTGCATCAACGTTGATAGCCAGTACAACCAGACCGGAAACCAGATAGGCAACAGCCATAACCGGAACCAGAGCGCCTGCAACAGCACCGATACGCTTAACACCGCCAAGGAGAACTGCGCCAACCAATACCATTAATACGACACCGGATACCCATGTAGGGATGCCGAAGTTGACGTTCAATACGTCAGCAACAGAGTTGGACTGTACTGTGTTACCGATACCGAAAGCGGCGACGGATGCGAATACGGCAAATGTCGTACCCAACCATGCCCATTTTTTACCCAGACCGTTTTTGATGTAGTACATAGGGCCACCAACGTGGTTGCCTTCTTCGTCTACTTCACGATATTTCACAGCCAGAACAGCTTCAGCGAACTTGGTGGCCATACCGACCAGTGCGGTACACCACATCCAGAACAGTGCGCCAGGTCCGCCCAGGAATACGGCGGTAGCAACACCGGCAATGTTACCGGTACCAACAGTAGCGGACAGTGCGGTCATCAGAGCCTGGAAGGGAGAAATCTCGCCTTCTTTCTCTTCGCCATCTTTACTGCTTCTGCCATCCCAGAGGAGTTTGAAGCCGGTACCCAGTTTCAGGATGGGCATCAGTTTCAGGCCGAGCATCAAGAAGAGGCCGGTGCCCAGTATCAGAACCAACATCATTGGCCCCCAGACGATACTGTTTATGGAGCTGAAAATAGAGCTTAAAGTTTCCATGATAATTAGGGATCCTTATTTTTATTTTAATTACGTCGTTTTTTATTGGATGCTTTGATCACACAGTACTAGTGGGTGCCGGTACTACTGAGTAAAGAGAGTGTATCAGGGGCCTTTTCCCGTTTACGGCTTATTGGTCAAAGTACTATCAAGTTGGTAATACACCTCTTCTTGTTTTTTCTTATTAGTGGTTAATATTTACTAAAAGAGAAATTATCCTTATATAAACAATCTTTCAAGTGCTCTTTTAATAAAAAAGTCACATTTATCAGCAAATTATTTCATTTTCTGCCTTCTATTAAACCAGATGATAGAGCGATTTGTCTGTTCTAAAAGGAAGTATCAGCGGATTTTGGTCGTAAATCCCCGATGATATGGAGTGAGATTGAATATTGTTTTACCGAAATGTTTAAAAGTTTCCTATAAGAGAAAAAGTTGCCTGTTGTTGTTTTTGGAGATAAAGTTGCGCTATCAGAATGTTTCACAGACAAACAATAATAAACGGCCATGTCCGTCTCTGGAGAAAATAATAATGAGCAAGGCATACCCTTCTGAAGCCGCACAGGCTTTTTTTACCAAAGACCTGTCTGCTATCGATGCTGCTGTAATTTCTGCGGTTAATGAAGAGGGTGAGCGTCAGGAAAAGCAGATTGAGCTGATTGCTTCTGAAAACATAGTATCCCGAGCGGTTATGGAAGCTCAGGGTACTGTTCTGACCAACAAGTACGCTGAAGGTTACCCTGGCCGTCGTTACTACGGCGGTTGTGAGCATGTCGACAAGGTTGAAGCGTTGGCTATCGAAAGAGCCAAGCAACTGTTTGACTGTCAGTTTGTTAACGTACAACCACACTCTGGAGCTCAGGCTAACGGTGCGGTAATGCTGGCACTACTGAAGCCAGGCGATACTATTTTGGGAATGTCTCTGGATGCCGGTGGTCACCTGACACACGGAGCTCGTCCTGCTTTGTCTGGTAAGTGGTTTAATTCAGTACAATACGGCGTTAATCGTGAAACCCAGCAAATTGATTACGATGCAGTAGAAGCTTTGGCTGTTGAATCCCAGCCAAAGATGATCATTGCCGGTGGCTCTGCGATTCCGCGTGAAATTGATTTCAAGCGTTTCCGTGACATCGCTGACAAAGTGGGTGCTTATCTGATGGTAGATATGGCTCATATTGCTGGCTTGATTGCTACTGGTGTACACCCAAGTCCTCTGCCTTACGCTGATGTTGTTACCACTACGACTCATAAAACCCTGCGTGGTCCACGTGGTGGTATGATTCTGTCCAACAATCTTGATTTGGGCAAAAAAATCAACTCTGCTGTTTTCCCTGGTTTGCAGGGTGGTCCATTGATGCACGTAATCGCTGCTAAAGCGGTCGCTTTTGGTGAAGCATTGCAGCCTGAGTTTAAAGATTACATTGACTCTGTCGTAACGAATGCTCGTGCGCTGTCTGAAGTTATGGTTGAGCGTGGTTGTGACATTGTTACCGGTGGTACTGACACACACCTGGTGTTGGTTGACCTGCGTCCGAAAGGCCTGAAAGGCAATTACGTAGAAGAAGCGCTGGAAAGAGCCGGTATTACCTGCAACAAGAACGGGATTCCGTTTGACCCTGAAAAACCAATGGTTACTTCCGGTGTTCGTTTGGGAACCCCAGCGGGTACAACACGTGGATTTGGTGAAGAAGACTTCCGTAAGGTTGGACACCTGATCAGTGACGTTCTTGATGGTTTGGTTGAGAACGGTTGTGATGGCAATCATGCGGTAGAAGAGAAAGCTAGATTAGAAGTTGAAGCTCTTTGCGAGCGTTTCCCTCTCTATTCATAGATAAACGTATTATAGCCATCCCCTTCATACTTTCGAGGGTGATGGTTAGAGAATGCTGTTGTATTGCCAGATCGTAGTGGGTGCCTCTGGCAATTCAGGCATAGATCGCCCGGGTTTTTCGTATGAAAAGCCCGGGCGTTTTTTTATCTAAGGGTCAGTGCCCTAAAACTGCGAGCGATTAGCAAAAGCTTTAGGTTCTTTATCTTTTCCTGACAGGCCATTTCTCATGGCAATCTTTTGATTCTTGCGACCCAATAGGCGTAGTTGAATCAAACGCTCCCAGAGTAAAGATCGCCGTGGTCCGGCTTTCCATGTTTTACGAAAGAGTAGTTTCGTAGCAGCAATTTGATCGGGTGATTTTTGACAGATTACTTCAGCCAAAGCTTGGGCTTCGTTTATAGGTTGATTACTTATTTTACTCGCTAACCCGTAATCAAAAGCCTCATCTCCTGAAAATACTCTTCCCGTCATAGTCAATTCTTGAGCAATATCATAACGAGTCAGTGTCGTCAGTGTTGTGGTGGCACTCATATCGGGAATGAGCCCCCATTTACCTTCCATTATTGACCATTGAGAGTTTGGAGTGGCTATTCGGTAATCCGTTCCCAAAGCAATTTGAAGACCGCCGCCAAAGCAATTGCCCTGTATGACACAGATGACCGGCACTGGTAATGTTCGCCATATATAGGCAGCTCGTTGAAAGTTGTTGGCGGAGGTCCAAGGAAGTTTCAGGAACAGGCGAGGTATCATCATAGGGTTTTTGCTGAGACTCTTGAAATCAAGGCCAGCACAAAAAGAGGAGCCTTCTCCAGAGAGGATAACGGCACGAATACTTTTATTCTTACGAATGAGTTTGGCGGTTGTGATCAGTTCTCGAAACAGCTGCTCATTGAGGCCGTTGTGTTTGTCAGGACGATTCAGAGAGACATAGGCTATATGCCCTTTAATTTGAAATAGAATCTGTGAGTCAGACACAGCAACATCCCTTTATCGTTGTTTTTTGTGCATGATTCCATATTTTAAGGCTATTTTTCCAGACAATATGAAAAGAGGCCGTTTGTGAGTAACTGGGAGTGAAATGAACCTGACTGATTCCATGCTCAGACAGGTTCAATATAACTTACGCAGTCACCCAAAGGATTACCGCATCCTCTTCACTGGTTGACGTTACCGCGTGTCCCATCTCTGCATCGTAATAGGCACTGTCACCCTCATGCAGTTCCACAGGTTGGTAAAACTCGGTATAAAGCTCAACACTGCCATTTAACACCAGCAAAAACTCCTCCCCTTCATGCCTAACCCAGTCTTCATAGTCGTTAAAACTGCGTGCGCAAACTGTCGTACGATAGGGAACCATTCGTTTGCCGGTCAGTTCTGCAGCAAGCAGTTCGTGCTCATAGGTTTTGGTGGGGTGAGGTTTTCCGGTTCCGAAGCGAGTCACATCGCGGCGACCAATAGAGGCTGACCTTTTCTTGGCCGGACTGAACAGTTGCGGGATATCAATCCCCAATCCATTCACCAGTTTGGTGACAGCGGCAAAGGTGGGAGAGATCTGATCGTTCTCAATCTTGGATATCGCTGACCTTGAAAGTCCTGTCAGTTTGCTGACTTCTTCCAGAGTTAGATTTCTGGTTTTGCGAATTTCCCGCACCCGTTGACCCAGTTGCAGTGGTTCAACGGTGGCATCAGCTTTATTTTTTTTTACGTTTTTGCGCTCGATTCTTATTTTTATTTGTTCGTCTTTCAGGAAATCCGTGTGTTCTGACATGTTGTATCCGGTGGTGTCTGGATGTTGCTTCCTGTTAGTGGAAAGCTGAGTGATCACTATATCGTATTCGCAAAAGTATGAATATTGTTAAAAATGTTTCTTATAGGAAACTTTTTGGTTGATGATGAAAAAATGTCTTGGTAGTCTCTCAACCAATTAGAAATATAAACTTTAATAATAACAACGGAGTCTTCTATGGGGTTGAGCGTGCTAGACCTTTTCAAGATCGGCCTAGGTCCGTCTTCCTCCCATACCGTTGGCCCAATGGTGGCAGGTAACCGCTTTGTTAATGAGCTGGTTGCCAGGAAACTGATGGATCAGGTGGCCAGTGTCAGAGTAGAGCTTTTTGGCTCTCTGGCAATGACAGGCAAAGGACACGCAACCGACACCGCTATTATGCAGGGCCTTTCGGGGGAGCAGCCGGATCAGATTGATCCGGATTATGCACCACAGTTGGTAGCAAATATTCGTGAATCTCAGAAGATTGATCTCGGCGGCGTAAAAGCAATTCCCTTTAATGAAAAGACTGATCTGAAATTTTGCTTCGGCCAGTCGCTGCCTAAACACCCTAATGGCATGACCCTGAGTGTTTCTGATGAAGCCGGTATTGTCGTTTATCGAAACAACTATTACTCAGTGGGTGGTGGTTTTGTTCTCAGTGAAGAAGAAACCGATCAGACAGGAGAAACTTCAGATAATACCGTTTCAAACCTTCCTTATCCTTTTGAAAATGGCGAAGACTTACTAGTGATGGGTAGGCAGTCAGGCCTTTCTATTGCTGAAATGGCTCTGGCTAATGAGGTCGTTCTTGAGCGTTCTCAGGATATAAAAGCAGATCTTTTGCACATTCGTGATGTGATGTGTGCCTGCATTGATCGAGGTTGTGTGCGTACTGGAATACTGCCCGGTGGTCTGGGCGTTAAACGACGTGCTAACAGTCTGCATGCCGACATATTGAAGAAACAGAAGACCGGTGACAATCATCTTGAAGCCATGGACTGGGTCAATCTCTTCGCTATGGCGGTCAATGAAGAAAATGCTGTTGGTGGTCGTGTAGTAACAGCGCCAACAAACGGCGCTGCTGGAGTTATTCCAGCTGTTCTGGCTTATTTTGAAAAATACCTTAATAAAAAGGGCGATGACGGTATAGTCGAATTTTTGGCTACTGCAGCCGCCATTGGAATGCTTTACAAGAAAAATGCATCTATCTCTGCTGCCGAAGTGGGTTGTCAGGGTGAGATCGGTGTTGCCTGTTCAATGGCAGCCGGTGCTCTCTGTGCCGTACAGGGAGGGAGTAACGAACAGATCGAAAACGCGGCTGAAATTGGTATGGAGCACAATCTTGGTTTGACCTGTGACCCGATTGCCGGATTGGTTCAAGTGCCTTGTATTGAGCGTAACACCATGGGCGCTGTGAAGGCACTTAATGCAGCACGGCTAGCTCTGAATGGCGACGGAAATCACCGGGTTCATCTAGATGAAGTGATTCAGACTATGTATCAGACAGGTCTGGATATGCATGAAAAATATCGGGAAACAGCAACGGGTGGTTTAGCCGTCAATGCTGTTGCTTGCTGATGTTTTATTCAACATCAGAAAAACTAACGACAAAAACTAACTATAAAGAAAGAAGGAATACACCATGACTGCAAGTCTGAAATTTGCTCAATCTCACGAGTGGGTCCAGGTAAACGGCGACGGTACTGTTACTGTCGGTATCAGTGAGCACGCACAAGAACTGCTTGGTGATGTGGTGTTTGTTGAATTGCCGGAAATTGGTCAAGAACTGACTGCTGGCTCCGAATTCTCACTGGTTGAGTCTGTTAAGGCTGCTTCTGATATTTATGCACCTGTCAGCGGTGAAGTGATTGAGGTGAACGTCGCTCTGGAAGACTCGCCGGAAACCATCAATGAATCTCCTTATAAAGATGGCTGGATCGCAAAAGTCAAACTGTCTAGTGAATCTGACCTGGAAAATCTGCTTGACGCAGAGGCCTACAAAGAAACGCTGGACTGATTAGCGAACATTGACTGAGGCCGGAACTTTTTCTCCGGCCTAACTGTATTCTCGTGTGCCTCCTGTCATTTCATCTCAACCGACAGGATGAACAAAAGGTATCTTCATGGCTGTTGAACAACAATTTTCAAAAAGAACGCTCGCTGAACTGCAGGAGCTGGGTGCATTTTCCCACCGCCACATTGGCCCTAATGAATCAGAACAAAAAGCCATGCTCGATGAGCTTGGTCTGACTTCATTGGACGATCTGATCAGTAAAACAGTTCCCGAAAGTATTCTGCTTGATCAGCCCCTGGCTCTGGATAGCGCCAAGACTGAAGTAGAAGCCCTAGCTTATCTGAAGTCACTGGCAGACCAGAATACAGTTAACAAATCCTACATAGGTATGGGTTATTACAACACTCATGTCCCTTATGTCATTCTTCGAAATGTCCTGGAAAACCCGGGTTGGTATACGGCTTATACGCCATACCAACCGGAAATTTCCCAGGGACGTTTGGAAATGCTGCTGAACTATCAGCAGATGGTCATGGATCTGACAGGAATGGAAGTAGCTAACGCTTCTTTGCTGGATGAAGCAACAGCTGCTGCTGAAGCGATGTCTTTGTGCCGTCGTTCAAATCGCAGTAAGCATCAGGTGTTCTTTATTGCTGACGACGTGCATCAGCAAACCATCGACGTAATCAAGACCCGTGCTGATTACATGGGTATTCCGGTAGTAGTGGGCAACCCTGAAACCGAACTGGATCAACACGAAGTGTTTGGTGTTCAGCTGCAGTACCCTGGCACGTATGGTGATGTGAGCGATATCGAAAGCATCATTGCCGTGGCCAAACAGCAGAAAGCCATGGTCTCTGTTGCTACAGATCTGCTGTCTCTGGTATTGCTCAAGTCTCCAAAAGAGTTGGGTGCTGATATTGCTTTGGGTACCAGCCAGCGCTTTGGTGTTCCAATGGGTTTTGGTGGTCCGCACGCAGCCTTCTTTGCTACTGGTGAGAAGCTGAAGCGTTCCATTCCTGGTCGTATTATTGGTGTCTCTGTCGACAGCAAGGGTAATCAAGCTCTGCGTATGGCGATGCAGACTCGCGAGCAGCATATCCGCCGTGAGAAAGCTACATCGAACATCTGTACTGCTCAAGCACTGTTGGCCAATATGGCGGCCTGCTATGCAGTTTATCATGGCCCTGAAGGTCTGCGTGCCATCGCTGAACGCGTGCACGGCTTGACGTCGTTGCTCCATGAGGCGCTGACCAAAAATGGTCTGGAAGTTAACGACAGTTTCTTCGATACCCTGACTATTAATTTTGGTGAGAAAACAGAAGCGCTTTATCAGGCGGCTCTGGCTGAAGGTATTAATTTACGTCGTATCGGCAGTGATCGTTTGGGTATCTCTCTGGATGAAACAACTACTGTTGACGATGTCAAAGAACTGTTCCACCTGCTGACTGGCAGTAACGAGCGTCTGGATGCGGATACTCTGTCATTATCTGGTATTTCTGTTGACCAACGTCGTAGTGATGCTATTCTGGAACACTCGGTATTCAATAGCTATCAGTCTGAAACTGAAATGCTGCGTTACCTGAAACGTCTGGAGAACAAGGATTATTCCTTGACTCATGGCATGATCCCGTTGGGTTCCTGCACCATGAAGTTGAACGCTACTTCCCAGATGATTCCCGTAAGCTGGCCTGAATTTGCCAACATTCACCCGTTTGCGCCAAAGAATCAGACCCGTGGCTATCTGAAAATGATTCACGAGCTGGAAGATGCTCTGGCGGAAATAACCGGTTACGACGCTGTTTCCATGCAGCCGAACTCCGGTGCTCAAGGTGAATACGCAGGTCTGCTTGCGATCCGTAAGTATCAGGAGTCTATCGGTGAATCACACCGCAATATCTGCCTGATTCCATCTTCTGCGCACGGTACTAATCCAGCTTCTGCGGCTATGGTCAGCATGTCGGTGGTGATCGTTGAGTGTGATGAGAGCGGCAACGTTGATGTTGAAGATCTAAAAGCCAAGGCTGAAAAGCATAAAGAAAATCTTTCTGCTCTGATGGTGACCTACCCATCTACCCATGGTGTCTTCGAAGAAGAGATTCGTAATATCTGTCAGATCATTCATGACAATGGTGGCCAGGTCTACATGGATGGCGCCAACATGAACGCTCAGGTTGGTGTTTCCAAGCCAGGCGAAATCGGTTCTGATGTTTCTCACCTGAACCTGCACAAAACCTTCGCTATTCCTCATGGTGGCGGTGGTCCGGGTATGGGTCCGATCGGAGTTAAGAGTCATCTGGCTCCTTTCTTGCCAAACCATCAGGTGAACCCGATTGAGGGTGAGAATGAAGGGATTGGTGCGGTATCTGCAGCACCTTACGGCAGCTCCTCCATTCTGCCGATCAGCTGGATGTACTGTGTAACTCTGGGTCGTGAAGGTTTGCGTAAATCTACTGAACTGGCGATTCTGAATGCAAACTATCTGACCGAGAAGCTGTCTGCGCACTACCCGATACTGTTCCGTGGTCGTAATGGCAAGGTAGCCCACGAGTGCATCATTGATATTCGTCCTTTGAAAGACGCCAGTGGTGTAACCGAAGAAGATATTGCCAAGCGTTTGATGGACTATGGCTTCCACGCGCCGACCATGTCATTCCCTGTTGCGGGAACGTTAATGATCGAGCCGACCGAATCTGAATCCAAAATAGAGCTCGATCGCTTTATCGATGCCATGATTAGCATCAGAAAAGAAGTTGATAAAGTGCAGTCCGGCGAATGGCCACTGGAGAATAACCCTCTGGGTAATGCGCCGCATACGATGGTTGACCTTGTGTCTGCAGATTGGGATCGTCCGTACAGTCGCGAAGTGGCGGTATTCCCGACTCAGACCGTGCGTGAATCCAAGTACTGGCCAACGGTTAATCGTGTTGACAATGTTTATGGCGATCGTCACTTTATCTGCTCCTGCCCGAGCATCGATACGTATCGTGAAGACGAACAGTCTTAACAAAGATTAATTGTCACTGATTTTCATCAAAGCCAGCCTGTCGTGATCAGGCTGGCCACTTTGAAGCAGGATTAGGGAAGGTACAGATATGTCTGAACAACTGAATAAAACGCCACTGTTTGATCTGCACGTTGAAATGGGCGGAAAAATGGTGCCTTTTGCTGGCTTTGAAATGCCGGTTCAGTATCCGTTAGGTGTTAAGAATGAGCACTTGCATACTCGTGAAAAAGCGGGTCTGTTTGATGTTTCTCACATGGGTCAAGTGCTTCTTAAAGGTGAAGGCGCTGCGGCCATGCTGGAAAAGCTGGTGCCTGTGGACATCATTGATCTGCCAGTAGGCAAACAGCGCTATGCACTGTTTACCAATGAAGATGGCGGCATCATGGACGACCTGATGGTCGCTAACTTTGGTGACTATCTGTACGTTGTGGTTAATGCGGCCTGCAAGTATCAGGATATCGGTCACATGACCGAACACTTGGAAGACGGTGTTGAGCTAGAAGTTCTTGATGACCGGGCTCTGGTTGCTCTGCAGGGACCTGCTGCTGCTGAAGTGATGAAGCGCTTTGCACCAGAAACAGCCGATATGGTGTTCATGGATTCCCGTCGTTTTTCTGTTGAAGGCATCGACTGCTTCGTATCTCGTTCCGGTTACACCGGTGAAGACGGTTTTGAAATTTCTATTCCTTCTGCTGATGCCGACAAGTTGTGCAGAATGTTTCTGGATCAGCCAGAAGTAGAAGCTATTGGCCTTGGCGCCCGTGACTCACTGCGTCTGGAGTCCGGTCTTTGCCTCTACGGTCATGACCTGGATACAACCACTACGCCTATCGAGGGCAGTCTGATTTGGGCTATCTCGAAAATTCGTCGTGCTGACGGTGAACGTGCTGGCGGTTTCCCTGGAGCAGATAAAATCCTTGGGCAGATTGCTACCAAAGATTTTGACACCAAACGTGTAGGTTTGCTGGGTTCCAGTCGTGCGCCGGTTCGTGAAGGAACAGAGCTGGTTAATGCTGAAGGCGAAGTGATTGGTAAGGTAACCTCCGGTAGCTTTGGTCCAACTATTGGTGCACCGGTATCCATGGCTTATGTAAAGAAAGAGTACTCTGTATTAGAGACTGAAGTCTTTGCTCTGGTCCGTGGCAAGCAGTTGGCAATGACAGTAAGTCGTATGCCGTTTATTGAGCAGCGTTACCATCGTGGTTAAGTCGCGTTAAGTCGCGATTGATGACTAAGATTCAACAAAAAAGGCCTCCTTGTGAGGCCTTTTTTGTTGTCTGAACATTGATATAGTCATCGTTGAAATATAGTCCGAATGGGATTTGTTGAAGTGTTGAACCAAAAAGTGCCTATAGAAGTGTTTCACCCTGATTTTCTTGAATCTATTAATATCTCAGTGGATGTGCTCAGGCTGGATTTGTTGCATCCGGTTATCAGTGGCAATAAATGGTACAAGCTGAAGCATAATCTGCTCGAAGCCAAATCCAGGGATATCAAAACTATTCTCAGTTTTGGTGGTGCCTGGTCCAATCATATTCATGCTCTCGCTGCAGCTGGCAAACATTTTGATTTTAAAACCATTGGTGTTATCCGTGGAGAAAAGCCTAAAAAACCATCGGCTACGTTGCAAGATGTAGAGAGCTGGGGCATGGAGTTGGTATACGTCAGTCGGTCTGATTATCGACGTCGTTATGAGCCTGAATATCATCAGATCCTATTAGATCAATTATCACTGCAGCCTAATGATGTTTGGGTTGTTCCTGAAGGCGGCTCGGGTGAGCTGGGCGTGAAAGGTTGTGAAGAGATTCTTGCCTCTGGAGAGATTGATCCGATTGAATATGATCAAATCTGGCTCGCTGCAGGCACTGGGGCAACGGCAGCAGGCGTTATTCGTTCGGTAGCAGGTCAATGTCATGTAAAAGTCGTGTCCGTGTTAAAAGGTGCCGCTTTTATGGAGGCAGATATTAAGCAGTATCTGGATGATTCGCTGAGTGATTGTTCATTAAACGACTGGTCGTTAAAGCTGGATAATCACTGTGGAGGTTATGGTAAAACGACACCCGAGTTGATGCAGTTTATTGTTGATATGGAATCTCAATGCGGATTGTCTCTGGACCAGGTCTACACAGGAAAAGTGTTTCTGGCTTTTAAAAAAGAGATTGAAGCCGGATCAGTGACAGATGGTAGTCGTGTATTATTGATTCATACCGGTGGGCTTCAGGGACGTAGAGGTATTGCTTCATAAATAAACACGATTATACCGTTGATGCAGCGGTAGCTTTTTCCTGCCAGTCATCAGGTACAACAAAAAATCGTTGGTATTCAGTACGAGTATTATTTTGTTTGCGGCAACAGCTGATTAGCTTTGGTGCAGTCTCACTCTGAAAATAGACATTCAAATGATCAAGTAGGTTTTGTCTGTTCAGAAGTTGATCGTTATCTGACTGGCCAGAAAAAGATGATAGCCAAAGTTGTTTGGGAAGTTGTGTATAAACAGCGCTGTCAGGAAAAAGATCAAGAAACTTATTCAGTTTGCTAATGGATAACCAGTTACCTTTAGGGTGTTCTTTGGATGCACCTACAGGTGGATTGCACTGGCCATCAAAAGGGTAAAACAAATAACCCTGCAATAGAATTTCTTGTTTGATATCACCACTTACAATACTCGCAAGGGCTGCTTTTCCCTCTTCTGTTCGAGACAGAGTAATCTGATGCTGAATCATCCTGCCCAGTTTTTTATCCATGCGATCTTTCAGCCCAGGTCCAATCCATTGATGCCAAGAACGGCTATTCCCATTTTGATCAGGCAAACCTAGATAAAACTTCACTGCCATTTCCCGATGAATGTATTGGCCAGACTGACTTATAATTACATCGAATTCCCCCAGTGTTCGCTTGTCTTGTCTTACCTGAAGGTTATGGGCCAGCAATTCACAGCCGACTCTTTTATTCAGCACAAACTGCCAAAGTGTTTCGTAATAAATTCCAAGCAGAGGACGTCGTTGTGTTAACTGTTCATGCAGAGTATTAAAGTCTGAAGCAGAGAGCTTATACTCAGGTTGCTGAGGCGTTTCGATAAACAGTGGATTATGCTGCGGGCTTACGATGGCAGGGCTGGATTGAATCCAGTGGATATCTCTGGCAATTTGGTTGTAAGTTAGCATTTAATAATGGAGGCGTCGGTCAAACTCTGGTAAGACTGGCACTCTCAGGTTGGAATAACAAGCGATTTAACCTATGGAACAGTTCAAACGGATAGGCATTACCGGTCGTCAGGGACGTTCTCATATCGTCGATACCCTGAAGCGGCTGGTGACTTTTCTGGAATCACGGAATGTCGATGTTATTGTCGATGAGAATTTGTCTGACATACTGCCGGATCCTCAGGTCAAAACCTGTGACCGAAGTACCATGGGAAAGAGCTGTGATTTGGTTATCGTCATTGGCGGTGATGGCAGTTTATTGGGAGCTGGCAGGGAGCTTTCTGCTTATGATGTTCCTGTATTAGGAGTCAACCGCGGGCGTTTGGGTTTTTTAACCGATGTATCCCCTGATGAGTTGGAGTCGCGTATAGGTGAAATTCTGGATGGCCAGTATTCCATGGAAAGCCGTTTCCTACTCGAAGCCAGAGTCGATCGTGATGGCCAGCTGATAGGGCGGGGTGATGCTCTCAATGACGTTGTTCTTCATCCTGGTGTCTCTACCAAAATCATTGAGTTTGAGCTCTTTATTGATGAACAGTTCGTTTACCGTCAGCGTTCCGATGGATTGATTATCGCTACACCGACCGGCTCAACAGCTTATGCGCTGTCTGGTGGTGGTCCTATTATGCATCCAAAAATTGATGCCATGGTGCTCGTTCCCATGCACCCTCATATGCTGACAAGCAGGCCGTTGGTCATCGATGGTGGCAGCGAGCTTCAGTTGGTCATTAATAAAGGTAATGAAATTCATCCTCGCATCAGTTTTGATGGTCAAGTGGATATCGAACTGATGCCGGATGATGTGATCACTATCAGTAAAAAGGCCAAGAAGTTGAAAATGGTGCATCCGATGACTCATAATTTCTATGAGGCTTGTCGTTCCAAGTTGCGCTGGTATCAGCAGAACTGAACAAAATGCCGGTTTTACAGTCCATACAAATAGAGAGTCCTCAGCGATAAAGGGCCTTCAGCGATAAAACGCCTTTAACGACAAAAAATCTTCAACAGCGAGAGAGTCATGCATCGGGCCCTGGAACTACCTGCTCATATTGATCTAAGTCCACTGTCCTGGTTTTTGCACCAGCAGGGGATTCCTCACCAGATTTCCGAAGAGGCAGGTAAACTGGTGCTCTGGACTCCCGGGGCGGAGCAGGGTGCTCAGGTGGTACAGGTGTATGAAGACTGGACTTCCGGAGATCTAGTGTTGGAAAAAGCGCCTCCAAGAAGAGGGGCTGAGTTTGGGCGAATGATTAGCAGTATTCCCTGGCGCCTGCTTCCCATAACGTTGATGATTGTTGTTATCTGTTTGCTGGTGGCTCTGTTTACCAAATTAGGGGAAGATCTGCAGGCGATCGCTTATTTTACCTTTGTGGATTTTAGGATCTCTGATGGTTACATCTACTTTTCTCGTTTATCCAATACCTTTACTACTCAAGAATACTGGCGACTGTTGACGCCTGTTCTTATCCACTTTGGTTTGCTGCATTTGTCCTTTAATCTGATGATGTTTTACTCCATTGGTGGTCGAATTGAGCGTCATCAAGGTGGGTTGCATCTAGCTGGTTTAATTGTTCTAACAGGCTGCCTGTCCAATTACGCTCAGTATTATTTTTCTGATGGCACCTCCCTTTTTGGTGGCATGTCCGGCGTTATCTATGGCTTGCTGGGCTATGGAATGATTCGGGAACGAATCGATAAGTCCTTTCATATGGCACTACCGCCAGCCATTTATGGTTTCATGATTTTCTGGTTAGCTCTTGGTTATACCGATCTGTTAGGACCTGTCTTAGGTCATATGGCTAATTCTGCTCATTTGGGAGGACTGCTGTCTGGAATGGTGCTGGGGCTTATTGCTGGGCTGTTTTTTAAGTCCAGATTAGAAGTTCGTTAGCTTTTTGCTTGCTGAGTATTCCAGTGGGGTGAGCTTTAGCTTAAGCAGAGAGTACTAGTTTAAAGCAATCCGGTTAATAGAAGATATCACTCTAAAAAGTATCTTTATCAACAAAGATTCTGTGTATTTAGAGTTATTTTAGGAAATAACACTAATAACGGAAGATTAATGAGCACTGCGGGTGGCATGTTCTGAATAACAAGGTAGAATATATCCACGTTATAAGTGTGTTTCATTCTTTATGCATAGATTGAGTGTTCCGAGTGTAGTAGCTCGTCATTTTCTGCCATAAAAAAGAAAAAGCTTTTAGCACAACGGCCTTATCTTTGAGGCTTACTTTTAGATTTAAAGTTTAGGATATGACTATGTCTACTACTACCGGTACTGTTAAGTGGTTTAACGAAGAGAAAGGTTTTGGTTTCATCGCTCAGGAAAACGGTCCTGACGTGTTTGCCCATTTCCGTCAAATCACTGGCGACGGCTTCAAAACTCTGGCTGAAGGCCAGCGTGTTGAGTTCACAGTTACTCAGGGCCAGAAGGGTCCTCAGGCTGAGAACATCGTAGCACTCTAATATAGGGCGCTATCGACCCTTTCTTCGGATTGGGTACAAAAAAAGGCAATACTTTCGAGTATTGCCTTTTTTTATGTCTTTAAATCAGCAAACTCTATTCTTCTTGGACCATTGTTTGGTATGACATCTGTGATGACGATGCCAGGCAGCTCAATATTGCGGTTGAACCGTCTATTCATCGGTAGAGCAGAGGCGTGACGATTGTTCTCGTTACAGAGTGTGATAACGGAGAGGAGTGCTCAGACTTTTTTAGGTGTTCCTCTCAAAATCAAGCGTCAGTGATGGTGAATTAATGGCGACTACTGATGGTCTGTGCTGAATAACAGCGTAAGATGGCTTCACGTTATAAGTGTGTTTGATTCTTTATGCATAGATTGAGTGTTCCGAGTGTAGTAGCTCGTCATTTTCTGCCATAAATAATAAAAAAGCTTTTAGCTCGACAGCCTTGATTTTAGGGCTTACTTTTAGATTTAAGTTTTCAGGATATGATTATGTCTACTACTACCGGTACAGTTAAGTGGTTCAACGAAGAGAAAGGTTTTGGTTTCATCGCTCAGGAGAACGGTCCTGACGTGTTTGCTCATTTCCGTCAAATCACAGGCGATGGTTTCAAGACTCTGGCTGAAGGCCAGCGTGTTGAGTTCACAGTTACTCAGGGCCAGAAGGGTCCTCAGGCTGAGAACATCGTAGCACTCTAATATAGAGCGCTATTGACCCTTTTTTCGGATCGGGTACAAAAAAGGCAATGCTTTCGAGTGTTGCCTTTTTTTATGCATTTAAATCAGGAGGCTGCATTGAGTCGGGACTATAGTGCCGTATGACATTTGCGGTGTTATATCCAGCGGTACAACATAGAAATTGAGTCGTCTATTCATCGCTAGATCGGAAAGGCTGCAACTATTTTCGTCGTATGGAAGTGGTAACAAAGAGAAGCGATTGGGGTGCTTTAGGCGGCTTCCTCAAAATTAAACAAAAATAACTGTAAATTAATGGTGACTACTGATGGCTTGTTCTGAATAACAGAGTAGAATGGGCTCCACGTTATAAGTGTGTTTCATTCTTTATGCATAGATTGAGTGTTCCGAGTGTAGTAGCTCGTCATTTTCTGCCATAAATTATAAAAGCTTTATAGCTCAACAGCCTTGATTTTGAGGCTTACTTTTAGATTTAAATGTTTAGGATATGACTATGTCTACTACTACCGGTACTGTTAAATGGTTTAACGACGAGAAAGGTTTTGGTTTCATCGCTCAGGAAAACGGTCCTGACGTGTTTGCCCATTTTCGTCAAATCACTGGCGACGGCTTCAAGTCACTGGCTGAAGGCCAGCGTGTTGAGTTCACAGTTACTCAGGGCCAGAAGGGTCCTCAGGCTGAGAACATCGTAGCACTCTAATGTAGAGTGCTATTGACCCTTTCTTCGGATTGGGTACAAAAGAGGCGATACTTTCGAGTATTGCCTTTTTTTATGTCTTTAAATTAGGAAGCTATGTCATTCTTGGATCATTGTACGGCACGACATTTGTGATGATGCCAGGTAGTTCAATATTTCGGTTGAGTGACGATTGTTCTCATTACGGGGTGTGATAACAAAGAAGGATGTTGGAGGTATTTTAAGTGTTCCTCTCAAAATCAAACATTAGTGACGGTGAGTTAATGGCGACTACTGATGGTTTGTTCTGAGTAATAGGATAAGATGGCTCCACGTTATAAGTATGTTTGATTCTTTATGCATAGATTGAGTATTCAGAGTGTAGTAGCTCGTCATTTTCTGCCATAAATAATAAAAAAGCTTTTAGCTCGACAGCCTTGATTTTAGGGCTTACTTTTAGATTTAAGTTTTCAGTTTTCAGGATATGATTATGTCTACTACTACCGGTACAGTTAAGTGGTTCAACGAAGAGAAAGGTTTTGGTTTCATCGCTCAGGAGAACGGTCCTGACGTGTTTGCCCATTTCCGTCAAATCACAGGCGATGGATTCAAGACCCTGGCTGAAGGCCAACGCGTTGAGTTCACAGTTACTCAGGGTCAGAAGGGTCCTCAGGCTGAGAACATCGTAGCCCTCTAATGTAGAGTGCTATTAACCCTTTCTTCGGATCGGGCATAAAAAAGGCGATACTTTCGAGTATTGCCTTTTTTATGCGTAAGGATCAGAGATTTATATTCATTCTGATCTACCTTCTACTGTTGAGATAATTGTTAGCCTGTAACTGGGTTGAATTTTTTCCTCGCTACCAAAGCTAAATTGTAAAAAAAGTCGTACCTGTTCCTAGGCGCCAAATGAAGAGAGGGGGCGGGATGCTTTAGTTGAAAGCCTCAAATCAAACGTTAATGATGGCGAATTAGTGGTGACTACTGATGGCTTGTTTTGGATAACAAGGTAGAATGGGTTCCACGTTATAAGTGTGTTTCATTCTTTATGCATAGATTGAGTATTCCGAGTGTAGTAGCTCGTCATTTTCTGCCATAAATAATAAAAAAGCTTTATAGCTCGACAGCCTTGATTTTAAGGCTTACTTTTAGATTAAATTTTTAGGATATGATTATGTCTACTACTACCGGTACAGTTAAGTGGTTCAACGAAGAGAAAGGTTTTGGTTTCATCGCTCAGGAAAACGGCCCTGACGTGTTTGCCCATTTCCGTCAAATCACTGGCGACGGCTTCAAGACTCTGGCTGAAGGCCAGCGTGTTGAGTTCACAGTTACTCAGGGCGAGAAGGGTCCTCAGGCTGAGAACATCGTAGCACTCTAATATAGAGCGCTATTGGCCCTTTCTTCGGATTGGGTACAAAAAAGGCGATACTTTCGAGTATCGTCTTTTTTTATGTTTTTAAATCAGAAAACTGTATTGATTCGGAACCATTGTTCAGCATGATATGTTCCAGCGTTACATCCAGTAGTTCAATGTCGTGGTTGAATCGTCTATTCATAGTCAGAGCTGAAGAGTGGTGACTGTTCTTGCTACAAAGCGTGATAACAAAGAAGAACGTTCAGAGCATTCTAGGTGCACTCCTTAAAATCAAACGGCAATGACAGTAAATAAAAGATGACTACTGATAGCTTGTTCTGAGTAACCGAGTAGAATGGGCTCCACGTTATAAGTGTGTTTGATTCTTTATGCATAGATTGAGTGTTCCGAGTGTAGTAGCTCGTCATTTTCTGCCATAAATAATAAAAAAGCTTTTAGCTTAACGGCCTTGTTTTTAAGGCTTACTTTTAGATTTAAATGTTTAGGATATGATTATGTCTGCTACTACCGGTACTGTTAAGTGGTTCAATGACGAGAAAGGTTTTGGTTTCATCGCTCAGGAAAACGGTCCTGACGTATTTGCCCATTTCCGTCAAATCACAGGCGATGGCTTCAAGTCACTGGCTGAAGGCCAGCGCGTTGAGTTCACAGTAACTCAGGGTCCTAAGGGTCCTCAGGCTGAGAACATCGTAGCCCTCTAATGTAGAGTGCTATTGACCCTTTCTTCGGATCGGGTACAAAAAAGGCGATACTTTCGAGTATTGCCTTTTTTTATGCGTTGGCAGATTGTATCTACCCCGCTTATGTTGCTTTAGTCAGCCGCTAGCTTCTGATTTCAATATTTCAGTTGCTCAAAGATTTAGGGCACAAGCATTGCTATCGCTTTCGGAAGAGAAACTCATTAGTGTGTACCGAGCGGGGCATGATCGGTATTGCCTTCCGGTGTGGTTACGAGAACCTGTCGAATTTTCACTGGCGGTTCTCAGAGCTGAAGAAGACAGTTCCCATAAACTATCGTACACAGTATTCCAAACTATCCGAGTGAACTTTGAGCGATATTACAGGAGAGTCTGAGGCTGTATGTAGTATTCCTTTTTAGGGAGCTGTTCTCATAGAGGTTCTGATTTTTCTGGCGGTAAATGCCACTAATAAAAGCATATTAATCAGCCAGAATACTGGGTATTAGAAGCTGGTGGCGAAAAAAATGCCGAAAATATAAAATAATTGTCGACAATTGATGGCTTGTTCTAAATAACAGAGTAGAATGATTAATGTTATAAGTATGTTTCATTCTTTATGCATAGATTGAGTGTTCCGAGTGTAGTAGCTCGTCATTTTCTGCCATAAAAAAGAAAAAGCTTTTAGCACAATGGTCTCATTTTTGAGGCTTACTTTTAGATTTAAAGTTTAGGATATGACTATGTCTACTACTACCGGTACTGTTAAGTGGTTTAACGAAGAGAAAGGTTTTGGTTTCATCGCTCAGGAAAACGGTCCTGACGTGTTTGCCCATTTCCGTCAAATCACTGGCGACGGCTTCAAAACTCTGGCTGAAGGCCAGCGTGTTGAGTTCACAGTTACTCAGGGCCAGAAGGGTCCTCAGGCTGAGAACATCGTAGCACTCTAATATAGAGCGCTATTGACCCTTTCTTCGGATCGGGTACAAAAAAGGCAATGCTTTCGAGTGTTGCCTTTTTTTATGCTTTTAAATTAGAGAGCTGTATTAATTCGGGACTGTTGTTCAGAATGACGACTGCGCCAGGTCGCTGGCCATTGCGGTTGAATCGTTTATTCATCGCTAGAACGGAAGAGTGGTGACTGTTCTTGCTACAAAGCGTGATAACAAAGAAGAACGTTCAAAGTATTCTAGGTGCACTCCTTAAAATCAAACGGCAATGACAGTAAATAAAAGATGACTACTGATAGCTTGTTCTGAGTAACCGAGTAGAATGGGCTCCACGTTATAAGTGTGTTTGATTCTTTATGCCTAGATTGAGTTTCCGAGTGTAGTAGCTCGTCATTTTCTGCCATAAATAATAAAAAAGCTTTTAGCTTAACGGCCTTGTTTTTAAGGCTTACTTTTAGATTTAAATGTTTAGGATATGATTATGTCTGCTACTACCGGTACTGTTAAGTGGTTCAATGACGAGAAAGGTTTTGGTTTCATCGCTCAGGAAAACGGCCCTGACGTATTTGCCCACTTCCGTCAAATCACAGGCGACGGCTTCAAGTCATTGGCTGAAGGCCAGCAAGTTGAATTCACAGTTACTCAGGGCCCTAAGGGTCCTCAGGCTGAGAACATCGTAGCCCTCTAATATAGAGTGCTATTGACCCTTTCTTCGGATCGGGTACAAAAAAGGCGATACTTTCGAGTGTCGCCTTTTTTTATGCCTTTCAATCAGAGGACTGTATTGCTTTGGGGCTGTTGTTCAGAGTAACGACTGCGCCAGGCCGCTCAACACTGCGGTTGAACTGCCTATTCGTCGCCAGAGCCGAAGAGTAGTGATGCAGGGTGTGGAAAAAGAGAAGAGTGTTCGAGTCTTTTAGGTGCACCCCTTAAAATCAAACGTCAATGACAGTAAATAAAAGGTGACTACTGATAGCTTGTTCTGAATAACAAAGTAGAATGGGCTCCACGTTATGAGTGTGTTTAATTCTTTATGTATAGATTGAGTGTTCCGGGTGTAGTAGCTCGTCATTTTCTGCCATAAATAATAAAAAAGCTTTATAGCTCGACAGCCTTGATTTTAGGGCTTACTTTTAGATTCAAGTTTTTAGGAAATGATTATGTCTACTACTACCGGTACTGTTAAGTGGTTCAACGAAGAGAAAGGTTTTGGTTTCATTGCTCAGGAAAACGGTCCTGACGTGTTTGCCCATTTCCGTCAAATCACAGGCGATGGTTTCAAGACTCTGGCTGAAGGTCAACGCGTTGAGTTCACAGTAACTCAGGGTCAAAAAGGTCCTCAGGCTGAGAATATCGTGGCTCTCTAATGTAGAGTGCTATTGACCCTGTCTTCGGATTGGGTACAAAAAAAGGCAATGCTTTCGAGTATTGCCTTTTTTTATGCCTTTAAATCAGAAAATTATATTTTTTGGAACTATTGTTCAATATGACATCTGCGCCAGGCAACTCAATACTGAGGTTGAGTCGTCTATTGATCACTAGAACAGAAGAGTTAGCGATTATTTCTGTTACCGTTATAACGAGTGATAACAGAGAAGGGTATTTTGAGTATTTTAGGAACGCCTCTCAAAATAAAACGGTAATAACGGTAAAAAAACGACGATTATTGATGGCATGCGCTGAATAACAGGGTAGTATGTGTCTCACGTTATAAGTGTGTTTCATTCTTTATGCATAGATTGAGTGTTCCGAGTGTAGTAGCTCGTCATTTTCTGCCATAAATTATAAAAGCTTTATAGCTCAACAGCCTTGATCTTAAGGCTTACTTTTAGATTTAAATGTTTAGGATATGATTATGTCTACTACTACCGGTACTGTTAAGTGGTTTAACGAAGAGAAAGGTTTTGGTTTCATCGCTCAGGAAAACGGCCCTGACGTGTTTGCCCATTTCCGTCAAATCACTGGCGACGGCTTCAAAACTCTGGCTGAAGGCCAGCGTGTTGAGTTCACAGTTACTCAGGGCCAGAAGGGTCCTCAGGCTGAGAACATCGTAGCACTCTAATGTAGAGCGCTATTGACCCTTTCTTCGGATTGGGTACAAAAAAGGCGATACTTTCGAGTATTGCCTTTTTTTATGGGCGATGATCCGAGCGTTACATCCAGTCAGAAGTTTGAATTTTTCTTCCAGCGTCATTTGCTCAAGAAAATCTGCTGTTTTTTTCCGTAGGAAGCTCTGTCAGCACCGATCATTTCGTAAAACATAGCACTCCTGTTTTTAGTGTTTATTCATACAGTTTGATTGATGACAACGACTCTATGGACACTGACAGAATACCTCAACGCAATAGTTGCGTATCGGGCGATACTTATTTATCCATCTTGCTTGAAAAGAGGTTGGCGGGACTAAGGCAAGGCTATCAAGAAGGCATAATGGGTCGAAGGCCAACGTTCCAGTTGCCAGAGTTTTCAAGTCGAGAGTTGGCTGCATTTATTTTTTTAAACATATCCTCGTGTTTATTTCTTGTCGCTTCATCCCGATCCACGGCTTTGTCAGGATGATATTGCAGGGAAAGTTCACGATAAGTGTCTTTAATCGTTTTTTTGGTAGCACCTGCAGATAGTCCCAGTATATCCAAAGCTTCCGATCGAAACATATGTGCTGGCAGTACTTCACGAATCGCTGCTTCACAATCTTTTACGAATACGGCGTTATTAAGCGCAGACAGTAAAGATTTCGCTACTTTTGATTTTTCCGGACTGCCATCAAGCTCTCTTGTTACAAATTCAATCAGCCGTTTTTTAGCTGTAGGAGCAAGTGACTTCATTGATTGGGAAGGGCTAAGAGCAATAGCACTGAAAGGTTGATCCTGCTTTTGTAAACGAGCCAGTATGCCAAGAGACACCTCCATGTCAGAAACACTGATACGAGTATTCGATCGACGTAAATCTTCTTTTAAGGCATCAAGTGTTTCACCAGGAATATCTGGATACTCTCCGGTTTTCATTATCTGATCCAGATGATGCGCTTGACACCGTGTCTGGCATCGGGCAATGAGCGGTTTGTCGGATAATTGATACCAACGGGTTTGGTGTTCATCGGCTAAGACTGGTTTGTTTTTCTCGCGGGATTCTACAAGCGCAGAGGCAGTACTCTTGATGCTTGATGTCCAATTAGATTGAAAAGCTGAAAATATATAATTTTCTGCAGTAGTGGGATTCATTCCTGTTGCGATAAAACCGTCCATAAGGTGGCGTGTAAGGGTCTTGATCTGCTGCCTGGATAGATCCCTTGGGATAAGTTGATCCAGTTGATCCAGGTTCTTACTCTTAATTGCGCTGGAAACAGCAACATTAATTTCATGCTGGTGTTCTTGCTTCTGCTGGGTTTCTGCTATGAATGTTTCGAGAGAGGCTTTGGATATGCTTTTATTTTTCTTGAAAAACAGATTGAAGGCCTGTTGTTTATTTTCAACTCCTGATTGCTGAATCAGTTCCTGAGCCATGGCTTGAACGTGTTTCTGCTTTGCCTCAGGGAGATATTTTAGAGGTACATCAGGAACCGCCTCCCATATAGCCTCATCTGAGGAGCTCTCACATACTTTGACGGCAGCCTTTAGTTGTGGAAATGACAAGTTGTTTTCCACAAGCAAGGCAGCATCTTCTTTTTTCAGGCCATGATGTTCCTCCAGATTGGCTTTCAACGTATCCCGAGCTGGTTTAGGTAGCATTGAAACTGAGCCATCAAAGTCAACATTTACAGCGGACTTTTCGTCTCCATGCTTATCCAGTATTTCCAATGCAGTTTTGACTGCCTTGTAGGTACAGAGATTGCTACCCCTATAGCACTGAAAATCGTCAGGTTTAAATGGTAGTTTGGATTGGGCTAATTTACTGGCAAGGTATTTCTCAACCGGAATCTTGTGTTCTGAGACCCGACCAAATGTATCTGTCAGTTCTAAACCGGACATTTTGCTGAGCGGGTTACGCTTTTCCAATAGATAGTTGTATGAGGTATCACCCAGAGCCTTAGCTACTCTGATGGCCAGTTTTTTGAACGGAGAGCGTTCATGGCTAATGACGTCGAGAAATCGCCGGATTCTTTCTGATGGTAGCTTTGAAACCTTTCGACCCGCAAAAGATCCTTCAATAGCCGGTTTTTCAGCTTGAGGTGGTGGAGTGGCTATGGTGGCTTGCGATACCTTATTAACAGGCATGAGTTCCCTCTCAATGTGTAACCCTTTTTTAATTTTGGCACAATTTCAGGTTATGAGAGGGAGGGCAATGCATTCACCTTTTAATATGTTTCTGGTGTATATCCAGATAAACCTCATGATGCAGCTCCTCTAACTGCTTATCCGAGAGGAATTGATTGGAAAAATCGGCTTGTAGTGGATCAATAAATCGAGTAATGCACGCTTTGAAATGTTGTATCAAATCAATGGGATTTTCATCACCCATGGCGATTCGAATAGTCGTCAGGAAAATGCCAGCGTCCTTCTGTGCGGCGTCATCGAGCTCTGAATGAGACGTTAGCGCAGGACATAGAATCAATGTATTGCTCTGCCCAAGGCTGACCATATGACCAAAAGCGGGTTCGAGAGAATCAAAGAAACGGACAAAAGCATCTCTTGGAAGACCAGCTTTTTCCATATCGATACTGAAGAGAGGACTGGGTAAACCAAGGTATAGAAGCTTTTTCCTCAAGTCAGAGTTGTGATGAGCTTCCAGAGAGTGGCTATTTACTGTAATTAGAGGGTGTGAATCCAGATAGCGACTTAAAACTAAAGTGTTGATGCATTTGGTCAACATCCGCCCTTCCAGCGTTTTTAAGCCATTCATTACGTCCAGAGCTTTGTCTGCATCCAAAAAAGCGCCCTTGATGTAATAAACATCCCAGAACAAGGTGTTCTCCCAGCTGATGCCGTCGTGTTGACTGTTTTTCGGAAGAAACATCCGTTTGTTTTCGCCAATAATGCCGCCGGCTGTGGCAGAGCCAGAGCCAGACATATCTTTGGTATAACTGTGAATAACCCAGTCAGGGCGTTTGCTCTTATCTTCCTGTAGTAAAGGGCGGAAGAGGAAAGGCGTCGCGAGGGTAGAATCCAGGGCTACCAAGTGCCCGTTATTGTGTGAGTGCTGACAAATGGCAGGCACATCCAGCATATTGCCATGAGGGTTACAGGGCGATTCCATAAAAACCAGAATTTTTTTGCCTTGCTTCAGTTGTTTCTGATGTTTTTTTTCAACGTCACCCAGTTTTTGCTTGAACTCGTCCTCTGTAAAACCATCAAACCACTCTAACTGCACGTTCAACCGGTCAGGGCGAGCGTAAAAGTCCTGCATCAGTTGAAAAGTCCCGCCATAAACATTTCTTGAAGACAACAGAATGTCGCCATGACGCAGTTGGTTGGACAGCAGGGCATCAATCGCTGCCATGCCACTGTTGAAATTCCAGGTCATATATTCGCTGGCATACTCACCCGCTTCCAGAGACGTAACCGTATTGGCCAGAGCAATAGAGGTAGGGTTTAACAATCGACTGTATATGGGGTGAGTGCTTTCCCGGCCGGTAAAAGCGTCTTCTACCCATTCAGTACAGGCGTAAAGGTAGGTTGCGGTTTTCACTACGGCAGGGGTGGCAGAGAAGAGAGCGCCAACGTTAGCAAATAACGGATAGTCGCCTTTTGCCGCACGACTACTGACGCCCATGTCCAAAGATTGATAGGTGGCCTTCATGCTGGGCTGCAGCATGTCGATCAGCTTGGCCAGTTGGAAGCAGAGAAACTTCTTGGCATTGAAACGGCTGATACGATCCATGTTAGGTAAACTGGACAGTGCTTCTGTTAGGGTTTCCAGTTGTGTAATAGCGTCACTGGCTTGATAGAGTTTTTCTGATGCAGTCAGTAAGGATCGGCCAAAACCAGAGTTGGCTTCAATACCAAAGTGTTTGAGTTGTTCTTCGGCCAGCTCTATGGAATTGCTGGCAGTAGAAGAGTTTCTAACAGGGGACAGTCGGTGCATGGTACTGGTGTCCATATCTGTGCTTCCTTTCTGGCTGTTGGTCTGGCAGGAGATTAGTCGGTTTTGACAGAAATCATCGTGAATAAATCAATAAATGAATCACTATAGGTCGAATTAATCTTCACGAGTTGTCTTTGCCTATGGCAGAGAGTCTGTTTCCTACCCCTACATACCTTTTGTTATTATTAAACCTTTCTTCATCAAGCCATGTAATAGGTGAAATGACAAGATTGAAACTGCTATGGAAGATCAGGGTTTTCTGAAGTGGGTGATAGTCAAAACATCTTGTCTCCCGAATATTAAGCCGTTTTAGGAAAAAACTCAGAGGACAATATGTTTTCGGGGGCATTTATCGTTCTGACGTATATAAAATAGAAAGTAGCTTAAAAAACAAACTCGACAACACTATTCTTCTCAACTTTTTACAGGTCTGTTCTATCTTTGCCTCTCGCGATAGTTCCCTTCCTACCTCTGCATGCCTTTTGTTATTATTGAACCTTTCTTCTTCAAGCCATGTCATCGGCGAAATAACAAAAGTGAGATCACTATGGAATTTCAGAATCTTCTGAAGCAGATAACGCCGGAAATCTACCGGGTGATGAAAGAGTCTCTGGAACTAAGTCGCTGGCCAAATGGTGAGAAAGTGACGGCTGATCAGCGGGAGCATACTCTGCAAGCGCTGATCGCCTGGGAACACGATAATCTCTCGGAAGAAGAGCGTATTGGCTATATGCCTGTGAGTTGCAAAAGTTCTTCAGCGACGCCTTCAAGTAAGCCAGATGAATCTGAAGCGACCATTCTGCGCTTCAGTTAATAAGGAATAAGCGATTGAGTCAGACAATATCCGGCCACCTGAGCAAGATGGCGAGTCAGCTTGTGCCAGGTCAGCCGGTTTCTTATGAACTGCTGTTTGGTGACCAGAGACTGTCAGCCAACGAGTTGATCGGCAAGAAAATAAGGTTCGAATACGCCGGTGCCATAAATTGCAGTCACTGCGGTCGTAAAACCAAAAAAAGTTTCAGTCAGGGTTATTGCTTTCCCTGTATGAAAAAACTGCCTCAGTGCGATATTTGCATCATGAGCCCAGAAAAGTGTCATTACCATGAGGGTACCTGTCGCGATTCCGAGTGGGGCGACCAGTTTTGCATGACTGATCATATTGTCTATCTGGCCAACTCGTCGGGTCTGAAAGTGGGTATTACTCGTGCTACCCAGGTTCCCACCCGCTGGATTGATCAGGGAGCTACTCAGGCTCTTCCCTTTGTTCGCGTTTCTACACGACAGCAGTCTGGTCTTGTTGAAACCATTTTCAAAGCGTTTGTTAATGATAAAACCAACTGGCGGGCCATGCTTAAAGGTACTGCGGAGCCATTGGATCTGAAGACTGCTGCTGAAGATTTGTTGAAGATGAATCAGTCCAGAATTGAAGCGCTTCAGGAGCAGTTTGGTCTGCAGGCGATTCAATCTATTCAGAACCCTGAGCTGGTTGAGATCAACTACCCTGTTGAGCAATATCCGGTTAAGGTAACTTCAGTGGGTTTTGATAAACAACCCGTGATTGAAGGGGTACTGCAGGGAATCAAGGGGCAGTATCTGATTCTGGATACGGGTGTGATTAATATCCGTAAACACACTTCCTATCAGGTCAGCCTGTCCACAAGTGTATAGATACATTAATCGAATATCTAATGAGTCATTTTCCCGCCTGAGGTGGGAAAATGACGACGAATTTGATGGCTAGGTACTTGGCTGAATAGATGCCAGCTAAAGAACAGAGTAAGAGCTGATCCCTGATAGACAGTCATGGCTTATCAGTTATGGCGATTAACCAACAACAGGTTTAAGAATGAAAGACGCGCAACCAAAATCGATATTCCTGAAAGATTACCAGGCACCTGACTACTGGATTGATACCACCGATCTGACGTTTGAGCTTCATGAAGATCATGCTTTGGTGACATCGGTTCTGGGTGTTCGCAGAAATGATGACCGTGGTGAGGGCTCTTGTGATGAGATGCCGAATCTGTCGCTGGTGGGCGTTGAACTGGAGTTGGTTTCTGTTTTTGTTGATGGTAATGAGTTGGCATCTGAATCGTATACTTCAGGTTCTGACCATCTGGTTTTGCCGGTTAACAGCAAAGCGTTTGAATTGAAGGTGGTTACTCGCATCCGCCCTCAGGAAAATACCTCTCTGGAAGGGCTCTACAAGTCCAATGGTATGTTCTGTACCCAGTGCGAAGCAGAAGGTTTCCGGAAGATTACCTACTATCTGGATCGTCCGGATGTAATGTCGAAATTCACCACCAAGGTAATTGCTGACAAGGGTCGTTACCCGATTCTTCTGTCTAACGGTAATGATATTGCCCGTGGTGATCTGGATGACAACCGCCATTTTGTGACCTGGGAAGATCCGTTCAAAAAGCCAAGTTATCTGTTTGCACTGGTGGCGGGTGATCTGGAAGTCGTGGACGACAGCTTCACTACCATGAGTGGCCGTGACGTTAAACTGCGCATCTTCACTGAATCCCACAATATTCATAAGTGCGACCACGCCATGATTTCACTGAAGAAATCCATGAAGTGGGATGAAGAAGTCTACGGCCGTGAATACGACCTTGATATCTTTATGATTGTGGCTGTTGATCACTTCAATATGGGAGCCATGGAAAACAAGGGTTTGAATATTTTCAACTCTTCCTGCGTACTGGCCAGTCCGGATACCGCTGGCGATGCTAGTTATCAGCGTATTGAAGCCATTGTTGCCCATGAGTATTTTCACAACTGGTCCGGTAACCGTGTTACTTGCCGTGACTGGTTCCAGTTGAGCTTGAAGGAAGGTTTCACGGTATTCCGTGACTCTCAGTTCTCTGCGGATATGAACTCTCGTGGTGTTAAGCGTATTGAAGACGCCACCATGATGAAAACGGCTCAGTTTGCTGAAGACGCAGGGCCAATGGCTCATCCCATTCGTCCGCAGTCGTTTATTGAAATCTCCAACTTTTACACCCTGACGATTTATGAGAAAGGTTGTGAAGTGGTTCGAATGATTCAGACTATTGTCGGCAAGGATAACTTCCGTAAGGGTTCGGATCTTTATTTTGAACGTCACGATGGTCAAGCTGCGACCTGTGAAGATTTCGTCAAAGCGATGGAAGAAGCTTCCGGTGTTGATCTGACTCAGTTCCGTAATTGGTACAACCAAGCTGGCACTCCAGTACTTAACGTTACTGATAACTTTGATAAGGCGTCAGGTAAGTACTCACTGACCATCGCTCAATCCTGTCCGGCTACCCCTGGTCAGGAATCCAAACTGCCTTTCCATATTCCTGTGGTGGTTGCCCTGCTTGATAATGAAGGTAATACCCTATCTCTGGATGAAGCGGGTGCTATTGAAAAAATTCTGCACCTCAAGGAATCGGAAGAAACGTTTGTTTTTGAAGGAGTGTCCAGCAAGCCTTTACCATCACTGCTGCGTCAGTTCTCTGCACCGGTTAAGGTGAAGTACGACTACAGTCGTGATGATTTGGTGTTTTTGCTGAAGCACGATAGCGATAGTTTTAATCGTTGGGATGCAGGTCAGCGACTGGCCACTGAAGTCATTCAGGAAATGGTCGCGGCACAAGCTGAAGGCAAGTCCATTCAACCGGATGACAAACTGGTGGCCGCGATAGGCGCTGTGATTGCTGATCAGAATCTTGAGTTGGCGGTAAAAGCCAGAATGCTGGTGTTGCCCACTGAAGGCAGTTTGGCTGAGCAGGCGAAAGAGATTCAACCACTGTTGATCACAGAAGCTCGCAGTCAGGTGAAACAAGCCATTGCTGCTACTCATAAGGATGCACTGCTGGCACTTTACCATTCACTGGAACAGGAAGGTGACTATCAACCTGTTGCTTCTGATATTGCCGAGCGTTCCTTGCGCAATACCTGTCTGGCTTACCTGACTGAGCTGGATGAGGCTGAGATGCTGCAACTGGCTGTCAGTCAATATGATCAGGCCAGCAGTATGAATGATCGCAAGGCGGCACTGGTTTCAGTCATCAATGCTGGTCATCAGGTTAAGAAGACGACCGATCGCTTGCTGGAAGACTTCCTTCAATGCTTTAAGGATGACTCTGTGGTAATGGACGACTGGTTTATGATTCAGTCCTCCAGCTCCGTATTGGGTTCTTTGAACCATGTGAAGGCGCTGATGGAACACGACTCTTTTGATAAGAGCAGCCCAAACAAACTACGCAGTCTCATTGGTGGTTTTGCCGCCGGTAATATGAAACGTTTCCACGAAGGTAATGGCGAAGGTTATGAATTCCTAGCGGACATGATCATCATTCTGGACAAGCAAAACCCTCAGGTAGCAGCTCGACTTATGACGCCTCTGACCCGTTGGAGGAAGTATGAGCCAGTGGTTCGTGAACGTATGAAGAGTGCGCTGGAGCGAATCAAGGCTGTACCAGATCTGTCTACGGACATTTTTGAAGTCGTTACCAAGAGTTTGTAACAGTACTCTCTGATTTAAACTTTTTATAGAAAGTTTCGAAAAGTTGATTTTCGGAGCTTTCTATTGGATGGTAAGTAAGTTAAATATTTTTTATACATGTTGGCAGTAGCAGTAGCAGGAGTAAGTAATCGCTATCAGGGATGTGAGATAGCAAAAAAATCAGCCTTGAGCAGTAGAATTTTGATTTATCACCTTCTTGTGATGAATTGAATTTCGTAAAAGGTATATGACAGGGAGTCATTTAAAATGCTCAGTGCCCGCACACCTCTCCGCTCTAGTTTGGCAGCATGGCGATATGGCTTTGTTCTGTCAGCGTTTTCTACTTTTATATTCTCAACCTCCGCCGCTGCGACCGAATTTTCTTCTGAAGACGGTGAAATCACCGGTGCGCTTGATATCACTCTTTCCTACGGTGCCATGTGGCGAGTGCAGGGGAGGGATGACAAAGTCTATCGACAGAGCACTACGCCAGATCATGATGATGTCAATCGTAATGATGGCAACCGGGCGTTTGATAAAGGCTTGGTGTCTCAGGTTTTCAAGGTTTCGGCTGATCTGGAAGTAGACTGGGAGGAACAGTATGGCCTGTTTATTCGCGGCACTGCTTTTTACGACACAGAATTGATGGATGCTCATAACCGCTGGAGTAATACCAATTCCGACATAGATGTTTTATACCCAGATCAATCTGGCACTTATCCCTATGGTGATGACTGGTCCAGAGAGGTGCTTGACGGTCAGGGTAAAGATGCAAAAATTCAGGATGCCTATCTCTATGGCAGTTGGGATATTAGCGAAATGCCTCTGGATGTTCGATTAGGCCAGCAGGTGACCAACTGGGGTGAAGGCATTTTTTACCGAGACGGCATTAATACTGTCAATGCCCTCAACGGTGCTTCCTTTGCGTTGCCAGGGTCTGAAGTAAAAGATCTTTTAATTCCCCAAAATGCATTGTCATTCAATTTGGGTATTACCGATAACTTGTCAGTGGCTGCTTACTATCAATTCAAGTGGGAGAAATCGGTACTGCCTGGTAGAGGAACCTACTTCAGTAATAATGATTTGTTTGTTGAAGGGGCTACCAAAGGGTATAACGAAATAACTCCCAAGCTGGCTGCAGGTGCTAATGGCTGGAATGGGTCGGCCTTTGGGGCTTTGGGGGGTTTTTACGAGTTAACCGGAATTGATACTAATGGAGATTACATTGTTGTGGCAGATTCGTCAGCTGAACGAGATGCCGATGATAGTGGACAGTGGGGAGTGAGTTTTAAATTCTTCTCCGAAGAGCTTAATGATACTGAATTTGGCTTCTACTTTGTTAATTACAACTCCCATGTTCCTTATATTGAAGCTCAGTTAGCCACTGATGCTGTTACCAAAGCCATGGCAGCCGTTACCGGTGTTGGTAATGCTCAATTACAGGCAGCTCTCGATGGTTACTATACAGGTGTAGCGGCTGCTACTGGTAAGACTAAAAATCAAGTGATTGGTGGCTTTGCTGGTGGTCACCTTCTCTCCAACAGTCTTAGTGCAACTAGAGTATTCCCAGAAGACATTCAAATGTATGGAATCAGTTTCAATACGGCTGTTGGAACTACATCGATCGCTGGTGAACTGGCTTTCAGGCCTAATGCGCCTATCTGGATTGACCATCCCAATGATTTGATTGACGGATTCAATGATAATCTTGCAGGAGAGGCGACCGACCCTACTGACGGTATCCTTGAAGGTGCAAATTGTTTTAAAAACCTGTCTCAACAAGACTCTGAAAAAGTATACTGTCTTGATAGTGGGTCGTATAAAAATTACGAAGAAGTAAGACTCTGGACAGGTTCATTAGTATTTATAGAAAATTTCGGACCTCGATTTGGTTTTGATGGACTCTACGGTATTTTTGAACCGTCTTTTGAGTACGTTGATGGCTTAGATGATTACGATGAATATATTTCAACCGCATCTGGAGCTTACGGTGGGACCGTAGGTGATTTTGGTGCTTTCTCAAAAAAATACCGTCCTTCCAGCGACCGCCTCGACAAGTTCAGTTGGGGTTACACCGCGGTTCTTAACGGTGAACTGAATGATGTCTTTGCAGGCATCAATATCAGCCCGTATCTTATTTTCAAACACGATGTCAGCGGGAATTCGCGGAGAACAGGTAATTTTCATAAAGGCCGGAAGGCAGTCACCTTAGGTATGAAAGGGCTGTACCTTCAGGCATTTGAAGCAGGTTTATCGTATACAAACTTCTTCGGAGCAGAAAGAACCAACTCGATTCATGATCGGGACAATGTCTCATTCAGCATCAAATATTCGTTCTGACAGGGAGAGTAAAATGAATACACTCAAACCGTATACAATATTTGCTCTCACTCTCAGTCTACTGGTTTCAGGGCAAGCTTTCTCAGCGGTTGATGAAAAGCAGGCCGCGCAACTGGGTAAAAATCTGACGCCATTGGGAGCCGAAAAGGCGGGTAATAAAACAGGCACTATTCCTGCCTGGCAAGGTGGCCTTAAGAAAGAAGATATTCCCAAAGAGTTTGTGTCAGGTAAGCATTATGTGAATCCCTGGCCGGATGACAAGCCACTGTTCACTATTAGCAGCAAAAATTTTGAAAAGTATCGAAGTAATCTATCAGAAGGTCAGATAGCGTTGATACAAACCTATCCGAATACGTTTGAAATGCCCGTTTATAAAAGTCGTCGTTCGGCTTTTCAGCCGGATATAATCTACGAAAATACAAAAAAAGCGGCAAAGACAGCACAACTTCTGGATAGCGGTAATGGTTTTAAAGGAGCCTACAATGCCTACCCTTTCCCCATACCCGCTAACGGCCTGGAAGCGCTTTGGAATCATATTGTTCGTTATCGTGGGCATTACGCTATCAGGCGTTCTTCCGAGGCATCTGTGCACAGAAATGGTAACTACTCTTTAGCAACCACTCAGCAGGAAGCTTTATTCAATTACAACCTGCCTGATGGTTCTGAAGAGACACTCGATAACATTATTTTTTATTATCTTTCATTGAGTAAATCTCCGGCCCGTTTGGCTGGTGGTGCAGTGATGATTTACGAGACTCTCAATCAGGTACAGCAACCCAGACAGGCCTGGGCTTATAACGCGGGCCAAAGGCGTGTGAGGAGGGCTCCCAATCTGGCTTATGATACGCCTATTGCGGCATCCGATGGTTTGAGAACTGCTGACGACACAGACATGTATAACGGTGCTCCAAATCGATATGAATGGAAGCTGCTGGGTAAGAAAGAACTCTATATCCCCTATAACAATATTGACCTTACCAATCCGAAGCTGAAATACAGTGATGTTCTGGCTACAGGTCACCTGAATCCCAAACATACTCGTTATGAACTCCATCGTGTCTGGGTCGTAGAAGGTAATCTGAAGCCCGGAGAAAGACATGTTTATAAGAAACGGGTTCTCTACCTGGATGAAGACAGTTGGGGAGCAGCTGTTGTTGATCAATACGATATTCGAGGTGATTTATGGCGGGTCAGTATGGCTTACCTGATGAATTATTATGATACACCCACCACCTGGACAGGGCTGGATGTTTATCATGACCTGCAGTCAAGACGATACGATGTTCAGGGACTGGCCAATGAAGAGCCTCAGTTTGTACAAATTAATCTGCCGATACCACCAAGAAACTATTTCAAACCCTCTTCGTTGAGAAGAAGAGGGAAGCGTTGAAGCTCATTGCATTGAGCGTCCTCATACTACAAACAGGGTAGGAAGAGTTGTGGCTTTGATAGCATGCTAAATTGCACAAATTGCAGTCATACGACAGTTAAAGTATTCAGCGTAGTTGACATGTGAAGTATATTGAATTGGATCGACTGTCTTAATTTGTATATAATCGCACGCCTTAAAACCATAATTATAATAAAGCTGAGAGATTGGCATGTCTTTATACCCTGAAGAAAAAGCACAACAGAATAATGGAATATTCGGGCCTGGTCAGACAGGCAGGGGTTTAAAAGGATCTTTCAGATTTGCACGCAGTTGTCTGGTTGCAGTAGGGTTGGTTCTTGCTTCGGTTAGTCAGGCAGTGGACGCTAAATCGAATGAACCCCGCTCCGCTATAATAAGCGACAAAGCCGTGTCATCACTGTTGATTGACGTGTCTCGCGCTGGAGAAAGTTCCAGACTGGTTGCTGTAGGTGACCGTGGTCATATTCTCTATTCAGATGATAATGGTAATACTTGGACTCAGTCTAAAGTACCTACCATCCAAATGCTTACTTCCGTACATTTTGCTACCGCGAAAATCGGTTACGCCGCTGGTCATGATTCCATTGTTCTGAAAACAGAAGATGGAGGTGAGACCTGGACCCGTATTTATGATGACCTGTCTCTGGAAGCACCGCTGCTTGATATCTGGTTTCGTGATGTAAACAACGGTATCACTCTGGGTGCTTACGGCACCATTCTCGAAACTACGAATGCCGGTAAAACCTGGAATGACATTCGTGATCGTATTGAGAATGAAGAGGAATTGCACTTTAACGCTATTTCCGGTGATGACGAAGGTAACGTCTTCATCATTGGTGAAGCAGGAATGATCTTCCATTCCGGTGATTTCGGTAAAAAATGGAAAACACTGGAAGGCCCCTATGAAGGTAGTTTGTTTGGTGTAACAGCCGGACGTGGTGAAGTTCTGATTCATGGTCTGCGTGGTAACGCATTCAGAAGTATTGATAAAGGTCAGAATTGGAAAAAGATTGAAGCCAACACCCCTGAAACCCTGTTTGGTTCAGTTATTTTAAATAATGGTAAGAATATTCTGGTGGGTAACTCTGGTGTGTTTGTTACCGGAGAAAGTGGCTCCTGGAAGAGCATTAACCGTAAGGATCGTGTCACACTCAGTGCATTGGCTCCTAGTGTTGATGGCAATATTGTGACTGTAGGGCAGGGAGGGGTTCACTTGATGAGTCCAAAGGGTGACCTGCTTGAAAAGAAAATCTTGAAAAAGAAACAGCCATAAGTCACTCGATCTGACTTATTAAAAACAGACATACAGAATAATAAACCGAGGCTGTATCATGTCATCGAATATTAACAGCGAGCCAATGCTGGAAAGGCTCATCTTCAAGAACCGGATGCTGGTATGCATTCTGTTCTTTGTCGCCACTGTCTTTTTATCCTGGAAGATGATCGCCGGCCTAAGAGTCGACGCCAGTTTTACCAAGATGATTCCATTGAACCATCCTTTCATTCAGAACATGTTGGCGAATATGGACGGGGGCAACTCCGGTAACACCATTCGTATTGCGGTAGAAAACAAAAACGGCGATATCTTCGATGCTGACTATATGGAAGCATTGAAAGACCTTAACGATGAAATTTTCTTTCTGCCAGGCGTTGATCGCTCTAAACTAAAATCTCTCTGGACTCCCAGTGTTCGCTGGACCGAAGTGACAGAAGAAGGTTTTGCAGGTGGCCCTGTTATTCCATCAACCTACAATGGTGATGAGAAGAGCATGGAAGACTTGCGTCGTAATATTTTGCGTTCCGGTCAGGTTGGTCAAATTGTCTCTAACGATTTCAGATCCAGTATTCTGACTGCGCCACTGTTCGATTTTAATCCGGAAACCGGCAAAACCCTGGACTACCAGGTATTGTCCGATGAGTTGGAAAAGATTCGTGACAAGTACGACGAGCGTGGTGTCAGCCTGAAGATTGTCGGTATTGCCAAAGTATTTGGTGATCTGTTCTCCGGTGTTCAGGCCATCGTATTGTTCTTCATCGTAGCGATTTTTATTACAGCATTTATGTTGTTTATCTATTCCCGCTGCTTGCGAAGCACTTTTGTTCCTCTGCTTACGTCGCTGATTGCCGTTGTATGGCAGATTGGTCTGCTGGCTACCTTTGGCTATGGTCTGGATCTTTACTCTGTATTGGTTCCTTTCCTTATCTTTGCGATTGGTGTGAGTCACGGTGTACAGATCATCAACAGTGTGGGTGTTGAAGCAGCTAATGGTGCGGATAAACTGAGTGCTGCCCGTCGTGCATTCCGTAGCCTGTATATTCCGGGCATGGTGGCACTGGCTTCTGATGGTATTGGCTTCCTGACTCTGTTGATTATCGAAATTCAGGTCATTCAGGATCTGGCAGTAACCGCCAGTATTGGTGTAGCGGCTATCATTCTGACCAACTTGGTGTTGCTTCCAGTCCTGATGTCCTATGCAGGTGCCAGTCCGAAGTCGGTTGCCCGTATCAAGGCCAAGCAGGCTGAAACAGGTGGCATTTGGGCGCTACTGTCTAACTTTGCTCATCCAAAAGTAGTTCCTGTTTCTGTTGTCATTGCAGTTTTTGGTTTTGGCTTCGGTCTCTACATGTCTCAAGATTTGAAGGTAGGCGATCTGGATCCCGGTGCTCCAGAATTTCACCCAGATTCACGTTATAACCTCGACAACAATTTTATCACCGCGAACTACTCCACCAGTTCTGATCAGTTTGTGGTTATGGTTACCACCGGTGCCGAGCAGTGCTCTACCCATACTGTGATGGAAGCCATGGACCGCTACATGTGGAACATGGAGAACATCGACGGTGTTCAACAAGCTATTTCATTGGTCACTGTTTCCAAGCAGGTCGTGAAAGGTTTGAACGAGGGTAATATCAAGTGGCAGACTCTGTCCCGTAACCCTTATGTTCTAAACAGTTCTGTTTCCAGTGCCGGAGGCCTGTTTAATGCGGATTGCTCCCTGGCACCTGTCGTACTGTATCTGGATGACCACAAAGCAGAGACTCTTGAGCGTGTCGTTGCAGCCACTGAAGCCTTTGCTGCAGAAAACAACAGTGACGATGTCACCTTCCTGATGGCAACGGGTAATGCCGGTATTGAAGCGGCAACTAATCAGGTTATTGGCAAGGCTCAGACTGAAATGCTGATCTGGGTATACCTCGTAGTGAGTGTGCTCTGCTGGCTGACCTTCCGTTCTCTGCGTGCGGTATTCTGTATCATTATTCCACTGGGTCTGACCTCTGTACTTTGTCAAGCTCTGATGGCTTACCTCGGTATTGGTGTCAAGGTAGCTACTCTGCCAGTCATTGCTCTGGGTGTGGGTATTGGTGTTGATTACGGCATCTACATTTACAGCCGCTTGGAGAGCTTGCTCAAGCAAGGTATGCCATTGCAGGAGGCTTATCACAAGACACTGCAGATCACGGGTAAGGCGGTAACCTTTACCGGAATGACGCTGGCTATTGGTGTTGGTACCTGGATCTTCTCTCCGCTGAAATTCCAGGCTGATATGGGTATCCTGCTGACCTTTATGTTCATCTGGAACATGATTGGTGCGATCTGGCTGTTGCCAGCATTGGCGAGATTCTTTATCAAGCCTTCGACAGAGGAAGCACCCTCAAAAAAGTCTGAAGCGGAAACCAGGCTGACGACAGCCTGATAACCAAGCTCGGCTTGATGTAAAAAATAAACCGGCTGACTTATTTGATTGAGTTAGCCGGTTTTTTATTTATACTCGGTTATTCCCACCATAATTGATGGTCGTATTTACGGCTGGTTATTTGAGCGCATATAAGTTCAGCCAGTCCTTCCATTTGTATTGAACAATTCATACTGCCGCTATTGCTTAATGCCTGACCAAGCTTCTCTGTAAAGGTCTTTATTGTCAGACGTTCAAGCGAGATTTCCCGATTTGGATTTAGGACAAGCATCTAAGGCGCATCAAACCTTTATGCCAGCAGAGAAGGGATCGTGTTCGCAGTCTTGTAAAAGAACACTTTCCTGAAGGCCCCCGTTCTATCTGTCCAAAAGGTGGGCTGCTTTTATGGGTTGAATTACCTCAAGGTGTTGATGCTTATGCTTTGTCGGAAAGAGCATTACAGGCAGGTATAAGCATTGCGCCGGGTCCGATGTTTTCAGCGACAGGGAAGTATCAGAATTTTATCAGGTTGAATTTTGGCTCTGTGGTGAATGATAAAGATTATCAGGCGATTCGAACGCTTGGGGAGCTGACTAGAGAGATCACGGAGGTAAAGAGCCCTGAAGAACAGTAGATAAAGCTACATAAGCCATCTTTAGGAACAACGTATGCAACCAACAGCAGGAGTAAGCGAAGCTGACCTGATTCATCAGATTAAAGAATTAAGAGATAATGGGGTCAAAGGTACTGAGCTTGTTGGTATTACGTCCGCTGGGCGGCTGGTCACTAAGGAATATCTGGAAGAGATAAATAAACTGAGCTGGTGGAAGTGTTTACCGATAGCCAGTGGTTTTTTTCTAGATACTTTCGATCACTGCAGAAGCAAGCTTTGTACTCTGCTTCGTGATAGAAATGTCGTAGTTGATCAGTGTGATCTCTTTCACCTCAATCAGGTCTACCTGCCAAATGACCCTATCGACTGGACTGAAGGGCTGACAGAAGCTCCTGTAGTTTCGATGAATTTGGAGAACGAATATCTTGTTGATAGAACGCTTGAAGGTCAGCCAATAACACGCTTAAGAAGCGTGAAAAACATCCCCTCTCCCGGTTCTCCCTCTGTTGGCCATGATCAGATTAATGCTCTGGACTATCAGGTTTTTACAGATCCTCAGGTTGTTCATAGGCGTATTCAATATGGAAATCAGCAAGCTGAAGAGTTTCGATCCGATGAGAAATTTCAAAAACTTTATGGTGCCTATGCAAGAACAGGCAAAGTCCCTGATGTTGGAATTCCATTAAGAGAGCTTAAGGAGATTCCTGGGTTTTCAGAGTTTGAATCGGTTTTTGATGATTCAGCTATTGTCGCCGCCGAAGGCAGTAGGTCCCATATGGAAGATCGCCACTGTCAGGGTTGCTTTACTTTCAACGCAGGAGAAAAGGAAGTTCCTATAGCTATTGCAGGAGTATTTGATGGACATGGTCTTAGTGATGGTCATAAAGGAGCTGCCATTGCGTCTCGTGAAATAGCAGGTTGCCTTAAAATACAACTGGAGTTTTTTAATAAAAGACACCTCACAGAGTCGGGTATCTGGCATGGGCTTCGGGTTGCGATGGTAGCCGTTGACCGTGAAATTGTTGATGCTGGTACAACAGCCTGCCTCTGTGCGGTCATTGATGGTCAGTTATGGACGATTAATGTGGGAGATAGTAGGGCGCTAGTGACGAGAACAGGAACGGCCCCCTGTTTACAGCTATCCAGAGATTTACAGGCAAAAAATCTTGTGGATTTCTCTCGTTTTGATCCGAAGGGTGATGGTTCGTATATTCTCGAGCCTGACATCAATAGTGAGACTGAATTACAAAGAGATCTTCGATTGAGAGGCGGTAAGATTCACTGCCAAATCCGCGCTGGTCGCTCGGATATTAGGGTGACCTACGAGGAAGAAAAATCCAGTAATATAGTTAAACTGGCTCGTACAATGATGACTAAAACACATTTAAAACAAACTCCAGAAAAACAGAAGCTTACACTTCAGCCAGCTGGAACCCTTGGTGATCACAACTTGTGTGGAGCCTCTTCACCTTTAGGTGTCATAACCTGTCATAAACTGGATCCGACTATGGATTGCTTGGTCATTGGTTGTGATGGTGTTTTTGATGTGATGACATCGAATATGCTGGATGAATATCTTAAAAAAACAACAAGATTGGGTACGTGTGAGCAAACCAGACAGTTAGTAGGCAAAGCTTATGATGCTGATAGAAGAGGGTGCGATAACCTGACCCTTATGACCGTTTCTGTCAGGAAAATGGTACACAGTATGAAAGCTTTGGTTAAGACCCCTTCGGACGAACTCTTAACCAGAAGTCAATTTGAATAAGCTGATGATACCCTCACCTTCAAACTCTTTGGGCATCATCAGTTTCAGGCTTTATTTTGAGGAACCGGTTGGGTTACCAGGATAAAGTGGATTTGGTTTCCCGTCTTTTTCCCCCTGTTTTCGGTCATCTCTTCTGGACCTCATCTTTGTGACTGCTTTTAATAGTGCTTTACAGTCAACTGCATTCTTTTCGGAGGAGTACTGGCCAGCTTCGGCTTGAGAGAAAAGTGTTCTCAGATTTTCATCATCAATGTCATTAAGGAAATGATCCAATACTGAATGATTTATCCCTGTGACACTCTGGCGCCAAGTGATAAAACACTGTCTGGCTAAGGAGTAATTATTACTCTGGCATGCAGCCTTTAACTCATCAAATGTTCTTTTTTCTGATGATGAAGAGGATGCGTCACTTGATGGTAATTCACCAGATGTTTTTCGTTTTCTATTTTTTAGACCCAGCCATATCAGAGTTAATAACCATCCAGCTCCGAGGGCTGCTGATACTGTCTGCCAGAGCTTGTAATCACCAGAGTCACTGGGCGGGATAATTTGTGGATCGAGACATTCCAAAGGTTTCGATTCAATGTCCTGAGGTTGTTCAGGTATTGAAGCAACGACCGGTTCTACTTTGTCTGATGGTTTAATGGTAAGAGTCTTTGCCGGAATCTCGGCAATCTGTTCACTGTTGGTCTGAGTGTCAAACCAGCGATAGCGAATGGGCGGCAGAGTAATGGTGCCAGGCTTTGTAGGAACCAGAGCCATGGCTTCTATACGGGAGCCAACAATACCGGTATCCGATGCCCTGTCGTCTGTTGCACTCTGATCGGGATAAGTATTGATTCCCTGAGGCTTGGGCATATTGATCGAAGGTAACTGATTACTGCTCAGACCTTCTGCTTGAATGACAATGGTTCGAGTTATGGCATCTCCCACCTTGATATCATCAAGAGAGCTGCTCCAACCGTCAGTAAGGGTCAGGTTCTTAGCGGGTAACCAAATATTGCCGCTGTATGTGGCCGGCTGTGGTTGAACAGAAATAACCATTTCTGGTGAGCGAGCAATAACCGGTTTGCCTGATCCCGTTGAGAAGAAGCTGCCAAAGTTGCTTCTACGGTCAGACATGGAGCTAGAGAAAGTCAGCGATGGAATTTCCAGCAAACCTGATTGTTGAGGGTGAATAGAGAAACTTAGTTCCATCACTCCAAAGCGGACACCATTCATTACTGTGTCGTAACTGCGGGTTTCGCCCAACTGTTGAATAAGAGCATTCTCAATGTTCAGAGGTGTTAAACGACGATCATCATAGAGTTCAACCCGATGAAATATCTGTAATGTCAGAACGATTTCCTGTTGAACGAAAACAGCTTCGCTATTAACCGAGGATTTAATGAAAACCGGACTAACGTTATCTGCATTGTCTGTACTGGTTGAACCGGCCGACACCTGAATGGCAATTGCTTGGCTTTGCAGGTCACCTAGTGGGATTTCCGGAATAACCAATCTGCCAACTTTCTTGGGAGAAAGAGTAACCACCCAGTCCCGCCATGATTCGGATTTACCATTGATAATACGTACCTGACGATTCTGTCGTGTACCCAGAACATCAAACTCCTGGTTCAGCCCATCCAGATCAGGGGCTGAAGAAGTATCTGAGTCGGTTCGTAGTGTCAGTTCAAAGGTTTCATACTGGGCAATGCTGTTTCTGTTTACCGAGGCAGTATAAGAAGCTAATGACTGCAGTGAAAAAACAGTCAACGAGATCAGTAATAATAATGGTTTGAAACTCTGATTGACTGACCTCACCATGCTTTCTCCTGTTGCTGTCTTTGTTCTCTCTGGTACTGGAATTTCCTTTTCAGGAAATCTCCCGGATTGTCGGGAATACTCTTTAACATATTTTCAATGGCCTGCTGATCAGGACTCATGGGTTGTTCCTGATCGGGATCAGAAGCGGCTGATTGTTGTTCTTCAGTCTTGTCTTTGTTTTCATCGGACTGCTGGCTTGACTGAGCGTCTTGTTTTTCCTGCTCGGTCTTTTCATTGTCAGCTGAAGACTGTTTAGAGCTGTTCTGCTCCTGATTCTCATCAGATTGATCTTGTTGAGACTGTTCTTGCTGCTCGTTATTGCTCTGATCTTTACTCGATTGATTTTCTTTGGACTGTTGCTCAGACTGTTCCTGATCATTTTTGTCTTGTTGCTCAGACTGTTCCTGATCATTTTTGTCTTGTTGCTCAGACTGTTCCTGATCATTTTTGTCTTGTTGACCAGAGCTGTTCTGTTGATCTTCTTTTTGCTGCTGATCGTCCTTGTTTTGCTGGTTCTTATCTTGTTGATCCTGATTGTCTTTCTGTTGTTCTTCCTGCTGTTTTTTCAGATCTTCCAACAGTTTTTTATTACTTTTGGCATCTTCCATCTCAGGATTCAGCTTTAGTGCTTTGTCATAGGCTTTCAAGGCATCGTCCAGCTGATTGGCTTTTGCCAGTGCATTGCCCTGATTGTAAAAGCCTGAAGCCGTGTTGGATTTGGCAAACTCAGTCGCGGCTTCCTTGTATTTTTCAGCGCGATAGAGAGCTTCACCTTTCCAATCATTACGCTCGAACTGTTTCGCAGCCTCGTCCACTCGCTGACTGTTGAGAGCTTCCATAGCTTGCTGATTGTCATTTTCCCACAGGTCGTTCCATTCAAAAGCTTCAGCTTGTGGCGAGGGCAGAATGACCACCAGTGCCAGCATCAACCCGCCTTTTCTGAAACCAAACAGAGCCAGAGGTAACAGAAGTAATACCAGCCAGTAGCCAACGTCGTTCCACTGATCAAAGTGTCTTTCCACTTCAATGGTACTGTCGGTGAGTTCCGGTTTGGGAAGAACGGCTTTCAGGTCAGCATCGTTCAGGGATATGTCGTAATAGTAACCACGAGTACTGTTAGCCAGATCAATCAGCTGCCTGCGTTCACGCTGGGGTACGATGATGGTACCGCTGGTGTCCTTAAGGAAACCACCATTTGGCAGGGCGATAGGAGCACCGCTGTCACTGCCAATACCAATGATGGACAATCGGGCGGATGATTCAGTCAATAGCTCTTTAATGGTCTTTAACTGGGGCGCAGGAATACTGTCTGTAATCAGTAGAATATCACCACTGCCACCTGCTCCTTGTTTCAGGAGCTCAATAGCCTGACGAATGCCTGCCAGAGGGCTGTCACCCTGTTCGGGCATGATTTGAGGGCTGATAGCGGGAACCAGGCTGGCGAGAGTTTTACTGTCATCGGTCAGAGGGGCGATGGTGTGGGCTGTACCCGCATAAGCGACTAATGCCGTGAGACCATCGTTTCTGATCTTGAACAAATCCAGTAGTTTATAACGGACTCGGGTAAAACGATTAGGGGTCGCGTCCTTGGCCAGCATTTTATAAGACATGTCCACTAACACGACCAAGGGCTGCTGGTTTTTACTGACGGGTGTAGGAATCTGTTGCCAGCTCGGCCCAGCCATAGCCAATACAGCAATCAACCAGCCCCAAGCCAGTACTTGTAACGGCCAGCGTGAAGGCTTATGGGCAATGCCCTGTACTAGATGTTTTAACAACTCGGGTGCAATGACTTTGTTCCAACTGCCTTGGCGTTCTCTTTGTTGCCAGAGCAACAGAAGCAGTAGTAGGCAGGGGATCAGAGCCAATAACCAGAATGGCCTGAGAAAGTGAAACTGGGTCAGGAGTTCAGTCATAGTTTGTGCTCTCCCTGCCCGTGCTTATACCTTAAAGTATCCATTAATCGTGTTCTTAACAAAGCCAAAATCAGGCTGAGTATCAGGGCTATGCCCAAAGGCCAGTAGAACAAAGCTTTACTGGGGCGGTAGCTTTCTTCGTCCTGAACGGCAGGCTCCAGTTGATCAAGCAAGCCGTAGATTTTTTCCAGCTGGCTCGTATCTTTGGCACGGAAATACTGTCCACCGGTCATTTCTGCGATCTGTTTCAGAGTCTTTTCATCCAGGTCTGCAGATGGGTTGACTCGTTGTGCTCCAAACAATCCAGGCTGGAGCATTTCGTCTGCGCCCAGACCAATGGTGTAGATTCGAATATGTTCATCAGCGGCCAGTTTTGCTACTTGTAGAGGCTCGGTGCTGGCCGTGTTGGTACCATCAGTCATCAGGACCAGAACACGGTTTTCTTGTGGTCGCTGACGTAGATTTTTCACGGCGAGACCAAGAGCATCACCAATGGCCGTTAGTTTGCCTGCCATGCCAATTTCAGCTTCACCCATCAGGGTACTGACGGTCGTCAGATCGAAGGTGAGTGGTGCCTGAAGATAGGCATTGCTGCCAAAGAGAATTAAACCCAGTCGATCACCACGACGGCGTTCAATAAATTCTTTGAGAATATCTTTGGCAGCAGTCAGTCGATCAACCGCAACACCATCTAGTTTTAAATCGTCTATTGCCATACTGCCGGACAAATCGATGGCCATCATAAAATCACGACCGGTACCTGCTACTTGAACAGGTTCACCCAACCAACTTGGACGGGCTGCTGCCAATAAAAGGGAAAGCCAGATCAGTAGTGGTAAAATTGACTTCCATTGTCGTTTTTCCTGCAATTGATCATTGCCGGTTCTCTCTGCCGCTGTTGAAAGTTCACGATAAAAAGGAACCTGCAGAGCTGCACCACCGGAACGGGCAACGGGTGTTGCCAATCGGTAGACCAACCAGGGTAGGGGCAGGGCCAGAAAAACCCAGGGCCATTGCAACTCAAACATGATGTTTCCTGATCCAGCTAAGGGTCAGACTGTGCAGTTGAGCAACATCGACCGAAGGTTGTTGACGATATCGTTGGTCTCCAAGAGCATCACCAGCCTGTCCGGTAAATTCCGGAAGGTGGGCACTGTCTGCGAGAAACTCAAGCCATTGTTTACCATGCAAACGAGCCACCTGCTCAGCCGGAAAGGCACGAAGCGCTGTTTGCTTTAGCAGCCGATTACAGTCGTTGGCGTATTGCAGGCAGTTATTATGTTGCTGGAACTGCTCAAACAGACTGATAGCGGTTCGTCTGGCTTGTCGACGATAACGGGTACGCCTGACGTAGCGTATTGTCCAGATAGTTACAGTCGTAAGAAGAGTGATCAGTAGCAGGGCTGAAATCCACCAACCAGGTGCCAGTGGCCAGAAATTGACTGGATCCGGTAGATGATTTGGGCGTAGTTGATCCAGAGGGTTGCCAGAATTCATGCTCATCAGGTCGATTTCCTCCTGACGGCAAAGGAGGTTTTCATTTGTTCTGCGGTATTTTTATCTGCTGAAAGCTCAATAAAGGGCACTCTTAGGCCTGTAAATTGTTGTTTTAATGCGTCGAGATTGTCCTGAAAATCCTGATGGTATCTCTGTCGGGCATGACGTGAATGAGTGTCGATGGTCTTACGATGCATTCCGTTGGTAATGTCATAGCGACCAGGTCTGGGCAGCTCAGCTTCTAGGGGATCGGAAACATGAACAGCGACCAGCTCACATTTTTGGCTCAGTCGCGAAATATGGCGAAAGGCCTCGTCATTCATCTGGCTGAAATCACTGATGATAAACAGACTGGTGCCCGGGTGGCAGACCCGACGGGCATGTCTCAGTGATTTGCACAGGTAATTCTCATCCAGAGAACCAGGAGGATTATTAGGTTTCAGGTTTTGATTGTGCTGTTCCAGTTGATTGAGCAGGTGAAGTAATGTCTTTTTGGAACGCTTGGGGCGTACTTCACTGATGGTATTCTGACTGAAAATCAGGCCGCCAATACGGTCATTGTTTTGCAGTGTTGCCCAGGCGATCATAGCTCCAACTTCAGCAACCGTGACTGATTTGAAGTTGAGTCGACTGCCAAAGAACAGCGATGAACTCTGATCAAGCAGCAGCATGACCGGCCGTTCACGCTCTTCCCGAAACAGTTTGGTGTGTGGTTTCATTCGTCTGGCAGTGACTCGCCAGTCGATGGAACGAATATCGTCACCGTGCTGGTAGGCGCGAACCTCTTCAAAGTCGATACCTCGACCTTTGAAAGGAGAGTGGCCGGTTCCGGCCAACAGACTTCGGGCATTTTTATGATTGAACAGAGCTAGATCTCTGACGACAAAACGCAGATTAACCAGCTCTTTCAATGTTGTGTAGGCTCCACTCATACCGGCATCACTCAGGCAACGGGTACCAGATTGATTAGCTGATCAATGATCTGGTCAGCATCCTTTCCCTCTGCTTCTGCTTCAAAAGTCAGCAGTAAGCGGTGTCTTAAAACATCATGGGCAATAGCCTGAACATCATCCGGACTCACAAAGTCTCGGCCATTCAACCAGGCGTGGGCTCTGGAACAGCGGTCCAAAGCAATGGTGCCTCGAGGGCTGGCACCGAAATCCAGCCAGGTGGCAAGACGATCATTATAAAGAGCAGGATGTCGAGAGGCATTGATCAGCTGAACAATATATTCCTCAACCACTGGTTCCATATGTATGGCCAGTACTTCCTGACGGGCTGACAGTACATTTGCCTGAGTCAGAAGTTGAGCAGGCTTCACCGCTGACTGTTTCATGGCTTCACCACGGGCAAGACGGAGAATAGCTCGTTCAGCTTCAACATCCGGATAGGAAACACGGACATGCATCAGGAAACGATCAAGCTGTGCTTCCGGTAGAGGGTAGGTACCCTCCTGCTCAATAGGGTTCTGAGTGGCCATCACCATGAACACTCGAGGCAGAGGGTAGGTTTTGCGACCAATACTGACCTGCCTTTCGCCCATGGCTTCCAACAGCGCAGATTGAACCTTGGCTGGAGATCGGTTGATCTCGTCAGCCAGTACCAGGTTTTGAAAAATAGGGCCGGGCTGGAAGCGAAAGCTGGCATCTTCCGGGCTGTATATATCAGTACCGGTGACGTCAGCAGGCAACAGGTCGGGAGTGAACTGAATACGGTGGAAACCGGCCTCAAGACCATCGGCTAATGCTTTTACCGCTCTGGTTTTGGCCAAACCAGGAGCACCTTCCACGAGGAGGTGACCGTCGGCCAATAAGGCAATCAATAGCCGGTCAACCAGCGGTTCCTGACCGATGATGCAACCACGAAGGTATTGTCGGAGTTCGTTCACTACAGAAATATTAGACATAGAATCCTGAGTCCCAAATGGCTTCACAATTTCGAGTTGATTCTTAATGGGTCGTCCTACCCGAATTAAAAGTTAGCACTCATCAGAGAATCATTCACGGGGTTGAACGTGTTAGTCATCTTTTCAAAAAGACGATCGTTTCAAAAAGACCGTTATTTCAAAAAATAATAGGAATCTGAAAAACATCAGACCCCATGGTTTGGTAAACCGGCATTGTAATATAGGTAGAGAGATCAGTCAGGTCTAGTGGCAGAAAGGAGTATGAAAGAATTCTTACGACTTCTTTGCAAACATTCCACAAAACCTAAATGTACCAAAGTTCTTTTCACTCCGGGGTTTTTGTCGATATCTTTAAAGAAGGTTTCCACCTTCCCTGCCATTTTGGAGAAATTCCCATGGTCTTGCATGAAAGCCAGGAGAAAGAGGAGTTCCTGGACAAGCTGATTGAGGAACTGTTGCCACAGGTTCCGGATTATCAGGCTGATATGTTCAGTGCGTTTATTCGTCAATACTACTCAATGGATACCCGAAAAGGTCTGAGCCACTGTAAACGCAGGGATCTGTTGGGAGCGACTCTTTCTTTCTGGAAGTTTATTCAGCACCACAATCCAGGGCAGCCGGCCGTGGAAGTACTGAATCCGGATTACCCTCATCACGGCTGGCATTCCACTCATACCATTATTCGAATCATTCACAGGGATATGCCTTTCCTGGTGGACTCGCTGAGAATGAAGCTGAATGAGTGTGGCCTTGAGATTCACCATCTTCGTAATGCGGTACTCAACTCCTCCCGTGATCAAACTTTTAATATGGTTTTCTCTGGTGGTGATGCTGAAGCCCAGGGACAGGAAGCGGTCATCTATGTAGAGATCGATAGACAGGAAAAGCAGGAAGAGCTGGCAGGGATTCAGCAGCAACTGTCGGCCGTTCTTGCGGATGTCGGCCGTGTGGTTGAAGATTATCGTCCCATCTGCGGCAAAGTAGAGGTGTTGGCAGAGTCTATGACCGGTGGGCAGGCCGAGCAGGTACGTGAATTTCTGCTCTGGTTACTGGATAACAATTTTACGTTTCTCGGCTATGAAGAGCTTCAGGTTGTAGAAGTAGAAGAGCGGAAACAGATTATTCGACCTTCAAGCTCTTTATTGGGATTAATGCGAACCAGTCATCAGGGGGAGATCGGTCAGCTGGATCTGGAACCCTTTATTGAAAATGATTTTTTTGAGCAGAAAGACTGGCTGACGTTTTCCAAAGCTGGAGTTCGCTCCAGTGTCCACCGTCCGGCTTATCCGGATTTTATCTCTGTGCGTCGGTTCAATGACGAGGGAGAAGTCATAGGCGAAGCAAGAATTGTTGGGCTTTATACCTCTCCTGTTTATCGCCAGAGTCCGTTCCGAATACCTTACATCAACCATAAGGTTGAGGAGCTGATTGAACGAACAGGCCTTGACTCCAGAAGTCATCATGGTAAAGACCTGATGCAGATACTGGAAACCTATCCCAGAGATGAACTGTTTCAAACGCCTCGAGATCAGCTGTTTGAAACGGTGATGTCGATTCTTCGAATTCAGGAAAGGAAGAAAATTAAGCTCTATATACGGCAAGATCTGTACGGTACATTTTGTTCTGTGATGCTCTACGTTCCCAGAGATATTTACAGCACTGAATTGCGAGTGAAGATGAGGAGGATTCTGTTTGAACGTCTGAAAGCCGTGGACTCGGAATTTACCACTTATTTTTCCGAGTCGGTATTAGCTCGGGTGCATTTTATTTTCAAGTTGCGTGGACGCAGTGAATTTGATCTTGAAGCAATCAACGACGAACTAATTCAGGTCTCCAGTTCATGGCGTGACGAAGTCAGGGAGGCACTGCTGGATGCCAATGGCGAAGCGGTAGGCAATCGTTTGGTTAGAACGTACCTTCAGGGATTTTCTGCAGGTTATCAGGAAACATTTTCTCCAGAAGCGGCCGTTGTGGATGTCAGGCACTTTGAACGGATCAATCAGAAAAGCACCATGTCCATGGGTTTTTACCGCTCGCTGGAAGATAAGCCCGGGCAAATTCATTTCAAGCTTTATCATTATGTCGAACCACTGCCGTTGGCTGATCAGATTCCGATTATTGAAAACCTTGGGCTCAGAGTACTGGCTGAATACCCCTATCTGATTAAAAAGTCAGACGGTCAGAAAATCTGGATACATGACTTTGTTCTCAGTTATGACGAGAGCCGGGTAGTAGATATCCAAAAAACCGGTGACATTTTTCAAGCGGCGTTTGAAAAAATATGGTTTGGTGAAGCGGAGAATGACCGCTTCAATCTACTGGTGCTTGCAGCTGGAATGAACTGGCGACAGATTTCCATGCTTCGTGCTTACGCGCGTTATCTGAAGCAGATACGGATGGGATTCAGTCAGAGCTATATTGCCGAAACCCTCTGCAATAATATTGATATCGCTTTGCGGCTGGTGGAGTTATTTGAAACTCGATTTGATCCGACCTTTTCTCTGTCGAAAACCCAGCGTCTTGGGCGGCAGCAACAAACGCAACAGGCCATACTGGAAGCGTTGGATGAAGTGACCGTTCTTAGTGAAGATCGAATTATACGGCGCTTTCAGAGTGTTATTACAGCAACCCTGAGAACCAACTTTTACCAGCTGGCTGATACCGGTGAATCAAAGTCCTATATATCCTACAAACTGTCACCCAGAGACATCACTGATATACCCAAACCCGTACCCCTTTATGAAATCTTTGTTTACTCACCAAAAGTGGAAGGAGTACATCTGCGAGGTGGCAAGGTAGCTCGTGGTGGTTTGAGATGGTCAGACCGGGTAGAAGATTTTCGTACCGAAGTACTTGGGTTAGTTAAGGCTCAGCAAGTTAAAAATGCAGTAATTGTGCCTGTGGGTGCCAAAGGTGGTTTTGTCCCCAAACAACTACCCGTTAATGGCAGTAGGGATGAGGTAATGGTTGAGGGAATTGCCTGCTATCAAACCTTTATTCGTGCTTTGCTGGATGTCACTGACAACCTGGTGGGAACCGAAGTCGTCCACCCTGAATCTGTTATTTATTACGATGAAGATGATACTTATCTGGTGGTGGCTGCAGATAAGGGAACGGCATCGTTTTCGGACATTGCCAATGAAATATCCAATGAGTACGACTTCTGGTTGGGTGATGCTTTTGCTTCCGGTGGCAGTGCCGGTTATGACCACAAGAAGATGGGGATTACAGCAAAAGGTGCCTGGGTATCGGTGCAGCGACATTTCAGAGATCGTGGTATCAATGTTCAACAGGATCCGTTGACAGCTATTGCCATCGGAGACATGGCTGGAGATGTCTTTGGAAATGGCATGTTGTCTACCAACACTTTGCAGCTGGTGGCTGCATTCAATCATATTCATATCTTTGTGGATCCTAATCCGGATTCGGCCAGTAGTTTTCAGGAGCGGCAGCGGTTGTTTAATCTGCCTAGGTCCAGCTGGCTTGATTATGATCGAAGTAAAATCTCCGATGGCGGAGGTGTTTTCTCTCGTAATGCCAAGGCGATTGCTATTTCTCAGCCCATGAAAGAAAGGCTTGGTATTACAGCAAGTCGACTGACGCCTACTGAATTGATCCGCTGTTTACTGCGTTGCCAGGTCGACCTGATCTGGAATGGAGGTATAGGCACTTATGTTAAAGGTGTCAGCGAGAGCCATGCGGATGTAGGTGATAAAGCCAATGACCCACTGAGAATTAATGGATGTGAGCTAAAAGCCAGTGTGGTCGGAGAAGGCGGTAATCTTGGTCTGAGTCAGTTAGGTCGGGTGGAATTTGCTCTGAATGGCGGAGCAATGAATACGGACTTCATTGATAACTCTGGTGGCGTGGACTGCTCGGACCACGAAGTGAATATTAAAATCCTGCTCAATGACATCATTGGTGCCGGTGATATGACGCTCAAGCAGCGTAATGAGTTGCTTGAATCCATGACCGATGAAATTTCTGATCTGGTGTTGTCCAATAACTATCGACAGACTCAAGCACTGTCATTGGCAGAGTCTGAAGCAAAGTATCGAATAGACGAATATCGTCGTTTTATGGAGTATCTAGAGCGTGAAGGGCGGTTGGATCGCGCTATGGAGTACTTGCCTGATAACGAGACTCTCAGTGAAAGAACGGGTTCCGGGCAAAGTCTGACGCGTCCGGAGCTAGCAACGCTGATTTCCTACAGTAAGCTGGATTTGAAAGAGAGCTTGATTTGTTCTGACGTGATTGATGAAACGTACCTCAGTAAGGAGCTATTTACCGCTTTTCCAAAAGTGCTGGTGGAACAGTTCTCGGATCAGGTGCTTGAGCATCGCTTGAAAAAAGACATTGTGGCTACCCAGATGGCCAATCATATGATTGACATGATGGGCATCACTTATGCATTGAGAGTCAGGCAGACGACCGGTGCCAGCAGCCCTGATATTGCCCGAGCGTTCATTATCAGTCGGGATGTTTTCAATATCGACCATTACTGGGAGGCCATTGAAAAGCTGGATTACATTTTGCCCGGAAGTCTTCAACAGCAAATGATGGTGGCACTGATTAAATTAGTGCGTAGGGCCAGTCGCTGGTTTATTCGATTAAAACGTCAGGAGCTGATTGCGGCCGAAACGGTTGCCTATTTCAGCCCACTGATTGAAGAGTTTACGGTGAATTTCCACACCTATCTCAGTGAAACAGAGCAACAAGAGCTGAACAGCAAAGTCGATCATATGGTGAACAATGGTGTGCCAGAAAATCTGGCCAGAATCGTTTGTGGTCAACGATATTTGCTCAGTGCCCTGCCAGTGATTGAGGCAGCACAGGAAACAGGGCAGCCCATTGATCAGGTGGCCCGAACCTATTTTTCTATTGGTGAACGGCTGGAATTGAACTGGTATGGCTTGCAGCTGGGTAATATTGATGTGGTGAATCATTGGCAGTCTCTGGCTCGAGACAGCATTCGTGACGATCTGACCTGGCAGCAGCGGGCTCTGACTATTGCCCTGTTGCAGTCCAATTCTGAAAAACCTCTGGATCAGCAACTGGATGACTGGTTACAGGAGCACCAAGCTTTGGTGACACGCTGGCAGAGTATGCTGGCAGAAATTCGTAACGCCAGCAGTCAGGAAATGGCCATGTTTACCGTTGCCAATCGTGAATTGATGGATCTGGCCCAGGCCAGCCGCCATTCTGGGGTATGAGGTTGATGGCCGGAGCTGATTCAGTCCGGCCGATTACTGATCAGGCTGCGGCAGCAACATTCATACCGATTTTGTTCCACTCAGCCTGGTGAAAATCTCTGCGAGTCTGTTGCATGTCTTGCACTTTAATTTTTTCCTGGTTGAAAGCCATGATCAGCTGAGCTTCTGATACCTGACCAAGGTTACCTTCTTTTTTTCCGGCCCAGACTGTTCTGGATACACCGCCTAACATCAGTTCAAGGCTTTCTTGCTTGGACTTGGCTGATCTTTCAACCAGCTGCTTGTGCCAGCAATTGTCAGACTCTTTGACGGTTTTCGCCAGCTCGGCTCTTGTTGGTAGATTCAGTTTGCTGCGACTGATCTTGATATCGACCAGAACTTTGTCATCAAGCTCGAGTAGATTTTTAAGGTAGTCACCCTTCAGTACATTCAGCGTCCTTTCAATTAAAACTTTCTGGATGCTGTTAATGTTTTCGGAAAGTTCATCAGTACCGGCTATGCTGAGCATGGCGTAGTTCAACTCGAGCATTTTGTCTCTCATGAAGTACTCAAGGGTTTCCCTGTTAGCAGGGCAATCAATACCCAGAGTCTTCAGCTGATCTCTGAATGCTGCCAATTGATTGGCATCTTGACGAAGCATTTCTACTTTGTCCTGATTGGCTAATATCAGCGCTTTAGCCTGAGCAATTTTTGACAGTTCTTCAGCGTCTAACGCGATCTTCTCTCTGCTTGCAGCAAGACGATTAGCCAGGTCGCCATTGACTTCGTTTACCAGATCCTGATCTTCGGACTGAGTCCAGTTTTTCCAGAAATTCTTGCTGACTTCTATTGATGCTTCTTCAGACAGCAGTTTGCGGTATGGGCCTTGGACGATAAGAGCGTTGGTCATTTTTTCAGCTTCGGCACGACACTGGCTCTCAACTTCCTTCCTTTCTTTCGAACCGACAGGCATGACAGCCTGTTGGATTTCTTTCATTACAGCGGCTATTCCTTCTACGCCGTACTCAATGTTGTTAGCAAGCCTGCAAAAGCCGTGTCCCATCACAAGGCTTATAGCCAGTCCGCCCAGAGCAGACCCCAGAAAAGGGCTCATGGCAATGGAGATGATGCCACCGTGAAATAAAACTCCGGAGACAACCATGGCGGAAGCTGCTGTTGCTCCAATCAGTAAAGCGGTTTTGGCACCTTCTTTGGCCAGTGACCAGCCAGCGCCGGCTTCTCTGTTGGTTACGCCAAGTATCGCTGCTTTCAGGCGGTTCAGTCGGAACAGCTCCGGAGCAAAGACAGAGCTGCTGATTGCCTGAAGCAGAGACTGCTTCTTGGCAACGTTACGACTGAACTGAGCCAGTTGCTCCCAGGCTGGCGTTGCAAAAGGAGCCATTGGACCGTAGTTGACCAACTTATTAACCGCTCTCAGGGTTTTTCCGTCCATGTGGTTAACGACTTCCCGGGTAGCAACAGCGCTGCCAGCATGTATAGCAGCCCCGACGGCCGCTCCGGCATAGTTGCCAATTTGAGCGCCCGTTGCGGCACCGGCGAAGATACCACCAGCGCCAGCGACACCACCGATGACGCCACCAGTAACACCACCAAGCACATAACCGGTTCTTGAGGCGAGGGTATTGGAAGTAAGCTGGCCGGCAGCGGATACTGCTGCTGTAGCCTTGAATGCGAGATCGCCTAGATCGCAGAACATCTGGAAAGTTTTCATGGCTTCGATGTCTTCAGGCTTCAGATCTTCAAAGACGGGTGTATCTCCGGCGAATACAGAAGCCATAGCTTCTGCCTGAAGGCGAGTCTGCAGGTTGTTGATCAGACCTGCGTTAGTTACACCAAATACGGCCAGCAGCTGTTGTGTGCTCTGAGCGCAGTCACCTGCCATTCTTCTGAACAATCTTGGGTCACGCTCAGCAACGGCCAGTGTTGATTCGAGCACGGCTCTGGCTTTTTGTTCCAGGCTTTTAACTGCATCTTTACCGTTGCAGAGTAATGCCAGGATGCTGACTTCACCTTTACAGATGCTGCTCAGGGTTTGTGGTGTCTTGATAATGGCCTTGGTCAGCTGCTGAACTACGTTCAGGGATGTATAAGCCGCATCGTAGTTATTCCGGCCGAACTCCATCAGTTGCGAGGTAAAGTCATAGCCGCAGTCAATGAGATCTTTCTGGTGTTGAAGGTCAGCCAGACGCTCTTGAACAGACGCTCTGTTCTTCCAGACTCTTTTGGCTCCTAACTGGAAGAAAGCTTCGGTTTTGCTATCTACAGGCCTGACTGGTGTAGTGCGCTGCATAACCTGGTCCATCTTCAGTAGCAGTTCTCTGTTGCCTTCATAGCTACCAGTAGAGATCACGGTTTCAGCATTGTTAGTGCTCAGGTGAGCTTTGGCTTCAGTCAACAGAGCGTCTTCCTGGGCCAATCTGAAATCAAAACGAGCTTGCTGGAAAGCATTCAGTATTTTGTAGCCTGGGCGAATGCTGTAGGCCGTCATGTGCTGACGATAGTTTTCAGCGGCCAGGTAAAGTGCCTTCTCCGAGCTGTTAGCTGAGTCACCGAGTTGGCTGACCAGTCTTTTCAGGGAAGGAACCTGAAGCATGTAAACTCTGTCTTCCAGCTTTTTATTCTGATCAGCTTGCAGTATTCGGGTCAGCTTGATGGCACGGCTGTAGAGCTCAAGTTCTTCAGCATAATCTTCGCCATTATCTGTCTTTTTCAGTAGGGAAGGAGCGACTTTCAGGAAGTCTGACACCTGACATTCGAGATCGGACAATGCTTTGGTATCGAGTTGAGCCGTCTGTGTACGGGTGATTGCGTGATAATGAGCTTCAACACAGAGATTAGTGGCTGACGCTTTCAGCTCCTCAACCAGTGTGCTGTCATTCAGTTGCGCAACAAAAGCTGCAACTTGCTCAGGCTTCATGAGCCAAACCTGAGTCAATTCACGGCTGGCCTGAGTGATCTGTTCAATCTGACCAGTGCTTTTCAGTTGTCTGGTGCGGCCGGCCAGCAAGTCGATCAGAAGCTCTTTAGCAACTTCCGGACGCTGGTGTGTGAGTTCTGTAAGAGCAGAAGACGGGGTAGTCAGGAATGAGAGTTTTGGCAGTGAACCTTTGACCAGCAGGTCGAAAGCTACATCCGTTCCCTGTGCTGGCTCGTCAGATTTGCCGTATTGACGCATTTCGTTCAGGTCGCTGGCGCTGACGGGGGTCATTGGGTCAATGCTTGCAACCAGCTCGTTGCCGGTATAGAGAGCGTTAAGGACATCCTGGAATTGACCGTATTCGTACTGCTTCTCAAACTGAGCCAGTTGACTCATAAACTGATCCAGTTGGTCGTTGTCCAGCAGTTCACGGAGGGATGAGAGGGTGTTAACGGCGGTTGATTTGCTCCAGACCCACCAGTTCTTGCTGTCTGTTTCGACAGCCGTTTGCAGTGCATCTAGGCGCTTAGAAGCCATTTTCTTAGTGTCTTCAGTTTTGTTGGTCATGAGCAGGCCGAGGATACCGTTCGGGTGGCCCAAAGTCTCAAGCTCACAATCCACGCTGTTTTTCTTGAATTCGGTCAGCAGCTGCCAGATCCAGTTTGCCCATGAAGTGGTGGATGCTTCTTCCTGCTTTGATGCCGGAGAAACTTGACGTGCTGTTATATCAGTGTCCAGAGAAGGGGTTGTTGCTTCTGATGATAAGGAGCTTTTTACAGAGTGGAAGACACCCTGAATAGAATCCTGCTCCATACCTGCCTGCTGGCTGGTGATGGACTGAGTGAGCGACGTTTGAGTAGTAGATTCCGTTTTCATGTTGCAACCCCCTGCAATACATTTTGTGTTCCGTTACATATTCAGACAGGGCATAAACAGAAGGGTTCTTGAATTGGTTAGTTTGGCTGTCAGCCGTGTTATACCTGTTGCCGTTGAAGGTGCAAAATCAGAGGGTATCAGGGCATACTCGTATCCTATCTAGAACAAAAAGTAATAAAAATCCACAGCTGATCTGGTGTTAGCGCAGCAGGTGCGTATAATTCTGCCGGTTTAAATTCAAAAACATGTCGGGGCGCTTCATGTATCAGCTGGGTCGAAAGTTACTGTTCTGTCTTTCTGCAGAAAATGCTCATGATGTGTCACTGGAGATGATCAGTGCCGGTCAGAGACTGGGACTGTCCCGTATGCTGGCTCCGGCAGTGCCTTCCCGGCCCAGAACTGTCATGGGACTGACCTTTGACAACCCTGTGGGTTTGGCCGCCGGACTGGACAAGAACGCCGATTGTATCGATGGTCTGGGTGATCTGGGCTTTGGTCATATTGAATTGGGCACCGTGACGCCTCGACCTCAGCCAGGTAACCCAAAGCCAAGGGCTTTTCGTCTTCCTGAAAAACAGGCTCTGATCAACCGCATGGGCTTTAACAACAAGGGTGTCGATCACCTGGTTGAGAACGTTCGTAAGTGTAACTATCAGGGCATAATCGGCATAAATATCGGTAAGAATTTTGATACCCCTGTGGAAGAGGCCAACAGTGATTACCTGGCCTGTCTTCGTAAGGTTTATCCCCATGCCGGCTATATCACTGTTAACCTGTCCTCACCTAACACTCCAGGATTGAGAGCTTTGCAGTTCGGCGACGCGCTGAAGAGCCTGTTAGCCGCTTTGAAGGAAGAACAAGCTCTTCTGACCGATAAATACGGTCGCAGAGTGCCTATTGCTGTCAAAATCGCTCCGGATATGACGGAAGAGGAAATTACCGGTATTGCCTCAGAGCTGGTGGCGTATGAACTGGATGGCGTGATTGCCACCAATACCACGCTGTCACGGGATTTGGTCACAGGTATTGAACATGCGTCTGAGCAGGGTGGTTTGAGTGGTGCGCCACTCAGTGATCGTTCTACGGAAGTCATTAGGTTGCTGGCTGCAGAAATGTCCGGCAAGTTGCCGATTATTGGGGTCGGTGGTGTGGTGGACGCCCGTACGGCAGCAGACAAAATAAAAGCCGGTGCCAGTCTGGTTCAGCTCTATACTGGCTTTATTTACAAAGGGCCATCCCTGATTCGGGAGGCTGCAGAGGCGGTCTATTCCTGCGATTACTGATTAGGCAGGCTGATAGAAGGTAACAAAAGCCCCTGAGAACAGGGGCTGATCCTGAAGGTTGAGTCACGCGGGTTTAAATGTGGGTGGATTCGTTGGTTCGTTGGAGGCCAGAGACACCTACCATGCCATTCCAGTTATCTACTCGACCTTCTCGCCAGCCTGTTAGCCAGGCTTGGCGTAGTTGGGGTTCCGCATGTGGGCAAATATCCCGGGAGCGTCCGGAAACACCAATTTGGTATCCCTTGGTGAACGCTCTGTCAGTCATATCCCTTTTTTGTCTTCTCATCATCTGGAACTGCCTCTTGCGTCTTACACCCTAATTTCTAACCAAATATGCTCAAGCTGTCGAGAAATTATTTCTTATCAGCCTTGTTGTTTTTAATTATTTTCGGAATAAAGGCAATGTCTACGTCTTTGCACAACCTGTTTGCTAGCTGCCCGAAAGGGCTTGAATCGTTACTGGCAGAAGAACTTAAAGAATTTGGCGCAGAAAGTGTCCAGGAAACTGTCGCCGGTGTTAGCTTTCAGGGAAGTCTTGAAATTGCTTACCGCAGTTGCTTATGGTCTCGTCTTGCCAGCCGTATTTTGCTCAGATTGACTGAGGTGAACAGTCAAACCAAGGAAAACTTATACGACGGTGTAAAATCTATTGAGTGGGATGACCACCTGGATAAAACAAGCAGCTTCAGAGTCGATTTTTCCGGTAAAACCCCAGACATTATCCATACCAAATTTGGGTCACAGGTGGTGAAGGATGCCATTGTTGATCAGCTCCGCGATGAGCAAGGCTGGCGACCCTCAGTGGATGCGGCTAATCCGGATCTGCGCATCAATGTCCATGCCCGGGGAAATACCGCGTTTGTGGCCATAGATCTTTCTGGACAGAGCTTGCATCAACGTGGTTATCGTCTGGAAACCGGTGAGGCGCCACTGAAAGAAAATCTGGCTGCAGCACTGTTGATCCGTGCTGGCTGGCCTGCACTGGCAAAAGAAGGCAAGCCTCTGCTTGACCCTATGTGCGGAGCGGGAACCTTGCTCATTGAAGGCGCCATGATCGCTGCGGATATTGCTCCGGGTTTGAGTCGTACACGTTTTGGTTTTGACCGCTGGATGGGACATGTACCAAAAATCTGGTTAACGGTTTTGGAAGAAGCCAGACAGCGTCGTACGGCGGGTTTGGCTTCTGTGACTTCAGCCATGATCGGTTTTGATGGTCTGGGCTCTGTAGCCCATCGAGCCAAAGGTAACCTGCAGCGTATGGGGCTAGGTAAGTTGGTATCTGTTCAACAACAGGAACTGAAAGATCTGGAGATTGATCAGGAACTGCCAGCAGGTTTGATCCTCTGTAACCCTCCCTATGGTGAACGACTGGGTGATGAAGCCAGTCTCGTCTATCTTTACAAACATCTGGGTGAAAAACTCAAGGTTCAGTGTCCAGGTTGGGAAGCCGGTATTTTTACAGGTTCTCCTACGCTGGCAAAAAATCTGGGTATGGGGCCGAAGAAATCCTACTCGCTGTTTAACGGTGCATTGCCGTGTAAATTATTTCTTTACGATCTACGCGGTCGTGAGCTGAGGGAAGCTCAGAAAGAAATTTATCAGCAAACGCCTGTAGAAAAACGTGAGGTTACCTTTGTTTCCGAAGGCGCCACCATGTTTGCCAACAGGTTGAGAAAGAACCTCAAAACTATTGGTAAGTGGGCCAGACGGGCGGAGATTGAGTGCTATCGCTTATACGATGCCGATATGCCGGAATACTCAGTGGCAGTAGATCTGTACAAGGACTGGGTGCATGTTCAGGAATACGCTGCACCTAAAACCATTGATGAAGAAAAAGCCAAAGAGCGTTTACTGGAAGCACTGACGGTTATTCCTGAAGCGTTGGGAATACCAGAGAATAAGGTTGTTTTTAAGCGCCGTGAGCGTCAATCCGGTAGTAACCAGTACACTCGGCAGGGTGAAGAAGGGCGCATGCTGGAAGTGAATGAAGGAGGCTGTCGTTTGTTGGTCAACCTTCATGATTATCTTGATACCGGTCTGTTTCTGGATCATCGCTTGATGCGGATGCGGATTCAAAAGGAAGTTAAGGGCAAACGATTCCTGAATTTGTTTTGCTATACCGCTACCGCCTCTGTCCATGCCGCTATGGGTGGTGCAAGTTCTTCCACCAGTGTTGATTTGTCCAACACTTATCTGAACTGGGGTAAAAAGAACCTGGCTTTGAATGGCCTCAGTGAAGTTCGTCATCGAATGGAGCGAGCTGACTGCATGCAGTGGCTGGTAAGAGATGACAGTGAATACGATCTGATTTTTATCGACCCACCTACGTTCTCAAATTCCAAGAAACTTGATGATGTGTTTGATGTTCAGCGCAGCCACAAGCGCTTGCTTGAGCTGGCCATGAAGCGACTGAGTGCCGACGGTACACTGTATTTTTCCAACAACTACCGGAAATTCGAACTGGATGAGAGGCTGGAAGAGCTGTTTGAAGTGAAAGAGATCAGCTCACAAACGATCGACAAGGACTTTCAGCGTCGTAAAAACATTCACAGCTGCTGGAAGATTACGTTTAAATCATAACTCTCATTGCGAGCTTGAATTGAGCTAACTCCGGCTGTTTTTTAAGCCGGGGATTTGCAAGGGTTCGAATCTTCTACTCCCGTGTATCATTTCATAAACCATTTCAGGTGTTAATGCGCCCAGGTAACTTTCTACACACTCTTTAAGTTCATCAGTGCCCAGAAAAGTGGCGTTTGGCAGACCCATTGCTTCTTTGGTTTTTAGCGGTTCAATAGGGGAAGATACATCACTCTGTGATCTAGCAGCCGCAAATTCGCCTCTGTCTGGATCCAGTGCAGCACTGATTGCATTAAAGGGGATCAGACTGCTATTGTCTGTTGAGAATTCAACTCTAGTGGGTAGTATAAGTTTCCAGTTTGCTTTGTCCCTGTACTCATAAAGAGAGGCTGCAAAGTAGTTTTTAATAAAGGAAGTAATATCTGAACCAATCTGACACGCCAATGCAGGCTTGCTTTTGAGTGTTTCGGCGAAGAGTGTTGCTATTTCGTGATGACTGATTGCTAGAATTAAGGTTGGTAGTTGATCGTCGCCACTGTTTACTGGATAAAAACGATCATCCCGCCGACTAAGACGCCCTATATCTGCTGCTTGTCCAGTATTATTACTACTGAAACCTTCCCGTATGGTTCGTTTGTTGAGCATTTTTTCAAGGTAAGGGATTTTAGTGGCACGTTTTGAATCAAGTCTTTGCTGGCCGGACAGACTTATTCTTTTTTCGGAAATCTGTCCCATCTCTGCGTAAAACTCATTAGTGGTTTGTTCAGCCCACTCGCCAAATTCGGGGTGATCGTACAGTTCAGGGAGCCATTTCAAAATAGCGGATACGGGTGTTGATAATTTCTGAGTGGCGCATTTATGTAACATTCTGGCGAATGCATCCCTTGAAAGGTAACCCTCACTGTTGAGTTGATGTGCACTATCCAGTAAGCGGTAGATAGTTAGACCGGTCACGTCTCTATACTCAGATTTTTTTGATTGTTCTTCCAAAAACAGATCCAGAAAATCAGACATATTTTGTTCTAACTCTACTTTTACAGTTGCACCATTAACATCAATATCGTTTTTGAGTAATTGGGTTAGGGTGTTCATGTCATCCATGGTAACCAAACGACGAGAGTCACTATTCATAGTACTTTGCATGAACCAGATAAATAGTTTTCTGTTAGTATTCAGCCCCAATGGTGTCGAAGCCATTTTTCGTGCCAATGGGTTCATCCAGTGTCTAATTCTGGAATAGTCAGCGTCCACTACTGCTTTTGCTTCCAACTCGACAGGTTTTCCATCCACTAATCTAAGTTGTGCCTTCTTTTTTTCAGGAGGTATTGTGACTGAAAGCATTCTTTTTTTGTGGGCGTCAGCAAGCTTTCCGTTAAGCCGTGCGCTCTGATCGGTCCGTAAATTTAAGCAAATGAACAGCATGCGGTTAGACAGCTTCTCAATAAGTTGGTCTTGGAGCGAAGCGTGGCTAGTTCTCAATAGAGTCATAAATTCTTTTTGAGGTATTTTTTCTAGCTCTTGTGTTGTTAGAGAGTTTATTTTTTCTACCGTATGGTTGACTGGCTTTTCTGTTGGTTTGTCTATTGATTTTATTGGGCGGCTACTGCTGCCGAAACTTATATCGAATTTGCTTACTAGTTTTCCAGCGAATGATTCTATTTTTTTCAAACGTTTACTGCTGATCGTTTTAAAAAGAAAACTTGAACCAGTATCGGCTATTTTTTCTACTCCGGGCAACTTGAATGGGTTGAATCCAAATCGACGTGCTGGCTGTTTTTGTTCTTGAGCCGGTACTGGCTTTGGTGTGTCTTTTTCTCTCTCTTCAGTTTTAGTTTCAGGTTTCCCTGGTGCAGTTTGTGGTTTGCTGGCAGATTGCTTTGTTGTCAGTTTTTCCTGTTTTTCCTGTTTTTCCTGTATGTCTGGAGAAGAGCCCCGTTTATTGGTTTCAATTTTTGGTGGCTCAGTAGCCAAGCCAGATTGGCCTGTAAATGGCTTTTCTGCTGTATCTGTATTCGGAATAGTTTCAGTGATTTTACTCGTAATACTCGCCAAACCAGCAGGAAGCTCTTTTAGCAGTCTGTCATGAGATACCGGATCGACTTTTTCTACAGCACTCATTATACGTTCACTGGGAATCTTGCTGATTAATGTCGACAGTTTGTCAAAGGGAAGCTTTGCTACCATGTTTTCAAGGTTTTTGTCAGAGAGTTGATCAGTGGCTTTTTTCAAAGAGTTTATTGGCAGTATGTCACAGAGAGCATTCACTTTATCTGCTGACAAACAATCCATTACAGTTTGCAGCCTGTCAGTAGGAATTGAATCGAACAGCTCGGTAAATTTATCTAAAGGCAGAGAGTTGACAGAATCGGACACAGTATCAATGAGTTTATCGATGGGAAAATGACTGGCCGCTTCATAAAGAAATTTATAGGGTAGGTAGTGCAGCAGTGAAAGCATTCTGGTAAACGGCAGCTTGGCCAGTAGATTAAAAGCCTGCCCAAAAGGTATGTGCTTTAGTATTTTAGTCACTGTTGGTAGAGCCATTTTTGCCATAAAAATAATGGCTTTGTCGGTTCCCATATTCAGCATGATTTTGGCAATCTGTGTCCAGGGCAATCGGGACAGAATATACATGGCTATCTGGAAATTCAGTGTTAGCAGCATTAGGGCTGCTCTTAAAGGGGACAGGAACCGGATCATCTGAAGCATGCGACTGCCAGCAGCCATAACCCAGCTACTGTTTTCAGCTTCAGTTTCGGTTTTCTTCTCGGCCTCTGCCAAGGCATCAAGTCCTTTGGTATCAAGCTTTTGACTGTTTTTTACTTCTTTTATCTGCTCCAGTTCTGTTAATAGCTGCTGCTTGTATGAGTCGCTCTGTTTTGGCTGCATCAGGCCAGCTGCTTCGCTGGCCAGAGCTGTAAGATCCTCGCGGTCAGGTAATTCAAGCTTGGATTCACTGGCGTGATATTTAGGGTAAGTCCTATTCCCTCCCAAAACCACTGACACTGGAGAGTGGCTGATGCTATTGATCATATTGCATAAAGTTTGCTCACGTTCTTCTCGTTCACTAGAGGCTTTGTCTGATTGTGCTCGAGAGGTTTTACCTTTGATGCTAAGGGCTGTGAGAGCCATTCGGTATTCTTTGTCAAAAGCGGCATCTCTTCTTTCAGGTGTTTCACCGTGTAAATGATGGGCAGCGTCCAGTAACTTGGTCAAGGGCAGCTTCATCGGAGAATCGGCTTCTTCAAGTTGCTTATGAAGAGAGCTGTGTTTGGTTACCAGCCATTCACAAAAACTGTCATCCCATTGTTTACGGCGTTTTAATAAACCAGTCAGTTCAGGTTCTGTGAACTGAGCGATTTTTGCCATGGTGCAGCGGCTTTGCATGGCGCTGGAGAATTCTTCGCGACCGCTGTATGCCGTCGGATTAATGGTTGCAATCAACTTGAAACCCGGTGCGGAGTCACCATTGAGGACTTCATTAAACAATCCTTCAAGAAAGCGGCTGGGAAGGGTGTTCAGCTCACTGATGACAAGAACGTTGCCTTTCTCCATAGCTTCGGAGACCAGTTTTTTGATCTCATTCCAGTTTTCGGGGCTGGCATTGATTCTTTTAAAATGAGGAGAAAGACCTTTTGCCGAGAGGCATTCAGGTAACATTCTATCAAGCAAGGCATCCTTACCACGACCCGCTTCCCCTTCAATAATGAGTGCTTTCTTACCGCCGGCTTTATCCATGTCAGTCCAGACAGTTCTGGCCAGAGAACGTACAGAAGGAACATCAAAGTCAAAGAAGTCGGTCTGAAAACATTTTTTAACCTTTTTGTAATACGTATTAAATTTATCCCGATGTTTTTTTATCAGAGTGGTATCAACCTCATGATGAGCCTGATACCAATGTTTGAGAGCTCTGGTTTCACGGTTATTGTTGCGGCTTTCTCCGCTGAGACTGTCTGACATTGATTGCCAGATTACAGCATTCAGTTCGGTTTCTTTAGGTGTTGATTTACCGCAGTAAGCGTGGATTCTGGCCTGAATATCATTCAAATCCCTAGGTCCAAAAGTATGGCCGGGAACTGCTTTTTTATAGTGGTTATAAAGCTCGAGTGCTGTAGCTGTTGCATACTGCCTGAGTGGTTCTGGCCATTGAGTGGGCAATCCGGGATAGAAGATTGACTGTGCCAGTACTGTTTCGGAAATGGGGCGATAAAACTGGGGTAGCATCTGCTCCCTGAGTCGACGATCTATGACTCTACCGTCGTAAGACTCAGGGTTTCCTGTCAATATAATCCTGTGTCTGTCTGTTAGTTTGATCTGTTGGCCAAAGATGGACAACACTGGAGGGTTTTCCATTAGTCCCAACAGTGGATGAAGTACACCTTCTTCAACCATATTGGCTTCATCCAGAATAAGAACGGGAGGTTCTTTTAACTTTGCCCACTCCAGAATGCGACCTGGAATGAACGCATTTTCCTTATCATCAAACGTTTCGATAATACTAAAGAAGTCATTTTCTGAAAGTTCACGTCTAAGTATTTTTTGCGCATCATCATTCAGAGGAAGTTGTAAGGCATTATTCCAGCTTGAGCAGTTAGCTGCCTGGCAAAGGGCTTTCCAGGCCTTTTGTTTGTCCTGACAAAACGCAAGTTGATCTTTTCTGATAACAACGGGTTTTGATCGGGTGATCATATGCCCAAACAACTCTTCCTGTGTATTTTCAGGGCTGAGGGAAAGAACCGTTGGCTCTTTGCCTCCAGAGTATAATGATGCGGCTGCTTTGGCGGCATAGCTCTTGCCGGTACCTGCTTCCCCCGTGATCATAACCATCGGGTTGGACGCTAATTTCTCACTGAGTTTTAGGACTCGACGCTGTTGTCGAATACCGCTACCACTGGCATCGCAGAAAGATTCTGCAATGTCCTGGAAATTCTGATCGAGATGGGAAGGGTCAAAGTATTGAAGCAACTCTGCTTTTACATCAAATGCGGAGAGTGGCTGAGGCATGTGTTCAATTCTATCAGCTAATGCCCTTGCCTGATGATGAACCGGTTCCTCCTTGTTAAGGCGTCCGTTAATACCTGCAACAGTTAATGCGTTATAGGCCCGACTATAGTGGCTACCATTGTAGGGAACAAAAGCAGGAGGAAGTTCTTTTGAGCCCCCCATAAGTGCAGAAAGCTTTTCTTGTTGCTGGGAGCTAGCGCATTGAGCCATTATTATTGTCAATTGTTTTAATTGTAGCTTTGAAGGTTTTGTCAATTTGATCGGGACTTCCAGAGAAGCTGGACTGCAGTATCTGGCGAGTTGCCAGTAACTCTGTTGAATATTGTTCAGATCAGGATCAGGGTGTTTTTCAAGCCAGTTTCTAATAGCGTGTTGGTCGACACTGCCTTCGGGAATAGCTCCTGGATAGAGTCTTACTATCTGGGTCTTGATATAGCTGTAGACTTCGAGGTTTCCACGATATTCCTTGGCAATGACATCATTAAGCGCTTTCTGCCAATGATAATCCCCAGGCTCCTGTGCACCGTCAGAACGTGTTTCCCGGTCAAGTTGTACAATGACTTTTTTTACCAGTGACTCACTGAGCTTGGGAGGGATTTTCAATATTTTTTCAGTGGCACCAGAGGTAATAGAGTTTAATTTAGATAGCAACATGCCAAAGTCTTTCAGCCTGAGAATGCTGATTTTTTGTTCCACGCCGATTGATTTCAACCATGCCGAACTGACTTCGGGTTTGAGTGGTGCTTTTTCTCCTGGACAAAACTGCCACAATCCGAGGGGTTTGTTATCTTCTCGAATGGTGCAGGACAGATTTATTTTGCGCAGTGAAACTGCTTTGGCACCAATGAGTACATAAGGAGGAGATGAAAGTAGTGATTCAAGCTGTCGAGCAACCTTAGGGTTGGTCTCTAAACCAGAGAGGTGGACAGGCTGCCCACTTTTTAAAGCTTCCATCAGAGGAGTGTATTTTTCCTCAAATGTCATATCCTGCATACTGGTCAATGTCAGCGAGTGAAGCAGAGTTTGAGGATCTGTTTTGCTGGTTATTTCATAGGAGAAAACCGGTTTTTTAGTGGGTTTACCTTTTGAAACAACTTTTGGTTCCGGTAGCTTGAATACTGGCTGTGATGTAAGGGTGAACCTGGACAGGTTGAGGTCGTCGGGATGTTTACACTGAGGGGCAATCATAATGGCCGGTTTTGGTTGAAAACCTTCCAGTTTATTAAGTAATCGAATCCACTGATGTTCAGTCAGCTTATCGGAAATCATCAGCCGCTTACGACCTTTTAGCATGGTTGCGAGGGTATCACTTTCAATCATGTGATTGCCGTCCAGAGTGAGGTTGGCCATGATCTGATCAAAATTGCTACTATTGATGCATGCAAACGGCCATTCTGATTTTCCTCGTTTAAATGCTTTGAAGCGCTGCTGTAATTCTGTCTTGCTGGTCTGCTTGAATGAGAGTCGAAGGTTTTCAGGAACTGAATACCATTGCCCGTTAGCCCAGTATCCTTTTTCCCTGACAATAGTTGCCAGAGTTTGAAAGAAAACCGGATCATCGGTTGGTGCATTTATTAATTCGAGGGCAACTTCTGGTTGTTCCAGCTGATCGTGCAGTTTATAAAGCAACCCTTTTTTGAAGTGTATACGTCCTTCTGAAGAAAGTTGCATCTCTCCCATCAACGCACCTTTCCAGTTTCCTGATGAGTTATAAAAGTCATGGGATGGAGGAGGGAGTACTTCCGATGGGGCGTCGTAAAATCGTTCTTCGTCGAGTGGCTGTTCAGTCGTGAGGGAATTGATCAGAGACTGGTCAAGCTGAAGTTTTTGATCTCTTTCGGGGATAGGTTTCTGGCCGAGTGAATCCAGTCGTCGCCATGTGTCATCACTGGGGTTTTCACTTCCCCCTTTAAACATGTTTTTTGTTACCAGGCAGGCCAGAGAAACATTAGGACCCAGTTCTCGACCTTTAAACCTAGGTGGCTTATCGAACAGTTCATTCAGTGAAGCAATCTGGCCAGGAGACATCTCGGTAAAGTCCAGAACCAGTGTCAGTGGGTCTTCCCTGAACAGCCGACCGGCAGACGTTTCAATGCCATTACCATCGAGACAGGACACTGTTTTGGATAGGTCATCCTGATCCATATCAGCAGGTTTTTGTATATAACAGCTATCACCAGGTAGACCATTACTTCGGTAATGTTCTCTGACGGCGAGTTTGTCCATCTCACCATTGATAAAATAAGTGCCACTTTCCTGAGCTGTTCTGGGTTTCTCCTGATCCAAAAGGATTGATGTGGGATTGATTATTGCTGAAGACGATTGGTTGTAAACAGCTCCTCTTCGTTCTTTGAGCTCTTTCGACTCTTTATTTGTAAAACAAGGGATGGCATTTCTTGAGATGTTTTTAATAATCTGTTTTTTAACACTTTTATCGGTTTCAGGGTTTCTCAAAGCCGTCATGATGGCTTGTTTAAATTCGCCATCTGCTTTCTGACTGCCCAACCAATAAAACAGTCGTGTCAGCAACGCATATCTGGGAATAACTTTTACGACCAGGTGGCCTTTCATTTTACATAGGCGAACCTGATGTTTTGATGATGCACTGGAAATGGTCTTGAGGTGTTGTTTTAGTTCTGCTTGAGAAATGCCCTGGTAGCTTTGCATAGAAAATTGCCAATAAAAGTATCTGAGATAGGCATCGGCAGAAGTCAAAAAAGACTAATGTAGGGCTTTATTATTAACGAATAATTGAATGAAACAGGGAGAGTGCTGGTCAATACCAGCACTCAGTCTGGAAGGCGAAAGCTAATTACTGATTCCCACTGGCCAGGGATGTAGGCTCTGGTTGAACTGACTTGTGGTGAACTACCGTTCTGAGTACTAGGGCACCTTCAAAATACACCGTCATATCCTGATAAACCCAGCTGGTAATGGCCGGTTTACCAATGGTCTCGGAAGCCTGAGGAGAACCGAGGCGATCTTCAACGGACTGCATGCTTTCACCCCATCCGGGGACCAGAATAGTGCTTCTGAGTTCTGCTGACTGACTACCGACAGGGACGGCTATGGAGTCGCTGGCAGACGCCGGATTGATAAGGAGAAAAGAGGTCAGTGCAGCGATTTTTATTGGATTAATGTTCATGGATTTATACACCAGCCTTGGCTGTGAACTGGGGGCGTTTGGTAAAGCTGTTGAAAACAGCGTTTCTTCGCCGCTATTAGATGGGGTTATAATAACCGACTTATAAATCATTGACTCCTTATAATTCCTAAATGTTCAGACCATTACCCTTTTTTGTAGGGCTCAGGTACACACGGGCCAAGCGAAGGAATCATTTTATTTCCTTCATATCCTTAATGTCGATGGTAGGGCTGACACTCGGTGTCTCGGTTCTGATCATTGTGATGTCTGTTATGAATGGCTTTGACCGGGAGTTGAAACAACGCATTCTTGGCATGGTGCCCCATGCCACGATTACCGCCGCCAACGGTGGTATGGAAGATTGGCAAGGCATTATTCAGCAGGCAAAAGAAACTCCTGGTGTCGTAGCTGCGGCTCCTTTTGTTGATGGACAGGGAATGTTAACCAATGGCGACGTAGTTCGTGGAGCCATGGTTTACGGTGTTGATCCTGCCTATGAAAAACAGGTTTCCATCATTAATGACCACATGGTTCAGGGGAATCTTGATAACCTGAAGCCCGGTGAGTTTGGCATTGTGATGGGTGAACTGATGGCCCAGTACTTAGGTGTGACCATGGGTGACAAGGTCACGCTGGTGTTGCCGGAAGCCAATGTGAATCTAGCCGGAGTTTTCCCACGACTGAAGCGTTTTACCGTTGTTGGTTTGTTTTCAGTGGGAGCAGAAGTGGACTCCACTCTAGGTTATATCCACATAAAAGACGGTGCCCGTTTTATGCGGATTGCTGAGGGCGTTGAAGGCGTTCGCCTGAAAATGGCCGATCTGTTTCAGGCTCCCAAATTGTCCTGGGAGGTAGCAATGGAATTGCCGGGACGCTATTACGTACAGGATTGGACGCGTACTCAGGGGCAGTTGTTTCAGGCCATTCAGATGGAAAAAACCATGGTAGGTCTGTTGCTGACTCTGATTGTTGCGGTCGCAGCCTTTAACATTGTTTCCACGTTGGTGATGGTGGTAACAGATAAACAATCTGATATTGCTATTCTTCGAACCCTTGGTGCCAGTCCACGAACCATTATGGGTATCTTTATGGTTCAGGGCTCTCTGATTGGTGTGATTGGCACATTGTTGGGGGTGGGTCTGGGTATTCTGGCAGCATTGAATGTTTCGGGAATCGTTTCAGGACTGGAGTCCTTGCTAGGCATTCGTTTTCTAAGTCCCGACGTCTACTTCATAAGCTATCTGCCTTCAGAACTGCAGTGGCGTGATGTTGGTATTATCAGCGTGGCCGGTCTGGCCATGAGTTTTCTGGCGACCCTGTATCCTGCATGGAGAGCTTCCAAGACACAACCAGCCGAGGCACTACGCTATGACTGAAGCAGTAAACGTAGAAAAAGCCGCTGTGCTGGCGTGCAGTGGGTTGGCGAAAAGTTACGATGAAGGCCCTGAGAAGTTACAAATACTGACGGATGTGAATCTGGTGATTAACGCGTCAGAGCGGGTGGCTATTGTTGGCAGTTCTGGTTCGGGCAAGACGACCTTGCTGCAGTTGTTGGCTGGTCTCGACAAACCTTCTTCAGGTGAGGTCCGTATTTGTGGTCATAAACTGTCTGACATGAAAGACTCGGAACAGAATCGTTTGAGAAATCTGCACCTTGGCTTTGTCTATCAGTTTCACCATCTGTTGTCTGAGTTTACTGCACTGGAGAACGTTTCCATGCCTCTGTTACTGAGAAAGGGCGTTAAAGTAAAAGAGGCGAAGGATAAGTCACTGGCAATGCTTGAGCTGGTAGGATTGTCTGCAAGAGCGAAGCACAAACCCTCTGAGCTATCAGGTGGCGAGCGACAACGGGTTGCTATTGCCAGGGCTTTGGTGACTCAACCCGATCTGGTATTCATGGATGAGCCTACAGGTAACCTGGATCCGAATACGGCGTCTAAAGTTCATGAATTGATGAAGCGTCTCAGTGAGGAGTTGACCACCAGTTTTGTGGTAGTGACCCATGATATGCATCTGGCGCAGCAAATGGATAGAGTGTGTCGGCTGGAGCAGGGACATTTAGTGGTTGGCTGAGAGCTTTGCAATACAGGTATCGGGTATAGATATAAAAAAGGCCGGTTAGGAATTAACTGGCCTTTTTTATAGGGAGGTCAGGACAGGTTGTATTGGCTTGGATCGATATAAATGCCCAAAGAGCGTTTGTCGATACGTTTGTCCGCACCTTGTTCCTTGTAACGAAAAACGACAGTGTCTCCTTCGTTAACCTCCAGATCCTTGTTGGAGGTCAGGTATTTATATTCTTCACCGCCCACGGTCAGCGTATGAATGTAGTAATCGGGCATACCTAACCAGTCGCTATGAGGTCCGTCAGTACTAACAATGTCCAGTACACCACGGCCTTCCAGCTTGGGCTTATGCTTTTGGAAGCTTCTTTGCATGACTTTATTCGATTATCGGTTGAGTCGAAAGGATGAAAACAGGCCGGTCAAGGAGCTTGCTTCTCTTGTCTGCGCTTACAGCGTTGACGCCAGTGATGAACAACATTCCAGCGCCAGTAGAGACGAATCAGCAGGTAACCGAAAATACCGCCAATCAGGCCGGAAACAAGGGAACCCAGATAAAGTGGTTTCCATATTCTGGCCAGCTCCACGCCTACTCCGTGCAGTGTCAGCTCAAACGGAGTTTCGCTGACAGGGATATGCAGGATATAGCAACCGACTTTATAGGTAAAATAGAAAATGGCCGGCATGGTTAGTGGGTTGGTGATCCAGACCAGAGCCACAGACAGTGGCAGATTACAGCGAAGAAAAACAGCCAGCGTAGCGGCGACGACCATTTGAAATGGAATGGGAATAAAGGCGCAAAAAATACCGACAAAAAAAGCCATAGCAGCAGAACGGCGGTTTAGGTGCCAGAGATTGGCGTTGTGCATGGTGCCGCCCAGAAAACGAAGGTACTTGTTTTCCTTGATGGATCCAGAATCCGGCAGGTAGCGTTGTATCAGTTTCCTTGCCATGTCCCTAATAATCTCTCTCTACTGCCGCCGGATACTAAGGTGCCCAGCTCAAGCCCTGACAATCATGGGCAGGGTTTGGTTATTTATCATCAGGATATCGGGTAACGGATGTTGATGACTGACTGCAAGTGTCGATCTGCAGAATATCCGTCTGCCATTCCCTGTTCTATCGGATGGTTCTCTTGAAAAACGATGCCTGAAAGAGCAGCTATCCTGTATGCCAAGCGCGCAGTGTACTGATTTAGTACAGAGCGTTTATTGACATGCAGCACCCTGATTACGACTGCGTTTGCTGCTCATAAGGTAGGTCATTATGCACAGATTGTATGAAACACTCTATAAATCTTCGTAATGGCCTTAGCTTCACTATTTCGGGCCTGTTACTCAGTATTTTTCAGCCACTGACTGATCAGTTTTCACTGGTTACAACTATCGGCCTGCTGATGCTGCTATTGATTGCATCGCTCTATTTTAGAAAAAAGAGTTCACAGTCTTGCTTTAGTATGACCACCTTTTTTCTGATTGGTTTCCTTGCTGGCAGTGTTCACGGAATATTTCTCCAGAAACAATGGTTACCATCCTCCCTTGAAGGACGGGATCTGGTTATCAAGGGTACGATATCCGGGCTACCATCCAGTTCTGGAGCGTTAACACGGTTTCAGTTTCTACCTCGGGAAATCGATCACGAATCACAGTTGCCTAAAAAACAGTTGCCAAAAAAACTCTGGCTCAATTGGTATCGTTCGCCAGAATTGCTGTCGGGACAAGTTTGGCAGTTGAAGGTCAGATTGAGACACCCAAGAGGGAGTTACAGCAAAGGAGCGTTTGATCGCGAGGCCTGGGCGGCCAGAGAAGGTATTACCGCGGTCGGGTATGTGAGAGAGGGCGAGTTCATATCTGCCGCAACAGGTTTTAGTTTGGACTCAGTACGGTTAACGATCAGGGGATGGCTTGAGCAGAACTCTAGTCCTGATAATGCCGCTATCCTGTCGGCCATTCTGGTGGGTGATAAGTCAAACCTGTCCCAACAACAGTGGGATGAGTTCAATAGCACGGGCACTACTCATTTGATGGTCATTTCCGGTTTGCATATCGGCATGATGGCTGCACTGGGATTCTGGTTAGTATTGATTCTGGCTCGTACGGGCTGTATTCCTCTCAGGACAGTCAGTTTACCGGTACTGGCTGCGATCATCTCTCTGCTGCTGGCATTTGGATATGCTCTGTTGGCAGGATTTAATATTCCAGTACAGCGGGCTCTGGTAATGACATCAGTGGTTTTGGCTGGGCCCTTATTAGGCATAAAGGCTCGACCCTCAACATTGTATCTTCTGGCAATGACGGTGGTGTTGCTGATTGAACCATTGGCGGCGACCAGTGTTGGTTTCTGGTATTCCTTTTCAGCGGTTGGCATTCTGCTTTATGGCTGCTGTGGCAGGGTAAGGGAGCGAGAGCAAACGGTGATGCAGTCGATTAGGCCGCAGATTTGGGTGTTTTTTATGCTTGGTCCATTGCTGATGCAGAATCAGCAAACAGTCAATCTTTTATCGCCATTGATTAATCTGGTGGCTATTCCTCTACTTGGTTTGGTTGTTCTTCCTTTAGCTTTTTTTGCTCTTGTTGCACAAACGATTTTTCAGCCCTTGTCATCTGTTTTATTGGCGATTGTGGAAGCGTGTCTCACAGGTTGGGGACAAGTAATGTCCTGGTTTTCTGTAAACAGCTTGGGGCTGCCGGTATTAAGTTGTGATCCGTGGCAGCTGATTTTTGTATCGACTTCTGTACTGCTTTTGCTTTCTGTAGCCAGTCTTGGATTACGTTGGTTAACTCCTTTTTTACTTCTACCCTGGCTTTTTCCTGTTAAGTCAGTACCTGAATTCGGAGCCGCAAAAATCAGCGTGATTGATGTAGGGCAGGGGCTATCGATTTTGATACAAACTCGGAGTCATGCTTTGCTCTATGACACTGGAGCAGCCAGTAGAGGTCGTTTTAACCCCGCCAGCAGTACAATTATTCCTTATATAGCAAGAGAGCATATAGGGCATTTAGATCTGGTTATGGTCTCTCATGGGGATGAAGATCACTCCGGAGGATTAACTGCGTTGGTAGACCGATATCCTGATGCGGCTGTTGTCTCAGGCTCTAGTGTGAATGCTTACGGTGGTCATATAAGTCGGTGTAAAAAAGGCATTCACTGGTATTGGGATGGTGTCAATTTTGAGGTTTTATCGGGCAGTGAACCGAGGCTTAAAAGTAACGACCGTTCTTGTGTCGTAAAAGTAACCGCTCAAAATGGTAAAAGTCTTTTATTAACTGGAGACATTAGTCAGAAAAAAGAAGCTGACTTACTGTTGAGTGATCTAGTCAGTCATTCCGAGTTTTTGCTCTTACCTCATCATGGCAGTAAACACTCAAGTTCAGGCTCTTTTCTTGATCAAGTAGCTGCTGGCTGGGTGCTGGTTTCGTCTGGATATGGCAACCGTTTTGGTCATCCGGCGAAGGCTGCTTTGGAACGTGTTCAGAATACCGGTGCTGAAGTAAAAAATACCGCCAAATCAGGTACTTTGTCGTTCATTTTGGGGGCTGGCTTTGAAGGCGTCGAGTCATACAAACAGCAACACAACTACTACTGGTGGCGATAATTTTTTTTATTGTCGATGGCGGCCAGAAACGCCAAAGCCTCAATGGTCACATAACAATACTCTGTGGTAGAGTTTGATGATTAAAATGATAGGGAATGCGCTGTGTTTGAATTGGTGAAATCCGGCGGTTGGCTGATGCTGCCTATTCTGCTGAGCTCTGTTATTGCTATGGCTATTGTGTTTGAGCGTCTCTGGACTTTGAGACCTTCTCGCATTGCGCCTAGAAACACCCTTTCGCAGGTGTGGAAGTGGATCAAAAACAATGATCTCGATAACAAGAAAGTCAGCAACCTGAAAGATGAATCTCCTCTTGGTGAAATCCTGGCAGCAGGCATCAGTAATGCCCGTTATGGCCGTGAGATCATGAAGGAAAGTATTGAAGAAGCTGCGGGCCGAGTGATCCATAATCTGGAGCGTTATCTGAACCCGCTGGGTACTGTTGCCGCTGTTGCTCCTCTGCTGGGCTTGCTGGGTACGGTTATTGGCATGATTGATGTATTTACCGTCATCATGCTGGAAGGCACCGGTAACGCTGGTGTTTTGGCTGGTGGTATTTCTAAGGCTCTGATTACCACTGCAGCGGGCCTGTCGGTTGCTATTCCTACTTTGATTTTCCATCGCTACTTTTTACGTCGTATTGAGGAACTGGTGGTGACCATGGAGCAGGAAGCTATCAAGTTGGTGGAAGTGTTACAGGGTGAGCGTAAGCTGAAAGATCGCGAGGGTAAGTGATGAAATTTCGTCGCCAGTCCACAGAAGAGCTTTCGTTGAACCTTACACCGTTGATTGATGTAGTTTTTTTGCTGCTGATTTTCTTTATGGTATCAACCACATTTACTAAAGAAACCCAGCTGGCCATAGATTTACCTGAAGCCAGTGGTGAGCAGCGTGAACAGGTTCAGAGCAACCAGGTAGAAATTTCTATCAGCAAGAGTGGTAATTTTGCCGTTAACGGAAAATCTCTGGTTAACGCTAGTCTTGAAACTCTGAAAAATGCTTTGGCTAAAGTCAGTGACGGTGATACTGCTCTACCTCTGATTATTACCGCTGATGCTAAAACACCCTACCAATCTGTGGTAACGGCCATGGATGCTGCTGGCCAACTCGGCTTTGCCAATCTCAGTATGACCACTCGTCAGTCCAGAGAGTCAGCTAACTGATGTCACTTGAATCCCGTCGCTGGCAGGATCGTTTCAGCGACTCGGTTCTTAAGTCATGGTACAGCACCGGCGGGTGGACCCGTCTGCTGTCACCGCTCTCCTGGCTCTACCAAAATATTGCTCAGCAACAGAAGATGAAAAAGTTGGCAGCAGATCGCTGGCAGCCTTCTGTGCCGGTCATTGTGGTGGGCAATATTTCGGTGGGTGGTACGGGTAAAACACCAGTGGTGGCCAGTCTGATTAAACGATTTCAATCAGAAGGGTATCGTCCAGGCATTGCCAGTCGTGGTTTTGGTTCCAGTGCTTTGAATTATCCAGTGTCAGTGACAGCAGACTCAGACCCTAAAATAGTGGGTGATGAGCCAGTGATGCTGGCCAATCAGGCAGGTATTCCTGTGGTGGTAGACCCAAATCGGGTTGCTGCAGCCAGAGCGCTGATTGAACAGTTTGATTGTGATTTGATCATCGCCGATGACGGCCTTCAGCACTATAATCTGGTGCGACATATTGAACTGGCAGTGGTTGATGGTGCCCGTATGTTGGGTAACCGTTTGAGCTTGCCGGCTGGGCCATTGCGTGAGCGACCTGAGCGACTGGAAACGGTCGATCTGGTACTGGTTAACGGTCAGGCTGAAGAAACGCTGGATGTAGCGTTTGACAGTTTTCACCTTCAACCGGATAGCGTTAAACCTGTTACCAGAAAAACACAGCTGAGCCTGCCTAGTAAAGGTGAGATTCATGGGGTTGCGGGTATTGGTAATCCGGAGCGCTTCTTTCTTACGCTGGAGCAGCAGGGGTATCAGGTAATAAGGCACCCTTTTCCCGATCATCATGATTTTACCGAGCAGGATCTGCAGTTCGGTGATGAGCTACCTGTACTGATGACAGCGAAAGATGCCGTTAAATGCCGGGCCTTTAATAGTGACAGGCTCTGGTATCTGCCGGTTCAGGCGAAAATGCCAGAATCGGTTTTTGAACGAATTTTGACTCTGATTGAAACCAAAGGGCCGCAAGTGTGGTCAAACAAGGATTCCCATGGATAAGAAGCTGTTTGAGATTATCGCCTGCCCATTGTGCAAAGGTGACCTCAAGTATCGTAAGGATGAAGCTGAACTAGTCTGTCGCCCCTGTGGTCTGGCATACCCTATTCGTGATGATATTCCAGTGATGCTCGATAATGAAGCTCGTACTTTGACTGTTGATGAACGCCTTGATGGCGGTGAAACTCCAGCTTCCTCACCTGAAGGTGATGCTGCAGGTGAAGGTTCTGCCTGATGAGTAATGCGGCCTTTACAGTTGTTATTCCTGCTCGTTTCAGCTCCAGTCGTTTGCCTGGCAAACCGCTGGCTGATATATGTGGCAAGCCCATGGTTCAACATGTGTACGATCGTGCCTGTGAGAGCAATGCTACCAGGGTGATTATTGCTACGGATAATGAGCGTATCGTGAAGGTAGCTGAGGGTTTTGGCGCTGAGGTCTGCATGACCCTGGCAGGCCACCCTTCAGGAACCGATCGCCTTCAGGAGGTGACCCGCCTCTATGAGATGGCGGACCATGAGGTGATTGTTAATGTTCAGGGTGACGAACCTCTGATTCCGGCATCAGTTATTAATCAGGTGGCAGAAAATCTGATGCAAGCCCCCGATGCCGGTGCTGCAACCCTGGCAGAACCTATTAAGACCTGTGATGACCTGTTTAATCCTAATGTGGTTAAAGTAGTGTCAGACCTTCAGGGTTATGCTCTCTACTTTAGTCGTGCGCCCATGCCTTGGGCTCGGGATGATTTTGCTGCTAATAATGAGGCTTTGCCGGAGCTGGATCTGTTTCGTCGTCATATTGGTATCTATGCCTACCGTGTCAGCTTGTTGAATCAGTATGTTCGTTGGCCTCAAAGTCCGTTGGAATCCCTTGAATCCCTTGAACAGCTGCGCCTGCTTTGGAATGGTCACCGTATTCATGTAGCCGATGCTCTGGAAACGCCACCTCATGGTGTCGATACTGAGGCTGATTTGGCGGCTGTCAGAGCATTGATGGAAAAACGTCTGGCCAGTGCCTGAATCTGAAAAAGGATTTTTATGATCAAGGTGATGTTTGTTTGCCTAGGAAATATCTGTCGCTCACCTACTGCTCATGGTGTTTTTGAACAAATGGTGAGGGAACAGAAACTGGATAACCGGATTCAAGTGGAATCTTCCGGTACCAGTGGTTGGCATGAAGGTGAAAAATCGGACAGTCGCTCTTCAGAAGAAGCTGCGAAACGGGGTTACGATCTCAGTTATGTTCGTTCACAGGCTACGATGGATTCAGATTTTATTGAGATGGATTATCTTCTCGCCATGGACGTGGATAATCTGATTGAGCTTCAACGGCGCTGCCCTGAAGAGTATCAACACAAACTGTCACTCTTCCTTTTCCATGGTGATCTGGATGAGGAGGAAGTTCCTGATCCTTATTATGGCGGAGCTAAAGGTTTTTCTCATGTGCTGGACCTGGTAGAAACGGGCAGTCGAGCTTTGCTTGAATATATTTGCTCCCAACATTCCCTTGGGAATCGCTGATTTCATGAATATCCTTGAAAATTACTCACTTCGTCAGCTGAATACCTTTGGTTTTGATGTTTCTGCCCGTTATTTTGGTCAGGCTGAAACCGTTGAAGATCTTAGGTTAGCGCTTAGCTTCGCAGAAAAAAAGAAGTTGCCACTGGTGCCTCTTGGTGGTGGTAGCAATGTGATTCTTGGTGATTACTTGAAGGCGCTGGTTCTAGCCGTTGGCCTGAAAGGTCGTTCAATAGTGCCGCAGGATAATTGTGTGCTGGTGAAGTGCTTGGCTGGTGAAAACTGGCATGAATTTGTGCTGTGGACGATCGAAAACAAAGCGTATGGGCTGGAAAACCTCTCTCTTATTCCCGGTAATGTGGGTGCAGCTCCCATTCAAAATATTGGCGCTTATGGTGTTGAGATAAAGGATGTCTTCCATAATCTTGAAGCGCTGGATGTTCGTACGGGTGAATTGAGAATCTTTGATCGAAAAGAGTGCCTGTTTGGTTATCGCGACTCAGTGTTCAAAAACAGCCTCAAAGATCAGTTTATTATCACCTCTGTCACCTTTGAATTAAACAAAGGGTTGGCACCAGGGCTTGCTTATGGTCATTTGCAGCAAGCTGTTCAGCAGAAGGCTGCTGGTCAACCTGTTACCGCTGAAATGATCAGTGATGTGGTTTGTGACATTCGCAGTCAGAAGTTACCGGATCCGGCTTTGATGGGAAATGCAGGTAGTTTTTTTAAGAATCCGATTGTTTCTGGTAATCAGGTAGAGCGGTTGAAACAGGAATTTTCTGACCTGGTTTGCTTTCCATTCGGTGATCAGTGGAAGTTGGCTGCAGGCTGGCTGATTGATCAGGCTGGTTTGAAGGGTTTTACCATGGGAAAGGTAGGGACTTACTCAAAGCAGGCGCTGGTTTTGGTAAACCATGGTGAAGGAACGCCAAAAGAGCTGATGGTACTGGCGGATCATATTCGCTCAACGGTATTGGCCAAATTCGGGGTTGAGTTGGAAATAGAGCCTAGAATTTACTGATTACCTGCGTTTTCAGCGCCCGACAAAAGTCCGGCGCTATTCCTTTTATTCATTCCTTTTTACATTCTCTGTTCTGTCTACTCTTATCAATACAACAAATTGATTGAAAGCCTGTTGGCAGTAAGGCTTGGCTTTACTGATATACGGAGTTTTCATGCGCAGTTTACTGTTCCTGGCGTTATCGTTGTGTGTCTCAACGTCTCTTTATGCTGAGTCTTCCGATTGGCTATCCATTCCTGTGGTGAATCAAGAATCTGAGCCCGAGCTGGCTGAGGTGCTCGATACAGACGGTCCAAGCAGTCAGCAATTGATTCAGTGGATGTCCACAGCTTCCAAACACGGCATCGACATTCCTCAGAGCAAATGGTTGCAACTGGCTTCAGATCCTTCTCTCCAGAATGTACGGCAGGTTGCCCATGAGTATGCTTCTTATCTGGATACCGGCAGGCTCAAACCCGCCATCTATCAGCCAAGCTGGCATATACAGGATAGGCCTAGTTTGCCTGTGCTTGAAGATCATATGGGGGCTGATAGTCTTGACTTGGTGGAATCCAAACTCCCTCAATATCGCCATTTTGTAGCAGCCTTGAAGCGACTGGAGGCGTGGGTTGTCGGTGTGGAAGAGCATTTCCCCAAAGATCTGATTTTGGAAAAAGGTGATCGTCACCCTTCGTTGTTGAAACTGAATCAGTGGTTGGTGGATCTGGATATGGCAGACCGGCTTCCTGCAGGCAAATATTCGCTTGCCCATGAAACGGCTGTTAAAAGAGTGCAAAAGAAATATCGTATTTACGCTGATGGTCAGTTAGGTCCAAGAGCAAGAAGGGCTCTTGTGGCGATGACTCTTGATCGAATCAAGATTCTTAAGGTGAATATGGAGCGTATGCGCTGGTTACCCAGAACATTGCCTTATCCTCACGTGATGGTTGATATTGCCGGTTTTAATGTGGCCTGGGTTACAGGTGAAAACAAGAAGCGTCATTTTCGAGCCATTGTTGGTAAACCTTCCCGGCAGACACCTGTGTTTCAGGAAGAGATTGAGAGCATTACTGTAAACCCTTACTGGCGAGTGCCCAGTTCCATTGCATCAACATCCATTCTTAGAAAAGTTAAGAAAGACCCTGGTTTTCTCGAGCGTGAAGGGTTCTCTGTCTATTCTGGCTGGAAAGCAGGTGCTAGAAAGGTTGATACCTCAACCGTTAAGTGGAGTCAGTACAGTCGTCGTAATTTTCCCTATCGTATTGAACAGAAACCGGGAAAAGTAAATAGATTGGGTCGATTTAAGCTGGATTCGCCAAATGCCTTCAGCATCTATCTTCATGATACAGACAGGCCAGAGCTGTTTAAGAGAGAGGTTAGAACCTTTAGTTCCGGCTGTACCCGAGTAGAAAATATTGATCAGTTGATTGGTAGTATTCTGAAGTATCAGGGAATGGGTAAGCAGGTAAACGGACTCATGAAACAGAAAGAGACAGGAAGACTGAAATTAAGAAAAAAAGTCCCTCTCTATTTTGTCTACTTTACGGCCTGGCCGGATAAACAGGGTCGTATTCGTTTCAGAAATGATATCTATCATCTTGATGGCGCACTGCTGGCTAAACTGTAGATTCTTACAGACGTAAAAAAAGGAGCCTATTGGCCCCTTTTTTTACGGATCACGTTTTGGATTCTATTGCTCAGTTTTCCTGAGAAGTAGAGGCAGGACGATCAGCCGTTTCTGCTGTTTGAGTTACTTCTGCCTGTACTACCGTTTTTTCAACAGCGGTGTTAGCTGGAGCTTCAATGCGGGCTGCTGCAGGCGTTTCTTTCGCTGCTTCTGCCTGTTTCTGTTGCTCAAGTTTACGCTTTAAGCGTGGGTCGTTTGAAGCTCTTCTGCGTTGGCGGCGTTCGGCCGGTGCGGTCTGTGCTTCTAGAGCAGGCTTTTCTGTAACTGTCGGAGCAGGTTCAGAAGGATTTTCTGCCATTTTCTTTGGAGCTTCAGGTTTAACTTCAGGCTTAGCTACTGATTCAGCTTTTGCTTCAGGTTTAACCTCAGGCTTAGTTACTGGTTCAGCTTTTACTTCAGGTTTAACCTCGGGCTTGGCTACCGGTTCAACTTTTGCTTCAGGTTTAACCTCAGGCTTGGCTACTGGCTCAGCTTTCACCTCAGGCTTGGCTATTGGCTCAGCTTTCACCTCAGGCTTGGCTATTGGCTCAGCTTTTATTTCAGGTTTAACCTCAGACTTAGCTACTGGTTCAGCTTTCACTTCAGCTTTCGTAGCAGAAGCTTCTGCTTCAACAGTGGCTGTTGCAGTAGGTTGAATAGCGGCAGGTTCTCTCTGACTTGTGGCAGCTACGGCTTTAGCCATTTCAGTCATCTGAGGCTTAGCTTCAGTCACTGGAGATTCTGCTTCAGGCTTTTCTTTGTGAATCTCTTCCTTCGCAGCAGGTGCTTTCTCTTGCGGCAGAGCTTTTGGCTCTTTGGCTTCGACAACTGCGGCTGACTTTTCCTGTTTGGCAGAAGCAGGCTGAGGCTTTGATTGCTCGGCAGCTACTGCAGGTGCAGGATTTTCAGCTTCAGGTTGCGACATTGAAGGTAGGACTGGCTGGTCCTGAACATTTCTATCGCGCTGGGATGGACGGTTGTTGCGACGACGCTGAGCAGAGCCCGGGCGGCGGCGGCGGCGACTGTCATCCTGCTGATCAAAGCTCTGCTCCTGTTGCTCTGCTACAGGTTCCTGACGTGGTTGCTCTTCCTGACGATCGTTGTGGTCGCGACGGTGGCCACGTTCATGGCGATCCTGACGAGGAGCGCGTTCTTGACGTTCTTCCTGGCGAGGAGCGCGTTCTTGACGTTCTTCCTGGCGAGGAGCGCGTTCTTGACGTTCTTCCTGGCGAGGAGCGCGTTCTTGACGTTCTTCCTGACGAGGAGCGCGTTCCTTACGTTCCTCCTGGCGAGGAGCGCGTTCTGGACGGTCATTGCGGCGGCGATCGTTACGAGGACGTTCTTCATCCTGGTCGCGACGCTGCGGAGGCTTGCTGCGCTGCTGCGGTTTGTTGCTGGAACGATTGTCTCTCTGACTGTCGCGATTTGGGCGCGGCTGCTGGCGAGGAGCTGGTTTCTGCTCACTGCTTTTGCTGCGTGTCTGAGTGGTGTTCTCCTCTTCAGAGCCACCAAACAGGCTACCAATCGAACTGACCAGAGATTTCAGCAGACCTGATTTTTCCTGTCGTTGTGCAGCAGGTGCAGGCGCTGGAGCTGGCTGAGCTGGCTTAACGTTCTTAACGACAGCTTCCGGGCGTTGGATAGCCTTGGAAGGTGCAACCTGAATCTCATCTTCTACGCTTTCTTCAGCTTCCAGAAGTTCGTAGCTGCTTTCAGAACCTTCAGTAACGTGATCGTCTCTCAGGCGCTGAACATCGTAGTGAGGAGTGTCCAGGTGAGCGTTTGGGATAACAACAATGCGAATATTGCAGCGTTTCTCGATTTCGGCGATGTTCTGGCGTTTTTCGTTTAGCAGGAAGGCTGCAACAGAAACCGGTACCTGGGCACGAATCTCGGAAGTCTTGTCCTTCAGAGCATCTTCTTCCATCAAGCGAAGGATGGATAAAGCCAGAGATTCGATGTCGCGAATAGTGCCTTGACCAGAGCAGCGAGGACAAACGACACCACTTGTTTCACCCAGAGATGGACGCAAGCGCTGACGGGACATTTCCAGCAAACCAAAGCGAGAAATACGACCGGTTTGTACGCGGGCACGATCCATAGACAGAGCCTGGCGAATACGATTCTCAACGTCACGCTGGTTGCGATTCTGACTCATGTCGATGAAATCGATCACAATCAGGCCGCCAATGTCACGTAAACGAAGCTGGCGGGCAATCTCGTCGGCTGCTTCCAAGTTGGTATTCAAAGCTGTTTCTTCGATGTCACCACCACGAGTTGCACGTGCGGAGTTAATATCGATAGAAACCAGTGCTTCAGTTGGATCGATCACGATGGAACCACCGGAAGGTAATTTCACTTCCCTCTGGAAGGCCGTTTCGATCTGGGATTCAATCTGGAAGCGGTTGAATAGAGGAATGCTGTCTTTATAGAGCTTGATCTTGCTCTGATACTGAGGCATGACCTGTTTGATGAAATCCAGAGCCCTTTCCAGAGCAACAGTACTATCAATCAAAACTTCACCAATGTCCTGGCGTAGGTAATCACGGACAGCACGGATAATTACATCGCTTTCCTGATAGATCAGAATAGGTGCTGTCTGTTGCGAGGCTTCTTTAATAGAAGTCCAGAGCTGCAGCAGGTAATCCAGATCCCACTGAAGTTCTTCCTTGGAACGACCAAGACCAGCAGTACGAACTATAACGCCCATTTCGGACGGAATGTTCAGATTGTTAAGAATCTCGCGCAGTTCAGCACGCTCGTCACCTTCGATGCGGCGGGAGATACCACCGGCACGAGGGTTGTTGGGCATAAGCACAAGATAGCGACCAGCCAGACTGACCAAAGTAGTCAGGGCTGCACCCTTGTTGCCACGCTCTTCCTTATCTACTTGAACAATAACTTCCTGGCCTTCCTTAATGACGCCTTTGATATTCGGACGGCCACCGTGGTGAGAACCAGTAAAATATTCACGGGAGATTTCCTTTAGTGGAAGAAAACCGTGGCGTTCTGCACCAAAATCAACAAAGGCGGCTTCCAGGCTAGGTTCAACCCGAGTAATGCGTCCTTTATAGATGTTGGCTTTTTTCTGTTCACGAGCACCGGATTCAATATCCAGGTCGTACAGTCGCTGGCCATCAACCAGCGCTACACGCAACTCTTCAGATTGAGTCGCGTTGATTAACATTCTCTTCATAGAGTACCGATACGTTCAGAGGCTAGCCTCTCAAGCTGGCACTGCCCGTTTTCATTTTATTCCGGCCCGTCTGTTTGCGGAACTGCCGGTTTTAAATACGCTGCTATCAGACTCACGTTACCAGCACATTTTGCTGTCTGTGTAACGATATAGCAGTCATCGTGGTAAAGATCGCTTACTGATCATTACCACTGTCTTGGGCGGGGAATTCTTAAATACCGGGAGTTCGGCGTTATTGATCAAATCGTCCGAATATGGATCTCATCGTCCCGGCAATATGTCCTCGCGCCCGGAATTCGGGGGTGCCCTGCTTGAAAGAGAGTAGCGCGTTTATCTTACACGGCTTGCTTATTACCGTGCGGTCATTTCGTCTGTCCTGAGATTCATCGGCTCACTATCAGGGGGCTTTATTGCTTTTCCGCTGTTGGCCGTACTCAGGTTTCGCAAATCTAACTGCCTCTTCGAATGTGTGTAAGGCAGCCCTTCAACTATATCAGTAATCAGTAAGTGCTTCAAATGAACGAATGCTGGTAATATAGCGCCATGGATAGACAACAGAACGACTCTCGGGAAACCGAGGAAAATCGCCCAGTGGTACAAATGATCAATATCGATCAGGAGTACGCCGGTCAGAGGGTGGATAATTACCTGACACGTATTCTTAAAGGTGTACCCAAAACACGGGTGTACAGAATTATTCGCAAGGGTGAAGTGCGTGTTAACAAAAAGCGTGTGACCGCTGACTACCGTCTACAGGACGGTGATTTGCTCCGAGTGCCACCGGTTAGAACTTCCGAAAAGGAAAAGATTGTTAATCCGGGTGCAGCATTAATAGAGAAACTTGAAAAATCCATTATTTATGAAGACAAAACCCTGATCATTATTAACAAACCGGCGGGTATAGCAGTACACGGCGGTAGTGGTATTAATTACGGTGTGATTGAAGCGTTTCGCAAAATTCGCCCTGATGAGCGTCATCTTGAATTGGTACACAGACTTGACCGAGATACTTCTGGTTGTCTGATGATGACCAAAAAGCGCAGTATGTTGCGATACCTGCATGCGCAACTGCAGGAAAAGCATATAAGCAAAATTTACAACGCACTTGTCGTAGGCCGTTGGCCGAACCGCAAGGTGTTGGTTAATGCTCCGCTATTGAAAAACACTCTGCGCTCAGGTGAGCGTGTTGTAACGGTTGATATTGATGAAGGTAAACGCTCGAAAACCAGTTTTAAGGTACTGCAGCGATACAATCATCAAGGCGAACCGGCCACTCTGATAGAAGCTAGTCCGATTACCGGGCGTACTCATCAAATTCGAGTGCACTGTTTGCATGCCGGTTATTCCATTCTTGGTGATGAGAAATACACCAAGGATGAAGAAAATAAACGCTTCCGAAAGTTTGGTCTTAAGCGCTTGTTTTTGCATGCCGCGCAGCTGAATTTGAAACTTCTGGATGGAACGCTGTTGGTGGTTGATGCTCCGTTGCCTAGAGATCTTCAAAGGGTGCTGGAAACCTTGAGTAGTACTGAGGACTGATTCATTTGAAACGTTATAAAGAGAAGAGATGATCGTGAAAAAGGATTATTCCCTGATCATATTTGACTGGGATGGTACGTTGGTAGACTCGGTGCCGAACATTGTTGAAGCACTCAAGTGTGGGGCTGAAGAGCAAAAATTACCGATTCATGGTGATCAGGCTTACAAAGGTATTATTGGTCTTAGCTTGGGCAAGGCGATTGCTCAGCTGTATCCGAACCTTGGTGTTGAAGCTGTGGATAAGTATCGAGAAGCTTATCGTATTCATTACTCTCGACTGGAAGAAAATCCTTCTCGCTCTTTTGAGGGTGTTTATAAAGGGTTGGAATTCCTGAAAGCGAAAGGTATGAAGCTGGCAGTAGCGACGGGAAAGAAGCGCGCAGGGTTGGAGTGTTCGTTATCGGATAATCAGCTTCATGAGTTCTTTAGTACCAGTCGCACGGCAGACGACGCTAAATCCAAGCCTCATCCGATGATGCTTGAGCAGATTCTGGAAGAGCTGCAAGTTCCGGCCGAGAAAGCGTTAATGGTAGGGGATGCAGGTTTTGATCTGCAGATGGCTGCAAATGCTGGAATTGATAGTGTTGCCGTGACTTACGGTGCCCAGAGAGCAGAAAATCTAAAACAGTATCAATCAGTGCTGATTGTGGATTCTTTTGATCGATTGATCGACTGGTTGACCGAGCAATAATGGCTCGACAAGTGATATTTAAAATAATTTCGGGGGAAATATTGAGTGAGTGATAACTGGAATGAGCAGGAATCTATACCTGCTTCCAAGAGCGATGATAAGGCGTGGAAGCTGGTCGAAGGATTGGCGGAAGGTGCGCTGAAAGAGCAACGTCGTGCGCGTCGTTGGGGGATTTTCTTCAAACTGCTGACGTTTACCTGGCTGTTTATCTCTATGGGTCTGGTTTATAAGTCAGTCAATCCTAGTGTTTCAGCAGCAAAAACCAGCGGCAGTCATACGGCGCTGGTTGAAATGAATGGCGTTATTGGTGCTGGTCAGGATGTAGATGCTGACACTGTTGTGTCAGGTCTTAGGGCTGCGTTTGAGGATAAGAACACCAAGGCGGTTGTTCTCAGAATTAACAGTCCAGGTGGTAGCCCTGTTCAATCCGGCTATATCTATGATGAGATTCTACGTCTTCGTGGTCTCCATACAGAAACGCCTCTCTACGCAGTTATTATGGATATTGGTGCTTCCGGTGGTTACTACGTGGCTTCAGCTGCGGATGAAATCTATGCTGATAAGGCCAGTCTGGTAGGTTCCATTGGTGTTATTTCCTCCGGTTTTGGTTTTGTTGATGCAATGAAAAAACTGGGTGTTACTCGTCGTACCTATACGGCTGGTGAGTTCAAAGCCTTTAATGATCCATTCCAGTCACTGGATGAAGAGGCTACAGATCGTTGGCAGCAGTCTTTGGATACTATTCATAATCAGTTCATTGACGTTGTGAAAAAAGGTCGAGGAGATCGTCTTAAGGATAATCCTGAAATCTTCTCTGGAATGGTCTGGACAGGTGAACAGGCAAAGTCACTGGGACTTATTGATGGTCTGGGAAGTACTGGTTATGTGGCAAGAGATATTGTAGGTGAAGAGGAAATCGTTGATTTTAGCTATCGCTTAAGCCCGCTGGAACAGTTTGCCAGAGAGTTTGGTGCCGGTGTTTCTGCAACGGCTATCAAAATGATGGGTGGTGATTCTCTGACTCTACGCTAATGGTGATACGCAGGGCCAGAGTCAGGGGTTCTGCGTTATTTCTGAGGGTTGCTCTGACCCTGAGGCAGTAAGGACGAAACTGCCTCAGAGCACGTCATACAAAAATCAATATTACAGCCGGGATTCAGTTCACCGGCAGGTGGGCATAATGGGCAAAAAGATTGGACTTGCCCTAGCTGATGGTACAGAAAAAGGGGTGGCTTAGGCTCTTGGTGTTTATATTTTGCGCACTGAGGGTTACTGCAGTTTGTTCCACTGCAAAAGAGTTGTTTGATAGTGGATGAAAGGCAAGGGGCGTATTCTTTAAAAGGGATTTTTGCGAAAAGTGTATTGTTCTCAGAGCAAAGCAGTACGGCTCGTTTCCAGTCAACGAAAGTTGAACTCAAGCGTTCTTGCATCCATCAAAGGGGCGAAAGCAAAAGGAAGAGCAGAAAATAGAGCTTCGTCAGCACCAATATTGAGCTCGACTCTTTCATCCGGGATGCATCTGGCGTTCTTATCAGACAGTTGATTTCTACAAACAGGTGTTTCCAGTTCCAGAAGGTAAAGAGTGTCTTCATCCTCAGTCTGCCAGAGGTACTCATTTCCATTGGACTTTATCACCAGTGGCTTGGGGGATGCTTCAGTAATCTCCGTTGCCTCGAACGGTTGTTCATCGGCAATTATTCCGGAGTAGGGGTCGGTGTTATTGGTCGATTGTCTGCTTTTAAGTCCTAGTCGATCAAAAGAGTTTTCAGGTGATCCAGCTTGTTGCTTCTGAGCTGCTCTTAACTGAGCCGGTTCAAAAGTAATGCTACTGATGCCTTGGGCGTAGACTTTTACTGAGATCAAGCCAAAGCTGATTGATAGTAGAAACAGGACTGAATAAAGGCGGGACAACAGAGGACGACTGCTCATGACACTGCCCTCTTTGAGTTATAAGGGATAGTTCATATCCATGCTCTAAACAAGATTTTACTGTCTGTTTTTTTTGGGGTCGAGCGTATGAGAAATTAAAATAATAAGAAGTTTACGGTATGTGCAGTGAAGCTTTACGGGCGGGAGCCACGGGTTGATTTCAGCGGTGTTTTGAAAAAGCTGTTGTTGCAGAAGAAGGTCGGATTGTAATGAATGAGAGCTTATTTTCATAAATAAGACTCTCACTCTTTGCTTTGTGTTAGAGGTGTTTATGGAAAAAATTCACAGTACTGTTTTCTGCTTTTTCTCTGTTAGCTTGCCATAGTCTTGTGTGTTGCCCATCTTCGACACTCCAGAACTGTTTTGGTTCTTTGGCTCTCTCGAACAACTTTTCTCCGTGATGATAGGCAACAGTCTGATCTGTCGTGCCGTGCATTATGTAGACAGGACGAGGCGATATCTCTGCGATCAAATCTTCAGCGTGAAGCCTGTTCAAATCTATATCGCCGCGCCAGCTGAAAATCTCCATGACAACGGGAATGAGTGGGTACTTTGGCAGTCCGTACAGTGCTTTACCGTTTTCGGTCAATACATCTTCGACATTGGCAATAGGGCTGTTAAATACGCCCGCTTTAATACGCTGATCTTTTGCCATGGCCAGTACGCTGGTGGCGCCGCCCATTGAAAAACCCATAACTCCAATGCTTTTTATTTGCTTTTGTTTTTCCAGAAAACTGACAGCAGCGATTACATCTTTCTGCTCATGAAATCCCATAGTAGAGATGATTTCTGACGACTGTCGTGGGTGGCGAAGATCAATGGTTAGGACATTAAATCCTGCTTTGACCAGCGCTGGTGCATAACGCATGCCTTCTGTGCGATCGGCACCTCGACCGTGAACCAGTAAGACAGCTTTGTCGGAATTAGTGGCGGGCATGTACCAGCCTGGAATCTGGAAGTTATCCTCTGTGGTGAAGCTGATGTCTTCGTAATTCAGATCCTGCTCATCAGGCGTACCGCAGAAAACATAATGCTCCTGATCACACTCGCTAATAGGGAGCTGGAGGACTACGGTCGAAAAGTACCAACCGCCAGAAAAAAGAACGACGAACAATAGTAGTAAAAAAGTTATAAGTATTTTTTTGAGCACGGTCGAGTACCAATCTATGTCGAATATTTATAGTTATTGTCAGAAGATCATAAAGGAAGAGTGCGGCAGATATAAAGTAATGCTGGAAAAATGCAGCGTCGATGGTGTTGGTGGGTTTGGTTTTGCTGCTGTTTTGATAGCGTTACACAAGATTCGTAGGGGGCGAGGTAGTGAGTTGTTCTTGTGAGCGGTTGTGAAAGTGACAAACCTCGTGATTGAGTACGAGATCTGTCGTTTAAGAATCAGTCCTGCTTGTGCTTTTTGATATCTTGGAGAATAAAGGAGTAAAAACCGACGCCAACACCAATGGTTGCTACAACGGCAATCAGGGCTGCGATTACAACGGTATCTAGGTACATGATGCTGGCCTCATACATTCTTTTTGTAAGTGATGGAAACTGCCGCCACTCTGTTACCCTCAAAACAGAAGCTTTCCATGCAAGTGTTATGTCAAGGTTATGCATGCTGCGAGGTGAGCGTATTGATCTGTGTCAACTTATGTTTCGATGTTAATTATACCCCACTTAATGAGTACTCGGATCGAGTGGGTCTACCCCTTCGTTGATAAGCATTTCTGTCAGTCGAATCAGTGGAAGTCCAATGAGGCTGTTAGGATCATCGCCTGTCATTTTTGTAAACAGGCTGATACCCAGTCCTTCGCACTTGAAACTGCCCGCGCAATCCAAAGGTTTTTCTTCATTTATATAGAAACGAATTTTATCTTCTGTCAGATTGCGAAAATGAACCGTAAATGGAATGGAATCCAGTTGGTAGTCACCTGTTCGGGCGTTCAGTAGGCAGAGACCAGTATGAAAGGTAACGAGGTGACCGCTGAATGATGAGAGTTGTTCAATGGCTCTTTCGATCGTGTGAGGTTTACCAAGAATTTGCTTCTGGAACTGAGCGACCTGATCAGAGGCGATGATCAAAGCATCGAGATGCTGGCTCGCTAAAGCCTGGGCTTTATTCAGGGAGAGGCGGCGAACTAATTGTGACGGACTTTCATCGGGCAGTGGTGATTCATCAATGTCAGGAGATTGGGACTGAAATGCCAGTCCTAATCTCTGTAGCAGGGATTGTCGGTAGCTTGAGCTGGAAGCAAGAAGTAATTTCATAGGGTTTATCAGGGGGTTGCCGGTGGAAATTGCATATTGTCATTTTCTGTTGAAAGACAGGCAAGTACAGGGATGAAATTTGTGCAAGTTTACCCTGCCAAACCCTTTGACACTGTCCATGCTTAGCCCTATTATGGCGCGCTTATAACTATCAACCCGTGAGCTCATGGCTATCGGACAAATACCCAAAAATTTTGACCCGCGCAAGTTCGCTCGTCAAGGTAGGCAGTTTGAAGGTTCGCTGGCACTGAATCAATTTGGCCAGCTGGTGAACAGTCTGGTTGATGATAAAGGCGAAGTTCAGGTTGCTTTAAACTTTTCATTAAGTGAAAGCAACCGAGTTGTGCTGGAAGGGCGTATCGATGCAAAGCTGAGCATGATTTGTCAGCGTTGCCTGGATGTGGCCTCAATTCCAGTGCGAGCAGAATTCTCTTTAATGGGAGTTCTGACGGATGAGCAGGCAAAAGCCTTGCCGGAAGAATATGAACCGTTAATGTACGGTGATGAACCGGTTGAGCTTGTGCCTCTTCTGGAGGAAGAGCTTATTTTGGCTGTTCCTTTAGTGGCTTATCATTCGCTTGAGGAGTGCTCGGCTCAGCAGTTTTATAGCACTGAGACCGAAAAAGAAGCTCGAGCGGCTGCTGTTGAAGCAGAAGAGGAACGTGAGGAAGAAAGTCCTTTCAGCGTTCTGGCCAAATTGAAAACAGATACTACGATCTAGGAGAGTTGACACATGGCTGTTCAGCAAAACCGTAAAACCCGTTCAAGGCGTGACATGCGTCGTTCCCACGATGCACTGACTTCCGCTCAGCTGTCTGTAGATGCAGCTTCTGGCGAAACTCATCGTCGTCACCATGTTACTGCTGAAGGTTTCTACCGCGGCAAGAAAGTCGTTGCTGGTGGTAACGAAGAGTAAGTTCTGCTTACTTAAGGATTGCAGAGTACGTTCGTGCTCTGCTCCAGGGATAAGGAGAAGTAACATTGAGTGCTGAACGAGCTTCTAAAGTGACCGTCGCGCTGGATGTTATGAGCGGGGACGAAAGTCCCCGTTCGCGTATACGAGCTGCAGTCAGAGCTCTTGATAAATACCCTTCGCTTAATTTGATACTGGTTGGTGATGAACCGCTGGTAGAAGCTTTTCTTTCTGATATTCAATCATTCGATCGTTCCCGTCTCAGTGTTCATCATACAGAAACGACTGTTTGCATGGATGAAAAACCTTCCCAAGCTCTCAGATCGAAAAAAAAATCCTCAATGTGGTGCTCTCTTCAGCTATTGGCAGAAGAAAAGGCGTCTGCTTGTGTCAGTGCTGGTAATACCGGGGCCTTGATGGCAATGGGATGCTTTGTGCTGAAGACGTTTCCGGGAATTACTCGTCCAGCCATATCGGTAACGGTTCCGACCCGTGAGGGCGGTGCTTTATTGATGGATGTGGGCGCTAATGTTGATTGCAGTCCTGAACATCTTTATCAGTTGGCTGTGATGGGAAGTCAGCAGGTTGTTTCTGTTAAAGGAATAAAAAGAGCCAAGGTTGCGTTACTGAATATTGGTATGGAAGAGGAAAAAGGTAATGAGCAGGTTCGAAAAACCCATACTCTGATGCTGGAAAAACAGTTGCAGCATCAGGAAATGGATTATATCGGTTTCGTTGAGGCGAATGATCTGTTTAATGGCAGGGCGGACGTGGTTATTTGCGATGGCTTTGTCGGTAATGTGGCGTTAAAAACAGGGGAAGGGGCTATCAGTATGATACAGGATGGCCTGAAAGAAGCGTTTAAGGAGTCATTCTGGGGGCGTTTACTTTATCTTCTGGTGTTGCGTCAGTTGCAAACCTTTAATCGCCGTGTTGATCCCGTTTTGAATAATGGGGCCAGTCTTTTGGGTCTTAATGGAACGGTCATCAAGAGTCATGGTGGGGCTGATGAGAAAGGTTTTTACAAAGCGATTTGTCAGGCAGTAAGAGAGTCTGAGACTAAAGTTCCAGTCAATCTGGCTTCCCGTCTTGAAGATGTACTGGTATAAACGGTGTTGCTTTTAATTGTGAACTATTGAGTCTCTCTGAAAATCAAGCCTATTTTTGGAATGACTGTAGTGGTTTTTGCGTAATACTGTGTGGCTCAGGTAAAGAGTTGAACCCTGGTAGTGTTTTCTCTTTGCAGTTGGAAACATAAATTTACTCACCTTAGGCGATAGTTTTTCTATAATTGCCTGAGTTTTTTTCAGTGAAAGAAAATGCGGAGAGTTAATGGCCGTTTTTCTTTTGTTTGTTCACAGCTGTTTTTTTACGGCTGCTTACTCATGGAATATGACGCATCGCAATGACGGATTTACTTGCATTTGTCTTTCCGGGACAGGGATCCCAGTCAGTGGGTATGCTCGCTGACCACATTGAAACGCCCATAGTCAGCCAAACCTTTGCTGAAGCGTCTGAAGTGCTCGGCTTTGACCTGCTGAAATTGGTCAGTGAAGGTCCGGCGGAAGATCTGAATAAAACTGAAAATACTCAGCCGGCATTACTGGCAGCCAGTGTTGCGCTTTGGCGTCTATGGCTGGAAAAAGGCGGTGAGCGACCCGCTTTTGTTGCTGGTCATAGTCTGGGTGAGTATTCCGCGTTGGTATGTGCCGGCGTTATAAAGTTTACAGATGCTGTTCGTGTTGTTCGTCAGCGCGGTCTGTTTATGCAGGAAGCAGTTCCAGCGGGTACGGGTGCCATGGCAGCCATTCTCGGCCTTGAAGATGACAAGGTGATTGAGGTTTGTCAGAGCGCTGCTCAGGGTGAAGTGGTTGAAGCCGTGAACTTCAACACGCCTGGTCAGGTGGTTATTGCAGGTAGTAAAGATGCCGTGGCGCGTGCTATTGAATTAGCTAAAGAAGCTGGTGCGCGTAAAGCTATGCCTTTGCCAGTCAGTGTGCCATCTCATTGTGCGCTGATGAGGCCGGCAGCTGAGCGTCTGGCGATTGAATTGGCCACCGTTAAGTTATCCGTTCCCACTATTCCGGTGATTCAGAACGTAACGGCTAAGCAATGCTCGGAGCCTGAGCAAATTCGCCAGAACCTGGTAGCTCAGCTATACAGTCCTGTGCGCTGGGTAGAAACCATAAATACTCTGACAGAGACGGGCGTTTCCCGTTTTGCGGAGTGTGGTTCAGGCAAGGTGCTGGCAGGTCTGAGTAAGCGAATCGTTCGTGGCGCACCTGTGGTGGTTCTGGAGTCAGCGGCAGCCTTTGAAGCGTTGCAGGCAACCGAGTAATAAAATAGCCGTGAGCGAAAGACGCATTTTTAATCGTCCTTAGTGATGCAAAATGCTCACGGTAAAAAACAGGATGAAACTATGTCAAACCTTGATGGTAAGGTTGCTCTGGTCACTGGCGCTAGCCGTGGTATCGGTCAAGCTATCGCTCTGGATCTGGGAAAGGCAGGTGCAGTTGTTGTTGGCACTGCTACCACTGAAGGTGGTGCTGAACGTATTACAGAAGCGTTCAAGCAGGCGGGCATTCAGGGGCGGGGCATGATGTTAAATGTATCCGATGGTGAAAGTTGCCTATCTGTAGTAAAAGCGGTGACCGAAGAATTTGGCGCACCGGCTATTTTGGTTAATAATGCCGGCATCACCCGTGATAATATCCTGATGCGTATGAAAGACGATCAGTGGGATGATGTGATTAATACTAATCTGAGTTCTATTTTTCGGATGAGTAAGGCAGTACTTCGTGGTATGACTAAGGCTCGTTGGGGTCGAATCATTAATATCAGCTCCGTGGTGGGTTCCATGGGTAACCAGGGGCAATCCAACTACGCGGCAGCAAAGGCTGGCGTGGAAGGTTTTAGCCGCTCTCTGGCAAAAGAGATTGGCTCCCGTAACATTTCCGTGAATACAGTAGCTCCAGGTTTTATCGATACTGATATGACTAAGGATCTGTCGGAAGAACATAAAACATTCTTGCAAGCACAGGTGCCAATGGCTCGCCTTGGGCAACCTGAAGAGATTTCTGGTGTTGTAGCATTTTTGGCCAGCGATGTGGCCGGTTACATTACTGGTGAAACGATTCATGTAAATGGCGGGATGTACATGGGGTAAGCCCCTTGGCCTGCATGATTTGAGTGATGATTTAGTAGAAAATGCAGTAATATTCGTTGTCTGTCCTTGAAATTACTGTGATCGTTTATATATAGTTATTGACCGCGACTGACATGGCCTCCAGGCTATCGGTCGCACCCGAATATTGATAGGAGCATTACCCGGTATGAGCACCATTGAAGAGCGCGTCAAAAAGATCGTTTGCGAACAACTTGGCGTTAAAGCAGAAGAAGCGACTAACAGTGCGTCTTTCGTAGAAGATCTGGGCGCTGACTCTCTGGACACTGTAGAGCTGGTAATGGCTCTGGAAGAAGAGTTTGAGACCGAGATTCCAGACGAAGAAGCTGAGAAGATCACCACCGTTCAGGAAGCTATCGACTACGTCGTAGCTCACGCCTGATTTCTATCGGGCTGCAGTCTTCGGACTGAAGACCTGATAAACAAAAGCCGTGCGCAGTTTCTCTGTGTGCGGCTTTTGTGTGTTTATGGCATAAAAAAGCATGTACCAGTAATATCTTGATATCTACTCTTGAAAGATTGTTAGTGTCACAATTATTTCATCTTGAGTCAGCAGAGTGATGATAGAGCGTGGTGGTAGAGAGTAACAATAAGCAGCGTCAGGCGGGAGAGAGGGATTTGTCACACAGAAGAGTAGTTATTACAGGTTTAGGGGCGGTATCTCCTGTCGGCTTAACAGCTGAGTCCAGCTGGCAGTCGGTGTTGGCTGGCAAGAGTGGGATAAGCTGGATTGAGCATCTGAATGCCGATCGGTTGTCCGCAAAAATCTGTGGTGCAGTGAAAAACTTTAATGTGTCCGACTGGTTGAGCCCAAAGGACGCTCGCAAAATGGATGTGTTTATTCAGTATGCGATGGCAGCGGCTATTGAGGCGATGAAGAATGCCGGGCTCCATAATAGTGAGCTTCTTCAGGGTGACAATGTAGATCGTTACGGTGTAGTGATTGGTTCAGGTATTGGTGGTTTGACCAGTATCGAGCAAAGCTGCAGTACTCTTGAAAATTCAGGCCCTCGTCGTATATCACCTTTCTTTATTCCTTCCGCCATTATTAATATGGCATCGGGTTGGCTGTCCATGCACTACAACCTGCAGGGGCCCAATTTTGCAATATCAACAGCCTGTGCTTCAGGAAGTCACGGGCTGGCAATGGCTGCTAGAACCATTGCGTATGGTGATGCTGACATTATGGTGGCTGGTGGGGCAGAGAAGGCGTCTTCCATGTTGGGAATGGCTGGTTTTTCTGCGGCAAGAGCGCTCTCTTCAAGAAATGAGGAGCCTGAAAAAGCCAGTTGTCCCTGGGATAAGAAACGTGACGGTTTTGTTCTGGGGGATGGTGCGGCTGTTCTGGTGTTGGAAGAATATGAGCATGCTGTTAAGCGTGGTGCCATTATTTATGCTGAATTGAGCGGTGTAGGTATGAGTGGCGATGCTCATCATATGACGTCACCGCCGGAAGATGGTCGTGGTGCTGCGAAAGCCATGAATGCAGCATTGTCTGATGCTGGTGTAACTCCAGATCAGGTTTCTTATATTAATGCTCATGGCACTTCAACTCAGGCAGGTGATCTTGCAGAAACCCGTGCTATTCACTCTGTGTTTGGTGAGTCCGCTTTGAGTGTTCCTGTTAGTTCTACCAAGTCAATGACAGGACATTTGTTGGGGGCAGCAGGAGCTCTCGAGGCTGTTTTCTCAGTTCTTGCGTTGCGGGACAATAAAGTGCCGCCAACCATTAATCTTAAAAATCCTGATGAAGGTTGTGATCTGGATTATGTGCCGGGGCAAGCACGGGATGTTGCACTGGAGCATGTTTTAAGTAATTCTTTCGGGTTTGGTGGTACTAATGTTTCTTTGCTGTTTTCAAAATTGAATTAGGTTGATTTGGTTTTGCGCATGTCGGCTGAAGCTTGGCTATTCTTTCCGCTCGACTGACTTGTCCTGGTCAGATTCGCTAGTAGACCTTCCCTGGTCTTTGAAAGACTAACCAAGCTTCAGCCTTTATCAGGCTATGTTGTATAGAAATTTCTATTTGGAAGAGTTGATGTCGGGCTATCCGGTTCGGGTAAATGGTGAAACTTCGTCGTCAATTTCAGTGACAGATAGAGGTTTAGCTTATGGAGATGGCTTGTTCGAAACTGTTCGAGTAGTGAGCGGTCAGCCAACTCTGTTCGATCTTCATATGGACAGATTGAGTGCCTGCGCCTGCTTTATGGGTATAGAGCTTTCAGTTCCACAGTTGAAAGCAGAGATAGCTGATTTTCTAGTGGCTGTGAATCAAGAACGTGGGATTCTAAAAGTCATACTGACTCGCGGTTCAGGTGGGCGAGGTTACAATCCTGCGGGCTGTTCTGATTCCAGTCGAATACTGTCATTCCATGATCTACCTGCTTATAAAGGCACGCCGGAAGAAAGCGGTATACATCTATTTTCCTGTGAAACCCAGTTAGGGCAGAGTGTGCTGGCCGGTATGAAACATCTGAACCGTCTTGAGAATGTAATGGCACGCCGAGAGTGGGGTGTGGACTCGAATTGCCTAGAAGGCCTGCTGCTGGATTTTGATGGCAGGGTTATTGAAGGTACCATGTCGAATCTGTTTTTTGTGCGAGACGGTATTTTAAAAACACCGAATTTAAGTCGTTGTGGTGTTAAAGGTGTTTGTCGGGAATATATTCTGCATAGTGCGAATTCCTGGGGTTTGAAGACGGAAGTATTTGATTATGCTTTCTCGGAATTGGTTGGTGCGGATGAAGTGTTCGTCTGCAACAGCGTGAATGGGGTCTGGCCTGTAATTGCTTGTGGAGATGAGCGTTGGCCGGTGGGTGCAGTGACCTGTACTGTCAGGGATAAGTTAATGGAAGTCATTGATGGTTAAGAAGTTACTGCTGGCAGCCATTGCCGGTATTTTGCTGTTGGTTCTGGGCGCAGGTGTTGCCTGGAAATTGATTGATAATTTTGGTAATCAGATTTTGTCAGCCCCTGAAGGGGTAAAGAGTTTAGAGTTTACTATTGAACCTGGTGACTCCATGAAACGGGTCGCGATTCGGCTGACGGGTGAGGGTTGGCTAGAAAGATCAGAGTTTCTGGAGCTATTGGCACGAATGGAGCAGGTGGCTTCCAGAATCAAAGCAGGTGAGTATCTGATTCCAGCGGGCATTAGTCACAGGGAATTGCTAGGGCTGTTTATTGAAGGTCAGGTGCGTTCTTTTGAGGTGTCGTTGATAGAAGGACAGATTCTTGCGGAAGCCCTGGAGGAACTGAATAGCCATGAAAAGCTCAGTGAGCCACTGGATCAAAAGGCGCTTCAGGCTTTATTGAAAGAGCTGGATATTGAAGGGAATTCTGAAGGATTGTTTTATCCGGATACTTTTTTCTTTCACTCCGGCGATTCTGTGGCTTCGATCCTGATACGTTCAAGAGAGCGGATGAAAGAAGTTTTGGCCGAAGAATGGCAGAACCGAGTGAAAGGTTTGCCTTACAAAACGGCTTATGAAGCTCTGATCATGGCGTCACTGGTGGAAAAAGAAACAGGTGTTACTTACGAACGACCCGAAATAGCGGGTGTGTTCGTTCGTAGATTGAATAAGGGTATGCGCCTTCAAACAGATCCAGCGGTCATTTATGGTCAGGGTGAGAACTATAAAGGTAACCTGACCCGGCGTATGCTGAGAGAAAAGACACCGTATAATACTTACATGCTCAAAGGTTTGCCGCCGACGCCTATTGCTTTTGTCGGTCGAGAAGCGATCAATGCAGCCTTACATCCCAAAGCGGGTAAGTCTCTGTATTTTGTTGCCAAAGGTGATGGTACTCATTACTTTTCAAACAGTCTGATTGAGCATAATCGGGCTGTAAGAAAGTATCAGATTTATCAGCGTCGTTCTGACTATCGCTCAAGTAAGAGTCGTTCTTCTCAGAATGCGCCAGCGGAGAGTCAGTGAATGTCAGGTTTTTTTCTGACCATTGAAGGTTGCGAAGGTGCTGGAAAGAGTACTGCCGTTAACCTGATCAAAGAGTGGATGTCTGAAAAAGGCATTGAGTTTACAGAAACACGTGAGCCAGGCGGTACTCGAGTAGCTGAAGATATTCGCAGTCTGTTATTGAGTCATCATGGTGAAGAATTATCTGACACCACGGAACTGTTGTTGATGTTTGCCGCTCGTTCACAGAACCTGTTTCATAACATCGAGCCGGATCTGTCGGCGGATAAAGTGGTCATCTGTGATCGCTTTACTGATGCAACCTATGCCTATCAAGGTGGTGGTCGTGGTCTTGAGCAAGAGCAAATTGCTACTCTTGAAAATCTTGTGCAGGGTAGTTGTCGTCCGGATATGACGTTGCTTATGGATGTTGATCCTGAAGTCGGTATGGCTCGTGCCCGTGGTCGAGGTGAGCTGGATCGCATTGAACAGGAAAAGATGGATTTTTTCGAGAGAGTTCGTGAGGAGTATCTTAATCGCTCCAAAACTTATCCACAGCAGTATGAAGTGATTAATGCGGGTGGATCTCTGGAGCAGGTGAAACAGCAAATATTGTTGGTGCTGGAGCGCCGGCTGGGAGAGCGAAGCTGATGCAGGCTTGGCAGCCACTACCTTGGCAATCACAGCTTTGGCATCAGCTGGTGCATTGTCAACAGTCCGATAATCTTGCTCATGCTTACTTGTTGCGTGGTATGCCGGGTGTTGGCAAGGCACAGTTTGCTAAAGCCTTTGCTGCTTACCTGTTGTGTAAGTCACCCGTTGATGAACAGGCCTGTGGCTTCTGCAAAGAATGTGAGTTGCTGAAAGCCGGCTCCCATCCGGATATTGTGATTGTCGAGCCTGATGACCCCGGTCGACCTATTCGAATAGATCGGGTGCGTCAGTTGAATGAGTTTTCCCATAAAACGGCACAGCAGGGTGGGCGACGGGTTATTGTTATTAACCCTGCGGAGGCTATGAACCTTAATGCCTCTAATGCATTGTTGAAATGTCTGGAAGAGCCGGGTGACAATACCGTGTTTCTTCTGGTAAGTGCTCGAACCGGGGATATGTTGCCGACCATTCGCAGTCGTTGCCAGCAGCTAAAATTTGCTACACCTGATCGTGCTTCGGCAGAGCAGTGGCTTTCCGGGCATCTGGATAATCATATCGATCAAGTGGCGATGCTGCTGGATCAGACAGGGGATGCGCCACTCGAAGCTAAGCGATTTGCTGATGAGGGTTTGCTGGAAAAACGTCTTGAACTGGCTCATTGTGTAAAAGGCTTATTCAAGGGGGCGATGTCACCTGTTGAGCTGGCCAAAGACTGGCAGAAAAGTGACCTGGTATTAACGCTGACCTGGTTGATTAGCTGGCTGGAAGATTCGGTCAGGCTCGAGCAGGGCGTTGCTGAATCCGATATTCGCAATACTGATCAGGAAAAAATGCTCAGCTATATTGCGACCAAGGTCTCTGGCAGAGCTATTCTGGAAGAAAGAGATTGGTTGATCAAACAGCGCCAGGCATTACTGGAAGGTGGAAACCTTAATGGTCAGATATTGATGGAAGGTGCTTTCAGTCGATACCTAGAATTAGTGCTCTGAACTGGCTTTGTGATTTCGATGCTTTTATTCGGTATCAAGACCTTATACAGTTCGTCGCTGACGATTAATTTTAAGTAGCTATTGATTATAAAACAGCTATAAATTCCAAATAAAAGGAGAGTTAATATGGCTAAGGGAGGGATGTCAGGCATTCTGTCGCTGACAATTAAGGACTCGTCTTCGCTGTACTCATCCTATATGCCATTTATCAACGGTGGCGGGCTTTTTATACCGACTTCACGAGAGTACAGCCTGGGTGATGAAGTGTTCATCCGTCTGACGCTGATGGATGAGGCGGATAAGCTGCCAGTACCGGGTAAAGTGGTCTGGATTACACCTCAAGGGTCATCCCGAATGGCCGGAATTGGTGTTCAGTTTACGGATCCAACCGATAAGGTTCGAACTAAAATTGAAACCTATCTGGCGGGTGCTCTTAAGTCGGATCGTGAAACCAGTACTATGTGATCTATCCTGGCCAGTATGATTTGATGCTGGCCTATTCTTTTCCCTTCTCCTTTTTCTTCGATTCGCCTGCCTTTGTTGATCACAGGTTCGGCTGCTGGAGCTGGCGTTGGCTTGGTGAAAGCAACGCTGAACTCTGCCCGTTATTGTGTTGAGCTCGATGGTACTGAAAAACACCCTGTTCTGACGAAGATGATGAAGTTGTGTGACAGAATGTCGGGTAAAGCGAAAAAACTGGATAATTATCTGGAAAGTTGTCATCCGGCTCTGGCGATTTCCTATAAATTTTTGAAAGAGATGTCCAGTGGCTTTGTGAGGGGATCGACTCTACTGGTTGGTGGAGTGATGGGTGTGGCGGTTCTGGATGATATCTTGAAACCTGCCGGCAGCTACTGTCATGGAGGTCTGTCGAACTCTATGGTGGACAAGCTTTTGGGGTCGACGCTTGTAGGAAGTTTGCTTGTTGGTCCAGGAGTCGCGCTCTGGAATACAGCAAAATTTGCTCATAAGAGACTTTGTAAAACAGTGATAGCGGAAAAAGAGATTCCTTTGCTTCCTGATAGTGAGCAGAAGATGTTGGATAATCTGGTTTAATTCAGTAGATGTGGGCCTTTTTAGGTTTGTGTGTTTTATGATGCAAAATCCTGAAAAGGCCTTTTGATAGCTATGGTAAGACCGTCTTCCTGAAAGTTGAAAAATAAAATCGTACCATCGGGTGAAAAATTAACACCGGTTATTTCGCTGTGAGATAACCTGTTTCTTGCCAGAGTGAAAACCTGTCCTTTTCTGTTGATCAAACTAATGAAGTCTGTTTCTCGCCCATCTTCTGCAACGACAAGATCTCCCCAGGGAGCCACTGCTATATTGTCTGGTTTAACAATTGAGGGCAGTCTCCCCGCTTCGTAAACAAGCTCTAATTTGTTTCGAGGCTTGTCCAGTTCAATGAGCTTGAAGATTTGACCTTTACCCTGTCGACCACCTTCTGTGGCAGAAAAGTAGATAGTGTCACTATGAAACCAAAGACCTTCTCCGCGGTGAACTATTGCTGCGCCGTTTTCCTGCCCTTGAAAACGGCAAGTGTCATCTTTTGGGTCGGAGTCGGTGATGTCTACCCAGTTGATTTGATAACTCTCGTTCGGAGTAATCTGGGTGCTGGTGTTGAAATTGTCTTGGCCTGATATAGCTAAAGTTTGTAGCTGACCTTTTCCAAACGGTAGATGTTTCTGATCCGGAACGTAACGATAAAAACAGCTATCATCTCTGTCTTCGGTCATGTAACTGATGCCGGTCTTTGGATCAAAAGCAAATGCTTCTCTATAAAAGCGGCCTAGATTCGTCAGCTTTTTAGGAGGAGATAACGTCGAAGCATTATGGTCACACAAAAATGCATATCCGTGTCCGCTGTCTATATTTTCTTCACAACTTACCCATCCCCAGGGTGACGGGCCGCCAGCGCAGTTGCGGCTAGTGCCAGCCAAAACCAAGTTACTGCTAATAACATTCAAGGTGTTAGGGTCAATAACAAGCCGACTGACTCCGCCGTATGCGGATTTATCATAAAAGTATTCTTTGCTCTGATCTTGAAGGATTGGACTATTTTCCGAGTTCCACTGATCTTGTTCGTGATTTCTCATCAGAATGATCTGGTCTTTGTTTCCTTGGAAAGATGCCATTCCATCAGGTCTTCCTGGAACCATGAACCCATCTGACATTCTATCTTTGGTGGTTTGAAGAACTTTGTAAGAAAACCCGGGAGGAAGATCCAGAATGTTGTGAGAATCTTTTGTTAGAGAGTTAAGAAGATTGCTTGTCCGACAGCCAGTCAGTGTACCGAGAGCTCCAAAAGCCAGCAGGGAGGAGCTACCTTGTAGTAGTTGTCGACGATTGATGGCCATAAGAAGTGAATATCCTGAAGAAAATTTGTTAATTTTAAAATGTGGTCTGTTACAGGAGAGTTATCGGAAGAAGTGTGTGTATCGCCATAGTAATAAGGGAGTAGAGATTAAAAGGTAGCGTTCAATAAATCAGTATCTAATGGTTATCGGCGAAAACGGTATAGACTATTTTTTACTCGACAGATAACAAGAGGTGCAGCAGGAGCAATTTCGTATTCATCTACAGGCTGAGCTATCGATCATTGTCCATACTTAGAATGACACCACAGTTTTATTAAGCAACATGCTGATCTGGACAAAGCCAGCGTTCTGTAACACTTTATTGATAGTCTGGAAGTGAATTTTATGATGTCGATTTCCGGTATCGTGACGTTTAGAAATGCGAGCGAACCCTGACCGTTTTATTCGCTAGAACTCAACCCGGTTGAATGGGTACGGAGTTATCTTAAAACCAGCGGATTGGTCGTAAGAACTGGGATTATTTTTTTATGAATTCGCGTGTCACCTAAACAGAGAAGATAGGACGTTCATAATGCGAAAATAGATTGTGGGTGTAAATTTTACCTAAAGCTGAAATTTCTTAGTAATTATTCAAAACTCAACTAGAATAAAATAAATTTTTAGATCTTATTTTAAAAATATTAATAAGCCTATCCAGCGATAACGCATTTTCTAGGCGATAGAGTATTACAAGATGTTATCCACTCTAAAAATAAAATCATTATTTGTGTCTATAGGCATTTTTTTTTCAGCCTTGATCATGGCTGAAGATCAGGATTCTTATTTCCAGCCAGCTACAAACTTAGAATCAAACAATCATATTCCACTGAGAAATAATTTCGTTGTATCGACCGATAATTGGGATATTTTTATAGAAAATCCCAATATAGCAGACTGGATTATACCGCCATTAATCGTACTTTCTATTAATGTTAGTGGACGAAAACTATCGAATTATGTTTTTGATAAGGGTTTTCAATTCGAATCAGTCGCACTCATTGGAACAGCCTTTTTATTAAAAAAAGCACTTGAATACACACAAGCCGGCCTAGTAATTCATTCAGCTTACCAGTTATCTGCAAATACTTTAAGCACCGTTCATTCCATCTTATCAGAAAAATCACAATCAAATTTTCTCTCCTTTACGCCAAATGCATCTTCAACTTCTTTTATTACTCATGGTAGGGCTCTCACTCTACCTAGTACGTTTTATATACAAGGAGAAGACCAGAGGCACAAACTTTGGCTTGGTACAGAAATATTAAGGTTTACACTGCAAGTATTGACTATCCCCGTATCTTACTATTTACAACAAAAACTCTTTACTGAAAAAATAACTGCTGAGCCCAGTAATCAACTAATGGAAAACACATTAACGCCTGGGCGCATTAAAAATGCGCATGAACTTATAAGACAAATAACCCCACTGATCATTGATACGAGTACTGCAACCTCAATCCCTCAAAGAGATAGCGTTCTATCGGCAAAGGGTTCTGAAGGCAGTGGCACCGAAGTACAAATATTGACTGAAAGAGTATTACACGAAATATCAGTAATTCCTCCTTCTATAAAAACGAGAAGTGTGGGAGGTGCGAGAAAAATATACAGTCGTGCTGAAGACTATATAGGATTAGAAAAACTAAAGCATCACAGAAATGAACTCAATAATATTGCCTTCAATATATTTTATGGAATAGTCACAAAAAACCCTTCATTAATTGAGAACAAATGTGTAGCGGTTACTGGTGGTCAAGCTCAAAGAATGCATCATAGAAAAATACTATCGGTACCTTGGGCAGAATATCAAAGTATGAGCTCTGATGAAGTTATAAGCACCAATGATTTAGATTTGATTGTGTTCAATAGTAAGGCATGGGACTGGGAAAAAGAGATAACCGATTTAAGAGAGCTCAAATACACGCCTGAAATTTATGAGCAGACAATTAAATACAGCACGAAATTCACTAGTAACTCAGGTGTTGAAACAACATCTCTATTTTTCGGTTTTGAAGATAAACGTAGATTCATTACAGTCTATAGCATCGATGTGACTTTAAAAAATGAAGAATCATCGCATTCTATTACCTCACTCCAGTGTCCTAATTCCCTTTTTGTTCCAACTATGCCGCTCTCCTATGAAGCAAAGAATATAGATGTTGCTATGGCAGCTATGCCAACAGAAGAAGAAAAATACCTAAATCGATTGCGCTTAATTGCTCTTTCTGAAGGGAAACGTTTAGGAATACCCGGAAATACAGAAAGAGCAACAGATCCTGATTTTGCAGACGTTGTGACAAAGCATTACGATGAATTAGTAAAACCTAGTTATATGAGACAAAAAGAAAAAAGAAAAATACAAAAGATAACTAAATCATTTACATCAACAAAAACGAACTCTAGATCAGCTGATAACATATTAACTCCCAGCTCGCAAAACAGAGGTACGAATGACGATAGTGAGAGATATTCTGTACTACCAAGAAAAAGTAATAGGAAAGTACGTGACAAGATTCCAGCAGATTTGCCAACTGTTTCTGAAGAAAGTATAAATAGAGCGTCTATATCTTTTTCAAGGCGACATAAAAACTCTAAGATTATAAAAATAAAAGATAGAAAAAAATTCTCGCTCAATCTAAAGTCACCCTATATCATTATCACTACGGCAGTAGTACTACCTTCATTGTTTTATTTTGTTTATGTCGAAAAACAATCAGATTCTAAAAATGAATTTCCTTATTCACAAAAAAAAACTATCGGTGCTGTGAGTGTTATTGTTAATAAAAAGGAGTATGTTCAAAATAAACTTCATAAGTGGCAGTACGAACTAGAACACTCAATTGGTATGATTGATTGTTTTAAAATAAAAGATAAAACATTTAAACAATACTGCGAAAAAAACATAAAAGATAGAAATTTTATTTTCTCTACGTTGTTTAAAAAATTATCAGTAATAAGCGAATCATTTTTAATACCTTACGTTGAAATTGCAGAGAATGGTGATAGAGTGATCACTCATCTATTCAATATAAAAAAAATACCCTATGAGGAATTAACGAACTTAATATCTTTGAATTTGCTTAATGATCTAGATCATCTAGATCATCTAGATCATCTAGATGATCTAGATGATTTTGATGACATGTCAGCATTAGATGTTATGGAATATGCAGCCAATTCAATACTGTATTGCGGTTACTTTCCAGGTAGTTATTCAGACACTTTAGCCTGGTACAGTACATGCATAAGTGCGATTAAAAATCAGTCCTTTCTAAATCAGAAGAACAAAACCGAATTCACTCAAATAAAATTAATATCGCTAATTACTTCTTCTTTAAAACAAAGAAAAATGAAACCTGGTCAATATGTAATAGCACTTCCTGAAGTCGTAATCAAAAATAAAAGAGGCGTTAGTGTCAAACCTTATTTGATTGAGTATACAGAAGAAGAAACAGTGCTAAAGCCATATACTGAAAAAGAGCAATGTGCTTCAGTTAACAATAATGACTTTTACATCCTGGACAACAATATTGATTTTGACTCACTGGTCACTATTGGGGAATGCAATGAACGCAATGAGTTCGATGAATGCAATCCATGCCCTTCGTTGTCACAAAAGCCTACTATTGCACCTATGGCTGCTTATACCAATGACCCATCACCAAATCTGAAACTATGGACTTTTATAAAAGGAACTTGTATCAGCGCACCTTGGGATTTAGATTTTTGTAGCAAACAAATGGATTGGTATTAATCACTGACTGCAACCAGAACCTTGAGAAGCGGTATCTCTACCTATCTTATGGCGATTAATGGCTGAAGATAGGTAATGTTAGTCATTCTGTCATGCTTGTCAGGCACTTAATGCTCTCCACGTACTCCAAAACCTCATCATAAGAAAATTTTTTGAGGTCAAGGATGAATCCTGGAATAAGTAATAACGGTAGTACTCCCTCATATATGTTTACAGAAATACTTCCTGTAGCTGAAGCTGTCGATGAGGGAGTGACGGATGGAATTGAGGCCTTATCAATAACATCAGATTCTCCAACTAGAAAACTATCGCATAGGGCTGTATCCCTCGGAGGTGCTTCTCTAATTAGTGCCACTGTAACTAACGCCTCTGCTCGATCATTACCTGTTGAACCTCTGGGGCTTTACAAACACATTGTGTCGGCTGAATCCCCTGAAAGAGCTCTTGAAAAATTAACAAATCTTAAGCCTACATCTCAAGAATTGGGGGTAGGTGGCAGAGGTGCAGTTTCGCTTTGGAAACACTCTTCAGGAACGGAGGTAGCGATAAAAGTAATAATGCCATCACGCACAGGAGAAAACGCTCCTACGTGTCGATTTTTTCATAGTATGGATGCAGGTGAAATTAACTACCTGAGGATTCCTGTACACCCTAACATTGCTCAATGTAAGGGAATGCTTTTGCAAAAGCAGGGAACAGATAATTTTTGTATCGTACAGACCGAACGGGAAATTCCCTGTGACATTAAACCGTATTTCGTACGCGCCGTGTTGATGGAAAAAGTGAGTGGCGGAGATTTATCAACCGCACTGATGCCATCAAAATTTTACGATTCGAGAACTCAGACACATAATGAAGCCCCTCCTCTTCTTGAAGTATCTCGCTTACTGGCTATCAATACTTGTTTACCTTTAGCCGTTACTATTGCACACATCCATGATAACGGGTTTATTCATCGAGACATTAAACCCGAAAATATTCTCGTGGTAAATCCAAAGGACAGTCATTTTGAATCAATTAAATTGACCGACATGGGGCTTTCTGATCGATGCAAAGAAGGAGACATACTGTTTAAAAGGTGTGGTACTCTTGAATATACGGCTCCTGAAGTACTAGATAAAAAATACAGTTTAGGAGCTGACCTCTGGTCGTTGGGTGCTGTTATATTGGACTTGACTATGGGCTACCTACCAGCACTTATCGATGATAGTGGCGAGGTTGAAGAGTCGAACAAAGTAAGACGCATTGTTAAGATTTCTCGAGTTCAGGCATTTTCTAAACTCTCCAGACAAGCAAAAAAAGATAAAATTTTGTCTGACAAAAACAATGTGTTTACAGAATGTGATCCTTTACTTGAATTAGCACTGGATCTGCTGAATGAGAACCCTGATCAACGGCCTGTTGCCAGTACGGCAGTGTTTAGATTAGAAAGCATTACAGCTGCAGAAGAACAAGCTCACGCTTCAGTAAAAAAACGAACAGTAACATCAGTCAGTCACTGAGCTGCTCTTTCATACCCAAGAGCACGATTTAACTTTCACAATAATGAACCGTTCAAAAGCACAGTAATATCTGACTCTTCAGAATGTTAGTGGTTCTGTCATGCTTGTTTGGCACTTAACCTTCTCCATGCACTCTAAAACCTCATCATAAGAAAAATTTTTGAGGTCAAGGATGAATTCTGGAATCGGTAATGTCAGTGGTGCACTCCCGTATGCGCTTACAAAAATGCCTACTATCGCTGAAGTTATCAATGAGGAAGTGACAGTTGGAATCGAAGGTTTATCGATACATTCAGAATCCTCCGCTGAGAATAATCAAGATACAGTGCTTCTTCGTAGAGGTGTCTCTGTAGCCGGTGTTTGCACTCAGTCGTTATCTGTTCAACCCTTAGAACTGCATGAAGGTATTGTTTCGGCAGGCTCTCCTGAAGAAGCTCTTGAAAAACTGATGGATTTTAAGCCTGCAGGCAGAGAACTAGGTCGTGGTTCTAAAGGGATCGTTTCGCTTTGGAAAAATGCCTTAGGAGCAGAGATAGCAATAAAGGTAATAAGCTCGGGAAAAGAAAAAAATATCCCTAGAAGCGATTTTTTTCAGACTATGAATACAGGTGAAATTAATTCTTTAAGGATTTCAGCACACCCTAATATTGTTCAGTGTAAAGGAATACTCTTACAAGAAAAGAGAACAAATAACTTTCGTATTATTCAGTCAGAACAAAATATTCCCGATGAAAACTCAACGTATTTTGTGCGGGCGATATTGATGGAAAGTGTGAATGAAGGAGATTTATTCGATGCACTGATGCCATCAGATTACGATTCGGTAACTGAAGAGTATAAAAAATCGCCAGCTCTTGAAACGTCTCGCTCATTAGCCATTAATGTGTGTCTGCCGCTAGCTGCTGCTGTTGAACACATTCACCGCTGTGGCTTCATTTATCGAGACCTTAAACCTGAAAATATTCTTCTGGTAAACCTGAAGGACGGTGATTTTGAATCGATCAAACTGACCGATATGGGGTTTGTTGGTCGATGGAAAGAGGGATATGCGTTGACTAGAAAGTGTGGCAGCCACGAGTATATGGCCCCTGAAGTAATAGGAAGAAAATACAGTTTAGAAGCTGATCTTTGGTCGTTAGGTCTTGTTATGTTGAGTTTGGCCATGGGCTATATGCCTGCACTTGTTAACGATCGTGGTCAAATTGAAGATAGTGATGAAGTAACTAAAGAAACCATGAATTCTCGAGTATTAGTATTTTCTAAACTTTCCAGGGAAATAAAAAAGAGCGAAATTTTATCTTACAATAGTAAGGTGTTTGCCAAGAATGATCTTTTACTAGAGCTGCTGCTGGATTTGCTGGATGAGAACCCTGATAAACGGCCTACCGCCAGTGCGGTGGTGTTTAGATTAGAAGGTATTGTCGCAGAAGAACGAATCAACATCCCAGCAAAAAAACGAACAGTGTGTGCAGTCGGTCACTGAGTTGTTCTTTCATCGGCAAGAACATGAGTAACAATTCGCAATAATTAGTCCATCCAAAAGTATCGTAATATTTGATTCTTCTGAATGTTAGTGATTCTGTCATGCTTGTTCGGCACTTAACTTTGTTTAGGCACTCCAAAACCTCATCATAAGAACTTTTTTTGAGGTCAAGGATGAATCCTGGAATCGCAAGTGGCGGTGGTGCTTCGCCGTACGTACCTACAGAAACTCAACCTAAAGTTGAGCCTGGCAAGAGCAGTGTAACAACTGGAATTCAGAACATATCTCTTGAGCACAAAGTATCAGTTCAAAATACACCCGTATCCCACAGAGCCGTCTCTGCAACCGGAGCTAGTGCTGTTCAACGTTTAGAGCCACCTAAAGATATTGTGTCAGCTGAATCTCCCGAAAAGGCTTTGGAAAAACTGACGGAATTTACACCGACAGGACGTGATCTAGGTGTGGGTGGGAGAGGGGTTGTTTCAGTTTGGCGGGATGCTTCGGGTACAGAACTTGCCATAAAAATCATTAAAACATCATCAAAAGGCGATAACGCTCCTAGTGATAGAAGTTATCACGGTATGGAGGCTGGTGAGATAAACAGCCTTAGAATTCCTGATCATCCTAATATCGTCAAATGCCATGGGCTGCTTTTGCAAAAGAAAAGGACGGATCGGTATTGTATCGCGAGAACTGAACGGGATATTCCTGAAGCAATAAAACCTTTCTATGTGCGTGCAGTGTTGATGGATAAGGTGCAGGGTGCCTATTCTGGTCAGCTTGAACACTCATTCCGGTTCATTTGAACACCCTGAACCACTTACACATTGCCCACTCTGATTTTTAGTCCAAGTGTTCATTTGCTTCCAGTTTTCCAAGCTTCTTTCTCA